>NZ_LMCF01000021.1 GCF_001623075.1 Pseudovibrio sp. Ad37
CCCCATCAGAACTTCAACCTGCCGTAACTTCACAACAATATCTTCAGGTTTGGGGCGCTTGATAGCCATCTATGGTCCTCCGGTTTCCTAACTATAGGCGTGGACCACTTCAAAGGGGGAGGCTCAATACGATCTGATTATTGACGAAAATACAGAGCATCCCTCTCAAATTTTGATGAAGATACTACAGGAAGATCAATCGTTTATTCAAACTGATCGCTTTAAACAAGCTTTGAAAATCTTTCGACGGGATTTGGTGCGAGATGCTGTATTATGTCAGGATATTCGCCCATGGAATATTTGTGTTCAGAAACGATCAAACGGAGATCTCAAGCTCATTCTGATTGATGGTGTTGGACATAATAAGAAGCAGTGGTTTGACGGCATCAAGCCATTTATTCAGCTCAAGATGATTTATTACTTCTTTAGCAAATACATCTATCCGGAAAATCGACTCCTGCAATTTTACAATAATCGCCGTAAGAACTATTCTTGGAAGCCTGGCCCTTTGTTCTCTAAGAACACAGATATCAAGGATGAAGCCGATCCAAGTTCATAGATTTCGGAACTCTCAAGATGCCACTTCAAAGAAAAAACTATCTCTGCATTCCTGAGGCAGTTGGTCCATATGTACATGCTGTGGCCCATCAGGGGATATTGCATATCTCAGGCCTGACTGCCTTTGCAACCAAGGCTCAGGCGCAGGAAACAGATCTACAGGCGAGAGAGATTGTCTCTCAAATTTCCGCAATTGCTGAAGAACAACGCGTTAGCCTCGCGAACCTTGTTAAGGTGACAATCTTTGTTACTGATTTGTCAGCTTTAGGAGAGCTGCGCTCAGTTCTGGCTAATGCTTATGGTGATCACCGTCCTGCGAGTTCACTCGTAGAAGTTCAAAAGCTCTTCCATCCTGATCTCAAGATTGAAATTGAGGCGACATTAGCACTCACATAAAGCTAAGAAACTTGCTCTGGTTGGTAAGTTGAGGCATTGTGCGCTTCAGTTTTCTGAACGGATGGAGTACTATTTGATCCCAATAGACGTACTGGCTGGTTTTTTCACTGTCACTGTTTTGCTGGCATTGGCACCTGGTCCTGATAATATTTTCGTGCTGACACAGTCTGCAGTGTGTGGTCGTATTGCGGGTATTGCGGTGACGCTTGGTCTTTGCACCGGCTTGATTATTCACACGACGGCTGTGGCGCTCGGTGTATCAGCGATTTTTCAGGCATCCGAGTTAGCGTTCACTTTCGTCAAGGTGCTAGGTGTTGGATATTTGCTTTATCTTGCATGGGGAGCCTTCAGAGCGAAGCCTGAGCCGGTGCAACAGAATAAAGTCGATCATTCTGCTTTGATCCCTTTGTATCGTCGCGGTGTGATCATGAACATCACCAACCCAAAGGTTGCGATCTTCTTCCTATCGTTCTTTCCGCAATTTGTTGATCCTGCTTATGGTCCTGTTATGCCGCAGTTCTTACAGTTGGGGGCAGTATTCATGCTCTCTGCAATTCTGGTCTTTGGTTCAGTCGCCGTCGCAGCAGGTGCCATCGGCGATCGTTTGAGCAAGTCTGTAACTGCTCAGAAAATTATGAACCGGATTGCCTCTGTCGTCTTTGTCGGAATGGCGCTGAAATTGGCAGCTGCGACCAGATAACATCGGATACAGATGCATCAGATACCAAAAAAGCCGCTGAACATTTTCAGCGGCTTTTTTATTGCAAATTCTTTCTGTTCTTACTCAGCAGGCACCATTGACGTGTCCTTGGAAAAGCGCTTGTTGCCGCGTTTTTCGCGGAACGTATCAGCACTTGTCTTTGCCAGCATAATCACCGGAATGATGCCCACCAACACGATACACAAGGCTGGCAGAGCAGCATCTTCAAACGCTTCACGAGAAGCTGCGTTGTAAACCGTTGTTGCAAGTGTCTCGAAATTAAACGGACGCAGAAGCAGCGTTGCAGGCAGCTCTTTCATGCACTCCACAAAGGAAAGTAGTGTCGCGGAGAGAATGACTGGCTTCATCAACGGCATGTGAACGCGGCCAAGGGTGCCCCACGCGGTCTGTCCCAGGCTCCGAGACGCCATATCATAGTGCGGGGTAATTTTGCCAAATCCGCCATCTATCTGTCCGTATGACATAGCCAGAAAACGGACGACATAAGCGTAGATGAGCGCTGTACCTGATCCAATCAGAAGCAACCCAGTGCCAAACCCAAACAGGGCTTCAAAACCCTCTGAGATCATGTTGTCCAATGCTGCGACGGGGAACAGAATACCAACGGCCAAAATGGTGCCAGGAACAGCGTAGCCAATTGAGGCCACCCGGCCCAGTGTCGTGGTTACTCTGCTTGGGAACAGGCGGTGACGATAGGCAAGGGTCAGGCTGATGCCGATAGAAACAGCAGCGGCCACAGCAGCCAGCCAAAGAGTGTTGCCAGCAGCAGCCCAAAGGGCAGGTTCAAACAGATCTTCCACACGGCGGCTTGCACGGCTCAGGAGCAACAATGACGGAAAGACAAAGCCCAGAATGATAGGCAGCGCACAGACAGCCACAGCAACCCAGCCTCGCCAGCCTCTCAGTTCGTAGCTCGGCAAAGCGCGATAGGTACCCGTTGTCTGGTGAAAGCGCTGCTTGCGACGGCCATAATACTCGATGAACATCAACGCCAGCACAAACACCAGCATGATTGTTGCGATCTGAGCTGCTCCCGTCAGATTAGAACGATTGAGCCAAGTGTCATAAACAGAGAAGGTGAGCGTCTGCACACCGAAAAAGGATACTGCTCCAATGTCGTTCAGGCACTCCATCAGAGCAAGCGTCACACCAACCACAATAGCAGGCCGAGCCAGCGGTAAAGCAACCTTCCAGAACAAGCGAAATGGACCGGCGCCGAGGGTACGGGACACATCCAGAGCGCAAGCTGACTGAATAAGGAATGAGGCGCGCGCACTCAGATAAACATATGGGTAGAGCACAAAACCCATAACAAACATGGCACCACCAAGAGAGCGGATCTCAGGGAACCAGTAGTCACGAGAGGTCTTGAAACCAAAGATATCGCGTATCAGACCTTGCACCGGACCGGTGTAGTCCAGCAGTTCGACATAAGAAAACGCGATAATGTAGGTCGGGACTGCAAACGGCAACAGCAGTGCTAGATCAAACCAGCGCCGCCCGGGAAAACGGCACATGGTAACTAACCATGCTGTGCTGACCCCGACGACAAACACGATTACACCAACACCGACCATCAGCTGGAATGTGGTGGCAATTGAACGCGGCAGAATTGTTGAGACAAGGTGCGGCCAAAGGTTGCCCGAAGACCCCATAGCCATAATTACAATTGCAAGAACCGGCATCACAACGAGGCCGGTCAGAAAGTAGGTCCCAAACGCAAGAAGCCGCTCCCCTCGAGAAGAGGGGGCGGCGGTTCTGTATTGTGGCGATCCACTATGTCCGTGTCTGGATGTCATGGAATGGCTTCAACTCAATTTACCTGTTGGAACTTAGCTGGATGGACCGTTATCAAAGCCAACGATATCAACCAGCTCACTAGCTTTTGCGCGTTGAGCAGCAATCTCGTTGAGAGGAACTTCATCAGCTTTGAAGGAACCCCAGGACGCAACCAGTTCAGATGGTGCGATGCCAGGCTCTACTGGATACTCGAAGTTCTGTGCGGCATAGATAGCCTGCGCTTCATCGGAAGCGAGGAATTCCATCAGCTTTACAGCGTTGTCTTTATTCGGAGCATTCTTCGCCAGAACCATGCCGGAGATGTTCACGTGAGTGCCACGACCTTCGGTGTTCGGGAAGAGAATGCGAACTGACGCTGCCCAATCCTTCTGTTCAGGATCTTTCTCGTTGGTCTGCATTTTACCCATGTAATAGGTGTTGCCCAATGAGATGTCGCATTCGCCAGCGAAGATGGACTTAACCTGTGCGCGGTCATTGCCGGTTGGCTTACGAGCGAGATTATCACGAACAGCTTCCAGCCACTTCTGTGTCTCAGCTTCGCCCTTGTGAGCAATCATGGAAGCGATCAGACCGATGGAATAAACGTGTTGACCAGAGCGGGTGCAGAGACGGCCTTTCCATTTTGGATCAGCAAGCTCTTCATAGGTGATGCTGTCTTGAGCAACACGATCTTTGGAAGCATAGATGACACGGGCGCGAGTTGTCAGACCGAACCAGTGGCCTTCAGAGTCGCGCAAGTTTGCTGGAATGTTGCCATTGATGACGTCGCTAACGACTGGCTGGGTTACACCGAGGTCTTTAGCACCCTGCAAACGGCCAATGTCTACAGAAAGAAGAACGTCAGCTGGAGAGTTCTTGCCCTCAGCCTTCATACGCTCACCAAGACCTTTCTTAGCGAAAACAACGTTTGCTTTGACGCCGGTCTCAGCAGTGAATGCATCGAGAAGTGGCTTGATCAATTCTGGCTGGCGGTAAGAATAGATATTCACTTCGCCTTCTGCCTGAGCTGATGCGACCATACCGGTTGTACCAAGTGCAAAACCAGCTGCTGTTAGCCCAATTCCCTTAAACAACGACTTCATCGGAACATCTCCTGAGTGATCTTGTACGCGTCTGCAAACGCTTGTCATTTGCCGTTATATCGGAAACTTGACTTTCTCTGTCAACTAATAAACTGCGTGAAAACAATGGGGTAGAACTATTCTAAACTGTAAAATTCAGCTTTTAAGGCGCTATCCATCTGCAATTGCGAATGATTTTCAATTGCGGCTTATGTCAACCTCACGGGAAAGTTTACTGAAAAACTCAGAGTTGTTGAAAACAAACGGGTCTGGAGGGAGTGCAGTACCTGCATTCATATGCAGAAACGATTCCAATTTTAAGGAGTTGGAGTGTCTCCTTGCAGCACTCGTGCCATCCAGATGCGGTTCATGTTTTGCCCGCAAAGGATGAAAGAAGCCTTTTTGTCTTGCAGATTGGCACGTTCTTTTGAAAGACCTGCCAGGCCAGCTGCTGCAGCACCTTCGCACGCATTGTGTGTTGTGCGATAGAGCAGGCGGATTGCTTCTGCAATCTCATCCTCGCTGACACGAATAATGCGCTCAGCGCCTGATCTGATTAAGGCAAAAGCTTCCCGGGCAGGCCCCCGCACACAAATCCCTTCAGCAAAGGTATTGGCTGACGACGTGAGTGTATATTCACCAGCTTCAATAGAGCGTGCGCACCCGTCCGCCTTTTCCGCGACCACGCCGATGATCTTCGTCTTCAGGCCAAAGAGGTCACGCACAGAAATTAGTCCGCATATGCCAGTGCCTAAACCAACAGGCACATAGATGGCATCCAGATCCTTAATCGCACGGAAGATTTCAAGCGCGTAAGTCGCGGCTCCAAGAACAAGGTCATAATCAAAACCGGGGGAGAGCACCTGCTTAGAATCCTCGGCCATCTGGCAGGCGAACGTATGGGCTTCTTCAAAGTCTTTGCCGTGCTCTATCAAAAATGCACCGTAGCTTTGGATGGCCGATGTCGTTTCTTTGGAAGTGCCTTGAGGAACAACAATTGCTGCTCGTTGGTGCAACATCTTTGCTGCCCACGCCATACCCAACCCAAAGTTACCGCGTGTGGCTGCAACAAAGCTCGTGGAGCTGACATGCCGTTGTGATTGGCGTAGGAGATAAAGCAAGGCGCATCGGGCCTTGAACGATCCGGTAGGCGCATGGTTCTCGTGCTTGATGAAAACCTCACAGTCCAAGGCGTCATTTAGCAAGGGCCAGCTGTAAAGCGCTGTCGGCGCCATACGGCGCCGCAGTTCCTGCGATGCATCTTCCAAAGCAGCCAGTGTGAGCATGCAAATCTCCTGCGATGGTCAGGCTACCACAGGAGCGCGTTATTCGGCGAGAACTCGCTGCGGTGGGAAAGTGACTTCTGCCAGCGTACCCTCATCCTCTTCAGAATTTATTGAAAACGAAGCACGGTTCGCTTCCACGAGGGCTTTGGTTAATGGAAGACCAAGACCAGACCCTTCTGTTGAAGAAGAGGCATTAAGGCGGCGGAACGGTTGAAGCGCAGCTTCAAGATCAGCCTTCGACATACCGTGGCCAGTATCCCGAACGCGCAAGCGCACTTCACCATTCGGATCAAGCACAAGCGAGATAATCACCTGACCGCCGGACCGATTGAACTTGATGGCATTGGACAACAGATTCAGCGTGATCTGGCGCAGCGTTTTCGGATCCGCCACAATCTTTGGAACAGACAGAGGCGTACTGGCGCGAATAATTACGCGCTGGTCATTCGCCTGAGGTTGCAGCAGTGCCACGCATTCATTGATGATGTCGGCTGCAGAAACAGCTTCAAACGCCAGATCCATCTTGCCAGCTTCAATCCTGGCCAGATCAAGCAGGTCGTTGATCAGTGTCAGCATATGGGAGCAGGAGCGATGGATATCGCGGGCATACTCTTTGTAACGCACATTCCCAAGCTCACCAAAACGCTCTTCCTGCATCACTTCTGAGAACCCGATCACCGCATTCAGCGGCGTGCGGATTTCATGGCTGATTTTAGTCAGATACTCAGACTTGTGAGTGTTGGCTTTCTCCGCCTTGTACCGGGCACTCACCAACTCTTCTTCAGCTCGCTTGAACTGCGTGATATCGCGCAACACAGCACAGAAAAGTTGCTCGTTTGCGTGGCTGACACGCCCCATGCTTAGGAAAGTTGGGAAGATATCGCCGTCCAGTGTTTGGCAAATGACCTCACGCCCGTCATTGAGCACACTGGAAACGCCATTGGCGACCAATCCATCCAGATAATCCAGCGCTGCAATGTGGCTCTCATCTGCAAGGAATGTCGTAAATGGAGCACCCAAAAGATCATCTTCGCCGACATTAAACAAAGCTTCCGCCGATTGATTTGCACTGCGGATGATACCGCGCTGATCCATCACAAGAACGCCATCTGTCGCAGTTGCGAGAACAGATTCCAGCTCTTCAATGCGTGTGTGCAAATGTTTGACTAGAGTTTCGGAGCCAGTCGGAGCCTGAACGTGAGCCGAAGCTGCAGGTGCATCTGCTTCACCCTGCATCTTCTCCACCACAGAGATCATGAGCGCTTGCGCACCATTCCAAGGCACAGCATGCATACGCGCATCAACGGAAAGCACACCACCTTCTGCGAGCCGTACGTGTACTATACGGTCTACAGTTTGAGAGCTCGGAGTAGGGCACTCTTCCGGTTCTGCAAAGATTGCCTCAAGGCCTCCTGCTTCATTCAATCCTTCAAAGCGCTCGTAACCAAGCAGCTCCAGCAGGGTGTCGTTTGCATAAACAACATCGCGGTCGCGAACAACGGCAACCCCAATCGGAAGTCGATCCAGAAGGCGCGGATCGATCGGCGCTACAATCGGTTTGTCTGGAATACGTCCAGTCTTTTCGCGAGCGCGTTCAGCAGCTTCTTCAATATCTGGTGGAACGCGTGGCAGAACCACATGGGTTACGTTGTCCTGCTTTGGCTCAGCTTCAACCTCAACGGTTTCATCACGTGCCGCTGATTCTGCAGGTAACGGAATAATGTTGTCAGTTTTAGCCGCAGTCGCAGGCTTTGGTTCCTCGTGGAATTCCGTCTCCACAACATCAGTTTCAGCTACCGCGAGAGCTGCTGTCTCTTCGGGTGTAGCAGGAACTATTTTTGCGGTTTCAGCTTGTGCCGGAACAGCAGCTTGCTCATCTTTCTTCTCAGCACCCAATGCCCGCGCAATCTTGTCGAAGGCATCTCGCTCTGGTTTGGAAAGTCCAACATTCTCTCTTGGAACAGGATGCATATCTACCAGCCGAACAATGCTGTTGGTCAATTCCGCAAGGCTGCGTGGACCAGTTCTGACTTTCTTTTGTGGCGCATCCGGCAAGTTTGCTATGGCGCGTTCAAAATCGTCTTTACTGGTAGGCTCCGGAATTGGCGGAGCTGCGCTCACCTGTTCTGCTGCCTCTGGAGGGGCATCCTCAATCTCAGTAAGATCCTCTTCAAAAGCCTGTAGATCAGAAACTGCAGGCACTTGCTCAGCAGCTTCCGGAGCAGACTCGGCCTGATCAACTATTTCTGGCTCAGAAATATCCTCTGGCTGCGCTTCGACCACAACGGGAGCGGCAATCTCAAGAGGGTCTGTCGGATCGCGAAGGACATCAGCATCCGTCAGCTGAAGGAACCCCTCATTCTCCTCAATAGCAATTGCTTCTTCGTCATGAAGAAAGTGCAGTCCATTTTCACCTGACTGCGTGTCTGATGCAGGTAGATTCGGTTCTGGAGGAAGGTTGATATCAGCTCCAGTGTCTGTTTCAGGTTCAAGAGTAGCCGTGACTACCACCTCTTCAACCGGAGCAGTCTCAGAAGAGGTTTCCGGCTCAGGATGTTCGGCACTCTCAACGACTTCTTGCTCTTCTTCCTCTGCATCCTCCCTGAAATCAACGATCAACTCTGGAATCTCAGGTTCACTCTGTAAGAAACCTGGGGCTGTAATGCCATCAACCAGCGGTGCCTCAACAATTTCCGTTACCTGATGTGTCTCAGCCTCGGAAAGTGCTTCGATTGGTGCGGCGTCTCCCTGCACAAATCGTTCAGGCTGATCGTGCTCAAGCGTCAGCCCTACATCAGGTTCACTGACCGGAGATTCTGTCTTTGCCGATTCAGAGGTAGCTTCAGCGCCTTCGCTTTCCTCTTTCAAAGAGGCACGTAATTTGATCAGGACTGCAAGCGGATCAACAGGTTCATCAGATTTCTTTGCATCGACGCTGCGGATAACCCCAAATCCGCGCAAGCCATCATACTCACCTGATTTTGTTTCTACTGGCTGAGCAGATAAATCGAGAGGAACAACCTTATTGGAATTGCAGGCGGGCCAAAGTAGTGTTGCACCGCTGACGGCACGTTGTTTTTTAATCGCCTTCGAAATCGCCGGGACCTTACCAATCCTCATCTTTTTGCGGACAGCATCGAAGGGGAGGCCGATCAGAGCGGCATCCTGTGGGCCTAATAGCTCGGCGAACTCCTTCGAGAAGCTACGAAAACAGCCGTTTCGGTCCAGCTCCCAAGTGAAGCGGATCGGCCGTTGTCGGCGTTTGAAGACAAAGTCAGCCACGAGCTCGGTCCCTACTCTGAAGGTTTCCCAAGAAGGGGTTGGTTGAGAAACGCAATCTACTCTCTTTCACAGGCACCAAGACTCAAAATTGGCGGTGCAATCAAATGATATCCGGTTTGAAACGGGCATGTAAGCGACTTCAGCAGTTTTGCTGTAAGCTTACTAAAGAAACCTGCCTCAATTTATCAGGGGTGTATTTTCCCAATTATAGCCCCACTCTACTTTATCTGTAAGCTTTGAAAAACCAGAGCCTGCCATTTATGGCAACCCACCCACCGGCATTTTCAAAAGCTAAATCCTGATAAAGGCTTAGAGTTTAACAAATGAGCGCCGAACTTCGCATCTGTCAATTCCAATAGATACAAGCCACCCAATTATTCACCCCACAATTCCTGTATACTTAAAGTACCGTAAACTGCACTGCTCGTTTAAGCTCCTATTTTCTTTCCCTATGGTTAAGTATAGCATTGCCACATCAGAGTAAACGAGTTGCAAATAGGGGAGGGAATAGGCCCTTTCCACAGTGCGAATGAAACCTTAATCAACAATGGTGGAGGCTTGAGCATGGCAGATACAAAAGTTCCTTTTGAAGTTTCGGATCAAATGCGTGAATTTGCTGATCGAAGCATTGATCAGGCACGCAAGGCTTTTGATAATTTCATGGATGCAACCGAAAATGCGGTGAGCAGCATGGAAGATGCATCAAGCACAATGCATGTGGATTCCTCAGACATGCATCGTCAGGCCCTTTCATTTGCTGAGCAAAATGTGAATTCCGCTTTTGAATTAGCGCAGCGCATGTTTCAGGCGCGCGATATGGAAGAGCTCGTAGGCTTGCAGCAAGAGTACTTGCACAAGCAGATGGAGCAAAGTGGAGCACAAATGCGTGAGATGGGTGAAAAGGCCTCCCGCGCTGTAAAAGACGCAGCAAAGAAAGCATGAGACTTTTGAGGAACCCTGGTTTTAAGGGGGCTGAGTCCTGCCCCACTTAACAGTGGAATGAAGCGTATTGGCGCCTCGTTCGAGAGGTGCCATTGAAACCCACCGCTGCAAATTCACGATTTGCACCACCAGAATAAAAAAGTTTTCTTCTTCGTTTCAGCAGCTTAAGCACGATCGATATTGTTGCGCCGCAAAATAATGTTGCAATGCACAAAATAGCTCCTATATTAATCTCAAGTTGACCTAAGGGGAGACAGTTCTCTCCCTCTTGATCCTTTATGTTTCTCCCAAGACGATAAGGAGCAATCCAAATGACTACTGCGAAAATTGATACTGCTAAATCCGAGAAGAAAACTGAACAGGCTGCTCCAAAAGCCGCCAAGTCTATAGAGAATGAGGTGTTTGCAATGAACAAGATGGAAGTGCCTGCATTTATTCAGGAAATGACCGAAAAGAGCGTTGATCAGGCGCGTGAAGGTTATGCCAAAGTGAAGTCTGCTTCTGAAGAAGCATCTGCAATGCTTGAAGAGAGCATGGAAGTGACACGTGACAGCTTCATGGAAATCAATCTGAAAGCTGTCGATGCAGCGAAAGACAATTCCGAAGCTGCATTCTCTCATATTCGCGACATGTTCGGTGTGAAGAGCTTGTCTGAAGCAATCGAGCTTCAGTCTTCTTACAGCCGCAAACAGTATGATGCGATGAGCCAACAGGTGAGAGAGATGCAGGAAACTGCAACGAAACTTGCAACCACGATGTCTCAGCCTGCAAAAGAAGCTTTCGACAAATCTATGAAAGATATGAAGCTGGCATAATTCCGGCTAAATTTTTTCAAGAACGTACATATCCTCCCGATTGGATTGCACAGCAATTTGCAACTCATACGGGAGGATTTTGCGTTTAAGCCTCTGAAAAACAGAGTGAAACCACCTAGTTAGAGTGTGTAACGAGCGGTTTTTTATCAGTGTTGTGGACTTTTTTCATTTTGATGTTCCAAGGGACTTGCCAACCTCAAAAATTGTACCTATGTTCCGCGCCACTGGCAAGCAGACGTAGCTCAGTTGGTTAGAGCGTCGGATTGTGGCTCCGAAGGTCGGTGGTTCAAATCCACTCGTCTGTACCATCTCTTCTTAAGGCTCCTTAGTGAGATAGTTGAGATCATCTGCTTCGCCAGTTCTTTTCCCTAGTTCCTTGAAAAGACTGGATCATTCCTCAGGTATCTGCTTGGGAATAAGAATGGTATTTGCATTCCTTTCAATAACTTCCCCAAGCCAGAACGCGCAATCGGATTGCTCAAAGAGATCC
Organism: Pseudovibrio sp. Ad37; assembly: GCF_001623075.1. Lineage (GTDB taxonomy): Bacteria > Pseudomonadota > Alphaproteobacteria > Rhizobiales > Stappiaceae > Pseudovibrio. The sequence continues at coordinate 11,352 of NZ_LMCF01000021.1, forward strand.
TCATAGGTTGTTTCGATGTTCGCACCCTGCAGGACATTGAAGTTTGATGGGTTGCCGATTTTCGGCCAGCTCCACAATTTCCAGTCTTTGGATGGTCCCTCTGTGGGTGTCTTTGCAAATTGCGCCCAAAGCGCGTTCATCTTCACAGCAAGGTCTTTGTCTTCTTGTGTCGCGTCCGGTGGCATAGTGTTGAACACGAACGGCAATTCCGAAGCATGGCAGGCGTTGTCCCACTGGTTGTGTGGGCCGCAAACATTATTCACCTTCGGGTTTGTAGGCGGTTTTTCCATATTCTCGACAGATGTCTGCGCAAAGAAATAGAGCCACGTGTTATCGCTCGGCTTTTCCCGCTCGCTGTTGGCGGACATAGTAGGGCAGGTGAGCACTGAGTTCCCAATCAGGTTGGAAAGAGCCGTGGCCGGTGTCTTTGGGCGCAAGCCATATGCAGCAGGAGTTTGTGCACCATATCCAGTACGGCCTACAATCAACATTGGGTTTTCGTAATCCCGACCCAATATCCCATTGAAAGTTACAGCGTTTAGCTTCCCGGTCGCGTCAATGGTGTTCGCGAACAGAACGCCTTCGTTCTTGTTAAAGCCCAACATCAAGGGCTTTTCATTACCCTTTTCCATCTGCACATTGGGCTGCTCTTTTAGGAAACTGCCATCGATGATGGGGGAAAAGGCTATGCTGCCAGGCAGGGCGCTCAGGAACACTCCTTTTTTGAAGAGCGTATCCTGAAGCAAAGCCTGAGCCAGAAGAATTTGTCGCGTATTCGCTTTCTCAAGATCATCAAGCTGTGCTGTTAATGCACATTCATCCGAGTCTGGATTGCGAATGACAGCTCTCAGGCATTTTAGATAGAAGTAGAAGAGGTCACGCCCTCCCTCTTTGTTGCGATACTTATAGGCAGATGCGCTGCTTTGCATGATGCCTGCGCGGAACAGATCCTGAGAGCTATCAGCGCTGAACATATGCAGGCCAACAGCCATCGCGCCGGAACTCACACCATAGATCGTGACCTGCTCAGGATCTCCGCCAAATGATGAAATATGCTTCTGCACCCACTTCAGTGCAGTCTGCTGATCCTGCAAGCCGTAATTGCCACCGTTGGAAGGCTCTTGTCCGGTGATCCCGTCAGTCGCAAGAGTGCCGAGAATGCCAAGGCGGAAGTTGACGGTTACGAGCACAATGTTCTGATCAGCAGCAAAAGACTTGCCGGAATAAAGCTCAATGATCTCTTTATTAGCAGCGTGATAGGCCTTGTCTGCTCCTCCAGCCATAAAACCACCACCATGGAAAAACACCATGACAGGCAGTTTGCTGAGGTTCTTGATAGCGTCAGCCGGTGCCCAGATATTCATATAGAGGCAGTCTTCTTCACCACGCAGCTGATCTTTGGGATTCCAAATCGGTTGCGGGCAACGAGCGCCGTACTGCAATGCCTCGTAGCCGTTGGGCTCATACTCATCAAACACACTGGAAGGCTGCCATCGGGTCGCTTGCCCATACTGCACGCCCTTGAACACGCTAAGAAGCTGGCTTCCGGCATCATCAGCTTTTCCGCAAAGGATCTTCTTATTACTGAGAGTGATGCAGGGCTGCTCAGGCGGTGCTGGTTGGTCAGGGGCAAAAAGCAGTTGGTCATCTGCATTTGGGCTTTGAGCAAATGACCACGTCATGCTGAGAATGCTGAATGCAAGGACAAGCACCGTTTTCATGGAACCCCACCTTCTTATTTGTTTTTGGGCTTCCTTCAGTGTTCATCTTTTAGGAAAAAACGGCGTTAAACAGCATGCTTTAAATTGCCTTGCGGAAATTGTGGCAAATTTTAGAGTGTCAAAAGGCTTTGTTTAATTCAGTGATGATTTGTGTGACTGCCATCACAAACCAAAGAAAATGGCTGTTTTCAGCGACAAATCCGGTGGAATTCAAGGACACACTCCTATTGGGCACTTGTATTAGGCGCTCAGTGGCTTTTGATAGGGTTAATGTTCGATAGGGAGACAGATTCATTGTGATTCATCTGTCCCCCAAAAATTACGATGTGAGAATTTTAAATGAAAAAACTGATGCACGCCGCGTTTGCTATTGTTCTCGGCCTTTCCGTTGCAGCATGTACGACAACCAATCCATACACGGGTGAGTCCCGCGTTTCCAAAACTGCAGGCGGTGCAGGCCTTGGTGCAGCCACTGGCGCAATCATCGGCGCAATCGCTGGCGGTAAAAGTGCTCGTGTTGAAGGTGCACTCGTTGGTGCAGCTGCAGGTGGTCTGATCGGCGGCGGTATCGGTAACTATATGGACCGTCAGGAAGCTCAGCTTCGTCAGCAGCTTCAGTCCTCTGGTGTTTCCGTAACCCGTAACGGCAACCAGATCGTGCTGAACATGCCAAACGATGTGACTTTTGCTGTTGGTCAGGCATCTCTGTCTTCCCGCGCAATGCAGGTCCTCAACAGTGTTGCTCTGGTGGCGAAAGAGTTCCAGCAGACTCGACTGAACGTTTACGGCCACACCGACAGCACCGGTTCCGCTCAGTTCAACCTGCAGCTCTCTCAGCGCCGTGCAGACTCCGTCAGCAACTACCTGTATAATCAGGGTGTAAACGGTGCACGCATCTCCGCAGCAGGTTACGGCCTGACCAGCCCGATCGCGTCCAACGCAACTGAAGCTGGCCGCGCGCAGAACCGCCGCGTAGAAATCGTCCTGTCTCCTCTGAACTAATCTTTCAGACAGGCAAAAGTTTTAGAACGCGGTCCCTTGCTGGGGCCGCGTTTTTTGTTAGTCTCCCGCCGTAAATAGGGGAGGCTGGCACATGACTCAGGACAATCTGGCTGCATCACATTTCCAGAATGCTGGAGAGAGTTACGCAAAGTATCGCCCAACCTATCCTGACGAGCTTGTTGAGTTTTTGGCCTCACAATGCCAGCAGCACAATCTGGCTTTGGATGTTGGCTGCGGGAATGGTCAGTTCAGTAGCATGATCGCCAAGCACTTCAGGCAAGTGCTTGCCACAGATGTCAGTGCCTCTCAAATCGAAAACGCAGCACCTGTTCCAAACATTCGCTTTGCAGTGGAACCAGCAGAGCACTGCTCAGCTGAAGACACGAGCCTCAATCTGATCGTCGCTGCACAGGCTGCACATTGGTTTGACCTGGCCAGCTTTTATGAGGAAGTCAGGCGTATTGCTGCGACAGATTGTGTGCTCGCACTCGTCAGCTATGGTGTTCTCTCCATCAATGATGCCGAATGCAACGCCCGCTTTCACCAGTTCTATTACGATGAAATTGGTCCTTATTGGCCACCAGAGCGCCAGCACGTTGACAACGGATACGCCAGTTTTGATTTCCCCTTTCAGGAGCTGGAGTATCCGGAGATGTCTATTGAGCGGGATTGGACGCTGGAGCACTTCCTCGGTTACGTGCGCACTTGGTCCTCTGTCAAAGTAGCAGCAAAGGCTGGCAAGCAAAGCCTGATGGAAAGCTTTGCAAAAGAGCTGACCAGCCTTTGGGGAGATCTACAGCAACCCCGCAAGATCAGTTGGCCCATCGCAATGCGGCTGGGCCGTCTCTGAGCAACAGCTGCTTTATAGGCTGCTAGGCCATCGTGTGTGTAGGTCGTCAATCTTGAACTCATGCACGTGGCTCTTGCCTACTTTGTCGACGCCCTTTGACCAATGTGGATCATTGTCTGGCAGGTCCTCGTGGGAATGCCGCAACTTCTTTGCATCCTTGCTCGGCCACAGCAGCATTGCTGCGAAAACACTGATCCACGCCAATACCGCCATGAAGAGAAAGCTGACCGGAATGCCCAGACGAGCGCCAACCCAGCCAGCCATTGGATAACCAATCAGCCAGCATATATGGCTGAGCGCAAACTGGCTTGCAAACACTGACGGAAGATCTCCACCTCTCGCAGAGCGTCGTAAAACCCGGCCAGAGGGTGTTTGTGCTGCAGAATAGCCAAGGCCCATCAGGAACCAGAGCGGAAGCAACTGCGTAAAGCTGCTCAACATAAATCCGAAGCTGAGGCAAACGGCCATGACACTGGCGCCCAAGATCATGACGCTTCTGTCTTTAAAACGCTCCAGAACTTTAGGAAGGCTGAGCGCTGTAATCATGGAGCCAGCACCAAAACAGGCTAGAGCAATGGCAACGTCATCAGCTTGCAGGCCAAACGTGCCTTGTACAATCACCACGGTGTTCACAATCACCATAGATCCACCTGCCGCAACAGCCAGATAAACAGCCAACATTCCGCGCAAGCGAGGGGTGCTGAGGTAAATGCGGGTGCCTTGCGTCATGCGCTTGATGGTGCGCTGGTTTTTGGCCGGTTTGAGCTTTGGCAAAGTCACCGAAACAACGAGAGCTGCAGAAGCAAGGAAACCGATCACCGTGCCACTAAACAGACCATGAAAATTGATCACCAACAGCAAGCCAGCCGCAATCGTCGGGCTGAGCAGATTTTCTAGATCATAAGCAAGGCGGCTCAAGGATAGAGCGTTGGTGTAGTCTTTCTCCTCCGGCAGCACATCAGGAATGACGGCTTGAAATGCGGGCGTGAAGGCAGCGGAAGCGGACTGCAGCACAAAGATAAGCAGATAGATCTGCCAGATCTCAGTTACAAACGGCAGGGCAAGAGCAACGACTGCACGGATGAGATCCAGCCCCACCAGCACAGCACGTCGCGGCAACCGTTCAACAAACGCAGCTGCAATCGGGGCCAGCCCAACATAGGCAATCATCTTGATCGCAAAGGCAGTTCCAAGCACTGAACCGGCGTCTTCTCCGGCGATGTTAAATGCCAGAAGACTTAGGGCGACAGTGGCAAGGCCAGTACCAAACAAGGCAATGACTTGAGCAAGAAACAGGTGGCGATAGGTTCGGTTCGCGAGTACGGACAGCACGCGGAAACTCCTTTGGCTTCTTGTTTTCTTGAGTTGACTATATCCCCCTAGAGGTAACGGGAGATTGCTTTGAACTCTTCAATCGTCTGTTCGGAATTTGCATCCGGATTGTTGACCGTGTCATCAAGGCAGTGGTCCAGATGATCGTAGATCAGGGTCTTCTTTGCCTGCATGACAGCCTTCTCAACCGCATGAAGTTGCTGGGCTATTTCCACGCACGGGCGACCATCTTCAATCATACCAATAATGGATTTGAGGTGCCCATCAGCGCGTTTAAGGCGATTAACAATTCCCGGATGGGACTGGTGTGTGTGCTTTTCAGTCATATCTCGCTTTTATCCCCCTAGGGGGATGTTGCAAGACGGCTGAATTTGGCAAATGTGCAGTTAAATCATTTGAATAACCCTTCGTGGTATCTTCCGCCCTATATGGATAACGGCAAGGTGGCCTGAAGACCTGAGGAAACGAGGGCTTGCTCACCAACGCAAAATGCTGAAACTGGCTTTGATTGACGGATACGCACTGCCAAAAAGGCGTGCCAGGAGAATGACGTGCCGGATAATTTTGTTTTTGCAGTGGACACGGATGGCGGTGTTGACGACGCCATCGCGGTCATGATGCTCATTGGCTCAGGCAAGAAGATAGATTTCATCACGACCACATTTGGCAATGTCGATCTGGAGCAGGCAACAAAGAATATTCTGGACACGCTCGCCATCTGCAATGCAGATATTCCGGTCCATAAAGGTGCATCTGATCCAATTTCTGGTGAGCGTATCGATGCGGTTTATGTTCATGGACCAGACGGATTAGGCGGAGTGGAACGCCCCCAGCACCTCCTGAGGCATTCAGGTGAGACAGCACACAATGCTCTCCGGGATGTTCTGCGCAAAGCTGCACTCGGTGGGCCAAAACTTCAGATCTTGACCATTGGACCACTCACAAATCTGGCAGAAGTTTTGCGCGAGGAGCCGGATCTGGTCGAAGGAGTTGATCGCATCTGGTCTATGGGTGGAACCTGCCATGGACGCGGCAACGTTACGCCTGCCGCTGAGTTCAACATCCTCTGCGACCCGGAAGCGGCAAAAGCAGTGTTTTCGCAGGCGATCAACACAACGCTCATTCCATGGGAACCAAGCCTCCATGATGCCCTCCCGGGGGATGTGGTCGATGGTATATTTGAGCGTTTGGGAGATACGATCCCAGCCAAGTTTGCAGAGCATATGTGTACGTTCATGCGAGAGCGTGGCAAGACGTGGTACCACGAAGACCTTCTCATCCTGCCTGATCCATTGGCCGCTGCTGCCCTGTTGGACTCTGAGGTCATAGCCCGAACCATTGTTTGCGGCGTACTCGTTGAAACAGGTGGAGAGTTTGCCCGCGGTGCGACTATTCTGGATCACGAGGGTAAAACGCAGGCACCTATTATCGGCATCATGGAGCGGGCAGACCGCCCTAAAGTGGAACGTATATTGGAAGGAACACTGGCAGCGCTTGCCTCGCGCCACCAGTGAAAACATTAGAGCAGCAAGGACCATGCAGTTGCTGCAAGCATCGCGACTGCCATAGCTATTGTGATGCCGCGCATCAAAGCGCCTTCGCCAATCACCTTAAGAATTGAAACCCCAACCATTGCCCACACACTGTGAGAGATCATTCCGCCGATCAAAAAGCCAGCTGTCAGGATCGCCGCATTCTCATAAAGTCCCATACCATTGGCCGCGAAGAAGCTGGTAAACGCCACCAGGCTCATTGCCCAGGTTTTGGGGCTAAGTGGATGAATGAGCAAACCTTCCCAAAATGTCGGCAAGCTAACTTCGCCCTTTGGCTTGATGTTCAGCTGCACAATGCGCCAGGCTAGGTATGTCATGTAGGCCATCGAGGCAAATTTGAAGGCATTGACCATCAGCCCCCCGCGCGCCATTAATTGCCCCAGTCCGAAAGCCACACAGAGGTTGAGCAGGAGGCTGCCCAGCTCTGCCGCTATGATAACCGGAAAGGCAGTGCGATAACCCGCGCTGGCACCAATCGCCATGAAGGTGAGGTTTCCCGGCCCCGGAGTGCCGGTCATAATGGCTACAAAAATCGCGAATGCGCTGAGCGTTGCCCAATCCATATTGTTATTCCAGTCAATTGATACAATCTACACGATGTGCTAAATTATTGTATCGATCGTATCTATCAATCTCTTTATTGTTATGAATACAATGTGGAAGCCTGACCCAAACAAGCTCTCAAGCCCAAAATACCTAAGTATTGCAACGGCTTTGGAACAAGACATCCAAACTGGCCGCCTTGTGGAAGGTGACAAGCTTCCGCCTCAGCGCGAGCTCGCCTATCAGCTTGGAGTAACGCTTGGTACAATCACGCGGGCTTATGCCGAGGCTGAGCGTAGAAAACTGGTGCGTGGAGAAACGGGCAGGGGCACATTCATTGCCAAGACAGCAAATGTGCATTCACCACTGATGCTGATGCCAAATACAGAAGGCATTCAGAGCTATGATTTAGCTCGCAACTTGGGTCTGGCACACCTCAACCCGGATCTTGGCCAAATACTCAAGCAATTGAGCAATGACCCTCTGGTCAACTCACTGAATGAATACGGTCCGTCTGAGGGGACGTTCTATCATCGGGAGATAGGCGCGCAGTTTCTCTCAGAGTTCTATGGCGCGCCTGCGAATGCCAACCAGACACTCGTTACATGTGGGGCACAACATGGCATTCAGATCGCCATGTTAGCCATGTTCAACCGTGGTGATGTCGTTGCTGTAGATGAGATGATCTATCCGCCTATTCTGTCTGTGCTCCCGGCTCTGGGCCTACAAATTGTACCCATTGAAGCCGAACGGGATGAGAACGGGCATATGGGGGCTATGTCTGCTGATGCATTGGAGGAGGCTTGCACTAAGCATGACATCCGTGGCGTCTTTTTGATACCAAACGCACAGAACCCGACAACTCATACGCTGAGTAATGCCGAGCGCCAGAGACTGGCAACTGTGATCGAAAAGCACAACCTCACGGTTATTGAGGACGATCCCTATACGCCCTTCATTTCCCGCAAGCAGAAGAGCTTTCTTGAGCTGGTGCCAGAGAACACTGTTCTGATCGGTTCCCCCTCCAAAGTCATGTCAGCTGGGTTGCGCACTGGCTACATCCATGTCCCGGGTAATGTCAAAACAGCCTTTGCCAACGCCATTGGTGAAAGCACATGGATGGCAGCTCCGCTCAACGTGGAGATTGTGTCCAGATGGATTACAGGTGGGGAACTGCAAGAAACGCTGCAGAGAAAACGAGAAGTTCTGAGGCAACGCTATCTGCACATCAAAGAGATGTTTCCAAACAACGTGCTGCAAGGCGGTGAGGAAAAACTCTTCATATGGCTGCAACTCCCAGAACAGCAAAGTGCAGAATTGGTGGCGCAAGCGGCTCTTTTGAGGGGCGTGGAAGTCCTGTCGCACCGCAATTTTCAGGCAATGCCACGCACGGACATCAACGCATTGCGTGTCAGCCTGTCAACGATCGCGCATCATAAGCACTTTGAAGAAGCGATATCTCTTCTGAAAGCGTCAATCGAACATCTGGAAGTCATACAGACCCCAAGACCAATGGTGGGGTAGAGCATAAAAAAAAGCCCCCGCCTGTGTTCAGGCAGGGGCTAATCTCTGACCTAAGCCAGCATACTAAGCAAATCTTAGTATGGGCAAGCCATGTCGCTCATGTAGTCATGAACGGTGATTTTGCCGGAAATGATGTCTGCGCGAGCTGCTTCAACTGCTGCTTTCATTTCTTCGCTAACCAGTGGAGCGTTGTTTTCGTCCATTGCGTAGCCAACACCGTCTTCAGCAAGGCCAAGAGACTGGATGCCGGTGGTGAAGTTGCCTTCTTTTGCATCCATGAATGCATTTGCAACCGCAACGTCAACGCGCTTAACCATGGAGGTTAGCACTTTGCCTGGAGCCAGATGGTTCTGGTTGGAGTCAACGCCGATGAACTTCTTGTCTTCATCAACAGCTGCCTGAAGAACACCAAGGCCGGTACCGCCAGCAGCAGCAAAGATTACGTCTGCGCCACGTGCGAAGTGAGACTTAGCAAGCTCGCCACCTTTAACCGGATCGTTCCATGCAGCTGGTGTAGTACCAGTCATGTTTGCGAAGACTTCACCGTCTTTGTTGGTGGTCAGTGCGCCCTGCTTGTAACCACAGGAGAACTTGGAGATCAGCGGAATATCCATGCCGCCCACAAAGCCAACCTTGCCGGTCTCGGATGAGAGCATTGCCATCATACCAACAAGGTAAGAACCTTCCTGCTCTTTAAAGACAACAGAACGTACGTTTGGCAGATCTACAACAGAGTCGATGATAGCAAAGCTGACATCTGGGAATTCTTTAGCAACTTTTTCAACTGGAGCAGCCTGCGCGAAGCCCATTGCAACGATTGGGTTCATGCCACGGCGCGCAAAGTTGCGAAGAGCCTGCTCACGCTGGGAAGCGTTGGAGATCTCAAATTCGCGATACTCGATACCGGTCTCAGCCTTGAAAGCCTCAGCACCATTATAGGCAGCTTCGTTGAATGACTTGTCGAACTTGCCGCCCATGTCAAAGATAACTGCAGGCTTAAAGTCCGCTGCCATAGCAGTTGTGCTCATTGCTGCTGCCAATACTGCAGTTGCAGCGATGGTTTTGATGGATTTCATACCCATTCCTCCGTTATATCCCAATGGGAAATCTTCACGTTGCCCCGTCACCAAGTCCGTCTTCACCACTAAATCCCAACCTGGAGACTCACCTCATTGAGGTGAACGTCTAAGTGCATAACTTCCCCTGCGTAAGTCCAGCTAAGTGTTAGCTTGTCCTTAATTATGCGCTTATAGGTTGTCCAAAACGATCAGGCATGTTGAAAACAGTTATGTGTACGGTCTTTAGTTGGACACATGCCGGTGGTAGGATCAAGGTTAAAATGCGAATAAATATATCAGGACTGCAAAAATTTTCAGTTATCCGCCAATTTGGCTACTTTTATTCGTTAGAAAGATCAAAATTGCTTAGTGAACATGCAGGAGTTTGGGGTGTTCGAATCATTTATTGACAAGGTTAAATTCAAAACCAGAAAAGCCGGGCTATTACTTGGCGCTGGTCTGGTGTTGCTAGGCGTATCTTCTGCTCAAGCCGCAACCTGTGGCGATACAGGGGCAGGCTTTGACCGCTGGCTGTCATCCTACAAAAAGACGCTCCAGTCCCAGGGGATCTCAAAAGCAACGTTAAACAGGTCTCTGAGTAGCGTAACTTATAACCGCAAGGTGATCGGTTACGACCGGAATCAGAAATCTTTCAAGCTCAGCTTTAAGGAGTTCTACAAGCTCCGCGTCAACAACGCCCTCATAAACAAGGGCCGTAGATTGATGAAGAAACACGACAGGCTTTTCACGCGTATAGAGAACGAATTTGGAGTTCCTCGTGAGATCATCACCGCCATCTGGGGCCTGGAGACTGGTTACGGGCGTGGCATAGGCAATATGAGCACCATACGCTCTCTGGCAACTTTGGCTTATGATTGCCGCCGTGCTGATTTCTTCCGCAATGAGCTCTATCATGCGCTGCTCATCGTCCAGAAGGGCGACTTGAAGCCGAGCGAAATGAAGGGAGCTTGGGCAGGTGAGTTGGGCCAGACCCAGTTCCTTGCATCCTCCTACATCAAGTTCGCGATTGACTACAGCGGTGATGGCAAACGGGATCTGCTATACAACACCTCAGATACTTTGGCTTCCACCGCGCACTTCCTCATGTCTTACGGTTGGCGGCCGGGTCAACCTTGGGGACCGGGCACACCTAACTACGGGGTGATCCGCTCTTGGAATCGTGCTGGCGTATATGTCAAAACAATCCAGATCATGGCTGAAAAACTGAGCAAGTAATTCAGCCTGAGAATTACAGAATAGGCCGCTGAGAATAAAACTCAGCGGCCTATTCTGTATGAGTGATGACTGCTAGTCAGCGCGGTTAATTAGTGCATTGAAGAAATTGGTTTTGAGAGCAAGTGCCCTTATCGGGTCCGCGTTGTTGCCTTCAGCAATGTTGGGAGCCATTACAATTCCAATGTTTCGTGCATCCATTTTATTCTTCGATTGATGTTCGAGCACCATCGTTGAAAACTTGATAGCGTCTTGAACCATTTCGGGTAACTCATTTACCGGTGGCAAGTTTCCGGGTCCCGGTAGTAACGAAAGGGGAAGATCGAAGTCTCTCATGAAGGCCAACATTTTTGCAGATTCAGTATTTGTCAGGTTATCTCTCAGATTTTGCTTGAAAACACTTGTGAGGTCGTGTTCTGAAAAGCTTTCAAAATCCACGGAGTGTCGAGCGGCAATCAGCTGCTGAATACTAGCCCGTTGACCAGGTACACGAGCTATCCCCACGCTCTTCAGCAAATCTGGGTTCTTTATAAAGTGCTGAATGATGTTCTTGTTTTGCTCTTCAGCTTCTTGTTTACGCTGTTCAGCGAAGTAGACGCCTGCCGAGATCTGCTTTGCAGTCAAACTGTGTGATTTTCCATCCGTATAACCGCAGGCTTTGCAAGCATACTGGTAAGCCTGACTACCCGACCTTTTGCCGTATTCGTTTTGCAGTGCAGTACGAAAAGTGCCTTGATCGACTGTTTTTCGAGTATGATCAACTGTGTGCTGCTTAACCCAGGAAACCACACGCCCCAAATGTGTCGTTTGGGTTTCCCGTTTTGCTAAGCTGCCATCAGTGATAGTTAGTTTCTGATCCCGACCGACAAAATCAGAGATACCTTGAAAAATGCTCAGATTAATTGCTGTCATACTCTCATACCCAAAGTTTCAAAAGAAGGTTCAGCGATAACAGGCGTAGAGTGTTGCCAGTCCATTTGAAGAGGTGCGGTACTGTTCAGTCGTTCATGCCAGGCGGCAGATGTACTGATGAACAGATCCAGCTTTTCCTGCAGCGTAAAAGAGGACTTATCGGCAATGCTAACCACCTGAGACAGATTGATGTGATCTGTCGCCGGATCAAGGTTGAAGCTCATGCCGTGTCCGTGTGTGAGGACACAGTTTGTCTGCATGAGAGCCTGCAGCTTCTCCAGGTCACTGCAAGGCTGCGTGCACAGCACGGCATTGAACAAGAGCGTCTGTGTCGAATCGCGCCACTGCACGTTCATAAAGAGCTCATGCTCCAGCCCAAGCAAGAGCGTGTTGTCTTCATTCAAAGACAGACCATCAAGGCCAATCCTTCGCCCGATCTCGTTAAAGAGTTCATCTAGTAGTTGATGCATGACTTTCTCAACTTTCCTGAAGCAGACAAACCTTGCGGCTTAAACACTTTCTGCTGTTAAAATCAGACTAGCATTCCTTTTGCGACAATCCTGTTCTGGCCATCAGTAAGCCGACAGACAGTTCCGGCAAGTAGCGCTTTCAATATGCGAGCTTGGATGGATTTCAGATTGTTGCAGTCAGTGCCGCCCTGAACGTCGGCCATCGACAAGCTGCACCACATGATCAGCCTCGTGGTACACCAGTTCTGGTAGACTACCTATCTTGCGAATACCTGTGATGTCTCGGTTTGCGTTATGCATCGTGTTTCCCCTCAAATACGTTGCTTAAGAAGAAGTTAGCGAGTCATCAGTGCCTGCGATGTGCTGAAAGAAACAATCTATTTGAAAATGCAAATAAAAATAAAGTGCTGGAAAGCTCAAGATATTTTGAACTTGAACACCACTACAAATAACAAAGGCCCCGAAGATGTTTCGGAGCCTTATCTATAAATCGATTGCAACTGTATAGGTGAGCCAGAGACAAAGAATGTTTGTCTGGCTGGCGCAGTGCCTTAACCGTTCAGGGCTTCAAAGAGCGGCGGTTCTTCGTCCAGTCCCATCAGGCGGCGCGCGGCGGTCAGGGTATTGCTCATCAGCATTGCGATGGTCATTGGCCCGACACCACGCGGAACTGGGGTGATAGCAGCTGTGTGACCGAGTGCTTCATCAAACGCCACATCGCCCACCAGGCGGGTCTTGCCTTCGCCTTTTTCAGGCGCTGGAATGCGGTTGATGCCCACGTCAATAACAGTCGCGCCCGGCTTCAACCAGTCGCCTTTGATCATCTGCGGGCGTCCCACTGCAGCGATAACAATATCTGCAGTACGAACCACATCAGGAAGATCTTTGGTGCGGGAGTGAGCAATCGTCACTGTGCAGTGCTCTTGCAGCAGCAGCTGAGCAATCGGCTTACCAACAATGTTGGAACGGCCAACGATTACAGCGGTTTTGCCGGAAAGGTTGTTGCCAAGTGCTTTCTTTGCCAGCAATACGCTGCCAGCAGGGGTGCATGGCACAAGCGCACGGTCCGTATTACCGCTGCCCAGCAGGCCAACATTGATCGGATGGAACCCGTCGACGTCTTTCTCAGGCTTAATGAGATCGAGGACCTTATTCTCGCTGATGTGCTTCGGCAAAGGCAACTGAACCAGAATACCGTGAATGGTGTCATCTTCGTTCAGTGATGCGACAAGAGCCAGAAGCTCTTCCTCATTCACATCAGCTGATAGCGTGTGTGTGACGGAGTTGAAACCACATGCTTTTGCGGTTCGGCCCTTGTTGCGTACATAAACCTGACTGGCAGGGTCTTCACCCACAATCACAACAGCCAAACCCGGCTTTATACTTGTCTCAGATTCAAGGCGTGCGACACGTGCAGCAATCTCGTCAGTGACAGATGCAGCAATGGCTTTGCCGTCGATAATAAGAGCCTCACTCATGGTAAGTCCTATTTAAAGATCACGGTACGGTCACCGTTAAGGAGAATTCGGTGCTCCAGATGATAGCGGACAGCGCGAGCAAGAACCTGACTTTCCGTATCACGCCCCTGGGCGATGAGTTCGTTCACCGAATGGAAGTGTTCAACCCGGCTCACGTCTTGCTCGATGATTGGTCCTTCGTCAAGGTCTGCGGTTACATAGTGCGCTGTGGCTCCAACCATCTTGACGCCGCGTGCATGGGCCCGGTGATACGGTTTTGCACCTATAAAGCTTGGCAGGAAAGAGTGGTGGATATTGATCACCTTGCCCGCAAGCTTCTCACAGAGCTCATTGGAGAGAATCTGCATGTAACGCGCGAGCACCACCAGATCGATGTTTTCGCGCTCTACCAAATCAACAATCTGGGCTTCCTGTTCCGCTTTGGTCTCTTTGGTCACTGGCAGATAGTGAAAGGCAATCTGCTCATGCTCAACGCGGGACTGATACTTAGTGTGGTTGGAAGCAACCGTCACAAGATCCATCGGCAGCTGTCCAGTGGAGTTGCGGTAGAGCAGGTCGTTCAGACAGTGCCCCATCTGTGAGACCAGCACCAGAACACGAGGTTTCTTGGAAAGATCATGCACCTTCCAGTCAAAACCATAGCCGGTTGCAACAGGGCCAAAGCCCTCTTCAAACTGTTCTTTGATCATCCCGTCCGGTGCGTTGAAAGAGATGCGCATAAAAAAGCGATCTGTCTCTGCATCGCCGTACTGAGCGCTTTCACAGATGTTGCAGTTTTGAGAAGCGATTGAGTTTGCAACCGCTGCCACGATCCCTTTTCTGTCTCCGCAGGAAAGGGTGAGCACATAGTTGGCCTTGGTGTTCATAGGAGGCTTAATCTACACGTTTGAACTGAATTTGCTGCCGCGCACAATAGGCGGGAGCACCTAATTTTTAAAGGGTAAATCAACACTGGGGCGCAGAAAAAAGCATTGTGCTGCAGCAATGTGATTCTTTTTCATAACCACGGTACAAACCACTAAAACCACTAAGCTTGTGCAGACAGATCCAGATACACAGGAGATAGGGTGCCAAGTAAGGAATTACCCTGATAAATGCATTGGGAGATAATTGGGTATCAAATCAACCAGATTGAGAACAACACCGTAGATTTCTAGATTGAGCTTCGGTGCGTGCTCTTAAAACCAGATTTTTGAGTGTCTGGAGGCGCATCTGTTCGACCGGTGGGCCGGGGGCGCGTCATGAAGCTCTTTATAGTACAGGAAAGCTTCCTTGATGAAGACATTACTGAGATCACCGAGGTGGTCTCCAACGGCCTTGCTGCGCGTCAACACAACATCACTCTGATCACTCTGACGGGCAAACCAAGAGACCTTTCCCACTACTCACCGCGAATTACGCCGGTCTTTCTGGAAAAGGCCAGAGCTGCAGCCGCAGCAGCAGGGGTTGCCAGACTGGTCGAGAAAGAGAAGCCGGATATCATTCTCTCTCACGGCACAGGCAGTAACATAGCTTGTCTGTCCGCGGTCAAGACACGCTCGCGTTTGAAGGTGCCTGTGGCGATCACGCTCCATTCGTCGGTTAACATTTCAGATCGTCTCGCACTGAAAACCCAAAAGAGCGCAGCCACCATAGCAGTGCCGCTGATTTACAGTGAAGCAGAGCGGGTGATCTGTACGCTCAAGTCTATCGAACATGTCGTTGATCTTTGCGAGCAGGTGCCCAAAGAAAAGATCAGTGTCATCTACAATCCTCTTGTCGAAATGAATGTGTTTGAAACGGCAGCAGAGCCGATTAAAGAGGAGTGGTTCGAAACGCACGGCACCAGCAAGGTGATAAGCGTCGGGGCCCCGTCCAGTCGCAATGCCCATCACCAACTCCTCCGCGCCATGGCACTCAGCCGTTACAAGGATAATCTGCGGGCGTATCTGTTGGGTAAGGGAGAGGAGCAGGAAGAACTCCAGCTGCTGGCATCCAATCTGGCACTCGATGATATCGTCACCATGCCGGGCGAAGTCGTCAAACCGGAGAGGTTCCTTAGAGCAGCCAATGTGTATGTCTCAACATCTCAACAAGACAGCGTGTCCGGCGAGTTGGTGCGTGCAATGGCCCTGGGAACACCCATCATAGCGCTCGACAGTGGCGCTGGTGCCCGCGAAGTGCTCAGCGATGTCCGCAATGGCTGGCTCGTTCCATCAGGTGATGCGGACAAACTATCAGAAGCGATCCTCGCCGCAGTGAAATGCGACAGATCTGACGACACTTTGGCCACCAGAGCACGTGATTTCTCTCAGGAACGTGCAATTGATGCCTATGAGAAACTGCTCCTCTCCATGATTTCTGAGCGTGTCACAGATCTGCACTAAGAGTGACCTCCATGGAATTTTCAGCCTAACTAGTTAATATAACTAGGTAAAATAGGGTGCCTCACGTCATTAACGTGGGATAACCCGGCACAGACCACAAGCGTGTTTGACCTGCAAAATCTGCATCAAGTACCATAAGGTCAGCCGTGTTCTTGGCCAGTGTTTGAGTGTGCGTACAGCTTCGTTCTCCGCTAACAATAGATACAGGTCATTGGAGCACCACTGTTGAGTGTCTGGTTCGGTTTTTGTAGCAAGACGAGGAGTTCTCCTGCGCCTACGGTGCGTCGGCGTTCCTCTCTTATGCTGTTCTTCCTGCTGTCAGCCTGCATGGTAGGCCCGGATTTCAAAAGGCCAGAGCTCTCACCAGAAGCCAAGTTTACCCGCAATGATCCCGGAGCAACTGTGTCCGCAGACATACAAGGCGGAGCCTCTCAATCCTTCTCTACCCAAAGAGATCTGCCAGGCGAATGGTGGGAGTTGTTTGAGTCAAATGCCCTCAACACGTATGTCAGCCTTGCCGTCGCCAACAGTCCCACAATTGCGCAGGCAGAAGCCAATCTCAGACAGGCACAGGAAAATGCCTATGTGGCTGGTGCTGGGCTCTACCCAACCGTCACTGGCAATGCAAGCCGTAACAGACAGAAGTTCCCCATAGGTGGCGGCGGAGCAAGTGAGATTGTTGCGAACCTGAACCCTTTCTTCACGACCTACAGCTTGTCATTGGCCATCTCCTATACACTTGATGTTTGGGGGGGCACACGCCGGAACATTGAATCTCAGGTCGCTAACATTCAGTACTCGCAGTTTCAGGTCGAGGCAGCACACCTGACGCTCACATCCAACCTGTTGAATGCCGTCATTTTGGAAGCCTCACTCAGAGGTCAGATCCGCGCAACTGAAGAGATAATCAAGGCACAACAGCGGCAACTCTCCATTCTCCAAGCACAGTTCAGGTTAGGCGGCGTGGATGAAAGTCAGGTCCTGCAACAACTGGCAACGCTTGAGCAAACCAAGGCGACTTTGCCACCACTCCAGCAACAATTGGTGGTGCAGAAAAATCAGATCAAAACGTTGGGCGGCTTCTACCCCACCCAGGACATCGTGAAGGAGTTTGATCTCTCTGATCTGAAACTGCCAAGAAAACTGCCGCTAAGCTTGCCTTCGCAGCTCGTAGCGCGAAGGCCAGACATCCGCTCTGCTGAGGCGCAACTCTGGCAAGCCAGTGCCAACATCGGTGTTGCATTAGCCAACCAGCTCCCAAGCTTCCAGATTACCGGCAACGTGGGCAACGACTCCGACGTGTTCAACCGTCTGTTCTTCTCCGGAACGGGTGCCTGGCAAATAACAACATCCGTAGCTCAAACCGTGTTTGATGCTGGAGCGCTCAACAGTCAGCGTAAAGCTGCGGTTGCAGCGTTCGAGTCCTCTGCCGCTAATTATCGCGAGGTTGTGCTGACCGCATTTGGCGACACCTCCAATGCGGTCAGCGCTTTGAAGAATGATGCCCGCGCCCTGAAGGCCAGTCTTGCAGCCGAACGCTCTGCCAGAAAGAGCCTGCGCCTGACCCAGCAACAGTACAATTTAGGCGCTATCGATCTCACAACACTGCTGCTTGCAGTCCAAACCTATCAGCAAGCGAAGATAAATCTGGTGCAGGCACAAGCCGCACGTTTCACAGACACTGTCGCACTGTTCTTTGCGCTCGGCGGAGGGTGGTGGAACCGTCCCAATGCCGCACCAATAAGGGATGGAAGACCTCTGACCATCATCTCGGCTGTCCCGCCGTTCAATCGCAAACAGATTCAGCCGGTGAACCAGCCATGAATGAACGCAAAAAGCCCAACACCAAAAAACACATGATCATTATGCTGATTTGCGTCGGTATAGCGTTTGGTGGGCTCTACGGATTTCAGCTCTACAAATCCAGAATACTTGGGAAGGTCGTGTCAGGTCTGCAAAACAAGATCGAGACCGTCTCCTCCTACAAATCCACCAAACAACTCTGGACCGAAAAAGTCTCGGCAGTTGGCACGCTTGTAGCAATCATGGGTACTGATTTGTCGCCTGAACTTCCCGGTACGGTGACCCATATCAACTTCGCATCTGGTGAGGACGTCCAGAAAGGCGCGCTGCTGATTGAGTTGGATACCACACAGGAGATTGCGCAACTAAAGTCCTTACAGGCTCAGGAAACTCTGGCGCGTCAAACGCTGGACAGAGACCTGAAGCAATACAAAGTCAACGCCGTCAGCAAACAGCAGATCGATTCCGACTGGTCGAGCCTGAGAGACTTTCAGGGACAAGTGCAAGACCAGCTTGCGATCATTGCCAAGAAAAACATCCGTGCTCCATTCTCAGGCCGTTTGGGCATCCGCCAGGTTAGCGTTGGCCAGTATCTCAATGTGGCCCAGCCCTACGTCAACCTTCAGCAGCTTGATGATCTCTTCGTTGATTTTTACATCCCCCAGCGCTTTCTGGGCACCATCAAGCGCGCTCAGGAAATTGAGGTCTCGGCTGATACCTATCCGGGAAAGTCCATCAAAGGCAAAGTGGTTGCCATAGATGCGCAGGTTGACATCAACAACGGTAACGCCAGAGTACGTGGTCGCTTTGCAAATCCGAATAAAGAACTGATCCCGGGCATGTTCGTCGATGTGCAAACAGTGATATCGGCGCCAAAAGAGCAGGTCACAGTGCCGCAAACGGCAATCACCTACAACTCCTATGGGGTCAACGTTTATGTGCTGACTAAGACCGACGAAAAGCACATGGATAAACCTGTCTACACTGCCAAGCAGCGCTTCATCGAGGTCGGTGCAAAACGAGGTGACCAGATCGTGATTTCAAAAGGTCTTAAGGTGGATGAACTCGTAGTGAGTGCAGGGCAGCTCAAGCTCCGCAATGGCTCCAAGGTCGTCATCGACAACTCAGTGCTGCCACTCAATGACCCTGACCCGAAACCCGTAGAGCAATAGGTGGGCCATGAACAGTTTCACAGAAATTTATGTTCGTCGCCCCGTTCTGGCCTCCACCATCAGCCTGATGATTTTGGCGCTGGGCTTGCGCGCAATCTTCTTACTACCGGTGTTGGAGTATCCAAAGACGGAAAACGCTGTCATCACCATTTCAACCACCTTGTTCGGCGCCAGCGCTGAGACTGTCGCGGGCTTCATCACCACCCCGCTGGAAGAAGCAATCGCGCAGGCCAACGGCATCGACTACATGACCTCGACCAGTGCCAGCACGGTCAGTACCATCACAGTCAATCTGGTGCTCAATTACGACGCGGACAAAGCCCTTACGGAGATCAACACTCACATCAGTTCGGTGCTGGACCAGCTGCCGCAGGAAACGCAGAACCCGGTACTCACAATTCAAATCGGTGAGACCATCGATGCTATGTACATCGGTTTCACATCCGACGTGATCGACCGTAACCAGCTCACGGACTACATCGTCCGTGTTGTTCAGCCTCAAATACAGGCGATCAACGGAGTTCAAACCGCTGAACTTATTGGCGAAAAACGCTTTGCAATCCGCGCCTGGCTGTATCCGGATAAACTGGCTGCCTATGGCCTCACTGGCACAGACATCGCAAATGCTCTGGCCCGCAATGACTTTATCTCCGGCGTAGGCAACACCAAGGGCCAGATGGTGCAGGTGGAACTCACTGCCAACACCAATCTGACAGATGTTGAGGATTTCCGTCAGCTTGCTGTGGCAGAAAGTGATGGTGCGATCATTCGCCTGCGTGATGTGGGCAGAGTGGAGCTGGGGTCAGAAGATTATAATCTGGCTGTGCTCTATTCCGGCAAGGTGGCCGTGTATATTGGGGTGCAGGCCGCGCCAGCCGCAAACGTGCTTGCCATGTTGGACCAAGTACGTCAGGTCGTGCCCAAAATCCAAAATGGAATGCCCCCGGGACTGGAAGCACGGATTGTCTACGACTCCGGTCTCTTTATCAACGCCGCAATTGATGAGGTAATCAGCGCCCTTCTTGAAGCATTAGTGATCGTAACCTTCGTGGTCTTCCTCTTCATCGGCTCCCTGCGCACGGTGGCCATTCCCATCATCGCGATCCCGCTATCGCTCATAGGCACCTTCTTCATCATGCTGGTTTTGGGCTACTCCATCAATCTGCTCACACTCTTGGCCCTGGTGCTCGCCATCGGCCTCGTGGTGGATGATGCAATTATCGTGGTGGAGGACGTGGAACGACACATCTCGGAAGGCAGTACCCCGTTTCAGGCTGCTATTCAGGCCGGACAAGATCTCGGCAGACCCATTCTCGCGATGACGGTCGTGCTTGTAGCAGTGTATGCCCCCATTGGCTTTCAGGGCGGTTTGACGGGAGCCCTGTTTACAGAATTCGCCTTCACAGTGGTTGGTTCGGTGACCATTTCAGCCATTGTAGCGCTCACTTTGACACCCATGATGAGCTCCAAGATCCTGAAAGCGAGATCACAGGAGACCTCAGGCTGGGATGATGCCATGACCCGCACGGTTGATGATATCTACGACCGGTTCCGCAAACGCTACTTGCGCGCCTTGGAAGCCTCACTGGACAACAGACTGGTCGTTCTCACCTTTGCCTTTCTGATCCTCGCCAGTATTCCCACACTCTATTCCACCTCCCAGCAAGAGCTTGCACCTCAGGAAGATCAGGGCCTTGTTCTGGCGCAGTCAACGCCAGCACCTTCGGCCACCCTGCAACAAAAAATGCTCTACACAGAAGAAATCTATCGCATCGCCCGAAAGTATTCTGAGGTTGAAGGCGTGTTCCAGCTGGTACTGTCCTCTAGCGTGCTGTCTGGCGTTCTGCTGACACCGTGGGATGAGCGCGACAAAACGGCCACCGAACTGCAATACGCCATGCAGCCCCCGATGGAAGGCGTGGCAGGTTTCAAAACCGTGATGTTCCAAAACCCGCCCTTACCGGGCAGCAGCGGCTTGCCCGTGCAATTCGTCATCAAAACCACCCAACCCGTCGATAAACTCAACGCTGTTGGGTCACAAGTGCTGGAAAAAGCGCAGGCCACGGGTAAGTTCATCTTTATTGATAAGGACTTGAAGATCGATAAGCCGCAGGGCAAAATCAACATCGATCGGGATCGAGTCGCCGAGCTCGGGCTCACTCTGCAGGATGTGGGGCAATCCCTCACAGCGCTCATGAGTGGCGGTTACATCAACTACTTCGATTTTGATGGCCGCTCTTACCGGGTCATCCCGCAAATCATTCAGTATGACCGCCTAAATCCGGAACAGCTGTTGGACACCTATATCCGGGTGCCGAACAGCTCGGCAACTCCAAGCAGTGCGGCGCAAAGCGGAAGCTCGTCACCCAGCTCCGCTGCCAGTTCATCGGCAGCAGGTGCGTCAGGAACGAACACAAGCAGCAATGCTCCGCGCAGTACAATCGTGCCGCTCTCCAGCGTTGCAACGTTGGATATGCAGGTCACGCCAGAATTCATTCCGCACTTCCAGCAACAAAACTCCATGACGCTCTCCGGCGTACCCAGCTTTGGGGTACCTCTGGCGGAGGCCTTGCAAGTCCTGCAGCAAATAGCGGCAGAAGAACTGCCAGAAGGTTATGATGTTGATTACGCCCAACAGTCGCGCCAGTTCGAGCAAGAAAGCAGCGGCTTTGTCGTCACATTCGTGTTTGCGCTGCTTATTATCTTTTTGGCACTTGCAGCCCAGTTCGAAAGCTTCCGTGACCCGATCATAATTCTCGTCTCGGTTCCAATGTCCATCGCAGGGGCGCTGTTCTTCATCAATATCGGATTGGGCGGAGCGAGCATTAACATTTATACGCAGGTTGGGATCATCACGCTCATGGGCCTGATCTCGAAGCACGGCATTCTGATCGTGGAAGTTGCCCGCGAACTCCAGGAAAATCAGGGCGCAACCAAACGTGAAGCCGTGATTGGCGCCTTGCAAATCCGCCTGCGCGCTATCCTGATGACAACCGCCGCCATGGTGCTTGGCGTGATCCCGCTAGTGCTGGCAAGCGGAGCAGGTGCAGCTTCTCGTTTCAACATGGGACTGGTGATTGCGACTGGCTTGTCCATCGGAACACTCTTCACTTTGTTCGTCGTCCCAAATGTCTACATGCTCATTGCACAAGATCGCTCCAAACTGGCACAACCCGATGATAAAGCGGAGGAATTGCCAAAGGGAAACGGTGAGCCAGACCCAACCTCATAGAGCAGTGGAACAGGACGAACTCTCAAAACGGCAGAATTCCTTGAGGTTTCAAACCTTCTGGGAAATGAGAGAAGCGGTTTTCAGATAAAAAATTACAAAGGCAAAAGCCCAGAGCAACAAGCCAGTTCCAGCACTCCCGCAATCCGCTTTTATGCTCACCTGTGGAACACTTGTAAGTTTCTCACAGCAAAAAGAAATTGAGTGGTTGCCTATTCCAAATCATAAAGCTATAACCCGCCCCACACACAGCGATGGGGTGTAGCCAAGTGGTAAGGCAACGGTTTTTGGTATCGTGTACCGTAGGTTCGAATCCTACCACCCCAGCCATTTTTTCCTGAAAATTTAATCGACTAGCTTAGAGTTAAGCATTGCTTTTATTCGCTCTCTAAAGCCTGTAATGAGATGTCAGTAACACTGGCTTAAATGCTGTTCTCTGTGCATGCACATTCCGGTTTTCAGTCATACTCCTTCCCAAAAATATGATTGTGTCGAACCTCAAGAAGATTTTGCATCATGTAACGTGTTGTTTTAATTGAGATAGTAGCACTTCATTGTCTGACGGACTTAGCTTGTCCAAATTTCATTGAGAGTGCGTTGGTCGCTCAGGCCACTCTGCTACCGGCTTAAGCAGAGGTTTCACCATGTCTGAGCAGATAGATACCTGCCCAGATGAACCAGAGAATGAAGCCAAGGCCGAAGATGATACCGCCCAGATCGCTCATGCCCGGAATGACTGTGGCAATCCCTGCCAGACCGATGATAATGCCAAGCCAGCCAAGTCCCTTGGAAAGACTGGAGCCACGCAAGCCGGCCCAGCCCAGCAGCAACACCCACAAGCCACCCGTGATCTCGTTGCCGCCGCCAATGCCTTCCTGCACATTGTTCAAGGTTGCCCACATCACCAGTGCTTCGTCATGGTCCAGTGCATAGAGCGCTGACACTTCTGCCAGAGAAATGTTGGCCAGCATGCCACTGGCCAAAATCAGACCCGCCCAGATCAACCCGAAAGCAGCAGCAACCTGAGAGAGCCCCGGTGTTGCAGCTTTCAGCCGGTCATGCAGCGCAATCACCAGCACTACCAGAAACACTGCATTGACGATGTAGATGATGAAATTCCAGAGATACATAAGGCTCTGATTGGAAACGATGAATGCCAGCAAGTTCGCATCACTGCCGTCTTCGCCAAAGCCAGCATCTGCCAGTAAAGTCGTTAAAAGAGCAAAGCCAATGATGTAGGTGGCCGCTTCAATAAGAGATGCTATTCCGCCAGCTTTTTGAAGGTTCATCACAGGCGTCCTTTTAAAACCACTAGTTGAATTTATGCAGAACATGGGATGTTCTGTGCAGCAAAGAAATGTAAAGTGCAGAAAGCCGCAGCGTAAACTTAGAAATTGCGTTAAACAAGAGGCGTATACCCAGACTTGCAAAAAACTATAGTATGCGCATCTTAAAGTTTGAGTGAAGCTGCCAACCAAATTTCGTCACCACAACGCTCCCAGACCAATAACAATACGTGAGTGAACAGTGCGTTATCGTCATAAACTACAAGGCGATGAGACGGCGGCAGCAGGATTGCTTTTGAGGAAAGCAATCTGATTTGAGGGGGAGACCGAATGAACCTGGCAGAGTGGCTGGCCCGTACAGCCAGAATAACACCGGACGCACCTGCGCTCTTTCACGGAACGCAGCTCGTAGCGACCTATGGCGAGTTCGGCGCGCGCTCCGCAGCCATCGCAGGGGCACTGCAAAACAACTACAGTGTAGCCAAGGGCGATCGCGTTGCCATCTTCATGAAGAACCGCACGGAGTACCTTGAAGCCAGCTACGGCATCTGGTGGTCCGGTGCTGCTGCAATCCCGATCAATGCCAAGTTGCATCCCAAAGAAGCGGCATGGATCATCGCGAACGCGGAGGCCACTGCCGTTTTCATCTCTGATGATGTGGGGGAGGATCTGATCAAGGAGATTGATCAGTCTAAAACCAAGGTCATCTCGGTGGATCAGGACAGCTACAAACAGATGCTCTCCGCAGAGCCTTTGGCGCAGCCGGTGCCCATTGATGCGCAGGACATGATCTGGCTGTTTTACACCTCCGGCACAACAGGCCGACCCAAAGGGGTGATGATGTCTTCGCAAAATATCCAAAGCATGATGCTCGGTTATTATGCAGGCATCGGCACACCAACGCACGAAGACGCCACGCTTTACGCTGCTCCCATGTCTCACGGTGCAGGCATTTACAGTTTCATGCACGTTGTGGCCGGTGGCCGCCACGTTTGCCCGGTCTCTGGTGGGTTTGACGCTGCAGAGATTCTGGAGGTCGCCCCGCAGATTGGCAGGATCGCCATGTTTGCAGCACCCTCAATGGTGCACAGGCTGGTGGAAGTTGCCAAAGCCTCAGGCGCAACAGGTGAGGGGCTGGACACCATCATCTATGCTGGCGGTCCAATGTACTTCGCTGATATCGTTGAGGCCGTTGACGTTCTCGGCCCACGCTTTGCGCAGATCTATGGTCAGGGTGAATGCCCGATGGGGATCACGGTTCTCAGTCGTGAGCAGGTCTGCGACAGAAAACATCCCAGTTGGGAAGGAAGATTGAAATCAGTTGGGGTAGCTCAAGTCGTCTCGAACGTCCGTGTGGTAGGAGAGGACATGAAAGACCTGCCCGTCGGTGATATTGGCGAGATTGTCGTGTCAGGTTCGGCGGTCATGCTAGGCTACTGGCACAATGAGGAAGCAACCGCTTCCACGATTATCGATGGTTGGTTGAAAACAGGCGACATGGGTGCGCTGGATGAGGATGGGTTTCTCACCATGCACGACCGCTCGAAAGATATGATTATCTCGGGTGGGTCCAATATCTATCCTCGCGAAGTGGAAGAGATCCTTCTGCTGCATCCGGATGTATCTGAAGTCGCTGTAGTCGGTCGGTTTCATGAGGAGTGGGACGAAGAGGTGGTGGCAATCATCTCGCCAGAGAAGGGAAAGACCGTCGATTTTGTAGAGCTGGATCAGCTTTGCATTGATAACATCGCGCGTTTCAAGCGTCCGAAGCAATATGTCGCCATGGATCAGTTGCCCAAAAACAATTACGGCAAGATCCTTAAGCGAGACTTGCGAGAGATGTTGAAAGGCTCGCAGAGAGGTGGATCAGTCTGATGAAGTCCTTTGAAATTCGTAGTGCTCGCTCAAAAGATATCCCGCAGATCGGAGAGGTCGGTCTCGCCTCATGGAAACGGGGCATCGGCCCCCACGTGCCACAGGTTGCTCACGAAACCATGAGCAAGGCCTCCTTCACCGATTTTGCAAGTGCCCGTCTGGATCAGATTGTAGTGGCAGTCAAAGAAGATCGCGTGCTCGGTTTCGCAGCCACAGAGCATGCCGACAACTTCATCACCGATCTCTGGATTGATCCGGACTATGAGAGCAGCGGACTGGGCACTGCGCTGGCAGAAGAAGCCGAACGCCGCATCGCCGCCCGTGGCTACCACACCGCAGAAATCTCTGTCCTCATCCAGAACGAACGCGCTCTGGGTCTCTATCACCACATGAGATACGAGGATGTGCGCGAGGCCACCAAGTTCGACGAAGACCTCAAATGCGAAATCACCTACATCCGCCTCCGCAAACATCTCCCATTCTACGCAGAAGAAATCGCCTGAGGTCTTCCCTCAGGCATGCCTTCGTGGGTGTGGGAAACTCTTTCATGCTGAGCCCTTCACGGAAGTTCGACAGTGTCTAACTCTTCGCGGTGTAGAGAGGCGTTGGGTGACCAAAGTGGACCTACGAACTTACTTGGCAAGTTCCCTGCCAGAGTGATGTTATAAGCCGGAGCATTGCTACGCTCACAAAACTTGCGTTTGAGCAGGGCGTCCACTTTTGCTTTTGATAAAGGGAGGACAAACAAAAGATTGGTTTGCTGTTCCTAAGGCAAGCTGAGATCCGGCTAAAATATTTCATTTCAATCTGACCGTCAACGTGCGCAAATACACGAGACTACCTCTATATAACTCTTTTCTAACCTGAACAAAAACACTTGGGCGAGCAAACGGGTTTCAAATAACGACAGCTATGTACCCAATGGGCCAATTATGATTGCGGGAGCGAACATCGTCCGAGTTGCCATAGCTTTTTGGGATTACTCACGCATACTTACGGCAGTTGGCGGAGCCCCATATCCCATACGCAATGATAAGACTGCCTTACGAGCGCCAAGACCAACAGTTTCCACCCACTCTTCGTGCAAAGCTCTGGCTTCAACCTTTAACTCTTCAGGCATTAGTGATGCCGCCTCATCTCCTGTTTGCGCATAAAGGAAACAGGGCGACCATGGCTGCGCCCAGAGCCTCCGGCAGGTAGCCTCGAGCCAAACACGCTGCAGCGCGGCACCTCCGCGCATATAGGCCTCTTGCCCTTCACCCTCAATCGTAATCACAAACCCCAGTCCGGCAGCCGCAAAAGCATCTTTTACTGGATCACCGAGGGCGGCCCCAAGGTTCCGTTCCCGAAGCGCTGCCATAATATCTGGACGCATGGCAAGCTTCACCTTTTCAAGATCGGGTGGGCTCAGCTCAAGTGTTCGCACATCAAGTCCCTGACGGACCGGCTCTTCTCCAGGCCAGACCAGTTCGCGGGCCAGATCATCATGCAATTGCGGTGAAAGAAACCTCAGTCGCTCGGCTCGTGCCAGAAAATTGGCATAGCTGTTACGTGCTTCCCCCTCAAACAGAACAAGCTCTCCGCCCTCAGCCCAGGCAGCATTTTTGAGCGCGGCTATGTCTTCCACTGAAAGACCACGGGCTTCCAGATGCCGCCGATTGGTCATTCGCCTTGGTATAAACTCAGCCAGATAGTTGGGCAAACCACCGTCGCCGTCACCCAGTTCTACCAGTGCACGATCACCTGAACTCAATCGGGCATCCCCAAGTGATCGCCGGGAGGCAGCCAGTGCACGGGCATTCATCCAGGCAGCCCCCACCGCAACCAGACTACCACGTTGGTCAATGTCCATGGCAACCTGCACCCCGTCGCTGACTGCAAGTTCAAGCTGGTTATCCTGCCACTCGAAATGCCAGCGTTGAGCATTGCCCCCGGACGGGGCCAGTTTTGCAGCAGCGATCATATCCCGTTTTAAATCGCCGGTTGCACAATTGGTATCGCGCGGCGGGGCAGAAGGGAACGACGCGTAGTCTGGCTCAGGTTGAACAAGGTCGAGATAAGATTGACCAAATGACCGCCCCGAGGCCACGGGCAGGCCGACCGCGATATGCCGGGCAATATCCACCACCGCTCCCGCACCTGAGGTAACATCACTGGAGAGTTGCGGCCAGGTTTGCAGGGTCCGATCAATCTCGAACAACGAAGCGCCCAACCCGGTCGAAACATTGTCGGCAACGATGATCCGCAAAGCAAGCCCCACGCGCTCATCAGCTCCCATATTTGAGAGGGTTGCAACATTCAAATCGCCAGCAAGACCATGAAACAAGGCACGCTCGGGCTCTTGATCATAACGTTCCACATCTAACATGCAGCGGTCAGAAGTATTCATGATGACGGGAACACGCGCTGTACGGCAGGTTTCGCGAAGAGCCACCTTAATGGAAAAGCTGTCACAAACTTCGATCAATTGATCGAGCCCAGCCACGAAATCAGTGCAATTGTCAGGGTTTACTCCGTCCTGATAGATCTCAATGTCACAATAGGGATTGATCTCAGCCATGCGCCGCGCTGCGGAAACGCATTTATTGAGACCAATATCCATGAGGGAGGCAGGAATGCGATTAAGATTAGTCAGCTCCAACGCATCGAAATCTGCAAGCCGAAAGCGCTGGAACCCAAGAGAAACCATCGCTATTGCAATCGCGTAGCCAGTTGAAAGCCCAACGATCCCCACGCGCGCTGCATGAATAAGTTCCGCCGCATGATCATCGATTTTCAATCTATTCCGGTTTTCACGGATGCCATGAAATGCACCCGCTTCTGGTAGGCGCAGCGCAAGATTGCGCCACGGGTAGTAAACTATGCGGTATGAGACTTCTTTCACGTCCGGCAGGCACTTGCCAATTTCATCCTGCAAGGCTGGACCGTGATCAACAAGCTGAACAGAATCTGACATCAACTCTTTAATGCGTGCGGCATCGCTGACATTTGCCGGGTCAAGGATCTCTGGCTTCCATAGTGTTGTCATCGTCAAAAACATCCTGCATTCATGCTATGTGAGACTGGTAGGAACTTGGCGATCTGTGCTTCAAGACGGTTCCTGTCAAACCAAACTACACCTGTGAGAATATCAGGCTTGGGGAAGGGAACCGGCTTGATATCACTGTCCATTACCCCGCCATAGCGGGTGAAAACCGGAACTGAGAATGGTGAAAGGGCAGCAACGATCCAGCGGCAGCCCGTTTGAGGCAACTGCAGATAAAGGCCCGCGACCAAAAGTGGGGCAATCGATGTGCTGTCACCACGAAACTCGTTATCCATCCATCCGGTCTTGCCTTCCAGAACACCTTCGCTCAGGCGCGACCGAACCTTGTTGTGGATCATTTCGAAAGCAGGGAAACCATCAAGCTCCTTACAAACCGGAAGGTCATTTTCGCCAAGAGCCCCCCGGGTCCTGGCCCCGGCGATTGGCCTGCCATCCAGCATCACAACGGAAAACCTCTCAATTCCCCTCAAAACCGCAGTTTGTGAAGCAAAAACCATTTCTTCTGCATCGTAGAGCTTGTAGCGCCGACGCGCACCAGCCAGAAACGCCTGCCACAATTCCGGTGAAGTCTTTGCCTCTGCCAGAACCAAAGTTAATCCCGTTGTTTCATCGTGATAGTGGATTTGATTTGTCACCCCAGCCCTGCCAGTCTTGGAGATGCATCTGAAGCGGCTTTTGGGATCAGCCCCTCTAGAGATTCGTTTCACAGATATTATTTCTTAAAAGAATATGATGCTATGCATTCATACTAATGTTTATTGGGGTAGGGTTTTATACAAATTGCTTATAAATTCCGTCAGGAGACAGAAATTGCAAGAGGTCTTTACAGGGCTACAGAACAGCATCTGATTATGTGGTCATCTTGTAGACTACATAGACAGCAGCAGCAAAAAAGTTGGGTTTAGCGGTAGGTGGGATATACTCGCCAACTGGCTAGGAATTGTCTTTGCTATTTTTTTGTGGGGAGCACTATGGTACGGTTCATTAGCCTCATGTCCTGAAGTACAGCTTTAATCCTACGATGGCATGACCTTGATCTTTTTTGCTTTTCTTATGCTGATCTAAGGCGTAAACACTCTGTTCGCAGATGGTATTCAACCAATCATTGTTAGTGATTTGAAGCCCAGGTTTCCAGGAGCCATGGATTGCATCTATGGCTCGTGTGGCCGTCATCTGTAGCTCTATTTGCCTGAAGTTGAGTTTTCGTTTTTGCGTTACAATGTGATGACAAATGTACTGCGAGAGTGATGCCAGCTGTTTTGTATTAAACTACCTTTCCCTTTGATAGCATAACCACCAAAAGTTCCGTTGTTATCCTTTGATGCGAACAACTTCATTTAGTTTACCTGAATTCTCATACTTACAGTGAAAATCCGCTTCGACCGAGTTTCACAAGTGAAGGCAAATCATGCTGGCTGGCAACCGCAGGTCAACGCACATCATGTCCCTCAACGCAACCGCTCGCCATCGGGCTTGAACAGCAATGCTCGTGAGGCGGGCAGGGTCAGGTGCAGGGTGTTGCTGTTTTGCTCAAGGCGGTTGCCGCGGCTTTCTGCAATGACCTGAACGCCTCCGGGCAAGGTGCAATAGGCGTAGCTGGTTTCGCCAAGGTTCTCGACCAGTGACACGCTCACATCGGCGCCAACGCCGCCTTCACCTGAGCCGACCACAAAGTGTTCCGGGCGAATGCCAACGCTCACCATTGCGCCCTCCACCACGGAGGAGGTGATCCCCGGCACGACCAGCGTCTGCCCGTCAAAACCGGATACGGAGATCTCTAGTCCGGCATCGGTTGAGCGTACAGCCTTACCACTCAGGAAGTTCATCTTGGGAGAACCGATAAAGCCTGCCACGAACTGGTTTGCGGGGTTATCGTAAAGCTCCAACGGCTTGCCTACCTGCCGGATGTAACCACCTTCCAGCACCACAATCTTGTCAGCCAGTGTCATGGCCTCCACTTGATCGTGGGTCACGTAGATCATCGTGGCTGCCACGTCCTTGTGCAGTTTGGCAAGCTCAATGCGCATTTGCACGCGAAGCTCTGCATCAAGGTTGGAAAGCGGTTCGTCAAACAGGAAGACCTTCGGATTGCGGACAATCGCCCGGCCAATCGCCACGCGCTGCCGTTGGCCGCCGGAAAGCGCTTTCGGGTGACGGTCCAGATACTCTTCCAGCTTTAAAATACGCGCTGCTTCATCCACCTGCCGCTTGATCTCGGCTTTGGGATGACCGGTCATCTTCAGGCCAAAGCCCATGTTCTCCGCAACTGTCATGTGCGGGTAGAGCGCGTAGCTCTGGAACACCATGGCAATGCCGCGCTGGGAGGGATCGATGTCCGTCACATCCTCATCCGCAATATGGATGGTTCCACTGTTGCTGGTCTCCAATCCGGCGATGGTCCGCAACAAGGTGGATTTTCCGCAGCCAGAGGGGCCAACGAAAACAACAAACTCGCCCTCCTCAATGTCGAGGTCCACACCGTGGATCACCTGCGTGTCGCCATAACTCTTCTTTAGATCGCGCAACACAACTGCGGTCATCTGTTCCCCTCCCGAAAAGTATCTTCAATATCTGAGCAAGGGCCTCCCCAAGCACCGCAAGTCAAAAACGAAATCAAACACCCAGTGCAATCTGAGCGTTTGCTGAAATCTCAATGGTCGCCGCCTTCATGGCTGGCAAATAGGTTTCGACCATGGTGTCGAGTGAGGTCACATAGGTCGTGCTGGTCACTGAAAGTGCACCAATCGGCTCCCCGCGCTTGTTCAGGATCGGCAAGGCCACACAAATGATAGTGCCTTCATGCTCCTCATCATCATAAGCATGCCCGCGCTCACGGATACGAGCCAGCTCATCACACAGCATTGTCTCGTTCACCAGCGTCTTATCGGTATGGCGCTGGAATGATTGCGCCTTGATCGCCTCAACAAGCCGCGCCTCAGGAAGCGCAGAAAGCATCGCTTTGCCCACGCCAGTGCAGTAGGCCGGACCAATCTTGCCGGGGCTGGAGAACATGGAAACGCTGCGCGGCGGCAATCGCTTGTCCACGTAAAGCACCTGATTGTTGTCCAGCACAGCCAGATGGATGGTCTCCGGAATTTGCGTGCTCAGCGTGTCCAGCGTATCCCGCGCCACACTGGCAAGGCTTGCTCGGCTCCAGGCAGAATGGGCCAGTCGCAGCACGCGCATGCCAATGGAGTAAGTCTGATGCACCTCATCATGCACCAGCATGCCTTCCTTCACCAATTGCCGCAATTGACGGTGCAACGTGGCCCGGCTCAGCGGCAAAGCATTCAAAAGCTCCACAAACCGTGGGGGTGATTCCGCAAGCGCAACTGCGTCCAGCACCACCAGTGCCTTAGAGATGGGGCTCGTGAGGTCTTGCTCAGTTTCCTCAGGGATACTCAGGGTTTGTGCGCCCATTTCCTGCTGTTTCCTTACCCGTTCCGGAAATCTGCAATTTTCATACAGATCCCTTCTTAGTTCCTTCGGTTGACAATTATGCATTACCACGCGACAATTTCAATGGTCAAAACAAAGTTTCATTGAATGGAACTTTTTTGATTGCTTTAACTGGGAGGTTTAGGGTGTTTAATTTTTGCAAAACAGCTGCGGGCGGGTTCGCAGCGGCATTTATGATTACAAGTTCAGCGTATGCAGCAGGTGATTTGGTTATCAATCTTGATCAGACTGATCCTGCTCCAAAGAAAGCATTTGAAGACATCGTTGCAGGCTTCTCCAAGGAGAACCCGGACGTGAACGTCATCGTCAACACGATGCATAAGGAGGGCTATAAAACCTCCATCCGCAACTTCCTCACAGCAGACGCGCCAGATCTGGCAACATGGTACGCAGGCAACCGCATGGCACCATTCGTCAATGCTGGCCTGTTTGAAGACGTCTCGGATGTCTGGGAAGAAAATGGCCTTAACGAGCAGCTGAAATCAGCCGCCGCATCCATGACCATTGATGGCAAAAAATGGGGTGTGCCCTACACCTACTACCAGTGGGGCATCTACTACCGCAAAGATATCTTTGAAGAGAAGGGCATTGCTGTTCCAACCAGCTGGGACGAGCTGGTTGCAGCGTCCGCAAAGCTCAAAGCAGCTGGCATTGACCCGTTCACAATCGGCACAAAAGCACTTTGGCCAACAGGCGGCTGGTTTGATTACATGAACCTGCGTGTCAACGGCTACGAGTTCCACATGGACCTCACCGCAGGCAAGGTGCCTTACACCGACCCGCGTGTGAAAGCGACTTTCGACAAGTGGGCAGAACTGGTTAAGCCAGGCTACTACAACGCAAACCATGCGGCTTTGGACTGGCAGGAAGCTGTACCAGCACTCGTGCAGGGCAAAGCAGCAATGTACCTGATGGGCAACTTCGCAGTTGACGTGTTCAAAAACGGGGGCCTGAAGGAAGAGCAGATCGGCTTCATGCAGTTCCCGGAAATCACACCAGGCATTCCAATGGCTGAAGATGCTCCAACTGACACCATTCACATTCCGGCAAACGCCAAAAACAAGGAAGATGCGAAGAAGTTCCTTGCTTACATGGCACGTGCAGATGTGCAGACAGCAACAAACGTCACACTCGGTCAGCTGCCAGTAAACTCCGGTGCAGAGCGTCCTGAAGAGCGCATCCTGCAACAGGGCTTCGACATGCTCTCCAATGCGTACGCGCTGGCGCAGTTCTACGACCGTGATGCTCCGGCAGCAATGGCAAAAGCTGGCATGGAAGGCTTCCAGGAATTCATGGTGAAGCCAGAGCGTGCTGACGCCATTCTGGACCGTCTCGAGAAGATCCGGACCCGCGTCTACAAGTAGTAGATAAGCGGAATTCTTAAGTAGGGTGGCGGAAGATTTCGCCGCCCTATGCTCTAGGAATGAATAGCGCAGAAGCATGATCTTCTGCAGGAGGACATAGATGAGCGAGCAGGCCTTGGCTCCTGTATCTTCCGGAAACTCACCAAAGTTTTCTGGAGGACCTGCCACATCAGGCGCCAGCAAAACCAGATCTTCAAAGTGGATTGCCAACCAGCGCAAACTTGCACCCTGGCTGTTTTTAGCGCCGGGTGTTGTGATGTTTTTGGTCTATGTGATCGCGCCAATCGGCCAGTCACTCTGGATCAGTTTGTATGAGTGGGATGGCATCGGCGTCAAAACATTCATCGGCATTGCAAACTATATTGAGCTTATAGATGACGAGGCATTTTACACCGCGCTGTACAACAACGTGTTGTGGCTCGTGCTGTACATGCTGGCGGTACCTGCCGGGCTGCTGATTGCGATTTTTCTCAATCAGACTGTGACTGGTATTCGTATTTATAAATCTCTGTTTTTCTTCCCGTTTGTCATCAGTCAGATTGTCGTCGGCCTCATCTTCTCGTGGTTTTATGCACCCAACTTCGGTTTGTTCACCAAACTGCTGGAGTTTGTGGGCATAGAAGGCATTGCCATCCTTGCTGATGAACGCTTTGTCACCTACGGCATCATCGTCGCCGGCCTTTGGCCGCAGATCGCATACTGCATGATCCTGTACCTGACGGGCCTCAACAACGTCTCACCAGACCAGATTGAAGCGGCACGACTGGATGGGGCCAAAGGCTGGAAGATGCTTTGGTATATCATCATCCCGCAGCTACGTCCGGCCACCTTCATTGCAGTTGTCGTCACAATCATCGGCGCCCTGCGCTCGTTTGATCTGGTCTCCATCATGACCAGCGGCGGCCCGTACGGTTCCAGCCGCGTGCTCTCCTATTACATGTACGAGCAAGCACTGTCTGAATACGGCTTCCGCATGGGCTACGGTGCGTCCATCGCAGTTGTGCTCTTCGCCATCATGATGGTGTTCATCACGCTGTTTATCGTGCGTATGCTGAAAGATGAAAGGGAGGGCTACTAAGATGTTTCCAACTCCCGTCGCAAATGCATCCGCACCAACCCGTGTTGCTTACAAGGTTGCACTGCCAATCTCCTTAGTGGTCTGGCTCTTACCGCTGATCGGGGTGATGGTCACCTCCATCCGCCCGGGCTCAGATCTTGCCATGGGCAACTACTTCGGTGTGCCGTCCTCGTTTGAGCTGGGTAACTACCTGACCGTTTTCCAAAACACGCCCATGGGCCTGTTCATCATGAACTCGTTCAAGGTCACCATCCCAACCGTGATTGGTGCCATCGCCCTGTCATGCCTGACCGGATACGCGCTGGCGACCTACAAGTTCAAAACCAACCTCTGGCTGTTCTTCATGTTCGTGGCTGGCAACTTCGTACCCTTTCAGATCCTCATGGTGCCGGTTCGTGATCTCACGCTGAAGATGGGCCTATACGACACGGTGACAGGTCTGGTGCTCTTTCACGTGGCCTTCCAGACGGGCTTTTGTACGCTGTTTATGCGCAACTTCATCAAGGCACTGCCGAGTGAACTGATCGAAGCCGCCCGCGTGGAAGGCGTCTCGGAACTGCGCATCTTCTGGTTCGTGGTGCTGCCCCTCATGCGGCCTGCCATCGCGGCTTTGTCGGTGCTCATCTTCACCTTCATCTGGAATGACTTCTTCTGGGCGACCGTTCTGGTGCAGGGCACGCACGCCATGCCAGTCACAGGCGGCATCATTTCGCTCAATGGCCAGTGGGTTGCACAATGGCATCTGGTATCAGCTGGGTCTGTCGTTGCAGCCATGCCGCCGGTCATCATGTTCTTCCTCATGCAAAAGCACTTCATTGCAGGGCTAACGCTGGGGGCGACCAAGGGCTGACAGAATACCGGAAGCAGGAATGTCCCAAGCAATCCTGCTTCCAAAAATCCATCAATGCCAAAGGCGCCTGAAAATGTGCCTGAAGCTAATAATAAACATAAAAGGGAACAGGGGGCATAAGTGAACCATATGGCATCGCCAGATAACGACCTCCGTCAGATCACAACTGCAAGCAGCTGGGTCGCCGTTGATTGGGGGACCTCCAGTCTTCGTGCATGGCTGATTGACGAAAACGGTGTAACGCAAAGCAACGCAAAATCAACGCAAGGTGCAGGAACACTGCAACCTTCTGAATTTGAGGGTGTTTTACTGGGCCTGGTCGGAGACTGGTTACATAGCAACGCAAAACCAACGCAAGTGTTCATTTGCGGCATGGCTGGCAGCCGTCAGGGCTGGCAAGAGGCGGAATATGTGCCTGTGCCAACCAAACTGACAGAACTGCACCATCATCTGGTTGCACCCAAAACAAGTAATGCCCGTATCCAACCGTTCATAGTGCCCGGTCTCTGCCAAAAATCAGAGCAGCATCCGGATGTTATGCGCGGAGAAGAGACACTCCTGCTCGGCATTCTGGATGAGTTATCCGACAAATCCGGCGTTTTCTGCCTGCCTGGCACCCACAGCAAATGGGTAGAGATGGAAGAGGGGACAGTAACGCGAACCTCCACCTTCCTGAGTGGAGAGTTATTCGCGCTCATCGCCAAACAATCCATCCTCCGCCATTCGCTGGATACGCAGGCAGAGCTGGACAAAGATGTTTTCCTCACCACGCTGGATCAGCTGAAAAATCAGGAAGCTACACTGCTCGGCAACCTGTTTGGTCTGCGCGCCGGACAACTGCTCAACGACACCAGCACACAGGCAGGCGCTTCCAAACTTTCCGCACTTGTTATCGGAACAGAGCTTCTCGACATGCTCGCAAAGTGCGGGGACAACCCACCCAAGCAAGTCCACCTCGTTGGGGGCAACACGCTTGCACAAAATTACGCGCTGGCCCTGCAACATCTCGGCTTAACACCGATCGTGCATGATGCAGACAAAGCCGCACTCACTGGACTATCCGCCGTCAGACAAGGGGCACTCAATGACAACAGTTAAACAAACACCAGAGCGCAACCTCATGGCTATCCTCCGTGGAGTAAAGCCAACCGAAATTCTGGATATTGTGGAAGTGCTTATAGAAGCAGGGTTTTCACAGATCGAAGTGCCACTCAACTCACCGGACGCTCTCAAATCTATCAGGATGGCGCAAGAAAAGTTCGGCAAGTTATCCGCTATCGGCGCGGGGACAGTTCTCACCGCGGAGCAAGTCAAACAAGTCCGCGCAGCAGGCGGAACCTTCATTGTCTCTCCCAACTACGATGAAGACGTTATCCGCACCACCAAAGCGGAAGGCATGGCATCTTATCCGGGCGTTCTCACCCCGACGGAATGCTTTGCAGCGCTGAAAGCAGGCGCAGACGCGCTCAAGATCTTCCCGGCCTTTCAGGTGGGAGTAAAAGGCATTCAGGCAGTGCGTGCAGTTCTGCCAAAAGAAACTCTGGTCTACGCCGTTGGCGGTGTCGGCCCTGCGGAATTTGCGCAATATGTGGAAGCAGGCTGTCAGGGCTTCGGCATGGCAAGCAATCTATACAAGCCGGGCTTTACGGCAGCGCAGGTTTCTGAAAACGCAAAAGAAATGGTTGCAGCATACGATGCGCTCAAACTCGGAGAGAGTGCATGAGTGAGCCATATGTTTTCGCCAAAACAGAATGCAGCTTAGGGGAGGGCCCTCTTTGGAGCGCCCGCCATGACGCGCTGTTTTGGGTGGACATCAACAACCATCTGGTGCTGAAAAAGGGCATAACCGGTCCTATTGAAACATGGAAGTTCGATGAGCCGGTCTCCGCCTTTGCGCAGATCCCAAGCAGCGATGACTTCATGTTATCCTCTGCAACAGGTCTGTATCGCTGGTCTCCGGGAATGCACAGTCGCAACCTTATCCTCCCTGTAGAGGACCAAAACCCCGTCACCCGCTCCAACGACGCCCGCACCGACCGTACCGGCGGGTTCTGGATTTCCTCCATGGGCCACAAGGCAGAAAAAGGCGCAGGTAGCCTTTATCGTTTTTTCAAAGGGGAATTAGTGAAGGTTGCTGGGGACATCACAATCCCGAATTCCCTTTGTTTCTCGCCAGATGGGGACACTGCGTACTTTTCAGACACGGTGACATCTCAGATCATCAAATGGTCACTAAATGCGCAAACTGGCCTGCCAGAAGGGCCCGCGGAGATATTTGCTGATATCTCCGGGACAGGATTTGGCCCCGACGGTTCCGTGGTTGATGCTGAGGGATATCTCTGGAACGCTCAATGGGGCGGATACAGAGTCGTTCGCTATAAACCTGATGGAATGGTGGATCGCATTATTGAGATTGACGCAAGTCAGGCATCTTGTCCTGCGTTTGGTGGGGCCGACTACAAAACGCTGTTCATTACCACGGCTCGCGAAAACCTGAGTGAGGAGCAATTGGCGAAAGAGCCTCTCGCTGGATCGGTTTTTGCAGTCCCTATTGATACTCCAGGTCTGCCGGACCCTGAACTACAAATGTGATCTCATGAGCGATAAGAAACACTTAGGTATCTGTTACTACCCAGAACATTGGTCAGAGGACTTATGGCAGCAAGACGCCAAAGAAATGGCCGAGCTGGGCATTACCTATGTGCGCATCGCTGAGTTTGCCTGGTCGCGCATTGAGCCTGAACCTGGGCGTTTCTCATGGGATTGGCTGGACAGCGCAATTGAGACTCTCGCAAGTGCGGGTCTCAAGATCGTGATGTGCACCCCAACCGCCACCCCGCCGCGCTGGATGGTGGATAAACACCCGGACATGCTCGCCGTTGACGAGAACGGCCACCTCCGAAAATTCGGCAGCCGCCGCCACTACTGCTTCTCCCACGAAGGTTACCGCTGGGAATCCCGCCGGATCACAGAAATCCTCGCTGAGCGATATGGTAATCACCCCTCCGTCGCAGCTTGGCAAACCGATAATGAGTACGGCTGTCATGAGACAGTCCGCTCTTGGTCTGGCTCCGCCCACAAGGCCTTCCAACTCTGGCTGGCGCAAAAGTACGGCAATATCAAAGCCTTGAATGAGACTTGGGGCAATGTGTTCTGGTCAATGGAATACAACAGCTTTGAGCAGGTCGACCTACCAAACCTGACGGTGACAGAGAGTAACCCGTCTCATAGGCTTGATTTCAAAAGGTTTTCATCAGATCAAGTTGCTGAGTTCAATGGTGAGCAAGTCGATATCCTGCGCAAGCTCTCTCCGGGTCGCGCAATCCTCCATAATTTCATGGGTAACACGTTTTCCTTCGACCACTACAAAGTCGGAGACCAGCTCGATATCTCCAGCTGGGATTGCTATCCCCTTGGGTTCCATAGCCAATATCAGATGGAGAACCCGCTGGGCACACCGGATGGCTACTGGGAAGACTACTTCCAGCAAGGTGATCCCGATTTTCAGGCCTTCCACCACGACCTTTACAGACAAGCGGGTCATGGCCGCCTCTGGATCATGGAGCTGCAACCCGGCCCCGTGAATTGGGCGCCGTATAACCCGATCCCACTGAAAGGAATGGTGCGCCTGTGGAGCTGGGAAGCTTTCGCTCATGGTGCTGAAACCACAAGCTATTTCCGCTGGCGACAGGCCCCATTCGCACAGGAGCAAATGCATGCAGGGCTCAAGCAGACCGATAATAAGCCTGCGCAGGCGTATGTCGAAGCCGCTCAGGTTGCCCGCGAAATTGAGGAGCTGGGCGCCTTCACCCCGTCAGAAGCTCCTGTTGCACTCATTGTTGACTACGAAAGCCACTGGGCACACGAAACTCAGCAGCAGGGTCAAGACTTTAGCTACTTCCGTCTCGTCCTTTCCTACTACCGTGCGCTGAGACAAAAGGGCGTCGATGTAGAAGTCATTAGACCAGCCTCTCAGGACTTATCCCCCTACAAGCTGGTCATTGTCCCCGCTCTTTATGCAATGAGCGAGGAACTCTCAGAAAACCTCAAAGCCTATATCGAGTTTGGCGGTGTCGTCCTCGGTGGTCCCCGTCTTGCGCAAAAAGACAAGAACTACCAGATCTCTCAAAAGACCCTACATCTTCCTGAACCCTTTGAAGGCGTTGAGGTTCTGCGCGTCAGCACCAGCCCGATAAAGTTCGCGACACCAGTCTCAGATCTGGCAGATCAGGAACGCGGCAAAGCCTACGTCTGGCAAGAAGAGGTCACCACCAGCTTGCCAATCCTGTTCGAAGACGAGAGCGGCCAACCGATCTTCATGGGCGAAAACAACATCTACTACGTCTCCGCCTGGGCCGACCCAACACTCATGGGCGCCATTTTGGACGAGGTCTTCAAGCCTGCAAAAATTGATAAGGTGGAATTGCCGAGCGGATTGAGAAGAAGCAAAACATCTGTTGGCACCTTCTACTATAACTATTCGAAAAATAAGATGAATTTGAAAGCGCTGCGTCTTGCTGATGCAGCAGAATTGGATGGATTGGAGCTGCCTCCAGCAGGGGTTGCTCTGGTTCGGGAAGGAACTGAAGAGCTATGACTGAAGCTCCAAAAACAAAACTCCGCTCACAAGAGTGGTTTGACTCGCCAGACGATCCGGGCATGACCGCACTGTATCTGGAGCGCTACCTGAATTACGGCATTACGCGTGAAGAGCTTCAGTCAGGCAGACCGATTATCGGTATTGCCCAGACGGGGTCCGATTTATCCCCGTGCAACCGCCACCATCTGGTGCTGGCAGAGCGCGTGCGCGAAGGTATCCGCGAAATGGGCGGCATCTGCTTCGAGTTTCCTGTTCATCCTATTCAGGAAACCGGCAAACGCCCGACTGCAGCGCTTGATCGCAACCTTGCCTATCTCGGGCTTGTCGAAACGCTCTACGGTTATCCGCTCGATGGTGTTGTGCTGACCATCGGCTGTGACAAGACCACGCCAGCGCTGCTCATGGCCGCCGCAACCGTCAACATTCCTGCCATCTGCCTGACCGTTGGACCAATGCTCAATGGGTATCACAAGGGGGAGCGTGTTGGTTCCGGCACGGTTATCTGGAAAGCCCGCAAGATGTTGGCGACCGGAGAGATCGACTACAAAGAGTTCATGGAAATGGCCGCAGATTCTGCGCCATCCGTTGGTTACTGCAACACCATGGGTACGGCGTCTACCATGAATTCGCTGGCGGAAGCTCTGGGCATGAGTCTGCCCGGTTGCGCATCTATCCCCGCGCCATATCGCGAACGCGGTCAGATCTCCTATGAGACCGGTAAGCGGATCGTGCAGATGGTGCATGACGATCAAAAGCCGTCAGACGTCCTCACCCGCAAGGCGTTTGAAAACGCAATTGCAGTGAACTCGGCCATCGGCGGTTCAACCAATGCGCCAATACATATCAACGCTATCGCACGACATATCGGCGTTGAGCTGCACAACGATGATTGGCAGAACCTAGGCCATAAAATCCCACTGCTTGCCAACGTTCAACCGGCTGGGGCTTACCTTTCAGAAGAGTTCCATCGTGCAGGCGGTATACCGGGCATCTTCTCAGAGCTGATGAAACACGACCACATCCATAAAGATGCTGTCACTGTTTCAGGAAAGACCACAGGTGAAATCTATGGAGAGA
Organism: Pseudovibrio sp. Ad37; assembly: GCF_001623075.1. GTDB lineage: Bacteria > Pseudomonadota > Alphaproteobacteria > Rhizobiales > Stappiaceae > Pseudovibrio. Next base: position 52,233 of record NZ_LMCF01000021.1, read on the forward strand.
GCACAGTCGCTGACTACGACGTGATCTACCCCTATGATAAGCCGATGATGAAAGACGCCGGGTTCCTCAACCTCAAAGGCAACCTCTTCAAATCCGCAATCATGAAAACCTCTGTGATTTCAAAGGATTTCAGAGAGCGTTATCTGTCTAATCCAGATGACCTGGATGCTTTTGAGGGTAAAGTTGTGGTGTTTGATGGTCCTGAAGAGTACCACCACAACATCAACAACGAGGCTCTTGGCATTGACGCCAACACAATCCTCGTCATTCGCGGAACTGGCCCGATCGGCTATCCGGGCGGTGCTGAGGTTGTGAACATGCAGCCGCCGGATGAACTCTTGAAGCAAGGCATTGATGCACTGCCGTGTATCGGTGATGGTCGCCAGTCAGGCACCTCCGGCTCTCCCTCTATCCTCAACGCATCCCCGGAAGCCGCCGTCATGGGTGGCCTAGCTCTGTTGCGTAACGGAGATATCGTTCGCCTTGATCTGAACAAGGGGGACGCGAATGTGCTGATCTCTGAGGAGGAGCTGGCGAAGCGAAAGCAGGAGCTAGCTGAAAGTGGTGGCTATGAATTCCCTGAGCATCAAACGCCATGGCAGGAAATCCAGCGGGGTATCGTAGATCAGTTTGATGAAGGCATGGTGCTGAAGCCAGCAGTCAAATACCAGCGCATCGCGCAAAAAGGCCTGCCGCGTCATAGTCATTGATAGTGGTTCAAAACGAAAAAAGCCGCCTCAGTTTGAGGCGGCTTTTTTGTTGTTTAAGAACAGCTTAGCCTTCTGTCGCAGCCAGCAGGCTCGCGTTGCCACCAGACGCTGTTGTGTCAATGCAGAGGTGACGTTCCAGCTGATAACGCTCAGGCTGGTTACGCTCCATAATCAGCTGCATCAAAGCCCCCTCACGTTCGGCAAGCTCAGCTTTCATTTCTTTCAGCTCTTGCTCGCTGTGGTTCGCTGCAATGGCATCAACCCCATGAAGTTCTTTCAGAGCACCAACGGCCAGATTGCCTTCCAATGCGACGATTGGAGCGGAAAGAGTGCGCAGCTTCACAGCCAGCTTCTCAGCGTCTTGTCCAACAGCAATCACCCCGTTGCCAGCTGCCAAAGCCAGAACCACCTGATGCTTCAGGCTTTCTGTATCCGGGCCCAGGCAAAGCACGGTGCCACGTGGCGCAGCATAAAGGCGGTTGGATTCACCGGTTGGCCCAGGCATGTTGCGTGCGTGATCAGCCGCAACACGGTTCAGCAGACCTGTTTCCTTCTCAAACAGGGTTGCCAGCTCGGTGAAGCGACCAAAATTACCTTCCCACGTGCTGGTGCGTAATGCCCCTCGCGCTTTAAAGATATCCTCGGCGGAGACGGTTTTGCTCAGCTCCACACTGGTCGCCGCTGACGTGTCTGCAAGACGGAAACGAGCCACATAGTGAGGACCACCTGCTTTCGGGCCGGTACCAGACAGACCTTCACCACCAAACGGCTGAGATCCAACAATCGCGCCAATCTGGTTTCGGTTCACATAAAGGTTGCCCACCTTCACGCGCTCTACAATGTGCTGAACACGGCTATCTACACGGGTATGCAGACCAAATGTCAGACCGAACTCTTTTGTATTGATCGCGTCAATCGTCTGGTCGATCTCTTCTGCCTTGAAGGTTGCAATGTGCAGAACAGGACCAAAAATTTCTTCGTCCAGCTCTTCGATACCGTCCAGTTTGATCAGTGTCGGAGCAATGAAGTGACCTTTGGTTGGTGCCTTCATCTGTTTGATAACGCGACCTTTTTCAGCCCACTTCTCACAATGTGCAGCAATCTTCTTCTGCGCAGATGCATCAATCACCGGACCAACATCCGTTGACAGGGCTGATGGATCACCCAGTTCCAACTCACTCATGGCACCTAGAAGCATCGCTTTGAAATCTTCAAAGATATCTTCCTGAACATAAAGCATGCGCAGTGCAGAACAACGCTGACCCGCACTTTGGAAACTGGAAGCAATCACATCACGAACAGCCTGCTCAGGCAGAGCCGTGGAATCCACGATCATAGCGTTAAGCCCACCTGTTTCCGCGATCAGCGGTGCAGATGGAGCAAGCGCTTTTGCCATAGCACGGTTGATGTGCTGCGCAGTTCCGGTAGATCCGGTAAAGCAAACACCAGCCACACGGCTGTCAGATGTCAGTGCTGCGCCAACTTCGCCAGCACCCGGCAGCAACTGCAGAGTCTCGACAGGAATGCCAGCCTTGTGCATCAGGCCAACAGCAAATGTTGCGATCAGTGGTGTCTGTGGCGCAGGCTTGGCAAGCACTGGGTTGCCAGCTGCCAGAGCGGCAAAAATCTGCCCCGAGAAAATCGCAAGCGGGAAGTTCCAGGGAGAGATACAGGTGATTGGACCACGAAGGCCGCCTTTACCATCACGCTCATCAAGACGGATCGCTTCGTTCGCGTAGTAGCGTGCAAAGTCAACCGCTTCACGCAGTTCGTTGATGGCATCCATGTAGGTCTTGCCAGCTTCACGGGTGAGCAGAGCAAAGATCTCAGGAGCATTCTCTTCAAACAAGTCTGCCGCTTTGCGAAGGATGACAGCGCGGTCTTCCGCACTCTTGTCTGCCCATTCAGGGCAGCCATTATGTGCGGTAGTCAAAGCCGCTTCAATCTGCTCCGGCGTCGCGGTCGCTACGCTGCCAACAACATCCCGCAGGTCTGCAGGGTTTTTCACGCTCACCGCTTCAGCGTTCTTGACGGAAGCTGCAATGACAGGATGGCCGTTCCACTTGGTTGCTGAGAAGGACTTCAGGTTCTCAACATACTCAGCTTCCTGGCGTGTATCACTCAGGTCCCAGCCCTTTGCGTTTTTACGTCCCGCACCGTAAAGCGCTGGTGGGAGAGGGATCTTGGAGTTGGCAACATGCTCGCCATACTTTTCGATATGAACAAGCGGATCCTGTGCAATCGCCTCTGGTGTCACGTTTTCATCACGGATCTGGTGCACGAAAGAGCTGTTCGCACCATTTTCCAAGAGGCGGCGAACCAGATAAGCCAGCAGGTCTTTGTGTGCACCAACCGGAGCGTAGATGCGGCAGTTGGAGCCGTGTTTCTTCATGGTGCGCTCGTGAAGCGCTTCGCCCATGCCATGCAGGCGTTGGAACTCGTAAGAGCTTAGCGGAAGATTTTTCCCCAGTTCCAGAATGGTTGCAACACTGTGCGCATTGTGAGTTGCAAACTGCGGATAGATGCGATCCGTCATACCCAGCAGTTTTTCAGCACAAGCAGTGTAGGAGATGTCAGTGGATACCTTACGGGTGAAGACCGGATAGCCATCAATACCGAGGGTCTGCGCACGCTTGATCTCGCTGTCCCAGTAAGCACCTTTCACCAGACGCACCATGATCTTGCGATCATACTTCTCAGCAACCGCATAAAGCCAGTCGATCACGTGAGTTGCACGTGGTCCAAACGCCTGTACAACAATACCGAAACCGTCCCAGCCCTCAGTTGCAGGATCCGCCAGCAACGCTTCAATCACATCAAGGGAAATGTCGAGGCGATCCGCTTCTTCTGCATCAATGTTGAAGCCCATATTGGAGGACTTCGCCAGCATGATAAGGGAAAGAGTGCGAGGAACCAGCTCTTTCATGACACGTTCGCGCTTGGCAAACTCATAGCGTGGGTGCAGAGCCGAAAGCTTGACTGAAATGCCTGGATTTTCGCGAATGCTTGCTTTCGTGCAATTGCTGGAAAGCGCGGTAATCGCTTTGGAGTAGGACAGATGATAGCGCTTTGCATCAGCCTCGGTCCGAGCAGCTTCGCCAAGCATGTCGTAGGAGTAGGTGAAGCCGTTGCCTTCTTCCGCACGCGCATTACGCATGGCTTCGCGGATGGTACGGCCAAGAACGAACTGGCGACCCAATTCTTTCATTGCCTGCGCAACAGCAGTACGAACCACAGGCTCACCAAGGCGCTTCACAACACCGCGAATGGTGCCAACGAGCCCCTGATCATCTTGCGCCAGAACTTTACCAGTCAGCAGCAGCGCCCATGTGGACGCGTTGATCAGTGTGGAAGAAGACTGACCCAGGTGCTCTCCCCAGGCACTTGGAGTAATCTTATCCGCAATCAACGCATCAATTGTCTGGGCATCAGGCACGCGAAGCAAAGCTTCCGCAAGGCACATCAGCGCAATGCCTTCCTGAGTTGAGAGGCCGTATTCGCCGAGAAAACTCTCCATGATTGTTGGAGAGGTGTTCGCCCGCAAATCTGAGATCAAATCTGCCGCTTTATCAGATGCCCGCTTACGCGCCGCCTCATCCATTTGCAGGGATGAAATGAGCTCCTGAACCACCTGATTTTCGTCAGGAAGGTAGTTATCTCTGATTTTGTTGCGGATGATCTCCGGCGTAGCCTCTGATCCCATGCCGTGCTCCCTACTGTTAAATACCTATTGTTGAACTGACATTAGCAAAATACCCATAGGGATGTTTCCTGTATTTTTTGATGGTAAAGACTATTCGACTTTGATATTCAGTCGAAATGGTCGTTATGAATAATAAAATGGCATATCATGGAGAAATTGGACGATTTTGATCGTAAGATTGTAGAAGAACTGCAAAAATGCGGGCGCATCACTGTCACTGACCTTGCGAAAAAGGTAGGCCTCTCTAAAACGCCTTGCCAAATTCGCATGAAGAAGCTGGAGGATGCGGGATACATTCTTGGCTATCGGGCAGAAGTCGATCACACCAAGTTAGGTGCTGGTCATATCGCGTTTGTACAGGTCAAACTTAACGACACGCGCTCACGCTCACTGGAAGCTTTCAACGCAGCTGCGCGGGAAATCCCAGAGATCGAAGAATGCCACATGATTGCAAGCGGATTTGATTACCTGCTGAAAGTGCGAACCAAGGATATCGGAAGTTATCGCCGCGTACTGGGAGAAAAACTCTCTGAAATGCCTTATGTAGCGCAGACATCGACATTCGTTTGTATGGAGCAGGTCAAAGACAGGCCGTTCTAGTCGACACCACGCTGCATGTAGTGTGCGTTCGCTCCATATGCTCTGAGTTTATCCTTGAGCAGTTGTTCGTGCACTGCTCGAAAGCCACGTGCCAGCCAGAACTCATTGGCGGTGTCCAGAGCAACCAGCGCAAACGTGTTGATGTAAAGACTGCGGGCGACCTGGCTCAACTGCTCAAGAACAGCTCGGGCTGCACCAATGCCTTGTGCCTCCGACAGCAGGGCTATGTCGTGAATGTAATAGACTTCGGCCTTAAAGGGCAGGGAGCCCAGTAAGCTTGAAAGCGGCGGGATACTGCGATTTTCCCATGGATGAGAGATGATGTAGCCGAGGATGGTGTCTCTATCGTTTTGTCGCAGCACCTGACAGCCATGAGGAAACAGTCGCACACGTTCCCGAACACAGTCGATATCCTCCGGCAAATGCGGATAGGTCTGCTGCATGATCTGGTCGATCTCGTGCAGGTCGTCTTCTTGCATCTGGTGCCAGCTAAAATTCTCCATGGCGGTGCTGCATTTCTCACTAATCAGGCTTCTTGCTCATCATCCGGCAGCACAATACGCTCAGGCTTGTGATCTGTCATCGTCAACATTCTCCATCCCATCACAGCAAACAGAATTGTCAGGAGGGGGCTGACGATGTTGAAGAAGGCAAATCCAGCAAATGCCAGCGTTGGAACACCAAGTGTAGCCGCCATATAAGCGCCACAGCTGTTCCATGGAATGAGAGCGGAGGTCACTGTTGCGCTATCCCCAACCGCACGGGACAGAACCTCAGGCCGCAAACGGCGTTGGCGGAAAGATTTGCGATACATCCGACCCGGAATAACAATTGCAATGTACTGGTCTGCAGCCAGAATGTTAGTCGCGATTGCAGTTGAAACCAGTGACAATACCAGCGCACCAGTGGTCTTGGCTGCGTGCAGGATAGGGCCAATAATCCGATCCAGAATACCAGCTTTCTCAACCACGCCACCAAACGCTAAAGCAGTCATGATCAGCCAGATGGTCGTCAGCATATTGCCCATGCCACCACGGCTTAAAAGAGCATCAATGGAAGGGTCTCCTGTGACGCTCACATAGCCGTTGGACATCGCGATCCAGACGCCTTTGATCACCTCAAGCGAGTAGGGCAATGCCGGAGATGCGGCAAGACCAATCACTTTGTCTGGATCCATAATGATTGCAAAAAGCCCCCCCGCCAGCGCGCCAATAAAGATAGTTGTAAACGGAGGATAGCGGATCATTGCCAGTCCCAAAACCAGCAGGAGTGGAAGGAAATTGAGCAAGGTAATGTCGTAGTGCTGCTCAATACTGGTCAACGTGCCTTGCGCGACAAAGTCTCCGGGTTCTCCGAGCCACCAGAAGAGGGCTAGCGAAATGATGAGAGCAGGTATGGACGTCCAGAGATTTTCTTTGATGTGCGTATAAAGGTTGGATCCTGCCGCCGCAGTTGCCAGATTAGTTGCATCAGAAAGTGGGGAGGACTTATCCCCGAAATAGGCACCTGACAGGATCGCGCCGGCAGTGATAGCGGGATCGAGGCCCATCTTTGTCGAGATTCCCATCAACCCGATACCAATGGTTCCTGCAACGGTCCACGAACTACCAATACTGACCGAAACCAAGGCGCAAATGATGACGGTCGTGAAGTAGAAGTAATTTGGGCTAAGAAGTTGTAATCCATAATAAACCATCGCCATGATGGTGCCGGACATAGCCCATGTGCCGATCAGCGAGCCCACTGCAAATAAAATGAAGATCGCATGAAGGCCGGTGCTCACGCTATCAACGACAGCATCCTTCAGTTCATCAAATTGAAAACCATGAAACAGAGCCACAAAGCTGGCGATCAGGGCACAAAACAAGAGCGCAATCTGGTTTGGTCCTGAGGAGGCTTCATCTCCAAACAGATAGTAGGAAAGCGCAAGCAGGATAACGAGCGAGGCAACGGGAATGATCGCTCCGGCCAGCGACATTTTTTGAGAATATGGAGCTGGCACTTTGGCCATATGCAATTCGTCCTTTGTTTTCCTGTTGTTTTGATGGGCAAAATGAAGCCCAAGGACAATCAAATGCATTTGAAAACAGGAACGCCCCAAAGCTCACTCAGCTTCGGGGCGTTCATCTCAGTAAAACGTGGTGTCACCAGCCGCTGTGGTAATCGAAGTCCCTTTCTCTCCCAAAATTGCTTGAGGCACTTCAGCGAGCGTGCATATGACGGATTTTTTGCCGGTTTGCCGTGCAAAAGTCTGTGCTGCTTCTACTTTTGGTCCCATAGAACCTGCAGCAAAACCGTAGGCATCTAGTGCATCCGGAGAGGCCGATTTGATCGCGCGTTGGCTTGGTGTACCCCAATCCAGATAGACGGCATCCGCATCTGTTGCCATAATGTAGACGTCAGCATCAATCTCTTTGGCAAGAAGGCCTGAACACCGGTCTTTATCGATCACACATTCCACACCAACGAGCTTCTTTTCTTCGTTGTACATAGTTGGAATGCCGCCCCCACCTGCTGCGATGACAAGCACATCATGGTCCAGAAGCCACTTGATAGGCCGGATCTCAAAGATGTGTTTGGGTAATGGGCTTGGCACAACGCGCCGCCACTTATCTCCATCTTCTCGAATGGACCAGCCTTTCTCATCAGCAAGTCTCTCCGCTTCTTCTTTGGAGTAAAGCGGACCGATGGGCTTTGTTGGGTCTTTGAAAGCCGGATCGTTCGGATCAACCTCAACCTGCGTGAGGATCGTGGCAAATGGCTTTTCAAAGGGCAGGAGGTTCCCAAGTTCCTGCTCGATCATGTAGCCAATCATGCCAACTGTTTCAGCGCCCAACACATCCAGTGGGTAGGCCTCAACCTGCTCGTAAGCAGCACCTTGCAGAGCCAACAAGCCGACCTGAGGGCCATTCCCGTGCGTGATGACCACTTCATGACCATCATCATAAAGTGGCGCCAGCGCTTCTGCGGCGATCCGCGCATTCTTTCGTTGGTTTTCGGCAGTCATTGCCTCTCCACGCCGGAGAAGGGCATTCCCGCCAAGAGCGACGACAACACGCATTATCGACCTCCAATCGTCGCAACCATGATGGCTTTAATAGTGTGGAGCCGGTTTTCAGCTTGCTCAAACGCCAGGTTGCGATCCGATTCAAAGACATCATCGGTCACTTCCATCTCGGAGATACCGAACTTCTGGAAGATCTCTTCACCCACCTTGGTCTCCCGGTTATGGAAGGCTGGCAAACAATGCATAAAGAACGTGTTCGGGTTGCCGGTGCCTTCAATCAGGGCCTTGTTGATCTGGTAGTCACGCAACAATTTGATCCGGCTTTCCCAGACATCCGGCGGCTCACCCATTGAGACCCAGACATCTGTATGGATGAAATCAACACCTTCGGTGCCTTCTTTAACGTCATCCGTAATTGTGATGCGCGCGCCATACCGCTTCGCATTGAGTTCGGCTGCTTTCAGCACATGCGGTTCGGGGTGCAGCTCTTGCGGGCCAATAATGCGAACATCACAGCCACATAGAGCACCCAGCATCAGCAAAGAGTTGCCCATGTTGTTGCGAGCATCGCCCAGATAGGCAAATGAAATTTCATGCAGTGGCTTGGGGCTGTGTTCGGTCATTGTCAACATATCAGCGAGCATCTGGGTTGGATGCCAGTCATCAGTCAAACCGTTATAGACCGGGACGCCGGAATACTCCGCCAGAGTTTCAACGGCCTTTTGCCCGGAACCACGAAACTCAATGGCATCGAACATCCGACCCAGCACACGCGCGGTATCCTTCATGGATTCTTTGTGACCGATCTGAGAGCCGGATGGATCCAGATAGGTGACATGTGCTCCCTGATCGTGAGCGGCAACCTCGAAGGCGCAACGGGTACGGGTAGAGGTTTTTTCAAAGATAAGGCAGATGTTCTTATCGACAAGTGTCTGCCGTTCTGTTCCAGAGTATTTGGCTCGCTTGAGATCACGGGCCAGATCCAGCATGTAAAGTACTTCGCGTTGGCTGAAGTCTTTGAGCTTAAGGTAACTGCGACCTTTCAGATTGAAAGCCATTTTTCCTTACTCTCCATCTCTTGGATGTTTTTATAATTCAACGGAGTTTGAAAAGACTAGAACTCCACGGCCTCACGCACCGTTGGGCAGGTCATGCAGTGTCCACCACCGCGACCACGGCCCAGTTCAGACCCGTCTATGGCGATAACCTCCACACCGGCTCGTTGGAGTTTTGAGTTTGTATAGGTATTTCGGCGATACCCAACCACGACACCAGGTTCGATGCAGACAACGTTGTTGCCATCATCCCATTGCTCGCGTTCCTGGTCATAAGCATTGCCGCCTGTGGTCACCACATGCAGCTTCTGCATACCAAGTGCATTGGCGATGACATCGAACAGATGTCCTTCATCCTGCCTGTAATCGACGCTTTCCGGTTTGTCTCCGGGACGGATCGAGAAGCAGATGATCTCATCACAAACGCCTGAGAACGCTGTTGCTTTGTCGCGATCAAGAAGGGTGAAAACAGTGTCCAAGTGCATCGCTGCACGGCTCTTTGGCATCTGGCAGGCAATGACCCGAGTTGCCGCCTTTTTGCGGAAAAGAGCACGCGCCACCTGACCGACAGCTTGAGGTGTGGTGCGTTCACCCATCCCGATTAAAACAACCCCATTGCCGATTGGCATGACGTCGCCGCCTTCCACGGTTGATTCATGGAAGTCCTCATCCGGATCACCCCACCAGAAGTTGACCTTGCCCTTGAAGTGGGGGTGGAATTTGTAAATTGCAGTGGTGAGGAGCGTCTCGTTCTGGCGCGCCTGCCAGAACATCGGATTAAGCGTGACGCCGTTATAGATCCAGCAGGTCGTATCGCGGGTGAACAGTGTATTCGGCAGAGGCGGAATGACGAAATCATTTGCATCCAGATAGCTACCAAACACACCTGTTGGTTTGAAACCCAACTCACACCGTGCAATGCCGCCAATCAGATGATCCGCGAGGAATTTCTCGGGTTGTTCGTAAAGCCAGGCTCGCAGATCCTCGGCCATGCCATACCCAACGCGGTTGTGCGTGATACGGCGTTCCAGCACCCACTTACGAGCTTCCTGATCCTCCAACGTCTCCTTCAGCAGATTGTGCATTTCCAGTACGCTCACACCGCGCTCTTCCATTCTGAGGCAGAAATCGTAGTGGTGTTTTTGCGCTTCACGAACCCAGATAACATCATCAAATAGCAACTCCTGACAGTTGCCGGGCGTAAGGCGCATATGCGCAAGTCCGGGACGGCAAACCAATACTTCTTTCAGTTTGCCAACTTCCGAATGAACACCAAATTCAGTCATGTTGCAGACTCCGTTCCAGAATTCTTGTTTTGTGAGAGATCAACGTCTCTATGTTTGGTTCAGAGGTTTGATTTGTGCGGTGCAGAGGCATGTTTGCCTCTGCAAAGATTGGAGAAACCGCCTCTAAACGCTGAGCGACAGCGCGAGTGAGATCAAAATGAACAGAATGATCACGAGCGGAATGGCAAATCGAAGCCACTTGTCATAAGGCACACGGCCAATTGCAAGGCCGCCCATCACAACGGCAAAGGTTGGGTTGAACAGGTTCAGCAGTCCACTGGCGGACTGGAAGGCTGTGACCACATATTCTGCGCCAACATTTGAGAAGCCTGCCAGCGGAGCCATAATCGGCATGGACAGGACTGCGAGGCCCGAGGATGAGGGCACGAAGAACGACAGCACCAGCTCCAGCCAGAACATCACATTGATAAAGGCTACTTTGCTGAGACCACTGACCGCCTGCTCGGACCAGTAAAGGATTGTATCGGTAATTGAACCAGCATCCATCACCACAACGATACCGCGGGCAACCCCGATGATCAGCGCGACACCAAGCAGATCACGCGCACCATCCAGGAAGTTGTCGACGAACTCGTGTTCACCTTGTCGGGCAACGATCCCCACGAGAATAGAGGCTGCGAGGAAGAGGGCAGCCATTTCGCCCATCCACCAGCCAAGGACAGCAACACCATAGATCAGTAGTCCGAAGGTGACGACGAAGATCGCCATAATCCAGCCGTGCTTTGCCGTGAAGTCGGGAATATCGTCCGTTGAAACGCCTTGCAGGAAGTGCTTTTCGTTTTCTTCCTTCATTTCGGAAACAAGGGAAGAAGTATGATCAGCTTTCACCTTTGCAGCATAACGCATTACCCAAGCCACACAGACTAGCCAACCAACAATCAGGATAAGGAAGCGAAGGCCGATGCCGTCGGTAAAAGGCACACCAGCTGCGTTGGAAGCGATGACGGTTGCGAACGGGTTGATGGTTGAGCCAAGCGTACCGATGCCTGCGCCCAGAAGAATAACGGCAACACCCGTCATAGAGTCATAACCTGCGCGGATCATCACTGGAATGATGAGCGCGTAAAATGCAAGACTTTCCTCCGCCATCCCATAGATCGTGCCCCCAGCTGCAAAGAAGGCCATCAGTATCGGGATCATCAGGTTCTCTCGCCCCTTTAATCCTGTCATAATCTTAGCGATCCCTGCATCAATTGCACCTGTTCGGGTCACAACCATCAGGAAGCCACCAATCACAAGAACAAACACCGCAACGTCGATGGCATTCGCCGTGTAGGAGATCGGATCATAAAGACCTGCAATTGGAGCCATAAAGACTTCAACAGGGCCTTGAGGATTGGCCTCTACCAGATGATAGGTGCCGGGGACTGGAACTTCCTTATCGAGGATTGGGTTGATCACCCGATCATACTTCCCAGCAGGAACGAACCAGGTTGCAATTGCAACGAGAATGATGAGGGCAAATAGAATTGTAAACGCGGTAGGAAACTTGAACTTCGACATTTGCTTTTCCGCTTGGTTATGTGTCGAATGTAAACATGCTCCTACTACCTAATATCTATGCGTATACTTGCGTCAACATGTCTTCTGTTTCTTGATTAAGCGTCATTGCAAATAAAATATTGTGAGGCGTTGGGCAGTTTTTAAGTAAAGTTGAAGATGATATTCGAGGTGATCTAACTAAGTTGCAACAATCAACCGACAATAGGGCAAGGCAAACTATTGCAAATCATCTGCTTCTGTCAGATGTTGCATTGCGAAAGGAATAAATCACGAAAATACAATGATTTAACTGAACGAAAAGGACTTTAGAGAAAACTCAATAACATGCAAACTAGTTTTTCTGGGTCGTAATAAGGAACCGAATGCGTGCTTGTCAGATCAGCTCCAATCAAGGAAATGCCCTGTGCTTCCAGCTCAGCCCAATCAAATTCAGCAGCATGTTTTTCATCTGTGACGACAAAATTGAGTAGCTTGTCTGTTGGCGTATCTTCCCCCGCATCAGCGCGCAGATGTTCCAAGAGTGCATCCACCGTCTCATTTGGGCTCATCCCGAATTGCTCAGGATCATTGCCGAGGTTAGGGACATACACTTTCGGGTTTGGGCTACGTGCAATAGACTTGCCCACGCCCTTTGGCAGAAGGTTTGCAATCAAGCTGCTGTGAAAGCTTCCTGGAGGATAGCAGATCATGTCCGCAGTCTCGATAAGATGCTGCTTTTTAGGAGAGACTTCAATCTCCACCGGATCACCTCCAGCCAAAGAACGGGTCAGATAGGTCCGTTGAATCCGGCTTGCAATGGGCGAGGTTTCTTTGCCAGTCATATTATGCTGGCCCACAATGATTTCACCAGAATCCAGCTCAACAGCCAGATGTAAACGTGCATCGACTGTCGCCAGAACTGTGCCGAGCGTGTTCACCAGTTTTGAGAATAGGAAGATGATCGGATCAAGCTTCTGATTGTTGTTCAGATACCCCCCGGCAAGGATCAGATTTCCAATGCTGGCGCCTCTAAGATCGAAGTCTGATGGCATTGCATCATGAAAAAATGCCAGCTGATGCCGGATCAGGCGTCTCATTGGATTGGGAACCCGTGCGATCAGTTGATCATGCCCTTCCAACAAATCCACCAGTTCACCGTGCAAGTCATCAAGAGAAGCTGTTTTTGGAAACCTATGTGTGAAGAGACGGTAGATCTCGGACTGCCCAAGAACGCTTTCATCTGCCAGTGCAATCAAGCGTGAGCGCAGATCTCCGATTGCAGGCATACCAAAGGCATGACGCAAAACAGCAGAACTTCCACCGCTATCAAACGGAGTCATCAGGTGAATGGAGTTGTGGGTGTACTGCTTCAAAGCGCGGGCTGTTGGATTTAGCGCACTTCCTCCGCTGAAGAACAAGAGGGCAGGGCCAAGTTCTGGCAGACGCTTGTAGCGACTGATGCGAACAGGATCTGGTAGGTTTAGACCGCGCGTAACACTGAACTGCTGCATAAATGAACTTGCCCGACTGAGTGACTTTCGATCCCAGTTACCATAGGAGATCTATTCCTCTGGTTTACCGCTAAATTGCAGAAACCACTCAACTAAATAAGAAGCATCCCCAAAGAACTCTTGGGATAATGATTAATATTTAATGCCTCTAAGAAGCATTAAAGTAAATTTCCAATTAGATATGTCAGGGATTCAGTAAAATTTCTGTCAAATCAAAAATGAATATTCGTTGCTCATGAACCAGAGAGATGAAAATAAGAGAAAATTCCTGTAGTTCTTGTGGGTTTGATGGGTATTCTTGGTATCTGTATTTGACACCGACAAATTCAGAGGATGTAAAGCTCTGGAAATAATAAACATAGAGAGAATAACATGAGTTCGCAGGCCCGGCCCGTTACTCAAGCACAAGCTCAAAACACATTTATACCCATTCCCCAAGCATTCATGGAATCTGTCGAGCGTCTTGCAGACAAACCAGCATATTTTGTTCGTGGGAAAGATAGATGGGAAGCAACGAGCTGGACCGAATATGGCGAGCAGGTACGTAACGCTGCAAAAGCACTGCTCGCACTGGGCGTTAATCCCGGCGACTCTGTTTGTATTCTAAGTTACAATCGTCCTGAATGGACCATCATGGACGTAGCTGCCATGATGATCGGGGCTGTACCAACGGGCATTTACTGGACAGCTGCTGCACCTGAGATCAATTACATCCTGCGCCATTCGCAAGGCCGCATCTTGCTTGCTGAAACCAAAACTCAGCTCAAAGGTATAGGCGAGCAAGCGGAGAACATGCGCCACCTGCGTAAGACCATTCGTTTGGATGGGCGCGTCGAAAATCCAGATCAATACACATGGGCTAGCTTTATGTCTCTGGGTGAGAACAGCCCTGGACTGGATGCTGAGCTTGACCAACGCCTCAATGACATCGCTGCCGAAGACATTGCACTCCAGATTTACACCTCGGGGACGACAGGTTTGCCAAAAGCCGTGCAGATCAGCCATCGCGCAATCCGTGCAGAATCTGATGCACTGAATCTGGCCTTTAAGCCGACCTCAGCTGACCGCTATATTTCCTATCTGCCCATGGCTCATATCGCAGAGCAGTGTGGCACCATTATTCAGGCTTGTGACACTGGCTACCCGGTTTACTACGCCAAGTCCGTAACCAGTCTGGGGGAGCACTTGACAGAGGTGAGGCCGACTGTAACCTTTGGGGTTCCGCGAATTTTTGAGAAGATCAATGAGAAAGTCGAAAAGCAGCTCAGCAAAGAGAAAGGCTTCAAAGGCAAACTCATCCAATGGTCTCTTCAAATCAGCAAGGATTGGTACAAAGAAAGCATCAACGGCAAGTCTGCTGGCTTGGTACTGAACACTAAAAAGAAGATCGCGAACCGTCTCGTACTCGATAAGATCAAACACAAGATCGGCCTCGATAAAATGCGCATGTTCGTGAGCGGTGGTGCGCCCGTATCCAAACGCGTTCTGGAGGCCTTTACAGGACTGGATATCGTCATCCGCGAAGTCTATGGCCAGTCAGAAAACTGTGGTGGTGCGACCATCAACATCATTGGAGCAACCCGTCTGGGTTCTGTCGGAAAGCCTATGGATGGTGTCACGATCAAGATCGCCGCAGATGGTGAGATCCTCTGCAAGGCAGACACCAACTTCTCTAGTTATGCGCATGATCCTGCCGCAACAGATGAATCTCTGCGCGATGGTTGGCTCTACAGCGGCGATATCGGCTACTTCGACAAGGAAGGCTATCTCTTTATCACAGGCCGTAAAAAAGAGCTTATCATCACCTCTGGAGGTAAGAACATCTCGCCTGCGTTGCTTGAGCAAGACCTTATGGAAATTCCTTTTGTCGAATATGCTGTTGTTGCAGGCAACAATCAGAATTTTTTAAGTGCTCTGATCACCATTGATGGTGCGATGGCACAGCGATTTGCAACTGAGAACAACATCGAGCCTGAAGATGTTCTGAAATCAGATCAGTTGCGGAGTATAATTCAGGCCAGCATCAAAAAAGTGAATGCACGTCATTCACGGGTTGAGCGTATTCGCAAGTTTGAGATCTTACCAGATGGCTTCTCGATCCAGACCGGCGAACTGACGCCAACATTGAAGATCAGACGTGCGAAAGTACTCAATAACCATGCTGATGCTCTGGAAGCAATCTACAAGCACGACGATTAAAGCAGGTCCCTGATGTCAGAAGCCCCTTGGTCCAGAGGCATGGTCCAAGGGGCTTCCAAGGGATAAAGCAGGGGCCAAAGCTTACCTACTTTTCATCAAGGAACCAGTTTGCTGCATTGTTGTAGCAAATGTCCCTGATCATGCCTCCCGCAAGCTCAAAATCACCCGGAATGTGGCCTTTATCCATCCACTCCCCAACGATCCTGCAAAGCAAGCGACGGAAATACTCGTGTCGAGGGAAAGATAGGAACGATCTGCTGTCTGTCAACATGCCGAGGAACTGAGAAAGCAGTCCCATCTGCGCAAGTTGTGTCATCTGGCGTTCCATGCCGTCCAGTTGGTCATTGTGCCACCAGCCTGTTCCTGCTTGAATTTTGCCGCCGAAGGAACCGTCCTGGAAATTTCCGGCTGTTGTTACGACAACTTCGTTCTTGGTTGGATCAAGAGAATACAGCACAGTTCTGGGCAATGCTTTTTCACGATCTAACGTGTCGAAGAACTGGTTGAGTGGATTAGCAAGCTCACGATCATCAATGCCATCACAGCCGACATCTGGCCCCAGCGCTTTGAACATGCGGCTACGGTTGTTCCGTGTTGCGCCAATGTGCATCTGCATCACCCAGCCACGTTTTGCGTATTCCTTTCCTAGGAACACCTGAACAGCTGATTGAAATGCAGTCACATCGTCAATACTCAGCGTTGCTCCGCCTTGCCCTTCTTTAAAGATGCGGTTCAATTCGGTGCCGGACGGAACCGGGCAGAACAGCATGGAGTCCAGACCATGGTCCGCCGCACGGCAACCATGTCGTCCAAAGTGATCCAACCGAATGGATAGCGCCTCAAGCAAACGCTCATACTTGTCGATATGGAAACCAACGGTTCTGCTGAGTTTCATGATGTAATCAGGAAACGTCGGCTTATCGATCTTGAAGGCCGGGTCAGGCCGGAAGGTGGGCCGAACAACCATTGTAGAGGTTGGATCCTGCGCGATCATCTTATGCCAATGCAGGTCATCGCAAGGGTCATCAGTCGTTCCCAGCATCTTCACGTGCTGCATCTGCAACAGGCCACGAGCGGAAAATGGTTTGGTCGCAAGCTTTCCGTTGCAAACTTCCCAGACAGTCTCAGCAGACTTCTCTGAGAGGATCACACCTTCCAGCCCGAAGTAGCGATACATCTCCAGATGCGTCCAATGGTACAGCGGGTTCCCAAGAAACTTCGGCATCACGGAAGCGTAGGCGACGAACTTCTCTTTGAAGCTGGTGCCCTTACCGGTGATGAGGCTTTCATCAATCCCGGCCCACCGCATAGCACGCCATTTGTAGTGATCGCCCTCAAGCCAGACGCGGCCAATATCATCAAAGCGATGGTCTTCAGCAATGGTCTGCGGACATAAGTGGTTGTGGTAGTCCACGATTGGCATTTCAGCTGCATAGTCGTGGTAAAGCCGCTGTGCTGCTTCTGTCTCGAGGAGGAAGTCTTGTCCAAGAAATGGCTGCATCGTTTTTGCCCTGAAGGTAGGGGGATTGATCCTGTGACCAATCCCTGAGTATGAGCGTTTGCTCAGCCTGCGGCCGAGCAAGGATTTCCGTAAAACCTAGTCAACCAAATCAGCGACGGCCTGCGCGGCACCTTTTTCTGCCACTGCGCAGTAGGCCTTGTGAACCGCTTTCTTGAACTTATCGTTAGCAACAAGTTCAGATGGGAACACAGAATGCATAGCAAGCAGTGCATCGACATAGGTTGTTGCGTCGCCGCCGTCTTTGGCGACAATTTCGGCAAGCTTCTCTTTCATCGGATCAACTACTTCGTAACTTTCGCCATTGCGATCCGCGCGGATGTAGTTCATCCAGCCACCAATACCGAGCACCAGATGACGATAGTCGCCGCCATTGGCGAGATGAAACTTCACAGAGTTTAACCAGCGCTGCGGCATCTTCTGCGTTCCATCCGCAGCAATCTGCCAGGTACGGTGTTTCAGCTTGGAGTTGGAGTAGCGTTTGAGCAATGAGTCCGCATAAGCCTCCAAATCCACATCGCCTGGAACATCCAGTGTGGGCAACTGTTCATCCACCATCAGCTTGCGCGCTTCTGCGTAAAATACAGGATCGGCAGCGCAATCCGCAATGGTCTCCTTGCCAGCAAGGAAGCCAAGGTAGGCAAGGAAGGAATGAGAGCCGTTCAGAGTGCGAAGCTTCATTTCTTCAAACGGCTCAACATCCGCAACAAGTTGCGCGCCAGCAAGCTCCCACTGTGGCCGTCCAGCTTTGAAGTTGTCTTCAATCACCCACTGACGGAACGGCTCGCATACGATGCCATTCAGATCGACTTGTCCGCCAAGGCTCTCGCGGATGAGGTCTCGGGACTCGTCAGTCAGCGCAGGCACGATGCGGTCCACCATGGTGGATGGAAAAGAGACATTTTCCTCGATCCATGCAGCTAACTCTGCATTCTGCTTGGTCGCAAACTCACGAACAGCAACTCCGCATAGCACGCCATTATGAGGTAAGTTATCGCAAGACATCAC
Source organism: Pseudovibrio sp. Ad37 (assembly GCF_001623075.1). GTDB lineage: Bacteria > Pseudomonadota > Alphaproteobacteria > Rhizobiales > Stappiaceae > Pseudovibrio. The sequence goes on from NZ_LMCF01000021.1 coordinate 70,334, forward strand.
CGTGATAGGGCCGTTGCCAAGCGCCCGACGTTTCGCAAGGCCAGCAACGATCAATCCGATAGCGGTTTGGGGAGCTTCTGGTGCTCTTAGATCCTGCTGGATCATTGGATTATCCAGATCCAGCTTCCCGTTTGTAACGCAGTAGCCTTTCTCGGTAATGGTGAGAGAAATGACCTTCAGCTGCTCTTCGGCTAGTCCGTCGATCAGTGTTGATACGCCATCGCGTGCCACGTGTTGTGTCTCGCATACAGCACCGAGGAGCCGGGTATTGGTGCCCTCATCAGCAGTCTCAACCAACGTGTAGAGGTGATCATTCTCTGCAAGCTTATTGAACAGATCCGGCGTGCCGAACAACTCAATCACCCGCAAGCCCCAATCTCCACCACCGGCAGCAAGTGTTTCGTGCAGATGCATTGCAACATGAGCACGGGCAAAGGCACCAAAACCAATATGAGCGACACGCGGCTTTAGTGATGTACGATCATAAGATGGGACAGACACATCACCTGGAAGCGCATTGAGATCGAGTTTCTGAAATTCAAAAGTCATAGGAGGTGGACCTTATCAAAGCTCATTGAGTGAGAAAGTGTTAGTGTCATCCGAAACCTTTTGTCCGTTCACGACCACAGTCGGAACAAGACCATTCGGTGAGCGGCCTTTGATGAAAACGGAAAGTTCTCGTCCATCAATCTCAAGTGAACCGCTGCGGCACAAAGTTAAAATTTGCTCGTTGGAACTGCAGGAAAGAACCATATGCAAGGTGCTGTGCGTGCCATCGAGCCATTTATGGCTGATGCCATCATCTTCAAAAACAGCAAGCTCTCGCTTTCCGGTGCCTTGGAACGGGAAGATCGCCAGGGCTTCAAGATGGCACTCAGTGGTGTTTTTAGCTGTTGGGTTAGCAAGCGGAATGACGGTACCAGCACGCACGAACAGGGGGAGGCGTTCCAAAGGTGCATCAACAACGATGGTCTGTCCGCTCTTGTGATACGCGCCTGTATCGAATTCGTACCAGCCATCGCCATTATCTGGCAGATAAACCTCACGTATTGTCGCTCCTTGCTCAACCACAGAAGCAACCAACAGGTCCTTGCCGAGCAGATAATCATCCGTCTCCGCAAAGGTGCGCGCGTCTCCTTCGTGATCAAGGAATGTTGGGCGCAAAAGCGGCTCATCCATCACATGCATGTCGTGCAGCATGGTGTAGAAATACGGCATCAGATGCTGACGCAGTTGGATGGCATTGCGGATGAGGGGCGTAACTTCCGGATACATCCAGGCTTCATTGACCGTTGCATCATCATTCCACGAATGGATCGTGAAACGCGGATGCATGACGCCATTTTGAACCCAGCGTACAAACAACTCAGGATCAGGACGAGCACCAGAGAAGCCGCCCACATCGTGGCCGACATTGTAGATACCTGACATCGACAGCCCGAGACCCATCTTGATGTTGTATTTCAGGTTGTTCCAGCCAGTTCGGTTATCACCAGTCCACGTCTGTACATAGCGTTGCAAGCCGGGACAGCCACTGCGAGAGATTAGATAAGGGCGTTCTTCCGGTGCATACTCCACCTGTGCTTCATAAGAGGCACGCATCATCAGGAAAGAATGAAGCGGACGAATGAGCCCGACGTCAATCTCTTCACCAAACCCCTGACAGCGAGCAGAGAAATCCCAGATCTCATACTCGTTGTTGTCGTTCCAGGTAGAACCGATACCGCGCTCAAGCAACTGCTCGGTGAGGTTGGCTTTCCACCAACTCACAGTATCCGGATTGGTGAAGTCGAGGTGAGAACCTTCATCATCCCAGAACAGAGACCGCTCTGGCTGATCAACCTCACTGTCTTGAATGAACAGGCCTTTCGCTGCCACATCACCATACATAGGATGGTCCTGTAGTAGACATGGCTTGATGTTCGCGGCGAGATGAACGCCAGCATCCAGAAACTTTGAAGTCATGGCTTTTGGATCAGGACATTTCTCGTAGTTCCAGTTGAACACATAGCGCTTGGAGCCAATTGATGTGTAACCGGAGGAAAGCTGGAAACTGTCGCAAGGAATGGCGTGCTCTTTGATCAGATCAACAAAGCCTTCCAGCTGTTCCTGCGCATTCTCCGCATCGGTGTAATACATGGTCGAGCCGGAATACCCGAGGCTCCACTTCGGTGGGAAGATGTGCTTGCCAGTCAGCCAAACCTGCGTCTTGGTCACCTCCAATAGGGAAGGGCCAAGCATAAAGTAATAGTCCAGATCTCCGTCTTCAGCACGGTATGATCTGTAAGGCTGATGATAGTTGTCGATCTCGTTGCCAAGATCAAACCAGCAGCTCACAAGATTGTCGTAGAACACCCCATAAGAGACACCAGAACCGGTGCGTGTCAGCGTAAACGGCAGATGTTTGTAAAGTGGGTCGGTGGTCTCTGCATCATACCCCATTGCATCCAGATTACGCATTTCGTAGCGGCGACCATTGCGCAGCAGATCGCCAGTCTTTTCACCGAGACCATAAATCCGGTCATCTGCAGGTTGGCTGAAGAAATGCGAGTTCTTGTGATCTTTAACGCCTAGCATATAAGCGCCTGTAGGCCGTTCGCTGGCGATAACCTGGTAAGACCCGTCTTCGCATTTTGCCTCCCAGATTATCTGAAGCGGCGTTTTCACGCAGACGCGCAAAGCCCGCGTCTCCAGTGTAAGTGTATCCTCTGCAAGCTCTTGCTTAAACTCTGGCAGCGAAAAGCCTTCGACAGAAAGACGAGACCGGCCTTCAAACGGTACCGGCGTTTCTGCCGGAGTGATGGACCATGTTCGTCCTTGCCGGAACTCACCATTCTTGCGCAAAAGAACCCGAACAAGCTTGTCTTCAAGAACGAACAGAGAAAGCAGATGCTTGTTATCTACAAGCAGGTCAACCCGGTTCTGTTCGGTCGCGATGTAGGACCACTTACCTAGCGTTTTCATTATGCTTCAACCAGTTTTGTTGGGTGTTGTTATGGTTGCAAAGTGTCTGTCTGTTATCCGCCGTAACCAAGAATGACGCGCGGCAGGAACAGGCTGATTTCTGGAATGAAAGTCACCAGCATCAGGATGGAAATCACCGCAGCATAGAATGGCAGCATTGGTTTGATCAGATCCTGAATAGCAACTTTGCCTACAGAGCAACTGATGAACAACGCACTGCCCACTGGCGGCGTAATGATGCCGATGCACAGGTTGTAGGTCATCATGATACCGAAGTGCACAGGATCCATGCCAAGCTCAGTCGCGACAGGCAGGAAGATTGGTGTGAAGATCAGCAGCGCAGGGGTCATGTCCATAAAAGTACCAATCACCAGCAGGCAGATGTTGATCACCAGCATGATGATGAATGGGTTCTCGGAAACATTCGCCAGCGCTTCACCAATTGCGTACGGAATGTCAGAGAATGTCATGGCCCAGGACATGCCGATAGAGCAACCAATCAGCAGCAGCACGATGGAACTGGTGATCGCACTCTCAAGAATGATGGTTGGTAGATCAGTGACCTTCACTTCGCGGTAAATGCCAACCGCCAGCAGCAAGGTGTAAACAACCGCCACCGCAGAAGCTTCAGTCGCTGTGAAGACGCCACCAATGATACCGCCCATGATGATGAAGATGAGCAACAACGGCAGGAAAGCATCAGCGATTTTGAAGAGGATCTCTTTGAAACTTGGCAGCGGGATCAGCGGATAGCCACGTTTCGCAGCAACGATACCAGCCACAACCATCACACCAAGACCCATCAGGATACCTGGCAAGTATCCGGCAACGAACAGCGTTGCCACGGATGTGCCACCAGAGATCAGAGAGTAAACGATCAGCGTTGAGGAAGGTGGGATCAGCATGCCAGTTGGGCAGGAGGCTGCATTCACCGCAGCAGAAAAGGCAGGGTCATAGCCTTCTTTGCGCTGTAGCGGAGACATGATGCCACCGATTGCAGCAGCAGAGGCTACAGCAGAGCCCGAAATGGAGCCAAACAGCATATTTGCCAGAACGTTGACGTGTGCCAAAGCCCCCGGCAAACGTCCGCCAACAATCTTGGCCAGCTCAATCAAGCGGCGTGCGATACCGCCAGAGTTCATGATGTTGCCAGCGAGAATGAAGAACGGGATCGCCAACAGTGTAAAGCTGTCCAGACCACTCGCCATCTTCTGTGAAACAACAAAAAGGGCCTGATCAAACGAGATCAGAAAGGTGATTGTTGCTGTTGCCGCCAGCCCGATTGCAAAGGAGATCGGCACGCCGAGTGTAACGAGAATGCCAAACACACCAAACAGAATAAGACCGCTTTGAAGCTCACTACTTAAAAATTCCATCAGACTTACTCTTATTTTGCAGCAGGATCAGCGGCATCAGGCATCTGGTCGTTTGGACCTGTGCCCGTGCCATTGACGAGACCAATGAAGAACTCAATGCAGTAGAACAGCATGATGCCGCCAGAGAACGGAATAGCTGCGTAGATGTAGCCCATTGGAACGCGAAGAGCGGGCGAGACCTGCCCGTTGGCGAGTGTCTTCAGGACCAGTTGTCCGCCGCCGTAAAACATGACAACACCTGAGAAGAAGGCGATCGCCAGAATGATGAAGTAATCTGAAAACAATTTCCGTTTGCCGACCAGTGAGCCGGTTAAAAGATCAATTGCCAGGTGTCTTCGCATTCCAAGCGTATAGGCCGCACCAATCAGGCCGATCCACATAAACATGAAACGAGCAAGTTCATCGGTCACGGTGCTTGGCGTGCCAAGAACGTATCTCGAAAAAACCTGCCAAACCACACACACCACGAGCACGACAAAAACCGACACCGTGACGGCCTTGAGGATCGTGTTAACTATTTTGGTCAGCGCTTGCATTTTATTTCCCTAATCCAGGTGAAGGCGCGGGCTCAGTATGCAGAAAGAATCTACAGTGGGCGACCAATTTCTCCTGAGGGGTTGTTTAGGAGATCTTGAATTCGTGAGAGGGTTTCAGTTGGAGATCTGCAAATCTACGGATATCCAATGAATCCAATTAAATTACCTCTCCTCCAATTAATTGCTGATTTTTGATTATTGGTCAACCAATATGATAAAATGGTTTGACAATGTCGCAGTTTTGTACAAATGTGACATGTGTGGAGAGAGGTTTGGTTGATCTCCTTTCTCCACAATTCAACGGTATCAGCGGAATTGCTCTGACCTCTTGTTTTTAAAGGAAGATGTAGAGACGGGAGCAATGCCAACCAATGGTAGCGTGCTGAAAGATGTATTCTGAGGCAAAGGGAAGAGGAACAAGCTCTCAGTCAGCTATTTAAACTATTTATAACAGCAGCTTGAGAGTTTGGATTATTGGTTTGATACATACATTTCGGAATGATGAGGCTCTTTGAGTGTACAGAGGTTCCGGTGTGATGATTTTCAGATCAATGGCACGTTCGCCTGATTTTCTCAAATACACACAAATAGGTCGACCAACTTGGACGGATGTCCCAACAACGACGAAACCAATATTGGTCAACGAGGATCAGTGATGCTTGAGCGGATGGAAGGTGCCGATAACGGCCTGGCTTGCTTGCATGATGAGGACTATGACGTTCCTTTCAATAAGCAGAATCTGAACAGCAGCACGCTGATTTTCACAGGCGGCCGTAAGGCTGAGTCGCTAAACGGAGAGTGGAACTTCTGCGTCGACCTGCTGGATACCGGTCTACGCCAGAAATGGTTCTCTTTCACTTCAGAAGCGCCGGAAGATAAGACTGAGCCGTACGATTACGACCCTTATGCGGGCGAGACCGTTCCAGTCCCTTCGTGCTGGTCCGTGCTCAAGGACAAATGGTACTTCTTTGAAGGCAGTGCGTGGTACACCCGCCCGCTGGATCTGGAAGACGTGCCGGAAGACGAACGCCTTTTCCTCAGAGTAGGGGCGGCTCAATACGACTGTAAGGTGTTCCTGAATGGCGAGTTTCTCGGCAACCACTACGGCGGGTCCACACCATTCAATGTAGAGCTAACCGATCACGCAAAATCAGGTCGCAACTGGTTGATGCTGTGCGTGAACAACACCCGCACGCTGGATCGTGTCCCGATGCGAAATACCGATTGGTTCAACTACGGTGGCATTTATCGGGACGTAGAGCTCTATAGAACCCCGAAAACATTCATCTCAGATTTCTTCGCTTACCTGATCCCTGACAGCTCCTACGATAAAATCGCGATTGAGCTGCAGGTCAACGGTCCAGACAGAGCGTCCGTCACAGTCGAATTCAAAGAGTTGGGCATCAAGTCTGAGGTTCCCGTTGACAAAGACGGCTTCGGAAAACTGGTTATCCCATCAAAACCAGAGCTGTGGTCACCAGAACACCCGCGCCTCTATCAGGCAACAGCCTCTGTTGGTGAAGATCGTGTCGAAGACATGATCGGGTTCCGTCAGATAGATCAAGTCGGAACGGACGTTCAGCTCAATGGCAAGCCAATCTTTTTCCGAGGCATCTCCGTGCACGAGGATGACGAGTTCACCGGCAAAGTCTTACGTGATGAGGATCTGGAGCAACGGTTCCGACATGCCAAGGAGCTGAACTGCAACTTCATGCGGTTCGCCCACTACCCGCATGATGAGCGCGCCGCCAAAATGGCCGATCGTGAAGGTATTCTTCTTTGGGAAGAGATACCGGTTTACTGGGCAATCGACTTCAAGAACCCGGATACCCTCAAAGACGCCCGCAACCAGCTTCAGGAGCTAATCAAGCGTGATCGCAACAGAGCATCTGTCGTCATCTGGTCTGTTGGGAATGAGAATCCAGACACTGACGAGCGCCTTTCGTTCATGAAGCACCTGGTCGATACCGCAAAAGAGATGGACCCAACACGCCTGACCTCTGCTGCTTGCCTTGTGAACCACACCAAGAACCGTATCGAGGATCGCCTGATCCAGCATATCAATGTGATCGGCATCAACGAGTACTATGGCTGGTATGAGGAGAATTTCGACGACCTGATCGACTTCTTGGACAACTCCGAGCCGGGCAAACCTGTAGTCATCTCCGAAACTGGTGCAGATGGTTACATAGGTGAGGGCAAGTTGGAGAAGGGCTTCTTCAGTGAGAGTTACATGGCTGAGGTTTACCGCAAGCAGATTGCCACCTTACGCCAGCGAGAATTCGTAAAGGGCATCTCACCATGGATTCTCTATGATTTCCGTGTCGAACGTCGACAGAACATGTTCCAGCAAGGTTGGAACCGCAAAGGCTTGATCGCCTCAGACAAGAAAACAAAGAAAACAGCCTTCAAACTTCTTGCAGATTTTTATGCAGAGCTGAAAGCGAAAAACTGATCTGGATTGCACCATGACATTAGACTCGAACAGAAGACGTTATCAGGATGTGGCAGAAGAGCTGGTTCGCGATTTAGCGAACGGTGCTTTTGCAATTGGTGACAAGCTCCCTACAGAGCGCAAGATTTCTGAGGATCTGGGCGTTAGTCGGTCGCTGGTCAGAGACGCGATGATCATGTTGGAAGTGCAGGGGCTTGTTGATGTACGCAAAGGCTCAGGTACTTATGTGCTCCGTCTTCCTGGTGATGTGACACCAGACAGTTCATTAGAGCAGGACATTGGCCCATTTGAACTGCTGCAGGCACGCCAGCTGTTGGAAAGCAACATTGCAGCTTTTGCCGCAACAATGGCGACCAAGGCCGACGTTATGCAAATGCGCGAGACGCTGGCAAAGGAGCGGGTTGAAATCGAATCCGGTTCCGGAAGCCACAAAGCTGACGAGGAATTCCACCGTCTGGTCGCTCAGGCAAGCCAGAATTCTGTCCTGACTGAATCGGTTGAGCATCTTTGGACCCTGCGCAAGCGTTCCCGCATGTGGGAGCAACTGCACCAGCGCATCTTCGACCAAGGCTATCAGATTAAGTGGCTGGATGATCACCAGGCAATCCTGTCGGCGCTTCAATGCCGGGATCCGCAAATGGCCCGGCAAGCCATGTGGCAGCATCTGGAGAATGTGCGGATGACGCTGTTGGAGCTTTCAGATGTCGATGATCCTGCATTTGACGCATACCTGTTTGATACCGATCCGCTGGCCGCGGTGAATGATCTCAAAAAAATAACCGAAGTGAAATGTTAAACCGGGCCTTGGCCCCAAAATTTGAAAAGCAAAGAGCTAAACATGGAACAGACTTGGCGCTGGTATGGCCCACATGATCCGGTCACTCTCAAAGATGTTCGGCAGGCAGGGGCAACGGGCATTGTCACCGCTCTCCATCACATCCCGAATGGCGTAGTGTGGCCAGTTGAAGAAATTCAAAAGCGCAAAGATGAGATCGAAGCCGCCGGTCTTGTCTGGTCTGTTGTCGAAAGTGTTCCGGTCCATGAGCATATAAAAACGCGCACTGGGGATTTCGAAAAGTATATCGAGACTTATAAGCAATCCATCCGCAATCTGGTGGCCTGCGGCATCACCAAGATCTGCTACAACTTCATGCCTGTACTGGACTGGACACGTACAGATCTGACCTACGAACTGGAAACAGGCGCGACCTGTCTTCGCTTTGATGCGGATGTCTTCACAGCGTTCGATATCTTCATTCTCGAGCGCCCGAACGCTAAAGAAGAATACTCAGCAGAAGAAGTTGCGCGTGCAACTGCTGTTTTCGAAGCGATGTCTCAGGAAGATAAAGACGGATTGGTCAAAACGATCCTTGCCGGACTTCCAGGTTCGGAAGAATCCTACACGGTTGCAGATATTCGCGCCCACCTGGAGCGCTACAACGGCATTGATGCAGATAAGCTCAGAGAGCATCTGGCGCTGTTCCTCAAAGAAGTCATTCCAGTGTGTGCAGAAACTGGAGCGGTGATGGCAATCCACCCGGATGATCCTCCACGTCCTCTTTTGGGTTTGCCGCGGGTTTGTTCCACTGAATCTGATTACGAATATATTTCGAAAGCAGTCGATGTACCTGAGAACGGTTTTACATTCTGCACTGGCTCTCTGGGTGTTCGGGCTGATAATGATCTTGTAGGTATTGTGCAGCGCTACGCCAAGCGCATACATTTCGTCCATCTGCGAGCGACCAAACGCGAAGACAATCCGCTGTCCTTCCACGAGGCGGACCATCTGACTGGCGATGTTGACATGGTTGGTGTGATCTCGGCTTTGGTGGATGAAGAAGAGTGCAGAAAAGCAGCTGGCTCTGATGATCTGATACCGTTCCGTCCAGACCACGGTCATGCCATGCTCTCAGACCTGCAAATGAAATCTGCACCGGGTTATCCAGCAGTGGGCCGTTTGCGTGGCCTTGCAGAGTTACGAGGTGTTGAAACAGCAATACGAGCGATGCGCGAACCTGCATAAGCTAAATTCGGAAAATCAAGCATCAATAAGCCGGAGCATTGCTCCGGCTTTTTTGTACCCACTGTGAAATCAACGAATATTTTATTTGTGTAATATTATTACATAACATATAAAAGCCATCCCCTTCGTGGTGCTGCCCATGGTGAGTTGAGGTGCCTATTGTGCAATTGATTGAGATGGATGGAGTTGGGATCAAACGGCAAGGTCGTTGGTTGATCCAGAATGTGACTCTGAGTGTGAAAGCTGGTGAGATTGTAACGCTAATCGGGCCGAATGGCGCTGGCAAAAGCACGACCGCGAAAACCGCGTTAGGCGTGTTGAAAGCGGATGCCGGAAAGATCAAGCGCAAACCTAATCTCAAAGTCGGCTATGTCCCTCAAAAGCTTGCCGTGGACTGGACAATGCCTTTGACTGTCGGTCGCTTGATGAGCCTGACCGCCAAACCGTCCAAGACTGAGATTGATAAGGTGCTGGAGAAAACGGGCATCTCGCATCTCATCGATGCCAATGTGCAGCAGCTTTCGGGTGGTGAATATCAAAGAGCATTGTTGGCAAGAGCGATCCTGCGCACACCAGACCTTCTTGTTCTGGATGAGCCTGTACAGGGTGTCGACTATTCCGGTGAGATAGGTCTTTACAATCTGATCCTCCAAATTCGTGAGGAACTGAACTGCGGTATCCTGCTCATTTCGCACGACTTGCATGTGGTGATGGCGCAGACAGATACTGTGGTCTGCCTTAACGGCCATGTGTGCTGCAGCGGCGCACCGGAACATGTGGCAGCCTCGGATGCCTACAAGCAGCTCTTCGGAGATGCTGCCTCACAGTCTCTGGCGATCTACCACCACCATCACGACCACAGCCACAAGGCCGACGGAACAATCGTTCCATCCAAAGGGGATTCTGGAGACTGCTGCAATCATGGATGATTTTATTCTAAGAGCCATGTTAGCCGGGATCGGGCTTGCTCTCGTCAGCGGACCTCTTGGCTGTTTCGTCGTATGGCGTCGGATGGCCTATTTCGGCGATACCATGTCCCACTCAGCGCTTCTTGGAGTTGCACTTGCCTTCCTGTTGAACATCAATCTCATGGTGGGCGTCCTGGGTGTGACTGTAACGGTTTCTCTGTGCCTGCTCATCTTGCAAAAACGGGGCTCACTCTCAACGGATGCTTTGCTGGGGTTACTGTCGCATTCGGCCCTTGCACTCGGCATGGTCCTGTTTGCGTTCATGAGCTCAGTGCGTTTTGATCTGCTCTCCCTGCTGTTTGGTGATATCCTCGCTGTTGGCAATGAAGACGTCTTTGCTATTTATGCCTGTGCCGCAGTCATTCTCGGTTTGATGTACTTTCTCTGGCGCCCATTGCTGGCGTCCACGGTCAATCGGGAACTGGCAGAAGCTGAAGGTTTCAATCCAGACCTGACACAGCTCGTTTTTATGGTCATGATGGCAGCAATCATCGCCATTGCCATGAAGATCGTCGGTGTTTTGCTGATCACAGCGCTTCTGATTATCCCAGCAGCAACAGCGCGCTGGTTTGCCAGAACACCGGAGCAAATGGCTGTTGCTTCTTCTATCATCGGTGTTGCGAGTGTTATCCTTGGTCTGGAAGGCTCGCTGCAGTTTGACAGCGCGTCCGGTCCATCCATCGTTGTGGCCAGCCTGTGCTTATTTTTGCTTTCATTGTTTGCATCCCGGCTCATAAACAGAGTATTGGGAAAGGAGCGAGGGCAGTAGAGCGTATTCCCGAAAAGTGGTTCCGGTTTTTGGATAAGAAGACGCTTGAGAACAAAGTGTTCGGGCGTGATGCGTGAATGCATATGAACGCAACAAGCTGTGGAGTGAAAGAAGTGGCAATGGCAACTGCAGAAGTGAAGCTCACAAAAAATCAGCGTCTGGTTCTGGATTTGCTGTGCGCTTCAGATGCACCTATGAGCGCGTACTCCATTCTGGATCAACTTCGCTCTGAGGGACTTCGCGCACCATTGCAGGTCTACCGTGCTCTGGACAAGCTCATCGGGCTGGGCCTGATCCATCGTCTCGAAAGTATGAACGCTTTTGTCGCGTGTGCACATCCCTCATGTCATTCTGTAGAGATGGTTGGCTTTGCGATTTGTGAAGCTTGTGGCAAGGCGCTGGAATTTGCTGACAATGATGTCGCGGAAATTCTGAGCGGTTGGGCCAGCGCGAATGGCTTTGATGCCAAATCAACCTCCATCGAGATTAAAGGTACCTGTGCATCCTGCCAAGAAAAGTTGGAAAACTCCTCAGGAACTGAGTGAAAACCTGCGCCGTAGATCAAAGAGGCTGGGTACATCGCTCTCTGTGTGGTGCAGTTCTGAAGGTTCGATCAGCTCTCGCGAAATCCAGTTTGTCGTGTAAAGCAAAGGCTTCTTCTGTTGGCGCGACGTTGGTTGGCCGCCAAACCCGCTGCCATCGACAAGAATAAGATCACTTGGAAGTTTTCGCCGAAGTTCAGAGAGGCTGGAAAACAGCAGGGAACGGTTCTTACTACATACCTGTAACCCAGTGGCTCGTTCTGCAAGTCTTGCAAGGATATCCGGGAAGGAACGAGTACGTTCACTCACCACGTACCTCAGAAAGATGCCGGGTGAGTAATCCCCAAACAGACTTTCAATATCGTCCTCTGGATGTACTTCGCTCCAATTTCGAAACGGAACATACAGCGCATTTTCGTTGTTGTAGAAGGCTTCATGGCTAACCGCGTTGAAGTGGCCTTGATGTTTGGACGAAAACACAAGGTTCAACTGGTTCTGCTCAGGCGCGATAGCTTCGTCTATAATGCGGAGCCCACCATTATAGAGCGGATCTCCATAGGCAAGCACAAGCGCACCAGAAATGCGTTGAAACGTCTGGTCGAACTCTCTGTCCGGTGAGGGACCGATGCTTAAGAGCAAATCAGAAGCAACAAGGGTGCGCGTGGGGATCGGACATATACCGCCATGATCGCTCCAAATGACCTCAAGGTCGCTCAAACTGGCAAAATCGCTTGGCTGCACAGTTTTCTAGTCCTCTGAAAGATTGAAGCCGGGCCTTGGGAGCCTACAAAATCAATAATGAGGAAAAGTTGACGCTACGGCAAGTGCATGTAAGGCGCAAACAGTCAAACTGGAAAAACAAATTGCTTGCTGTGGCAAGAGCGCTACAGCAACGCCACCTGTTGGACTGGTCGTTGCTGTAACACCCGTAAAAGGAAGGAGAATAAACTGCGGCGAGGGAGCGGTAATCTCGCCACAGGTGTGTCAGTTCCGTTTAAGGAGCTGCAACATACGTCGGCTGCAATGTGGAGGACGGTGTCACACCAGTACCCGCGCCTGAGATTTTGTAGCCATTGGCTCCGCGGCGTGCATTGGTCTTGGCACGCGCCGCTTTGCGGTTGCCGCCACGATAATCCACGTTGATGCCCAGCTCATTGATCATTGCGACCAGCTGAGAGCGGGAGTAAAAGCCCAGGGTGCTCAGCAGTGCAGAAACATGATGCTTCACGGTCGCTTCGGAAATTCCGAGCTCATGAGCGATTTGTTTGTTCAACTTACCTTCTTTCAAGTAAGTCAAAATGGTAGCCTGACGGCGTGTCAGATTGGCCAGACCTTCATAAAAGTCGATACCAAACGCGTTCTGCGCATCTTCGGATTCTGTGGTCACCTCAACAGTGCCGCCGGTTAAAATCGCTTTGAAGACAGAAAAATCAGCAGTCTTTGGAACAGCTGCACTTGCACCGCGGGCAATGAAGTAATCTGCAAGGCCCGGATTGTCTTGCTCAAGCAGCATGACAAGGCTGGAAATCTCATAGGTCTCCAGCAGTGCGGATGCCGTGCCGAGTCCTGGTGCCCCCTTCATACGAGGGTTCACAAGTACCACTGCGGAAGGGTGAAGTTCTACCCAAGTCTGCAACTCGGAAAAGCTTTTTGTCACAAGTACATTCACGCCATGACACTCATTGGAGTAGATACTCGCAAGTGCTCTGGAAAATGCCGGATGTGGATCACCAATAATAACAGTGTGCATGGAAACCTTCTCCCTTAGGGTTCCAACAGTGGACTGACGCTCCCGATACATAATTTCTCCTCCCTAAACTATGCACTACGTGTTTCGTCTTATCTCTTGAAAAAAATACATGCATATGGTTTTTTTACAAGCGTTGATGTGAGGCTCCATGAAAAATAATTTTCAAGATACCGGCGAAACGCGAAAGTCTACTCAGGCAGAGAAGAGTGACCGCATGCGTAAGGAGATCCTCCTTGCGGCTATCAGCTGTTTGCACGAATTTGGCTATCACCGTGCATCTATTAAGAAAATTACCGAAAAGACCAGATTTTCGCAGGGTGCGCTGCAGCATCATTTCCCGACTAAAGAAGATCTGATGGTCTTTGTTCTGGAAAGGCTGCTCGCGAAATCCGTTCGGTTGACTTTGGAGTGGTTGAACGAAATCGGTGAGGATAAAAGCAGAATTTCTGAGTTGACTATCAAATGGTGGACGAATCAGGCGAACTCTCCTGAGTACCTCACCATGGTGGAAATTCTTGTTGCAGCGCGAACGGAAGACTCGCTGCGTCGCCGCATCAAACCCACCTTCGACAACTTCGCGAAAGTGACTGACGATCGAATTCTGGCAATTTTTGATAGCAATAGAATAAGTCAGACAATCGCACGTACGCTCATCACAGCCTCCCGTCAGATGATGACAGGCCTGATCAGCTCAGATGGTTTGTTTATGAAGGAAGAAGATAAGCAGGCTTACATCGAGCACTGGGCGATGTTTTTGCAGCAACTCATCGAGCATAGAATGCAGGAATCTGCGTAGACTTTAGTCTATGTGGCATCCGGGCACGTGGCCCGAATGCACGATCTTTTAGCAGCCGAGATTACATCAGCTGGCTAAGTTTCATTGCAACGCTCATGTCACCATCAATAGTGAACTTGCCCTGCATGAATGCCGCTGTTGGATCCAGATCGCCAGCAATCAGAGACTGCAGGTCTTCAAAGGTCACGCCGATTGTGCAATCAACGTCTTTGTTGTCGGTGGATATGGAATTGCCATCAATCACCAGAACACCTTCGTCACCACAGTCAAACTTGATTGAGCTGTCAAAGTCGCTGGATTCTACGCGGCCTTTCAGGTCATTCAAAAGTGCGTCCATGCTCATATTTGTTCCCTCCATCTGTTAAATTACAGTGTTTGAAAAATCCGGGCAGATGCCTAAGGTGTTCTAAGTAGCGCACTACGTATTACGCATCAGGCATCGTGTTAACGTAAGCGTAATTCAGCATGCGTTGAATGTAAAGACACCAGATTCCGCTTATTCGGGATTAGCCCTGCTGCCTTAGTAGGGCGTTATGCCAGCTGATCCGCCAAAGACTTCGTCTTCTCAGTCACAACATCGCCCGTGTGCTTTGTCGCTACCGGCTCAATGAGCACGATCCAGCATTCCTCTTGAGCAACCGGGTTATGCATTTTACCTTTGGGGACAACATGGAAGTCACCCTCATTTAGGGTAACAGCTGCCCCTTCGTACTCAATAAGGACACTGCCTTTCACAACATAGAAGAGCTCATCTTCCTCATCATGCTTGTGCCAGGCGAGATCTCCTTTGACCTTGGCGACCTTAACATACTGGTCGTTCACTTGAGCGACGACCCGAGGAGACCAGTAGTCAGTGATCTTTTCAAATTCAGAATTAAAATTGCCAATCATGAGAGCCTCATAAAAACAGGATACTGACGGTTATATGGGGCTGTTGCAGTCTCGTACAACACAGACAGGCTCATCCGTTGACGTTTGCTTACAAGCCATTATAAGCGCCCCCATGAACACTCCGAGCCCATCCTTTATCTACGCACCGCCCATGGAGCCCTTCCTTGATGTCGTCCAACAGGATGAGCAGCTTCTGGTCCTCAACAAGCCAAGTGGTTTGCTGAGTGTGCCTGGTCGGGCAGATGAGCATAAGGACTGTCTGGAAAGCCGTGCACAATCCGCCTACCCAACAGCAACAACCATCCACCGGTTGGATATGGACACCTCTGGTCTGCTTGTTATGGCCATGAACAAAGACGCGCATCGTCATGTCGGGCTTCAGTTCGAGAAGCGTATGACGCGAAAGACATATATTGCCCGTGTGTGGGGGCATGTCTCTGAGGATCAAGGGGAGGTTGACCTCCCTTTAAGATGTGATTGGCCCAATCGCCCAAAGCAGATGGTTGATCATGAGCAGGGCCGTTCAGCACTCACGCGCTGGGAAGTTGTCCGCCGTGAGGAAGCGACGACCCTTGTAAAGCTGATGCCAGTCACAGGCCGCTCTCACCAGCTCCGCGTACACATGCTCGCGCTTGGTCATGTCATTGTGGGAGATCGCTTCTACGCAGACGGAGAGGCGCTGATGTTCTCAGAGCGATTGCACCTCCACGCGCAAACGCTTGAGCTGCGTCATCCCATAGGTGGTGAATACAATACCTTTACAGCTTCCTGTCCGTTTTGGGATCTGTAAGTCGCCAAAACCTGCCAGACTCATATAATTTGTAAAATGAGTCATATTAAATACGGGTAATATCGTATTTTGTGCAGCCAGAGCGCACTATTCACAAGCACTAGGTGAAACTACCGTCTAATTATTGCAGAAAAAGAGCTTTCGCACAGTATAAGACAGAGTACTTGTCCTATAAGCAAATCGCTTGCTACCTCTCAGTCATATGCCTACTCTCGTGCGTTATTAAGTTATTGAAATTAAAGTGTAATATCATTGATTTTGCAAGTGAAAACTGTATGCAATGCTATGCAATAAATGACAAGTTTGGCTTTTATGGTGATTTCAGTCTCTGAAAGCAGCCATCAGACGGCCGGTTTTATGACATCCTATTCATATATCTCTGATTTTTGACTTAAGTCATGCGCCTAAAGTACAATGTGACCCAATAATATCTGTGTCGAACAGAAGAGCGGTTTCCTCCCTAGAGCTGTTTTGTGACAACTACGGATAGTCTGTCACGTTTCTGCTTCGGATCTTGCCTACGGAGAAGAAAATGCCTGTCACTAATCGCGAAGAATTAGACGCCCTGGTTGCTCGGGTTAAGAAAGCGCAACGGACTTACGCTACATACACACAAGAGCAGGTAGATAAGATTTTCCGTGCGGCGGCTTTGGCTGCTGCGGATGCTCGCATCCCACTCTCCCGTATGGCGGTTGAAGAAACCGGTATGGGCGTCATGGAAGACAAGGTTATCAAAAACCAGTTTGCTTCCGAATACATCTACAACAAATACAAGGATGAAAAGACCTGCGGTATCCTCGATGAAGATGACACCTTTGGTACCATCACCATTGCAGAACCAACAGGCATCATCTGCGGCATTGTCCCAACCACAAACCCGACCTCTACTGCGATCTTTAAAGCGCTGATCTCTTTGAAGACCCGCAACGGTATCATCTTCAGCCCGCACCCTCGTGCAAAACTGGCAACCAATGAAGCTGCTCGCATTGTTCTGGATGCAGCGATCAAAGCTGGCGCGCCAAAAGACATCATCGGCTGGATTGACGTTCCAACAGTGGAACTCTCCAACGCGTTGATGACACACGATGAGATCAACCTGATCCTCGCAACCGGTGGTCCGGGCATGGTGAAGGCGGCTTACTCCTCTGGTAAACCAGCCATTGGCGTGGGCGCAGGTAACACCCCGGTTGTGGTTGATGAGTTTGCCGACGTGAAGCGCCTCGTTGCTTCTGTCCTCATGTCCAAGACATTCGATAACGGCGTGATCTGCGCATCTGAGCAGTCTGTCATTGTTGTCGAGGAAATCTACGAGCAGGTTAAAGAGCGCTTCTCCAGTCACCAGGGCTACGTGCTGAAAGGCAAAGAACTTCAGGCTGTTAAAGATGTACTGCTGAAAAATGGCGGTCTCAACGCAGCTATCGTAGGTCAGCCAGCACCAAAAATTGCTGAAATGGCAGGCGTAAAGGTTCCTGCTGGCACCAAGATCCTGATCGGTGAAGTCACCGAAGCCAGTGAAGCCGAAGCCTTCGCACACGAAAAGCTGTCTCCAACGCTTGCTATGTACAAGGCAAAAAATTTTGAAGACGCATGTGACATCGCTGAAAAGCTCGTCACCATGGGTGGCATCGGTCACACCTCAGTGTTCTATACAGATCAGGACCGTTGCGCAGATCGCGTGAAAGAATTTGGCCGTCGGATGAAGACTGCCCGTATTCTCATCAACTCTCCTGCATCCCACGGCGGCATTGGTGACCTTTACAACTTCTCCCTCGCGCCAAGCCTCACACTGGGCTGCGGCTCTTGGGGTGGTAACTCCATCAGTGAGAACGTAGGTCCAAAGCACCTGATCAACAAAAAGACCGTTGCGAAGCGAGCTGAAAACATGCTGTGGCACAAACTGCCTGAATCCATTTACTTCCGTCGCGGCTGTCTGCCAATCGCTCTGGGTGATCTGGAAGGCAAAAAGCGCGCACTGATCGTAACCGATGGGTTCTTGTTCAAGAATGGCTACGCTGATGAGACTGTTCGTGTTCTCAAAGGCCTGGGCATGGAAACAGATGTCTTCTACGAAGTAGAGGCAGATCCAACACTGTCCATCGTGCGCAAAGGAGCTGACCTTTGTAAGGCATTCAAGCCAGATGTGATTGTTGCCATTGGTGGTGGTTCCCCAATGGATGCAGCAAAGATCATGTGGGTCATGTACGAACATCCTGAAGTTGATTTTGCTGATCTGGCATTGCGCTTCATGGACATTCGTAAGCGTATCTACAAGTTCCCTAAAATGGGCGAAAAAGCCAAGATGGTTGCAATCCCAACCACTTCTGGCACCGGTTCTGAAGTAACCCCGTTCGCGGTGGTGACTGATGACGAAACCGGCATGAAGTACCCAATTGCGGATTACGAACTCACACCAAACATGGCAATCGTGGATGCGAACCTTGTCATGAACATGCCGAAGTCTCTGACAGCGTTTGGCGGCATTGATGCCATCACCCACGCAACAGAAGCTTACGTCTCTGTTCTGGCAAACGAGTACTCTGACGGTCAGGCTCTGCAGGCTCTCAAACTCCTTAAAGAGAACCTCGTAGAGTCTTACGAAAAGGGTGCTGAATCCCCGAATGCGCGTGAGAAAGTGCACAATGGCGCAACCATCGCCGGTATCGCATTTGCGAACTCCTTCCTCGGTGTTTGTCACTCTATTGCGCACAAAGTAGGTGCAGCGTTCCACGTACCGCACGGTTTGGCCAATGCCATGCTGATCTCTAACGTGATCCGCTACAACTCAAATGACAACCCAACCAAACAGACCGCATTCTCTCAGTATGCGCGCCCTCAGGCAAAATGCCGGTACGGCGATATTGCTGACCATCTGGGCCTCACAGCAGCTGGAGACAGCCGTGAAGCAAAGGTTGAGAAACTGGTTGCTTGGGTAGAAAGCGTCAAGAAGGCTCTTGAGATCCCAGCAGGCTTCAAAGACCTGGGCATCACTGAAGAGCAGTTCATGGCGAAACTCGACGAAGTCGCAATGGAAGCATTCGATGACCAGTGCACCGGAGCTAACCCACGGTACCCACTGATCGATGAGATCAAACAGCTCCTTCTCGATGGTTACTACGGTCGCGTCTACGTAGAGGGCCGCGCGGAGGATGTTGTAGATCTTGCGCAGGAAAAAGCGAAAAAAGCCTCTAAAGCGAAAGCTTAAGTCCAACGCCAATCCTGCAAACTAAACATTGCGGCTCGAAAAAAGACCCCGGGGCACCAGCTCCGGGGTTTTTGCATTACAGTGACCAACATAAAGTGATAACTCTTGTGCATGGAAACGAAGCAACTCAAGTTCTCCTATCGGGATGATAACAGCATCCCAGCATTCCCAGATGATGGACCCATTTCAATCATGGATGCCCACTGCGGACTGTGTGCGAAGGGAGCTGCTTGGATAGCAAGGAATGATAGGAAAGAAGAGTTCAGGATTGTGCCTCTGCAATCCAGACTGGGGCAGGCATTGGCTGTCCATTATGGACTTGATCCATCTAATCCATTGACCTGGCTGTATCTGGAAAATGGAGCGGCACATACCTCTCTGGATGCGCTGATACGCGTTGGCTTACGCCTTGGAGGAGTGTGGAACATGCTGTTTGTATTGCGAATTCTACCGCGCTTTTTGCAGGATGCGATATACGGGGTTGTAGCTCGTAACCGCTACAAGTTTTTCGGCAGGGCAGATTTGTGTTCAGTGCAAAATTCTGAAGTCAAAAAAAGGCTGTTATTTTGAAAATATTGGTACTAGAGCGTGCTGCGCCAGATCTGATTCAGGTTTCTCATTTTAACTTTTTGTGATTCAATGTTGCCATCCTTGTTTTTGGAGGGCACATGGGCAAGCCATATCCGATAGAATTACGTGAACGGGTTG
>NZ_LMCF01000022.1 GCF_001623075.1 Pseudovibrio sp. Ad37
GCTGGCCTACGGCTTCATAGAACTCCAGTGGGCGTTGACTTACACCGCTGTGTTTGGCTGGTTCTTTCCCGCCACGGCGGCGCTGTGTTGTCCGTGGAAGGGCTTTACGATGACGTGGGTCAACCTGGCGCTGGTTCTTGCCTTCCAATACCAGGTGGGTGGCAACAAGTTGACCCTCTTCATAGATGCGAACCTCTTGAGGGTGATGCTGGACTTCAACCCTGCGCTTCTTGACGGTATCCGGCACTGAATAAAGGTTCCCTGCAACTGAGACCATGCCTTCATGTGTCACGCATCGTTCCACCAGCAAAACAGCATCATAAGGGTGTGCTGGCAAAGGGATCAGAGCAGGCTGTTCCTCACTGAAAGCCTCCTGCACGACACGATTGGTGGTGGCATGAACGCGGGCATTGGCAAAGCCCTCACACCATTCGGTGAACTGGGCATTGAGATCATCCAGATCGCGGAATGTGCGAGCAAGAAAGAAATCCTGACGGATGTAGCGAAATGGGCGCTCGACCTTGCCTTTGGTTTTTGCCCGGTATGGCTGGCAAGCATCCGGCTGAGCGCCATAATGATCCAAAAGAGCGACAAGAGATGGATTAAAGCGAACAGTGCCATCTGGATCCTCTCCCAGTACGGCTGTCTTCATGCGATCATACAGCACCTCCAGTGTGGCACCGCTGAAAGCTTCAAAGGCTGCAATATGACAGCGCAGGACCATTTCCAGTTTTTGATTGGAACAATAGCGTCCCCACACAAACCGAGAATTACCAAGGACAATAGAAAACAAAAAGACTTTGCGCGTCACGCCCGGTTCACAGGTGAACTCCACCTGTGCCTGTTGGCCGGGTGCTGTCTCAAAGCGCTGTTCGAACGGGCGTGCCGGAGCTGGGCGAAGCTCGCGAAGATACTCAGTTACAGTGGAGTAACCGCCTTCAAATCCCAGGGCCTTTACCTCACGGTGTAAGCGCCGGGCAGACAGGCCAGGGAACCGCTCCAGGCGTTCGAGCAAGTAGTCTTTGTACTCCTCCAGCATACGCCCATCACGTTGACGAGGTCCGTAAACAGGGGCTTCAAGGCCTTGGTGCAGATATTTAGCGACTGTCTTTCTATTCAGGCTCGCTTTGCGCGCTATGGCACTTATAGACAAGCCTTGCTGCTTCAAATTATGGATCATTACGATCTTCCCGAGATTGACCACCCCCTTCCGCACCCCTTTTTCCAATCGGAACGTGAGGGAGAGTTTGGCCAACTTTTGATTGAAGGGGCATGCCCCTTCAATCAAAAGTCAAAGCTGCGAAAGTGGGGAATTTTCAAGCAGCACAAATGGGGAAAATACATCCAGCACTGACAGCAATCGTGCGTTCGTTTGCGTTATTAGCGTTGGGACTGCGTTGCTATGTCTATACAGCTCGCGAAAGTAGCTCTGGTAACACGTCAACGATAGACCGCGTTCTGTAGGATAACTCCAGCTAGCATCTGCTCTACACTGAGGCCACGAAAAGGGGATAGAATTAATCTATCCTCCCTATCTCAGATGAGGTCGATGAAATGCTCTGGAATGCAGGCCGGGGATAAGTGATTTGAGCTCATCGGGTCTCAAATGCAGTCAGTTAACAACAACCCAACCCAATCCTGCTAGCTTGTGAACTCCTCACATGTACGGTGATAGCATGGCACCTTCCTGATACGTGTTCGAGATAACTGCTGTGGCTATCCTTCCAAACCCAGCAAGAGAGCCATGCCGCTCCGTGAATCTTCAGCTCTCATAAGCCAGCAGGTACGTGCCCGCAGCTCTGAGGAACCAGCCAAATCAAGCGTCCCACACATAAGCAGGTGTTCAATTCACTTCAGCCCAGTTCTGCCACCACCAACAAGGTGCTCAGCAGTCCTCTCAGCATCACCTCAAACCCGCTGCGCACTCCGCAACTCAATCCCTTACCCAAACATGTCCGCAGTCATGCCAGCGTACCAGCCGAGGCTTTCCTCGTAGGTTTGCTTGCGCAGGGCGTCGTCCTCGTTGTTTTGGGAGATGAAGCCGTCCACTTTGGCGATCTTCTCATCCGTGGCAACATAGCTTGCACCAACCTTCACGCCGTTGTCTGGTGAGATCAGCGACCAGCAGGTGTTGGAGAACCGTGGTTTGAACGCCCGTGAGCCGGTGAGGGCGTGACGGATTGCCATGGCCGCAGCTTTGGCCTGACTGTTGGCAGAATAGCCGGACTTCGGCATGTCGCCGTTCTGGGTCGCATCACCAAGCACATGAATGTTTTCATCCATACGGCTCTGCAACGTTGCCGGAACGATCGGACACCAACCTGCCTCGTTGGTCAAACCAGCTTGCTGGGCAATGCTGCCAGCCTGCATGGCTGGGATCACGTTCACAACATCTGCTTTGATGGTCTCGTCTTCCAACACAATTTCCATGGTGTTCGGGTCAACACGCTGAACACCTCCGGTGAACTCGTCCGTTAGCCAGTCCACCATGCCTGCATAATGGTTCTCCCAGCCTTCCATGAACAGGCCTTGCTTGGAGAACTTCTCTTTTGGATCAAGAATGAGGATCTTGGCAGTCGGGTTCCGCTGTTTCAACACATGGGCAACCATGGAGATGCGCTCATAGGGGCCGGGAGGACAGCGGTACGGGTTAGGTGGAGCGACCATCGCAAAGGTGCCACCTTCCGGCATGGCCTCAACCTGCGCCTTGAGCAGCTGGGTCTGCGTGCCAGCCTTATAGGCATGAGGCATCTTGGTTTGGGCCGTTACATCCCAGCCTTCAATAGCCCCTTTTACAAAGTCGATACCCGGAGACAGGACAAGGCGATCATAGGAAATGGTGTCGCCGCCTGCGAGCCGGACCACCTTTTTCTCGCGGTCTACGGCAGAGGCCCAGTCATGCACGACGGTTACGCCATAGTCGCTGGCCAATGTACCGTAGGAGTGTGCCAGCTTGGACATAGGCTGGAAACCGCCAATGGCCAGGTTGGAGAAGAAGCATGTGTAGTAAGTGCGAGAGGGTTCAATGAGGATCACCTCAATAGCACCGTCGGAATCTTTGGCAAGGTAGCGGGCAGCGGTTGCCCCGCCAGCACCACCGCCAATGATGACCACACGGGGCCGCTTTTGCCCCAGAGCGATAGGAGAGGACAAGAGAGCCGCACTTGCAGCTGCAGTCCCTAAAAAACGACGTCGGTTCAGTCTCATATGTCAATTCCTCCCCTAAAGCGTATGCCCGGAAGTATCTCCGGTTTTGATAGAAATACGCGTGAAAACAATTTTTTGAGCGACGCCTGCCCAAAAGGCCTCGCTCTAATGCAATTCTTTAAAATAAGCCGCCAGCGCAGCAATCTCCTCCTCCGAGAGCCGTTTGGCGATCATCTGCATCACAGGATGAGGCCGATGTCCCTTTTTGTAGGCCCGCAGTGCAATCACAAAGTCTGGTTGCGGCCAACCTGTGATGGAAGGGATCCCTTTGTCCGCTCCGCTGGATTGATGGCAACTGGTACATTCGCCAGAAAGATATTCGCCATACTCAGCATCTCCATCCAGATAAGTCTCCTCGTGAAGGCTTGGCGCATCCTGTTGTAACAGGCTGGCAGAAGCCTCTGGAATATTGGCAGGACTCACGGAAAACTGGCGCAGGTAAGCGAGCAGATCAGAGCGATCCTTCTCCTTTCTCATTCCCCGGTAGTTCATGCGTGTACCGGAGACGAGGTTCTTAGGGTTCTGAATGTAAATGTTCAGCGTGTCGATTGTCCAGCGCAGACCATCAGCACCAGCACGCTTCATGGCCTTTGAGTATGTCGCACCTTCAATGGTTGCAGCCTTCCGGTCAAACACACCATTCAGGTGAGGGCCAATGCGGTTCTTTGCGTCCTTGCCAACGTCATGGCATCGCAAACAAGCATTGAACAAGCGTTCCCCACGCGCAATATCCTGAGCAGAGGCAACCGAAGTTGCCCCTGACAGGAAGCCAAACGCGAGGACGAGGGCAGGTATCAGTGCTCTCATTGGGAGTGGCTCTTCAGGAATTCGATAAGGGCAATGCGGTCTTTTTCCTTCTTGAGGCCAGCGAATGTCATCTTGGTGCCCTTCACAAACTTTTTCGGCTTGGTCAGGAAGACATCCAGATTTTCGTCAGACCAGACAAGGCCATCACCATTAAGCTTTTTAAGGGCCTTTGAGTATTTGAAGCCGGAAACCACAGCCGCCTGCTGGCCGATAATATCATTCAGGATCGGACCAACCTTGTTCTTGGCCTTCTCACCCACTTGATGGCAGGCCTTACACTTTTTGAAAACCTTGGCGCCTTTCTTAATGAGTGCATCATCAAGAGCAACGGGTTCCGGCATTGGAGCAGTCTCTGCAGCAGGCGCTGGTTCAGCCGCAGTCACAACTTCGGCCTCGGGCTTTTCAGTTGTAACTGCTGCTTCCTCAGCTGCTTTCGTCTCTTCCGGTGTCACATCCAGAACCTGAGCCCGTGCGGTGATCTTCACGTCCGCTTTACAATCTTTCATGCAGACATCGCGCTTTTTGAAGACCGGCGACTCTTCGCGGTCATCCATGTAAAAGCCGTCTTCATTTGGCAGGCGAACGGAGGTGAAATTCTCCTGGCTCAGCTCAAAGTCATCCTCAACAAGATCATTGGCATAAAGCAGGAAGGCCGTGATGGCGTAGACTTCATCTGGCTTCAAAGACTGAGCCTCGCCAAATGGCATGGCACGGTTCACATAGTCAAACACGGTTGAAAGATACGGCCAGTAAGAGCCGATGGTCTTAACCGGGCGTGCGGAAGTCAGTGTTCCATCCCCACCAGAAAGAACCGGCCAACGATCTACACCCTCCGCGAAGTCTCCGTGGCACACGGCGCAGCGCTCAGCAAAAATCTCTTCGCCTTGCTCCACGTTTCCGCGTCCGGCAGGCAGTCCCTGTCCATCAGGGCGCACATCAATATTCCATGCGGCAACTTCAGCAGGGGTGGCTGCGCGGCCAATATTGAAAGAACCGGCTGTCGCCGCGCTGGTAAGTAGTAACGTTCCAGTCGCAAGAACACTAAGAAATTTCAACATTTTCCGCCTCACCATTTTCGTCAACGTACCAGGTGTGGATTCCGTTGTTGTGGTAGATGGAGTTTTCGCCGCGAACAGCGCGAAGCTCATCTTTTGTTGGCTGTACGTAGCCCGTGGAATCGTGTGCGCGAGATTGCAGCAGTAACGGTTTTCCATCCCAGTCAAACTCGAAGTAGAAGCGGTGCATGGACTTGTCGAAACTCAGGCCATCCATACGGGCAGCATGCCAGTTCTTACCGCCGTCCAGCGTGATGTCCACGCGCGGAATAGTGCCGCGGCCAGACCATGCCAGACCAGTCAGGACCGTATGACCGCTCTTATGCAGGATAGGGGCCTGCGGGCTTGGATTGGTGATGATCGACTTACAGTCCATTTCCCAGGTAAAGCGACGAGCTTTCCCATTCTCCATCAGGTCGGTGTACTTTGAAGTCTCTTCCCTGTGGTGCCACGGCTCATCACCCACCTCGATGCGGCGCAGCCACTTGATCCACATGTTGCCTTCCCAGCCTGGAACCACCAGACGCAGCGGATAGCCTTGCTCAGGGCGTAGAGCTTCACCGTTCATCTTGAAGGCAACAAGGCAATCATCCAAAGCCTTCTGCAGGGGAATGGAGCGGGTCATGGCTGAGGCATCGGCACCTTCCGGCATCAACCACTTGGCGTTGGTCTTCAGCCCGGCTTCTTCCAGTAAAAGCCAAAGCGGAACGCCGGTGTACATCACGTTATGGATCATGCCATGGGTGAACTGACAGCCATTGAGCTGTGCCCCGCGCCACTCCATGCCGGAGTTAGCGGCACATTCCAGAAAGTAGATCCGGTTCTCTCGCGGAAACCGAAGGATGTCTTCCATGGTGAACACAAGTTCTTTGTCCACCAGACCGTTGATCATCAGGCGATGCTGGGCAGGGTCAATATGAGCCGCCCCGCCATGGTGACGCTCAAAGCACAGGCCGTTCGGCGTGATGATGCCGTCCAGTTCATGCAGCGGCGTAAAGTTGATGGAACTCACGCGGTCAGCCGTCAGCCATTCCACAGTGCGCCGTTTCACATGCGCCTCATATTGCGAGGGCACGCCATAAGGCATGGCATCAACACCGTCTCCCAGCTCCTGCATCCACGGCTGCAGATTGGTGATGGCAGGGTCATTCGCCCGAGCTGGAAGTGCAGCGCCAGTCAAGGCAGCTCCACTCAGTAAGGCCCCGCCTTTCAGGAGGTTTCGGCGGGTAGGTGACTTTAGTCTTTCACTCATGTCAATTACTCGTCATCTCAAAATCTGTCAGGGTTCGCCTCACACGCCTGTAACGCGAACGGTAGAATTGGGGTCCATTGTGATGGTGCCTTTACGGCTTATGTAATCTTCAACCACTTGCCAGATCTCAGGCCCCTCGGTGTCCTCTCCAACAGAGGCCCAGCCCGAAACCACATAGGTCTTGGCAGGATCAATGGTCTCGCCGGTTTTCAGCAGCGTCATGTTGGTCACGCGTTCACCCACCGGCTTGGAAACGTCGATGGAGTAACCCATGCCACCCACGCGAACCATGTCACCACCCTGCTGGTAGTAAGGGTCTGGGTTGAACAGGTTGTCGGCCACATCCTCCAGAATTTCATGCAGGTATTGCCCGGTCATCTCAGAGCGGTAGGCATTTGGGTAGGTCATGCTGGTGGCATTGTGGATGTCTTCGCGGGTGATGTTGTCACCCGGCAGCAGGGATGGTCCCCAGCGGAAGCCCGGAGACAGCGCAATGTCTGCTTCCCGCTCCTCAATCAGCGCCTGACAGATCAGGTCATCCCACGTACCGTTGAAGTTGCCACGGCGGTAAAGCAGGCTGTCGGTTGTGCCGATGACTTCTTCCAGCTCCTCCTTGAACGGCGCGCGCTCTTTCTTTATCAGAGCTGCCATCTCAGGGTCGGGAGCAATCACATCGGCAAACACCGGGATCAGCTTGTAAGTGAAGTCTTTGATGCCGTTCTTGTCGACGTCAAGATCCAGACGAGACACAAACTTACCGTTGGAGCCAGATGCGATGATCATGGTCTCACCGACCTTCACCGGCTCCGGCACCGCATCATGAGTGTGGCCGCTCAGGATCACGTCAATGCCGGTAACCTGCTGCGCAACCTTGCGGTCCACGTCAAAGCCATTGTGGCTGAGCAGAACGACAACATCAGCGCCTTCCTGCTTCACTTCCGCAACCATTTCCTGAATACGTGCTTCGCGGATGCCGAAGGAAAGGTTCGGGAACATCCAGCCCGGATTGGCGATTGGCATATAGGGGAAGGCCTGCCCGATCACAGCAACTTTGGCACCGCCGCGCTCGAAAATCTTGTAGGGTTCAAACGCTGGTTCGTCCCATTCATTGTCAAAGATGTTGGCGCCCAAAAACGGGAAGGGCAGTTCCTCAACAATCTCGTTCACCCGGTCAATGCCGTAGGTGAACTCCCAGTGCGAGGTCATCGCATCGGGGCTCAAGGCATTCATCAGGTTGACCATGTCCTGGCCTTGGGTCTTCGTGGCTGTCATGGACCCATGCCATGTATCACCACCATCAAGGAACAGAGCATCTGGACGTTCTGCCCGGATCGATTTCACGATAGTCGACACCCGGTCCAACCCGCCCATCTTGCCGTAGCTGCGTGCAAGTGAGACAAAATCCTCAGAGGTGAGGGCATAGGCTTCCGGCGTTCCGGTCTGGTAGTTGAACGCCTTCAGCAGGTCCTGACCAGTGATGTGCGGCAGCAATCCCTTTTGGGCACCCACACCAATATTCACGGAGGGTTCACGGAACCAGACAGGCTTCACCTGCGCATGACAATCCGTAAAGTGGATGATGGTCACATTGCCGGTGGTTTTGAAGTCCAGAAGTTGGTTCTGTGTCAGGGCCTGACGCGCGGCCAGCACTGGAAAACTACCAGCCCCAAAAATAGCGGCTGCAGCGACACCAGCCTGCAAGAAATCACGGCGCGAGATCATCTCCGCACCCTCCGTAGGTTATTAGAATTTCGAAAATTGTTTTAGATCAGGAGGTTGCTGTAAGTGAGCAACCTCCAAAATCACTATTTAGCATGAGCGAATTCTTATCACTTGATTTCTCAATCAAGTGGAATGCGCCTAGTTACGAACAGATGGGGTCTCGACTGAAAGTCCCATCCCGCGAGATGTTACATAAGCTTCCAGAGCAATGAACTCATCACTTCCGCGCTTGTAAGGCTCAGCCCGCACCTGATCCATACAGCCTTTAAACCGGCGATGAATGGACCCAAGTCCGCCCCACTTCAGACGATACACCGGGAACCCGTTGATCTGTCCCTGACTCAAATGGTCAGCACGGATCATGTTGCCGTAATTGTCTTCGTGGCAGTTGGCACAGGCCATATTCAGCAGGCCAACACGGGTGTAGTAAAGCTCCTCACCCTTCTTGACCCAGTCCGCAATCGGCCCGTCAGTCTTCATGGCAACCGGCATGCCGCGGGATTGCAAACCGATCAGAGCCGTCATGGCCAACATCTCGGCGCTTTCCCATTTCCACGGCTCTGCTCCCTGATGCGTCTCGATGGACGCATTGATCAGCATTTCCATGGTGGCAGGCTTGCCCATCTCGTCATTCCAGCGCGGCAACTTGGTCCGCAAACCGGTAAAGTTATTCGCATCTCCATGACAATCCGCGCAGGACTGATTGGATTTTCCGGCGGGCGTTTCCCAAATTTCCTCAGCATACTCAATGGCCACAAATGCTGGATTCTCGAAATCATCCATTTGCAGTGCCTGAGTTTCAGCAGAGCGAAAACGCCAACCTGAAATCAGCTCGTCCAGTGGATGGTCATCCGCCGGAACAGCAGTGGTTGCAATTGTTTCGCCGTCGATGACAAGTTCGCGTCCGTCATCTGCAAGCGCAGCAGTGCTAAGTGTGCCGAAAAGAAGCCCCCCAGCGAGTATTGAAACCGTCCTTTTCATACCCTTCTCCTCCCAAAGAATGGCTGCCTAGGCGACCGTGATTTTCTTTTCCATGTCGTAGACGGAGCCGTCATCATCCGTCCATTCAAACCGAACCGCACCAGACTCTGGAATCCGCATCTGAAACTCGATGTAAGGGTTCGCAGAAACAGAAGGTTCAATATCTGCCATGAACACGGGCTCGCCATTGAAGCTGGCAGCAAACTTATTGATGATCTTGCGTGGAATGGTCTCGCCGGTTTTCTTGTCCTTGCGCTGACCAGATTCCATTGGGTGCGAGATCAGTGTCTTGATGGTCACGACCTCGTTTACGCTTGCCTTTTTAGGCACTTTGACGCGTGGTTTTACCTTTGCCATGTATTTCTCAATGCCTTTTCTGATTAACCGCCACAGCCACCGATGGTGACCTTGACACTACGCTTTGTCATGATGGCGGACCCGTCCGGCATCTTTGCAATGGCGACAATGTCCTGCGTTTTTGCAAGGCGAATACGGGTCTTGGCTTCCTGAGCACCGGAAAGAGCGCTGAAATGGAATGTCGCAACACCTGGGCTCGGGTTGCCTGCTGCAAGCAGCATGATGGAGGCTGCACCCGGCGCAGACACTTCAATCGGAACAGTGTTCCCGTTTTCAGCAATCTCTGGCGCACCAATGGTAATGTCACCGCTTCCCGGCTTTGCGCCGCCAGTGAACTCCACAATTGCATCTTCAACAGCATTGCCCGCTGCAAACGCCGGCGCGGTAAAACGCAGTGTCGTCAGAGCGGCTGCGCCTCCCACTGCCAAACCAAGCGCTTCACGTCTGGTAACAGTCATTAAAAATCCTCCTTGGAGCGTATCTCCCCAACAGGCGCTGAGCACTCTTTGGGAAAATACGCTTAAGCAATAATTCTGAGCGTGCTGCGTAACCGGTCAGCAACGCAGCACGCTCAAGGCAAACGCGCCTATTCTTTCAAAGTCGCCAGATAAGCGACGATGTCTTCAACTTGTTCTGCTGAAAGAATGGTCTTTCCCGCAAACTTCTTTGCCACGCGGTTCAAACCTTCGCTCTTGTAGAAGGCAGGCATAATGGTCGCTTCCCCGAAGACTTCCTTCGAGTTGACAACAATCGCCCGCAATTCCGCTTCGGTATAGGTGTCTCCGATACCCTCAAGGTATGGACCTATCTCTCCGTGGAACTGCTCTTCAGCAAGATCATCATTCGCGTGACAGGCAAGGCAGTTTCCCAGTTTCCGGTTGGCGAACCATTCCCGTCCTTTGGCTGGGTCACCAACCGCACCGGTCAAAGACACCGGCACAGCCGCCTCGACAAATTGAACGTCACCTGGAGCAACAACTCCGGCAACGGCACTTCCTGAAATTAGCAGCGTTGCAGCCGCTATAGTTTTGGCAATCGCCTTCATTGCTCCCTCCCAATTACAGCGATTCAATATTTTTATGCTACTCAGATACGTAGAAACACTCAACTTAAAATTCACATAATTGAATATGTTAATATATCGACCTTAGTCTAAACAGTTGAGTGAAAACGCTATTCTGAGGCTGCTTTTTGTTTCAAAAATTCACGTGCATGAAATTTTTGAAAATGTTCTTCGCCCTCATAGCCCTTCTGTTTGACCCAGCGGAGCATGTTGAGGGTGGTCCATTTTCCAAATGAACCAGGCATGGTCTGCACAGAGGCAGTCCCTGCTGTTTTGCCAGTCCCAACCTCTTCAGGCAGGAACAGGAAGGTGGGGGTGAACACAACGCCCCAGCGACGTGCGATGTTCTTCTCGGTTTGAACTTCCCCGTCGAAGTCCGTCACCTCTTCATCGCCAAACAGGTTCATCTGAACCACGAAGTAGTTGTCTTCAATGAATTTGCGAACCTCTGGATCGCTGAAGACATTCTTATGCAAGCGTGAGCAATAAATGCAGCCGCGTTGCTCAAAGAGAATAACCATGCGTTTGCCTTCTTCATTGGCAGCAGCAAGGTCCTCTCTAAGGTCTTTGAAGGTTAAGCGAAGCCAAGGCTGTTTGTGGAGACCGTCCTCTCCAACCTCAGCAAAGCTCAGTGTAATGCTGGCGAAAATCATCGCTGCAGCAAGCATTAATTTTTTAAGCATCGATCCCTCCCATAACGCACCACTCCCGAGAACCCCTCAATGGTTTTCAAGAGATGGATACGCCTCAGCTTAAAGATGTCAGTCCTGGCGCATACTCAATCATTTGCTCTGCAATCCAGGAAACGGTGTTCGTCCCAATCAACACCGCGAAAATAATCAAAAGAACGCCCATGCCTTTTTCGATGGCACCAAGGTACTTCCGAAAACGGCCCATGAAACTCAGGAATGGCTTTGAAAAAACAGCTGCCAGAATGAACGGTAGCGTCATGCCGACCCCATACGCAAACAGCAGCAACATACCCTGAGAAACATCATCACTGGCACCTGCCGTGAATAGGATAGTTGCCAGAACAGGACCAACACAGGGGGTCCAGCCAAAGGCGAAAGCCAGTCCCACAAAGTAAGCGCCAATGATTCCAGCTGGGGCCGAAGAGCTGTCGAGCCGGGCTTCTCTCAGCAGCAGATTGAGCCGGATGATGCCGACAAAATGCAGGCCAAGAACAAAGATGACAGCAGCAGCCATGTAACGCAGCACGTCAAACCAGTCTCGCAGCAACTGGCCGAAGACCGTTGCTGTCGCGCCAAGGCCAACAAAGATTGTGAGAATACCGGCAGCAAAGAAAAACGATGTAAAAACAACACGTCGCTGGATGGCAGGGGTGACCCCGTCACCGGAAAGCTCATTCATTCCAATGCCTGCAATGTAGCAAAGGTAGAACGGCACAATCGGTAAAATACAAGGCGAAAGGAACGAGAGTAACCCCGCGCTCCCCGCCGCAATGATAGTTAGATCTGGATACATATGGGCACTTGCTAAAAACACATTCTATTATTAGAATATTTAGATATCATAGTTTTTAAAATGTCAATCGTGGATATCATGAGCACTTTTGGTTGGATCTCATTTGTCATTTTCGCCCTTCTTTTCAGCAGTGCCCAGGCGGCCGGTTCGACCATGAAATTGCTTCTGGTCGAGGACGAAATCTGCCCTTGGTGCGAACGCTGGGAAGAGGAAATTGGTGGAGCCTACGGCAAAACAGAGGAGGGGCAAAAAGCTCCTTTGATGCGGATGGATATTGATGATCCGATTCCCAAAAACGTGACCCTGAAAGGAAAGGCACGGTTTACGCCAACCTTCATCCTTTTAATTGACGGCGCCGAAGTCCAGCGGATTGAAGGTTACCCGGGAGAAGGTTTCTTCTACCCCGCCCTGAACCAGATGCTTCAGTCAGCTCAATAATAATATTGAAAAGAAATTCATCTTTCCCGGTCAGTCCGGGGCATAATTCAATTGGGAGAACTCCATGAAATCATTCATCACAGGGGCGGCATTGCTTGCAATGTCCGCAGGCTTCAGCGTTGCGCAGGCAGAAGATGAGTCCGCCTTTGTCAGCTTCAAATCTTTGAAGCCGGAAATCGCCATGAAGCTCGCTGTTGCCACCATGGAAGCTTGCCGCGAAGGTGGCTATCAGATCTCTGCTGTTGTCGTCGATCGCTTCGGCCAGACACAAGCAGCAATCAGGGATCGTTATGCTGGCGTTCATACAGTCGACACAGCACGCGGAAAAGCATGGACAGCCGTCAGTTTCCGTGGCTCTACACTGGAAATTCAGCAGGAGATCAAGGCAGGAAATCTGTCGGCAGGTCTGCGTGACATCCCGGGTGCTGTGGCACTGGGTGGTGGCCTCCCAGTCGAATCTGCAGGTGCAATTGTTGGTGGAATTGGTGTCTCCGGTGCGCCCTCTCCAAAAGTTGATGAGGAATGTGCCCAAAGTGGCCTAGAGGAAATCTCGGATTTGCTGGACTTCTAAAAGGTATTCGCGGTGCAATGGTTGAAAAATGATTGCATTCAGCGTATGCCACCACTTCAAAGGTGTGCTGTAAGGTCAGCTGTAATTTATTCAACTTTAACTGACCTTGCTCACTCCGTTCCAAATGGTCTGCAGGATTTGGTTTAATGGCTATACCCATGATTGAACGTGGGATGAAAGAAGAAGACATCGAACGCATGGTTGGCCATGCTAAGGATGCAACTGATTTCCTGAAAGCATTGACACACGAAGGCCGATTGATGATCCTGTGTCATCTCGTTACGGGCGAAAAGTCAGTAACAGAGCTGGAGCAGCTTCTGTCGTCTCGTCAGTCTGCGGTCAGTCAGCAACTTGCACGTTTGCGCTTGGATGGTCTGGTAAATTGCCGAAGGGACGGTAAGGCAGTCTATTACAGCCTCAAGGACGAACGGGCAGCTCGGGTTCTGGACCTGATTTTCGAGTTGTTCTGCACCGAAGGAAACAGCGATAAGTAATATTTAAGCTCCGGCGTTTTGGTCTTGGGAGGGATCAAATGTCCGAGGATATTCTGGCGGCACTCGCAGGCCTTGCGGGTGGTGTTTTGCTTGGCCTTGCTGCACGCCTTGGCCGCTTCTGCACACTTGGCGCGATTGAAGATGCTCTTTATGGCAAAGAGTGGCTGCGCATGCGCATGTGGGCCTTCGCCATTGCCATCTCCATCGCATCGACGTTTCTGCTGGCTCACCTTGACCTGATCGCGCTGGACCAAACCATTTACCTCACCCAAAGCTGGAACCCGCTCGCCTGCATCGTCGGCGGCTTGATGTTTGGCTATGGCATGGCAATGGCTGGATCCTGCGGTTTCGGTGCGTTGGCACGCTTAGGTGGCGGAGATATGCGGTACTTCGTGCTCTCCCTGGTGATCGCCATTTCAGCGGCCATGGCCGCGGGTGGCCCAACAGCCTACCTGCGTGTGTTCCTGTTCCCGACCGAACTCTCAGAGGTAAGCTCAACAGGCATCGCGCACGCTCTTGCCCAACGACTGGAGCTTTCCGAACTGACAATCGCCCTGGTTATTGCCGGAGCCATTAGCCTTTTCGCTGTCAGCAACAAAGAGTTCCGCCAAAGTCCCAAAGCTATTATTGCCTCACTGGCTGTCGCTGTCGCGATCCTCCTCGGTTGGGTTGCAACCAGCTATCTCTTTGAAGAAAGCTTTGAGGAAGTTGCAGTGGCCAGCCATTCCTTCACAGTTCCGGTGGGTGATACCCTTATGTATCTCATGACCGCATCTGGTGGCGGCCTGTCTTTTGCCGTCGGCTCAGTCATCGGCGTCCTCAGCGGGGCGTTTCTTGGTTCACTCATAAAAGGCCATTTCAGATGGGAAGCCTGTGACGACCCGCGCGAACTCAGACGACAGATCCTCGGAGGTTTTTTGATGGGCACTGGTGGCGTGATTGCTTTGGGCTGCACCATCGGGCAGGGCATATCAGCCTTCTCGACACTCGCAATCAGCGCGCCTGTAGTCATGCTCTCCATCATCGCCGGAGCCGCTATAGGCCTTCGTCAACTCGTTGTCGGCTTTCAGTTCGCCTTCTGGAAGCAGTCATCCTGACGGAGTACCCGCAATGACTTGTGCATAAAGATGCCCTTGGAGTAAGGCGGCCAAGACACACATTGCCTAAATTATAGATTTTACCTCTGGTTGCTGATTAATCCCGCATATTTTGCTTGAGTTTGGCGGAGATTATCGCAATATTTCGCGCTGGCCACTTCGGTGTATCTAAACGTCCTCGCATTTTGCTCTGCGAAAAATACCGCGTATCTCCGAAAAGTGGATGCCGGTTTTCGGAAAAAAGATACGCGAAAGCAAAAACTAAAGCAGCTCAACTAGTCCAGCTTAAATGCGAGCTGCTTTGAACAGGACTACTCATCGCGAACAGGAAGCAACCATGACACGACCGACAAACGAAGCTCTGATTATGATTGATATTCAGAACGATTTCTGTTCGGGCGGAGCTCTGGCTGTGAAGCACGGTGAGCAGATCGTCCCCTTGGTCAACGAGCTGCAAAACGAGTTTTCCGTCAAAGTGTTGACGCAAGACTGGCACCCGCAGCATCATAAATCCTTTGCGGACAATCACGACGCCAAGCAGCATTATGATATGACCGATATGCCCTATGGTCCGCAGGTTCTCTGGCCAAACCATTGCGTGCAGGGCACAAACGGCGCAGCGTTTCACAAAGACCTGAAGACCGACAGCGCCGACCTCGTTCTGCGCAAAGGCTTCCGTCCGCATATCGACAGCTACTCCGCGTTCTTCGAGAATGACCACACCACCCCAACCGGCTTGTCGGCTTACCTGCGCGAGCGCGGTGTCGATACCCTGCACATGGTTGGTCTTGCGACAGATTTCTGCGTCCGGTTCTCAGCTGTGGATGCGGCAAAACTGGGGTTCAACGTGATTGTGCATCTGGATGCTTGCAGAGCGATTGACCTGAACGGATCCCTGAAAGAGGCTTTGAATGAGATGCAAAGCCACGGCGTCAAATTCTCTGGCGAGATGGTTGCACAATGATTGATATTGCTTCCCGCGTTTATAACCACAATTGGAAAATCGATCCGATTGTTCGTTCCCTGATCGACACCGACTTCTACAAGCTGCTCATGGCACAGTCGGTCTTTCTGAAAAAGCCGAACACGCAGGTCACCTTCAGCCTCATCAACAGAGCGCAGCACATTCCGCTGGCAAAGCTCATTGATGAGAAGGAACTCCGCGATCAGCTGGACCATATCCGCACACTCTCCCTGTCTCGCGGGGAAAGCACATGGCTGCGCGGCAACATGTTCTACGGCAAGCGGTCCATGTTCCGCGCCGAGTTCCTTGAGTGGTTCGAAAACCTGCGCCTGCCGCCCTATCATCTGGAAGTCAACGACGATCAGTACGAGCTCACCTTTGAAGGCGACTGGCCCGCCGTGATGCTCTGGGAAGTCCCGGCTCTCGCTGTACTGATGGAACTGCGCTCCCGCGCCGTGCTCAAAAACATGGGCCGGTTCGAGCTGCAGGTCCTGTATGCCCGCGCCATGACCAAACTCTGGGAAAAAGTCGAATGCCTGCGCAAGGTTGAAGACCTGTCACTGGCAGATTTCGGCACCCGCCGCCGCCACTCCTATTTGTGGCAGGACTGGTGCGTGCAGGCCATGATGGAAGGCCTCGGCAAAAAGTTTGTCGGCACATCCAACTGCCTGATCGCAATGCGCCACGAAGTGGAAGCAATCGGCACCAACGCGCACGAGCTACCTATGGTCTATTCCGCTCTGGCAGAAAGTGACGAGGAACTTGCCGAGGCCCCGTATCAGGTGCTGAATGACTGGCAGGAAGAACACGACGGTAACCTGCGTATTATTCTGCCAGACACGTATGGGACCGAAGGTTTCCTGAAACGCGCTCCGGGTTGGTTGTCCTCCTGGACAGGCATCCGCATCGACAGCGGTGACCCAGTCAAAGGCGCAGAAGCAGCAATCAAATGGTGGAAAGCCTGCGGAGAGGATCCAACACAAAAGCGCGTCATCTTCTCTGATGGGTTGGACGAAGACATGATTGCCCACCTCCAGCGCAAGTTTCATGGCCGCGTCCGGTGTAGTTTTGGTTGGGGAACCATGCTTACCAACGACTTCCGCGGGCTGGTGCCAGATGATGCCTTAGCTCCGTTCTCACTGGTCTGCAAAGCCATTTCTGCAAACGGCAAACCAACGGTCAAGCTCTCCGACAATCCCAATAAGGCTATGGGATCACGGGAAGAAATTGAACGCTACAAGCGCGTTTTCGGGGTTGGCAAACAGATGAGCCAGAAGATTATCGTGTAACGCAGCGTATTTTAGTCATCACTCAAAATAATCCACTTGCATAGTTTCCCTATGCGTAAACTCTGTGTAGCATGCGTCACGCAGCACAGTTTATACGTGTGGGGGAGCGACAAAGATGAGAAGATGGAACGGTTGGGGCGATGATACGCACCAGGCTGAGCTGGCCGATTTTGCTAAGGCCTTGATCGCAGAGCTTTTAGGCGAAACACATCCGCTATCTGATGCCACCTTGCAAAGCGCTATTGACCGCGTTCCAGTGTCTCGCGCGCCAGACCACCCCCTGCTGGATAAAACGCCCGCAACACGTATCAGACATGCATCTGGCCAGAGCTTCTCGGATTGGCTGCAAATGCGCAGTGGCATGTTTGAGAACATCCCCGATGCTGTCGCTTTCCCGGAAACCTCCCAGCAAGTTCGGGAGCTTATGGACTGGGCAGCGCAGCAAGATGTGATCCTCGTCCCGTATGGCGGAGGCACGTCCGTTGTCGGCCATCTGGCGTGTCCGGCGAGTGAGAAACCGCAGATCACCATCGCACTCACACGCATGAATCGCTTGCTGGACTTCGATAAGGAAAGTCAGATCGCGACTTTCGGAGCTGGCGTGCGCGGGCCGGATCTAGAAGCTCAACTGGCGGCCATCGGTTACACGCTCGGTCACTTCCCGCAAAGTTTTGAGCTCTCCACCGCTGGCGGTTGGGTCGTCACACGTTCCTCTGGTCAGCAATCTCTGCGGTATGGCCGCATTGAACAGCTCTTTGCTGGTGGTACGCTGGAAACGCCCAAAGGCACATTGAAGATTCCAAGTCTTCCTGCATCATCTGCTGGCCCAGATTTGCGCGAGATGGTGCTCGGCTCAGAAGGCACACTTGGCATCCTGACTGAAGTAAAACTGCGCGTTACGCCATTGGCTGAAACCGAGCAGTTCTACACGGTCTTCATGCCGGATTGGGAAAGTGGCGTTGCTGCTGTCCAAGCCATCATGCAGGGCCGCATTCCGCTCTCCATGATGCGCCTGAGCAATGCGACAGAAACCGATGTGAGCCTGAAGCTGGTTGTGCCGGAGAAGAAGCTCTCCAAGCTCAACATGCTCTTCAAACTCAAGGGACTGACCGATCAGAAATGCATGCTCACATTCGGGCTGACAGGATCAAAGAAGCAAGTCTCCGTAAACCAGAAACTTGCGAACACCTGCCTGAAGCAGCACGGCGCCAAGCGCGTTCTTTCCAAGATGCTGGGCGATAAATGGAAGGAAGACCGCTTCAAAGGCCCATACCTGCGCCACCCATTATGGGAACATGGTGTGGGCGTCGATACCTTTGAGACGGCAATGGACTGGTCAGCCCTGCGCCCCTACATCAACGTGGTTGAACAGAGCGTCACCAAAGCACTGAAGGAGCAAGGCATTCCAGTGTTTGCGTTCACGCATCTGTCTCACGTCTACCCGCAGGGCTCCAGCGCATACACCACCTATCTGTTCCCCGTTGCCAGCACCTACGAAGAGACGCTGGAACGCTGGAAAATCATCAAGAAAGTCGCATCTGAAACCGTGGTTGCCCATGGCGGTACCATCAGCCACCAGCATGGTGTCGGGCGTGACCACGCACCGTACTTGCCTGCAGAAAAAGGCGCGCTGGGCATGAGTGCCTTAAAAGCACTGAGCCACAATTTCGATCCTGACCAGCGCATGAACCCCGGCGTTTTGATCTCCGAGGAAACCGTAGGCAACACCGAACCCGCATAACTCTCAATATTGGAGGAGGGTGCAATGGCAAATACAGGGCAACTCAGCAGGCACGAAAAACTGTCGCTCATAAAACAGCGCAGTAAGCCTTGGGACATGGTTGTTGTTGGCGGTGGCATCACCGGAGCTGGTGTTGCGTTGATGGCAGCGCGAGCTGGCCTCGATGTTTTGCTGCTGGAAAAGCAGGATTATGCATGGGGCACGTCCAGCCGCTCCTCCAAGATGGTGCATGGTGGCTTACGTTACCTGTCTCAGGGCGAGTTCCGGCTGGCACGGGAATCTGTACGGGAACGTGAAAGGCTGATGAAGGAAGCCCCTGGTCTCATCGAGCCTATGAGCTACCTTTTTCCGTTCCGCGAAAAGCAGTTCCCAACCCGCCGTGCCTTCTCTGTCCTTCTCAACATCTACGGATACTTCGCCAGAAAGCGTGGCCACAAATATTTGGACCGCGACCAGACCATCGCTGCTTTGCCGGGGCTCAATGAACATGGTTTGCTGGGCTCAGCGCAATATACTGATGCCCTCACAGATGACAGCCGCCTTGTCCTGCGCGTCCTTGCTGATGCCAGACGCAGCGGTGCAACCACACTCAACTATGTTGCTGTGAAGATGATCCATAGTGATGGGGAAGGATCAAAACTCCTTGAAGTGCAAGATCAGGAAACCAGCGAAGTCTTTGCCATCTCAACCAAAACAGTCGTCAACGCGACCGGAGTTTGGGCGGATGGCCTGCGCGAGCAATTGGGCCAGACCAAACGCATTCGCCCTTTACGTGGCAGCCATATCATGGTCCCGTCCTGGCGCATGCCAGTGCATCAATGCCTGACCTATCTGCACCCGCAGGACAAGCGCGGCGTCTTCATCTACCCGTGGTTGGGCCGCACGGTAATCGGGACGACTGATCTGGATCATTCTGAGGATCTGGATCAGGAAGCCGCTATCAAATCGGAGGAGGTGGCGTATCTGCTTGATGGTGCCAACCACAACTTCCCCGGCACAAAGCTTACTGAGAAAGATGTCATTTCAACATGGTCTGGCGTCCGGCCAATTGTAGGCAATGAGGGCGTTGACCCTAAAGAACTGCATCCGTCAAAAGCCAAACGCGACCATGTGGTGTGGGATGATGATGGCATCATCACAGTGACAGGCGGCAAGCTCACTACCTTCCGCGTGATGGCCGAGCAAGTGCTGGAAACCTGTGCGACTTATCTGAAAGGCAAGAGCATTGCGCGGGCAGGCGAGTGTGTGTTCGAACCTCCCATTGAAACGAAGGACAATATCGGGTTACCAGAAGCCGAACTCAAGCGATTACAGGGCTACTATGGTGCTGACTTTCCAGCGCTTATCGCAGAAATGTCTTCCAAGGGTCTTTCCTTCATCAGTGGCACAAACCGCATTTGGGCAGAGCTTGAATGGGCCGTCGTGAATGAAGAAGTCGTGCATTTGGACGATCTCCTTTTGCGCCGTACGCGAATTGGCTTAGTGTTGGAAGAAGGCGGGGCAGCATTAGCTGATGAGCTGGAAACACAACTGAGAGATAAACTGGGGTGGTCCATGGACAAATGGCAGGATGAGTGGTCGCGATATCAGAAGATTTGGCGAGACCACTACAGCTTGCCAACAACACGCGGGCCCCAAGAGCAGGAAATGATGCATGAGGTGACCGCAGGATGACCGAAACGCTTCTCGCCATCGACTGCGGCAGCCAGAGCATCCGCGCCTTGCTGTTCTCTCCAGACGGGACGCTGCTGTCCAAGGTACAAAAGCCAATCACGGATTATCGAAGTGATAATCCCGGTTGGTCAGAGATTGATCCGCTTATCCTGTGGGAGCTGCTGGGCCGCTGCTGCCGTGAGCTGTGGGATAGAGGAGCTGATCCTACTGCCGTCAAAGCCATGAGTGTCACCACACAGCGCGGCACGCAAATCTCAGTTGATGAGAGAGGCATCCCTCTGCGTCCTGCCATCACATGGATGGACGAGCGCATTGAAGACCAACAGAAACCATTGCCATTGCTTTGGAAAACAATCTTCGGCGTGGCAGGCCTGTCCCGGTCTATTAAGAGTGTACGCAGTGAATGTGAGGTGAACTGGATCGCAGTCAACCAGCCCGGAATTTGGAAGAAAACCTATAAGTTCCTGCAGGTTTCCGGCTATCTCAACTTCAAGCTGACAGACCTTTTTCGCGATTCAACAGGCGCACAGGTTGGCTACATTCCCTATGACTACAAAAAGCAGCAGTGGGCGAGTGATAACCACTTTCTCTGGAAGCTCTTCGCCTTCAAACGCAACCACCTACCAGAGCTCATAGAACCCGGAAATCCAATCGGCTATGTGAGTGAAGAAGCTGCCCAGCACACTGGACTTCCGGAAGGCTTACCAGTCATCTCTGCAGCTGCTGATAAAGCATGTGAAGCCGTCGGCTGCGGCGCAGTGGATGCCAGCGTTGGTTGCCTGAGCTACGGCACACGGGCAACGGCGACCATTCATTCCACAAAGTACTTCGAGGTGGAACGCCCTCTACCTGCCTATGCTGGCGGAATGCCGCGTATGTTCACCCCAGAAACCTCCGTCATTCTGGGGTACTGGATGGTCAACTGGTTCAAGGAAGAGTTCGGCCACCCGGAGCAGGAAAAAGCCAAAGAGATTGGCAGTCCGGTCGAAGTGTTCTTTGACGACCTGCTCAACAGCACGCCTCCCGGGTCCCATGGCTTGACGTTATTGCCCAAATGGGGCCGCGACAACGGGCGTTCCACGCCAGTGAAAGGCGCGATTATCGGCTTTGGGGATGTGCACACCAGAGGCCACATCTACCGCGCTATCATCGAGGGCATCACGCTGGAATTACATCGCGGTCTGAAGCGGATCGAGCGCAAAAGCGGTGAGAAGATCAAAGTCCTGCGTGTCTCCGGCGGCGGCTCTCAGTCGGACGCTATCATGCAGATCACAGCAGACATCTTTGGCCTGCCCACCGAGCGCCCGCATACCTTTGAAACTGCTGGTCTGGGCGCTGCCATTGCCGCAAGCGTAGGCGCTGGGGTCCATCCTGACTTCACGCAGGCCATGAAAGCCATGACACGGCAAAACGAGGTGTTTCAGCCGGACCCGAAAACGGTTCAGCTCTACAAGAAGCTGTTTGAGGATGTCTACCTGCCCATGCCGCGCAGGCTTGCCCCGCTGAACAAAGCACTCAGAAAGATTGTCGGCTAGGCAACATCGCTCTTGGGCTGGGATGCTGTCTGCACCACACCTGCTTTCGCAAGCGCCTGTACGCGTTTGGAGGCCACTATTTCTTTTTTATTCGCAAACACTTCGTGGTTCTGCGAGATCTTTTGCAGGTCATACAGGTAGTTCACCATCACCCCCGCCGATTGCTTTTTGCCATTCTCGGAAGTGTCCGCCCCCACATGCACATCATGCACCAGCGCACCGTTGTAAAGATGGAACCGCGCCACCGGATCAAACGGCATATCGTTCTTCCGCTTGCCTTCAAGAAGGTAATAAGCAGCGAGTTCTTTTAGGGCTGCATCAGTCTCCGGCAGCTCAATCTCTTGCTCTTTGGCCCACTTGCAGAAAGTAGGGATCGGCGATAGCGTCACAAACGTCTTCAGTTGGCTAAGCTCACGCGAAAGATCCTGCACCACTTGCTTGATCAGCGAGTTGCCAAAGGAAACACCGGCCAGCCCGCTCTGACAGTTGGAGATCGAGTAGAAAACCGCCGTATCCACCTCATCAACCGGCACAATATCCCGTTCTTCTGCAAGCACGCCTTGGATGGAGGAGGGCACCCCCTTGGTCAGCGCCACTTCAACAAAGATCAACGGCTCATCTGGCAATGAGGGATGGAAGAAGGCAAAGCACCGCCGGTCTTCCGGCTGCAAGCGACGGCGCAAATCATCCCAACTATCAATGGCATGCACGGCCTCATAGGCGATGATCTTTTCCAGTATCTGTGCAGGACTATCCCAGCTGATAGGACGAAGGACCAGAAAACCGCGGTTGAACCACGAATTGAACAGGTGCTGGAAGTCCAGATCTGTGCGCGCCAGATTCGGCTGCTCCTTCATGAAGCCCAGCAAGTCCTTGCGCATGTGCACCAGCTGATGAGTGGCACCGGGAACCTGATTGAGCCGCCGCGCCAACTCCTGCCGCTTAGGCTCCGCAGCTTCCACAAGTTTTCGGTAATTGGCTTCCGTCCGCTCTGTTTTATAACTGGAAACAACGGTCTCCAGCTTATCTGGATCGATGTCCATCTCGCGGTTCAAATGCTCAAAAAACGCCTGCTTTCCCTCAGTATCAGTGGTCGCGTACCCGTCCAATATCTCGTGGGCAATGGCAGCTCCGGAAACGTCTCCCTGACTGCTCATCAAGGCATTGCAAAGCTCGGTAAGGGGACGCTC
This sequence comes from Pseudovibrio sp. Ad37, assembly GCF_001623075.1. Classification (GTDB taxonomy): domain Bacteria; phylum Pseudomonadota; class Alphaproteobacteria; order Rhizobiales; family Stappiaceae; genus Pseudovibrio. Next base: position 22,923 of record NZ_LMCF01000022.1, read on the forward strand.
ATCCCGCTTGCCCATAAAAACATAACGACGATCAAAAAGAGTAGAAAGCAAATCTGCCAGCAGGCTCATGGTCAGGCGTCCCGTAGTTGCACAGCGCAGTGCATCAGAAAATCGCCGGAAGCCTAACAAGGGACTGCTGGGAACGGAATGCAACAAACAGCTTAACAATGAAGTGATCCCTAACAGCACGCTAACATCTGTAAATGAGCGGCAAGTGTGCTTAACTTGAGAGCATCATGTGATGGAGGCTTCAGTGAAGATCAACGGTGATTTTTCAAAGCGAGTGGTTGAGTTCAGCGACGATATTCCTTGGGTCGCGTCCCCAATGAAAGGCGTTGAGCGCAGGCCGCTTGATCGTTTGGGAGATGAAGTTGCACGAGCAACCACCGTTGTTCGCTTCGCACCCGGCAGCCATTTCTCTGAGCATGTCCACACTGGCGGAGAGGAGTTTTTTGTTCTGGCGGGAGTATTTCAGGATGAATACGGGGATTTCCCGGCTGGCTCCTACATCCGTAACCCACCTGAATCCAAACACACACCAGCCTCTGAACCCGGCTGTACCATCCTCGTCAAACTCTGGCAGTTCGACCTCGCAGACCGCACCCATGTGCGTGTGGACACCAACAAACTTGGCCGCGTAAACGATGCCACACGCGAAGGCGTTACCGTCTCACCTCTGTTTCAGGATGAGCGCGAGAACGTGCGCATGGAGCACTGGCAGGCAGGTGCAAACCACGCGGTTGAGGCCGAAGGCGGAGCAGAGATCTTCGTGCTGGAAGGCTCAATCATCGAAGACGGAGAGGACCTTCCCAAACACGCATGGCTCCGCGTTCCCGTCGGTTATGACCTCAACATCACAGCAGGAGAAGAGGGCGCCAAGCTCTGGATCAAGTCCGGACACCTCCCCTATGTCACTGCCCCGCATGGGGGATAAGAAGACCGCCTAAAGCTGCTCCTGCAACCAGACCCGACTGCTTTCTTCCAGCGCGTTGCGAGCTGATATGATGTTCGCAACATGCTCCGGGAAAGAGGATAGCTCATAGCGCAGCGTATATTCCAGCTGTCCTTGCTCCCCGTCAGGATGCCACGTCACCTACTGCACCGCAGGTGTGCTGCCATCCAAAACCGCTGGCTTCTCCAACCACGGTAAAGCAGAAAGCGTTGTTTCTTCAGAGAGTTCAATCTCAGGCGAAACCCCTTTTGCAACAACCATCCGCTGCGAGACCTGCGTCGAAATCGGCAAAGTCCAAAGCACGATGAGAAACCAGAGCAGAGCTGGCACGCGCGCGACCTCAACAAAGCGCAGTTGATACTTGCCCTCCAGAAACTGCGAGATCATCACGAGACCAGCCAGAATAAGCACCACACCAAACGCCAGCTCCCGCGCGCTCAGTTGAGGGGACAGGAAGATAAACATGGTCACCAGCAGCACCAGCAGCGCAAATGAAATTCCACAATACAGCTTGGTCAGAGGTGAGATCACCGGATCAAATTTTGGGCGATTGGTGACACCTGTTTTCTGCAGTTTACTGGTGTTCCGCCGCCTGTCTTCCGGTCGCCATCCCGTTGGTTTGAACCACAGCCGGACCTTGTCCCACCAGCTGCGCGTATGAAGGCTGTCGCGAAACAGCATGGACCAGTGCTGCAAGTTGGCTTTCACCGGATTCCACGTTTTCAGCGGCGTTGTGGTGCCATAATGGCAAGGGTGCTCTGCCTCCTCCGGCTGCCAACTGCCAAACATCCGATCCCAGATCACCAGCGTGCCGCCGAAGTTCTTGTCGATGTAAATCGGGTTCTTGGCATGGTGGACACGGTGGCTTGAGGGCGTGGAAAACACACCTTCCATCAGAGGGATACGATCAATCGCCTGGGTGTGTAGCCAGAACTGATATGCCTTCAGCAGCATAAATTGCACAAGGAACACTTCCGGCGGGCAGCCGAGGAAGGCGAGAGGCAGATAGAAGACCCACGAGAACGCATACTGAAACGCACTCTGCCGCAGTGCCGTGGTCAGGTTATACTCTTCACTTTGGTGGTGCCCCACATGGGCGCCCCAAAGAAAATTGTAGGTGTGTGCAATACGGTGGAACCAATAATAGCAGAAGTCCACGCCAAAGAAGAACAAGACCCATGTGGCCCAACTGGTCGAGCCAAAGTCAAATAACCGATAGGACGACCACGCCCAGATAAACACCGAGAATGTAAAGGTTTTTAGCAGCGCATCTGAAACCAGCAGGCAAATGCCCATGGAAAGGCTGGCAATGTTATCGCTAAATCGGTGCAGGTCCCGCCCGCTCATACGCAGGTAGGCGTATTCCATCAGCATAAAAAACAGAAACAGCGGGATAGCCAGCGCCGTCACATTATACTCTGCCATTTTATTCCCCCTCGCACTGCATTCCAAAGAATGGTCGTGCAACAAAAAAGCGTCGAGCTGCAGGCCTGAGCGAGTACCAGTAAAGGACCGCAAAGGCGCTTATGTTGACTTTAACGTAAAGGCAGAGAGGTGGGCTGACAACACAAATCTGAGCTTGTGAAAATGGCGATAAGTACGAGTGCTGTAAGAAAACGCAGGAGTTTTGCGCAGAACTAACATAAATGATTACTGATCAACATATTGATTTAAATGAACTAATAAAAATGACAGTGCGGCAACTGATCGCATTTTGAATATTTTTTCTGTAAATGATTTTTTTTGCGTTAAAAGTGCAATTACAGGGTAGGGTCCGCCTTGTCGGGCGACCTAAATAATCAAGGACCTTAGCTGGCTGTCCTTCACGGTTTTCGGTCATACACTCAGGGGACTGCAGGGGTATGGGCGCGCAGTAAAAGCAGGGGCTGTAGTTCAAAGAAAACAGAGTTTTCTGAACAACAAGAAAGAATTAACGGGAGACACCATGGCTGAACTGCTTATGTCAACACTTGCTGGCTTCATTATTGGAGCGATCTTCACCGCAATCAAACTGCCTATTCCCGCTCCACCAGTTCTGTCTGGTTGCGTAGCGATCCTTGGTGTTTGGGGTGGTCATCAGATCATGCTGCAGATCACTGAGCGCTTCTTCTCCTAAAGCGCGTTGGTTTTATTGAGGCCAATCAAATGCTAAGTGCTCGCTAGAATAAAGAAGTGTTTACGATCAAATTTCAAAAAGCGGTGCTGAAGTTCAGTACCGCTTTTTTTGTACTTGCATAATAAAGAAACAAATATGTATATAAAAATAAAAATATTATCATATGGAGTTTCCCATGCATATCCTCCTCATCTCAGGAAGCACCAGAGAAGGCTCGTTGAATAAGAGCCTGCTGGATGCCGCTGAAGAAGAAGCGCATAACCTGAGCCATCAGACAACCAGCTTGCCGCATCAGCTTGCTTCATTTCCTCTCTTCCACTCCGATCTTGAAGCAGATGCCGCCGTTCAGAACCAGCTCTCGATGCTACGACAACAGATTGAAGCTGCTGATGTAATTCTGATCTCCTCTCCCGAATACAACGGCTTCCACACCCCGCATCTCCATAACATATTCACCTGGGCGTCCAGGAGTGCTGCTGGCAAATCCCACTCCGTGCTTGAGGGAAAAGTAGTTGGTCTGCTGGCCGCTGCACCGGGTCCGTTCGGGGGGGTAAGAATGCTTCCGCGACTGTCGTCGTTTGCAGCTGATCACGGTTGTTGGGTGCATCCGCGATATGTCGCTGTCGGTAATATGGCGTCAAAGACCAATGACGACGGTCAGCTAACCTGTTCTGAGACAAGACAAAAACTGCGCAATCTAATCAGCCAGACCTGCAAAATGGCCGAACCTGTAAAGATCACAGAACCTGCCTGAACAGGCCTGCTGCATCTCAGAAAAAGACAAACCCGGTGTCTCAAACGCCGGGTTTCTTTATGCCTGATTGCTTAGCCGGTGGGCAATCTGATCAAACAATGGGCAGTATTATCGATTTCTTGGATACTCCTTCAATAAGTCCCATCCGGAAATATACACATATTCATCAATGAGTTATCAGAAGTTCAGCACGTCACCACCAGTTTGGCACGCCCCTTGCGATTGTGCCGACCAACAGAGTTTGCACAAACAGCGCGCGGAGAGGGGGCAGCTACAGAAACTCACAGTGCCACGTTTGGAGAGGCGGGCCTTAAGGCTTACGGCAAGTGAGTTTCTAATCCGCGCGCGAGGGGAGATGAACCATCAGTCATCTCCCCTTAGCCTTCCAGAATTTGGATTGCGTTCGTATGTGCGTTGCTTTGCGTTATTTATGTGTTTCTAGCGTTGAATTGGAAAAACCATGGAGCTTCTTCGCTCTTTTGATGCCACACTCATTTTTGGTTCTATCGTCACCTTCATGGCGCTCAATTTCACACCTGGTCCCGCGGTCCTGAAAGTGGTTGGCGACAGCATCACAAACGGTATTGGTAAAACCCACGCCAGCATGGCGGGTGTGTTCGGAGCCAACCTCATGTATGCACTCCTCGCTGCGGGAGGCATGAGCGCGCTGCTACTGTCTTTCCCGGTTCTGTTTGAGACCGTCAAATGGATTGGCGTAGCTTATCTATTGTACCTTGCATATGGCTCCTTCAAAGCTGCCTTCTCAGCCTCGCTGGGCAAAGCGAAAGAACAGAAGCCAGCATCCACTCTGAAGCTGTTCCTCACCTCATTCGCAATGCAGGGTGCAAACCCGAAATCCGTCCTGTCATTCGGTGCAATGCTGCCTGTGTTTGCTGGCGAAGGTGATGGCATGGCCCTGCGCATGATGGCACTGGCCGTCTTCAACATCGCGCTCGAATATCCGGCATTGCTGTTTTACGCCTATCTCGGAACTCGGGCCTCTAAATTTGCGGTCTCCGCCCGTTCTCGCGCAGCTATGGATGCCTTCGCCGGCACAGCATTGGCAGGTGCTGCTTATATGATCTCAAAAAGCACGCTTAAAACACAGTAAGTGGTCTCTGATGACGTCAACCAAGAATTGAACTGTCAATATCTTACTGAGTGTGCTGATTGTAACTGATCAGTTTTGCAACGAATGCTTTCTTTCAGATCGAGATTTCTGTTGATTTGATTTAAGGAGCATACTTTGACCGTTGAAAACGTACGTGCAGCCATCACTCAACTTGGAGTTTTTCAGTCCGACAGCAGCGCCAAGCTGGATTTTGACTTAGAGACCTCCCACCGGACCTTGCTGAGTAACAAGCACAAACTTGTTGTCAGTGATGCCTCCGGTATATCGGGCAGTTCCCAGCCAAACTTGAAGCAGGAAGCTGGCGTTTATAAAAACTGGATAAACTAGTTAGCTTGATTGAGAAAAATCAGGGTGGTTTGGATCGAGCCTCTGATTTGCACAAACTTTCAAACCTTCATAAACTGGTCTCTCAGTCGCAGACACTAACCAATGCCCATCGTGCGTCTATCGCAGGCCGTTTAGAAAGCCTTGATGTGCTGGCCAATCTTGCAGATGACAAAGCTCACCATAAGCAGGCAAGCTGGGAGGGAAGCCAGTACGCTCAGTTTGCTCAGTCCGTTCAGGCTCGTACTGGAGGGAAAGTTGATGCTCTCTCAGAAAAGCTTTTATACGGCGAAACTGGAATTAAAACGCAGAGTGAAGTCCTGCGCGAGGTAAAATCCGGTCTTGATCTTTCAGTTCTTGATGAAAGGCGCGCCCATGATTTCCTGTCGGATTTAGAAAAGAAAGCTGACGCAGGTCAGTCAGTGAACATTCCCAAGTATTATCACTGTACTAAAGAGGATGGCCTGTTTGGTGTTGCCTCTGAAGGGAAAATTAAAAAAATACAGCCAAGGTCAGGCACGGGTGCAACAGGTGCATGGGTTTCTACTAACCCTCAAACCAAAGCCTATGGACGGAATATTTATGCGCTCTCTGCCCGCTTAGATTACCTAAATTCTCCAGCTAATCTTCCAACCAACGAAGTAATGAAACTATCATCAAACCAAAGTGGTGGTACTGATATCGGACTGCAGCAACATATCTATATCTCAGAGCAAAACTCTCAGAGCGTAGCCAACACAGCCCTTTCGCTGATCGGTGTTGATGATCGCTTACCAAACTTCGATAGCAAAAAGGAGACCCTTGCGTTGACACTCGGAAATGAGTTGCGTTTTGAGACACCTGAAGGAAGAGAGGACTTTGCAGTGTTTAAAACATCAACAGTCCTCAAGATGCAACAGTTGATAATAGCCAGCCAACCGCCACTGACAACAGAAGCTTGGAAAGCGGTATGATTAGCAACCGGTGGCTGCTCGCTTCAAGGTGTTTGAAGAAAAGATGAGTAGAGTTTTCTTCAAAGAGACCATGGAAAAGCTTTCGGCCTCATGGCAGGGTGCCTATTGCCGTGAGTTAGACGATGCCAGTTGGCTTCTTGTTTTCTCGCAAGACCTGACTGCCTCAGCAGATTATTGTCCATTTACTGAGCAGCTGGTTCTCTTCGCTCCAGTTATCACGTTGGACTCGCAAACCAGAAATGCCAATTTTCTGCTGCGCTTGCTCAATGCAAACTTCAGTTGGGATGAGACAAAGGGCGCATGCTTTGCAATCGAGCAAGATATCGTTGCTTTGGTGTGGCGCCATCCGCTCAAAGCGTTGGAGCATGTAGAACTGCAAGATGCACTTTCTTCTTTCTCCGAGACGGTAAGCAACTGGAAACCCAGATTAGCAGATGTTGAACAAACAGCAGAAATGACCGCAAGTTCAGTCCCTGATAATGGACTGATATGCTGAGGCAGCTAATCAGTCATTAAGAAACCCCAGAGCCTTCTCATTAAAGAGCGCTGGGGTTTCTAACATCAGAAAGTGGCTCCCACCATCGGCCTCGCGGATCACCTCAAGAGAGGCATTGTGCATCGTCTCCGCGATGAACTGCTGTGAAGCCAGCGGATGCCAACTGGCCTCGTCTGTAAACACCAGAGTGCGCTGGTGAATGTTAGGTAAAAAGGCCCGCCAGTCCTGCATCATGAGGTTTTCGATAAGCGCAGCAGCATGCACGCGGGGCAATTTCAGGTTCTCGGCTGCCAATGCGCGCAAGGCAGCATCACTAACCCTGCTGGTGAACATCCCGCTAATAATCTCAAGATGATCCTCAACACTGCGGGTCCTGCGAATAGCCACCACCATCTCATCAAGTGACTCCAAAGTGGGGTGGATAGAACCTGCCTCGTTGATCTCTTGTTGTGTCCAGGAGGGCCGTGCCATGAGGGCCGCTGGCTCGTCGATAAAAATCAGACGGCGCGCAGGGCGTTCAGCCCCGAACATATCCAGATATGCCCAGAGCATGGCGACGGAAAGCGAATGGCAAACCGCGTCGAAATCGCGAAGGTCCAACGCCTCGACCACATCAAACAAATCCTTGGCAAACCGATGGATCCGATAACCATCCGCGGGCTTTTGTGATGCGCCGTGCCCCCGGTTCTCAAGGGCATAAACCGTATGGCCCTGGCAAAAGTCGGCGAACTGTCCTTCATATACAGATGCCGTCTGGCTCCAGCCACCCAGCAAAAAGACAGGCCGTCCTTGCCCGCCTGTCAGATACGAGAGTTCCACCCCATCTCGGGTCCGTACACTCTTGCGTTCCATCCTCTTTGCCTTTCGCAGACAACTCAGCACTCTCCTGCAAGTATAGAATCCAACACGTTACCCAGCCGCAAATGAGGTCTTAATCGCGAAGTGAGGAAGGCCCCCTTGAATAACTGGTCCTAAATTTTGCAGGCAGATTGCCTATCAGCCGGAAAGCTCTAACAGCCATCAGGCCATACTCCGGAGTTGGTGCGACAGGGCAGGCCATCGCGTTGGAAAACAGAATTGTAGTCAAAGACTTACACAACCTGAAAAATTTGTTTTTGATTTGTCACCATGAGTGTTTGTGTAAGTTTCAGTTGTGCAAAATATAGTAACTATCCGCGCATTTTGAAATTAATACCAATTCAAAATTATGGATCTATTTGTCTGCCAAGGTGTTGACAGCTCCAGCCAAGTAGAAGCTATGCTACTGCGTGTTCTTCAGGAAATGAAATCTGGGTTTCTAACAAGGACAGTCGCAAATTCAAGCAGTTAGAGCATGCGCTCAGGCAACCCGTTGACTTTGGTGTGCTCACTGCAACATCCTGAAATTGGTGAGGAGTCGTGGGCATGGAAGCTGCTGCCTGTGCTGATACTACAATCAGAATGGAAACGTGGAGAACGGAGGATCGGCAGATCAACTGCATCCTCTCCGCCAAGTGCGATGCACCCATCTCCAACTACACTTTATGCTTCAGCATGCTTGCGCCTTGTGAGGTGATTGAAGGTGCCTCTGTCAAGAAAATGACTGCGGGCTACATAGAGCTTGGCTTCGACAGGGATGTTCTGGGAACAGGGCAGGCTCTGGCGTTCACGCTCAAATACAAGCGAGGCATGAACCCCTCCAACTGCAGCTGGCTGCCAAAAGGTGCTTATCTGCGCATGGAGGATGGCAGCATTCTGCCAGTGCAGATTGCATCACGCGGCATCGATCAGGCTTTCAGCACCAAGTTGCCAGAACAGCAAGCCGATCCTTTATCCGATCAACTCATGCTCGTCCCAGCCCCGCAAAGCTGGAAACCTTCCGACAATCAATTGGATGTGAGTGCCGGTTTTAAGCTGGATCGCTCATGGGAGGGGGACGGCGAAACCGACAGTGCTGCCTCCGTTGACGCCCTCGTAGAGCGCAACAACATTGGACCATTCCTCTCCGAGGATGGCGTCACCCTCCGCTTTGCCAAAAACGAAGGGCTCGCCGAAGACGCCTACGAGCTGACAATCACCGCCGAAGGCATCACACTCTCAGCGTCCGCCGCTACTGGTGTATTTTATGGCGCGATCACACTCCTCAATCTCAAGCTGATTTATGGTGGAACCATTCCTTGCGGCCATATCGCAGATGCTCCCCGTTTTGAGTGGCGCGGCCAGCATCTGGACTGCGCACGCCACTATTACGAGCCGGAAACCCTGCTGCGGCTGGTGGATATGATGGCGCTGTTCAAGCTTAACCGCTTCCACTGGCACTTCTGCGATGATGAGGCTTTCCGTCTTGAGGTGGAGAGCTATCCAGAGCTCTGGAAGAAGTCTGGCATGCGCGGCGAAGGACGTGTCGTTCCCGGCATCTATGGGGCTGCGGATGGCCCGCAAGGTGGTACTTACTCCATTGCCTTTGCCAAGCGACTGGTCGCCCACGCAAAAGAGCTGAACATCGAAATCCTGCCGGAAATCGAAGTGCCTGCTCACTCCTGGGCTGTGCTTCAAATCCACCCAGAACTGCGCGATGCAGCGGATGAAAGCGGTGAAATCTCCGTTCACGGCTACCTGAACAACACCATCAATCCCGCCTTGCCAGAAGCGTGGACCTACATGGAAACTCTGGCCGAGGAAATTTCCGGCATCTTCCCATTCGCTCACCTCCACCTCGGCTGTGATGAGCGCCCGCCAGCAGCATGGACCAGGTCTCCCGCCATCGAACAGTTGAAGACTGAGCAGGGCCTCAAAACAGCAGATGACGTGCAAGGCTGGATGATGGACAAACTGGCGTTGTATGTGCGTTCGCTGGGCGTACGCCCCGCAGCGTGGGAAGAAGCGGCCAAAGGTTCCAATGGAGGCATCAATAATGACGCCATCCTGTTCTCGTGGACACAGCAGGGACCGGGGCTGGAAGCTGCCCGTAAAGGATACTCGGTGGTGATGACCCCAGCTGCGCACGCCTATTGGGATATTGCTCCCTCCAGCAACTTCAACGAGATCGGCCTCAACTGGGCAGGTATCACCAGCCTTGCAGACAGTGTGAGCTGGGATCCGGTGCCGGAAAATGAACCGGAGCTGGAAGGCAAGATCATTGGCGCCCAAGGCTGCCTGTGGTCAGAGGTCGTCCTGCAAGATGCCAACATGGAAACCATGATGGCTCCGCGCATTCTGGGTATCTCGGAAATTGGCTGGGCAGCCCGCACCAACAAGCCGGATGTAGAGACAATCACGCAAAAGGCGGCATGCTACAGCAAGCTGTTCTCTGCCATCGGGTGGCGTCAGGATGTAAGAGACTAACATACAGGTGTGATCTGCTGGCTGGGCGCGACCTACTGGTTTTGCTCAGCCACGAACTCGACCTTTATACGATCTGGGTCTTCAAGATAGAGGGCGTAATAGTCAGTTCCTCCGTTCGCAAATGGATACTTCTCATCGTAGAGCATTGGGATATCTTCGGTGCGGCAGTGCTGCCTGATCAGGTCTACCTGTTTTCTACTTTTGACTGAGAATGCGAGATGGTTCAGACCAACACCGCAACGGTGGTAGGCGTGGGACTTATATTGCGGGCTGACTTGGACAAAGGTGAGATACGCGTCTTTTCCAGTCGAAAGCGTAAATCCATCATCCCAAGACGCAGTTTCTTTGTACTCCACGTGGGAAAGAATACTGGACCAGAAATGCCGTGAAATCTCTTTATCCGAAACGTAAATCTCAACATGATGCAGCAAAATTCTACATCCTTTTACTAGAAAGAAAATCTAGGATTTTGCGGAGATAGTTAGGGTCTTACGCGTTGCGCAATTCCGCAACAAAATCATAAATATCACCGCGGTACACGCCAGTGGTCAGTTCAATCACCCGTCCGCTGGAAAGGTAAGCTGTGCGGTCAATGTAAAGCGCGGCATCCCCTTCACAAACTTCCAGTAGAGCCGCTTGCTCTTCTGTCAGTTTACAGGCCGAAATGCGCTGAATAGCACGGGAAGGGCGCATCCCTTCCAATGACAGTTTCTCATAGAGCGACGTTTCAATCCGCGACGGATCAGGCACAAACTCGGTTGAGAGCGAACTGGTCTCGATCGCCAGAGGAATACCATCCGCACGGCGCAGACGGGTAATCCGCGAAACCTGACCGTCAGACGCAAGCCCAAGCGCAACAATCTCCTCAGGTGAGGGAAGGTAGATCCCGCAGGACAGCGTCTCGGAGGAAGATGTTTTCCCGCGTCGCTGCATGTCCTCGGTAAAGCTGGTGAGCGCAGATAATGACTGCTCCATACGCTTCATCTGAGGGGCGACATAAGAGCCAGAGCCCCGGCGTTGAATCACCAGACCATCCACCACCAGCTGCGAAATGGCTTTGCGAATCGTCACGCGGGACAAGCCGGTCAATGTGGCCAGCTCACGCTCGGCGGGCAGAGTGGTCGCTGCTGCTAACCGTCCATCTTTAATGGCAGATTCAAGGTGTCGGTAAAGCTGTAAGTAGCGTGGACCGCCACTCCTTTGCTGCCAGGACGTCGTTGAGAACAGATCGGTATGGGTATCTTCTTGTGCGCTCATTCTGCTCATCTTTATGTGAATCCGTATTATCTATAATACCTTTTTGATACCAATGCAAAACAATACCGATGGGATACCAATGAAAGAAATGAAGCTTATCCCCTTGCGATTTTCTTGAAAAATCGGAGTTTTTTCGTCTGAAACAGAAATATTTCACAGAAGGTACTGAAATGGTAGACAAATGGATTTGTTTTGGTATTATTTTGGTGCTCGCAAAAAACACGCGGTTCGTCTCCCTGGCGATAACAAGACGCAAGCGGCGAGTGACAAGCGATCACCTTTGGGAATTGGGGAGAGCGCATGACACATGCGTCAGGGGACCTGCTGCCTTATCAGGGCGAGCGCGGCGGTTCGGCACAAAAGAAACAAGGGATGCTGCAAGGGCTCATGCGCTCACAGGCAACCTTTGCATGGCTACTGATTGCTCCGGCAGCATTGTATCTCGTATTAGTCGTGGCCTGGCCGCTGGTAGAGACAGTCCGTTTGTCTTTCACCAACGCCAACATTGGCGGCGAAGCCTACATCGGCACTGCCAACTATGAGAAGCTGCTCAGCTCTCGCAAACTCGGTCAGACAGTGTCCAGAACGTTCTATTGGATGTTTCTGTCTGTCTCATTCAAAATCATTTTCGGTCTGATCGGTGCAACACTGCTCAACGCGGCAATTCCGGGGCGGGCGCTGTTCCGTATGCTGGTCATGCCGCCGTGGATCGTGCCTGTCGCGATTGGCTGTTTCGGCTGGTTATGGCTCTACAACGGCCACTTCGGCATCATCTCAGGAGCCTTGCAATACGTAGGCATTCTGGATGGCCCGTTTGAGTTCCTCGCTTACAAGCAAAGCGCGTTTTACTCCGCTGTTGTTACCGATGTCTGGGTCGGCCTGCCCATGGTGACCATCTTCATGCTGGCCGCCATGCAGGGCGTGCCGCGTGATCTTTATGAAGCTGCCTATGTGGACGGGGCGTCCCGTTGGTACCGCTTCCGCCGCATCACCATTCCGCAAATTCTACCGGTGATCATCACCATGTCGATCCTGTCGATCATCTGGACCTTCAACTCCTTTGAGATCATCTGGATCTTGACGGAAGGCGGCCCGCGCAGCGCAACCACAACGCTGATCATCGACACCTACAAGATGGCCATTGCAAACTTCAAGTTCGGGCAGGGGGCAGCCCGTGCTGTGATCGTGGTGACACTGCTTAGCGTGTTCTCACTGGTCTATCTGTTCGCTCTTCACCAGATCAAAAAACGTTTCGAGGCAGCCTAAAATGATGGATCGTTACTCGCTGCCACATAAAGTATTTCTCTACTTCTGCGTGGTGCTTTTCCTCGGCTTCATTCTGCTGCCGTTTTTTGAGATGTTCATGACCTCGCTGCGGCCACTGGAACACCTGTTCCGCTCGCCCTACCAGTTCTGGTCAGACGACTTCTCGTTCAAAGCCTACTCCCAAATGTGGGAGACAGTGCCAATGCTGCCGCGTTACATCGCAAACAGCATGCTGATCTCCATTTCGGTGACAGCTCTGGCTTTGGCGTTCGTCATTCCCGCCGCTTATGCCTATGCCCGGTTTGACTTCAAAGGCAAATCACTCAGCCTCGGCATCTTTCTGGCGGTTAACATGTTCTCCGGTGCTGTCCTGCTTATTCCGCTTTACAAGCTCCTGAGAAACTACGGCCTACTGAACACCTACTTCGCGATGATTGTTCCCGGTGCAGCGTTTCTGGTGCCAATGGGAATCTGGCTCCTGAAATCCTATCTGGAGAAAATCCCGCGCGAACTGGAAGAAGCAGCTTTCATGGATGGCGCCAGCCGTCTGTACACTCTGCGCCGCGTTGTTCTGCCTTTGGCGGTTCCCGGTCTCATTGTCGTGGGTGTGGCTGTGTTCCTGTCAGCCTACGCACAGCAGTTCTTGTTCGCTATCACGTTCAACAGCGTCAAGGAGTTCATGCCTCTGCCAGCGGGCATCCTCGAGTTCATTGGCTATCAGTCAGTCAAATGGAACCAGATGATGGCAGCAAGCATTGTTGGAATACTGCCCGTACTCGTAATTTTCCTATTTTTACAGCGCTACTTGGTGGCCGGCCTCACAGCCGGTGCGATCAAGGAGTGATTTTCAAAAGTGTCAATGGTTACTACTGGGAGGAGAAACCATGAGAACCAAACTACTATTTGCAGCGGCTGCAGGGGCAGGCGCAATGATGGCAGCAGCATCTGCACAATCAGCTGAGCTACATTTCATCCGTTGTGGGGACAACGGGTTGGATGAAGATCGCAAGGTTATCGCTGCATTCGAAGCTGCCAATCCAGGCAACACAGTCAACATGGAAAGCCTTCCATGGGGTACCTGTCAGGATAAGTCTCTGAAACTTGCATCTGCTGGCAGCCCGCCATCTGTGTCGTACATGGGCTCTCGTACGCTCAAACAGCTGGCAGACAACAACCTCGTTGTTGACGTGAAGATCTCAGAAGATCAGCAGAAAGCCTATCAGCCAGGCGTTTTGAACACCGTGAGCTATCGCGACAAGTTCTGGGGCTTCCCGCGTGCATTTTCCACCAAGGGTCTGTTCCTCAACTGTGACATCTTCGAGGAAGCCGGTCTTGCATGTGAAGCACCAAAGACCTGGGACGAAATGTATGCGGCTGCGAAGACCATCAAGGACAAAACTGGTAAAGCAGGTGTCGGTCTGACGGGCAAAGACTTCGACAACACCATGCACCAGTTCCTGAACTACCTGTATTCCAACGGCGGTCAGGTCATCGATCCATCCACCAACGAAATCACTCTGGATTCCAAGAACACTCTGGAAACTCTGAAGTTCTACGGCAAGCTGGTGGAAGTTGCTCAGGAAGGCCCAACCGCATTTGAACGCACGCAGGTCCGCGATCTGTTCAACGACAACAAAGTCGGCATGTACATCGACGGCCCTTGGGCACGCGGTCAGCATAAAGAAGGCATCACCACCAAGGCTGCACCAATTCCAGCAGGTCCAAGTGGTGTCAGTGGTACGCTTCTCATCACCGACTCCCTCGCTGTCTTCAAAGGCTCTGGCCATGAAGAACTGGCGATGGAATTTGCGCGCATGATGACCACAGGCGACTCTCAGTACACGCTGGACAAACCAGATGGTTGGGGTCTGACACCAATCCTGAAATACGAAGAGCTGGGCTACGAGAAGCCTTACTACATGGATGATCCATACTGGGCAGTCTTCGTAGACTCCATCCCAACAGGTGGTCCGGAGCCTCTCTTTGTTGATTACAAAGCGATGCAGACAACCATCAACTCCATGATTCAGGGCATCATCCTGAAAGACGATACTGCTGAAAACCTGGTGGCAATCGCCGCTGAAGAACTCGAAGAGTTCAAGTAAGCGTACTCCCGAAAAGTGGATACCGGTTTTCGAAAAAAGAAGACGCGGCAACGACTTTTCTGAGCCAAACCCGGAGAGGCTGCCTGCAGCCTCTCCCCGTTATCAAGTGCGAGAAGACGAATATTATGGCCACGCTTCAGCTACAGAACATCGTAAAATCATTTGGACCAACAACCGTATTGAAGGACGTCAGCCTGTCCATCGAGGACAAGGAGTTCGTCGTATTCGTTGGCCCCTCTGGCTGCGGGAAAACAACTTTGTTGCGCATCGTGGCAGGTTTGGAGATTGCCTCCGAAGGCTCCATCATCATTGATGGAAAAGACGTTTCCGACGACCACCCTATTGACCGTGGCATCTCCATGGTGTTCCAGAGCTACGCGCTCTATCCTCACCTCTCAGTTTTTGAAAACATCGCTTTTCCGCTGCGCGTTGCAAAGCGCCCGGAAGAGGAGATCAAGGACCGCGTCAACAAGGCTGCTGCAATCCTGCAACTTGAAGAGCGCCTGAACCACAAGCCGGGACAGCTCTCCGGTGGTCAGCGCCAGCGTGTTGCCATTGGCCGCTCCATTGTTCGCAATCCAAAAGTGTTCCTGTTTGACGAGCCGCTCTCAAACCTTGATGCAGCGCTGCGCGGGGACATGCGTGTGGAACTCTCCAAGCTCCATAAAAGCCTCGACACCACAATGATTTACGTCACCCACGATCAGGTGGAAGCCATGACCATGGCCGACCGTATCGTGGTGCTCAACGGCGGTGTGGTGGAACAGTGCGGCACCCCGATGGACCTGTACCTGCGCCCGCGCAACAAATTCGTGGCGGGCTTCATCGGCCATCCAAAAATGAACTTCCTGCCTGCCATCGTCAGCCGCGTTGAAGACCGCATGCTGCACGTGAAGCTCGCCAATGGTGGTGTCATGAGCATGCCAGTGTCGTCTGAGGGTGTGAAGGCTGGTGACAACGTGGATATCGGCATCCGCCCTGAGCATATGCAGCTTGATGAGAATGGACCAGTTTCCATGCATGTAGAAGTGCTGGAGCGTCTGGGAGCCCATTCCATCGCCTACGGTAAAGTTGAAGGGGATGGTGCGTTTTGTGCATCCTTGCCTGGCATGGCTGAGATTCCGGAAGGCACAACCATAAAACTCAGTATCAAGCCGGAGGATGCCTACGTCTTTGACGAAAGAGGAGTTGCACTGCAACGCCTTGGTGCTCTGGAACTGGCATAGGAGAAACACATGCGTATCATCGTTGTTGGTTTGGGTTTGCGAGCTGTCAGTGTTTTGGAAAGACTGCAAGCTCACATGAGCGAAGCGGAAGTGGTGGCCTATGTAGACCCCAAACCGCACCAGATTGAACGCCTCAAAAACCACGAGGCCATCAAACCCTACGGCACGCTGGAAGAGATGCTGGCTGGTGAAAAGGCGGATCTGTTGTTCGTCAGCTCTCCAAACCACATGCATCTGGAGCACATCCGTCTGGGTCTGGAAGCTGGCATCCGCATGTTTGCAGAAAAGCCTGTCGTGATCTCCATGAGCGAGACCATGGAACTGGCAGAGCTGCTTTCCAAACACGGTGCAGATCAGGTGCTCATCGGTTTGGTTCTCCGCTACGCCCAACATGCAAGAGACCTGCGGGACGCGCAGGCAGCTGGCCAGATCGGTGATGTGGTCTCCATTGAGGCCAACGAGCATATCGCGCCGTATCATGGGGCTTTCTTCATGCGTGACTGGCGCCGTCATGAAAAATACTCCGGCGGCTTTATGCTGGAAAAATGCTGCCACGATCTTGATATCTACAACATGGTGACCGGCTCACGCCCAAGCCGTGTAGCCAGCTTTGGCGGCAGAAAGTCTTTTGTCCCAAGCAATGCACCAGCAAAAGAAACAGATACGAAAGTGTATCATGTTAAAGAGTCCATCTGGGAAGCTGCGGAAGACCCGTTCCTCTCCGATGGCGATATCGTCGATCACCAGACCGCGATCCTCGAATACGAGAGCGGCGCCACCATGGCCTTCCACACCAACATCAACGTACCGGACGAACACCGCCGGTTCTGCGTGATTGGTACCAAGGGCATGGCAGAAGGTGACTTCGTGCGCGGTTACCTGAAAGTGACTGATGCCCACACCCGCGGCACATTGGTGGATGAAGATTACAACAAGTCCATTGACCGCCCCGGCGCACACTACGGCGCTGATGACATGATGTGTCAGGACCTCTGCGCCTATCTGCGCGGTGAAATGGACAGCCTGCCAGTTTCTGTCGTGGATGCGCTGGAAGCAGGCGTTGCCGCACTGGCACTCGATCAGGCGCGCACAACTGGTCAGGTCGTGGACCTGACGTCCTATTGGCAGAAATTCGACAGTTTCAACCTGCGGGAAACCGCAGCAACAACAAAAAAGATGGAATCAATACAGTGACCAAACTCCCCGGCGCGTACATGCGCGCTGAGATAGATCAGGCAATTCCGGCATTCGCAGAAGGGGTCCGTCAGGACCTCACAGAGAGTGTCAAAGCAGCAGCGCTGGACAAGCTCGACACGTTCTACACCATTGCGCGTGGAAGCTCAGATGCCGCCGCCAACTTGATCTCCTATGAACTGATGGCCGAACTGCAAAAGCCGGTAACAACACTGCCGCCCTCTGTGTTCAGCCTGGGGAATGGATTGCAGTTGGGCAATGCTGGCGCCCTTATTTTCTCCCAATCCGGAGGAAGCAAGGATCTGGTCAGTGCTGCAATCGGGTTCAAAAACGGTGGTGGTAAAACGCTCGCCATCACCAACACTCCGGGTTCTCCGTTAGCAACTGAGACGGACGCCTGCGTTGATATCAATGCAGGGCTGGAGCAAGCTGTTCCGGCCACCAAAACAGTAATCTGCACCATTGCCGCCGGAATGGCTATGTTGGCCGCCCTCAAACCAGACTACGCTAAAGCCTGTGAAGCAGCAGCAAAAGCCATGCTGGCCAGCGCTGAGGCGAAACTTGAGCAGGCTGACGAGATCATTGAGGCAGTGAAGTCCACGCCGCATGTGTATGTGATCGGACGCGGTTGTGGGTTCGGCGCAGCGCAGGAAGTTGCGTTGAAACTGAAGGAAACAACAGCCATTCATGCAGAAGCGTATTCCGCTGCTGAGGTGCTGCACGGTCCGCTGCAACTGGCCACAAAACCGCTCTGTGTCCTTATTCTGGATACGGGGGAAGAGGTCAGCAATCAGAGCCTGAGCCTGGCTGAGGAGCGGTTCCGCTCTGTCGGCGCAAATGTTTTCCGCCTGACACCAGAAACCGTTGGTGCGCAGGGCCTTACTCCCGCAGCAAGCTCGGCCATGCTGCTGCGTGCATTGTACCCAGTGATTTTAGAAACTGCTCTCCAGTTAGGTCTGGATCCAGACCAACCGGAAACACTTTCTAAGGTAACTGTAACTATTTGATTCTATGAAGGAATGCTGCGATGGTCGATTTGACCAAATGGGCAACTACGCGCGAAATTCATGCGCAACCGCAAATCTGGGCAAATTGGGGACAGGAACTCGCTGCATCCTTAAGTGATCTGAGCGAGTGGGTTGCCAACTCCGGGGCTACGGAAGTTTGGTTCTGCGGGGCAGGCACATCCGCCTATATCGGCGACCTTCTGTGCAGAGCGCTGGACGCAACCTCCGTGCTGCCAATGCGCTCCGTTCCTTCAACTGATCTCGTCAGCGCCCCGCATACCTTCAAACGCAATGGCGTGATCCCGCTGGTTGTCTCCTTCGGACGCTCAGGCAATTCCACAGAGTCCATCGGTACGCTGGACTTGCTGGACGCAATCTTCCCGGAAGCGCCACGGCTGAACATCACCTGCAACAAGGACAGTGCACTGGCAACCCGCCAACCTGCCTCAAAGGCCAGCCAACGCGTAATTGTTCTGCCGGACGAATGCCACGACAGCGGCTTTGCCATGACCTCCAGCTTCACCACCATGATCCTGACAGCCATGGCAGTGTTTGGACAGGAGACGCCAGAAGAGTTCACCGCCAACATGAATGAGATCAGCCATGCAGCTGAGATTGTGTTGGCGCAAGCGGATCAGCTGGCAGGCAAGCTCACCATCCCGCAGCGCGCCGTCTTCGTAGGCTCCGGCCCGATTGCCTTTGTTGCCCGTGAAAGTGCGCTCAAAGTGATGGAACTGGCCGCAGGGAAAATCCCGTCTATCTGGGACAGCTCCCTCGGCTTCCGGCACGGACCAAAGTCTTTTGTTGATGCACAGACCAAGGTCTTCGTGTTCCTCTCCAACAACCTGCATTCCCGTCGTTACGACGAGGATCTGGCAGAAGAAGTGAAGGCACAGTTCGGCGAGCAAACAGTTACCACCATTGGCAATTCTACAAAGGCAGATGTGCACATTCCATGCAAACTGGAGGATGGCTGGATGTCCGTGCTCCATGTACTCATTGCCCAATGGCTGGGTGTGGCTTGGTCTGATCAGCTTGGCTTCAACGTCGACAATCCGTTTGAAGGGCAGGGCACGCTGACCCGCGTTGTCTCGGGCGTAAAGCTCTACGCATTGGAAGAGGCCTGATATGGTTCGAGCTGGCGGTATTGATCTGGGCGGCACCAAAATCGAGGCAACCGCTTTTGATAGTGATTGGGCGGTGGTTGAAACCAAACGCATCCCAACTCCTCAGGATTCCTACGAAAATCTGGTTGACGCTCTCTGCGAGATGGTCGTGTGGCTGGAAGAAACCGCAGGCTCAAAAGGTTTGCCGGTTGGCGTCGGTATTCCCGGCTTCCATTCCAAACGAACCGGCAAGTTCCTCACCGCCAACCTGCTGGCCTCAGGCCGCACCGTCCATCAGGACCTGATCGACAAGTTGGGCAGGGCCGTCGCGTTCGAAAACGACTGCAACTGCTTTGCCCTCTCTGAAGCCATGCTCGGCGCTGGGCGCAGCTACGCCAGTGTCTTCGGCCTGATCATCGGCACAGGCGTCGGCGGAGGCTATTGCTCCAACGGCACGTTGATCTCGGGTCTGAATGGGGCTGCTGGAGAATACGGTCACCTCGGCATTCCCTACATGACCATGAAGGAACTCGGGCTTGACGGCATCCAATGCGGCTGTGGTCGCACCGGCTGCTTTGAGACTTATCTGGCTGGCCCCGGAATGCGCCGCCTCGCCAAACATGTCACCGGCAAAGACGCCGATGCGAAGACCATCACCACGGCAGCCGCTGCTGGTGATCCGCAGATGCAGGAAGTCATGCGCATGTGGGCCCGCATTGCGGCTGAACTGGTTGCGGCGCTTCAATGCACGGTGGACCCGGACTGCATTGTGCTCGGCG
Organism: Pseudovibrio sp. Ad37; assembly: GCF_001623075.1. Taxonomy (GTDB): domain Bacteria; phylum Pseudomonadota; class Alphaproteobacteria; order Rhizobiales; family Stappiaceae; genus Pseudovibrio. The sequence continues at coordinate 42,914 of NZ_LMCF01000022.1, forward strand.
GTGGCCTTTCCAAGATCCCGAACATCGACCGCCTCATTGCGCAAGCTCTGCCCGGCCATTTGCTGGACCAGACCGAGCCGCCGGAGATCCGCGTTGCAGAATACGGTGACAGCAGTGGCACACGTGGGGCGGCGCTTGCTGCTGTCCAAAACTATCAAATACTGGAGGAGCCGTCATGAGCAACCCTTTGCTTGAGGTGATCACTGCCAACCGTGCAGGCGCCAGAGCCGCGCTTCCCTCCATCTGCTCCGCTCAGCCTGATGTCATCCTTGCCTCCGCTCTGCTCGCAGCAGAAAAAGGCACGACCCTGCTGCTGGAAGCGACCAGCAACCAAGTCAATCAGGACGGCGGCTACACAGGCATGAAGCCAGCCGACTTTGTCAGCTACGTCAAAAGCATTTGCGCCACTGCCGGATTGCCGGAGGACGCGCTCGTCCTCGGCGGCGACCATCTCGGCCCGCAAGCCTGGCGCTCCATGCCAGCTGATCAGGCCATGGCAAAAGCCAAAGAGCTGATGAAAGCCTATGTGCAGGCAGGCTTCACCAAAATCCATCTGGACTGCTCCGAAGGGTGCGCAGGCGAAGAGGCTCAGGTCGGTGATGAACTCAGCGCCAGCCGTGCTGCGCAATTGGCTGCTGTTTGCGAAGAATATGCACCAGACCCAAGCCGTCTCAGTTACATCGTCGGTACGGAAGTTCCTCCTCCCGGAGGCGCGCGTGAAGAAGGCGAGGCTCATAGCATTGAGCCAACCCCACCCGCGCGTGCCTCCCGTACCTTGCAAATGCATTTTGAGAAGTTCGACGAGTTGGGTCTGCAGGATGCAAAAGGCCGTATCTGCGGCCTTGTCGTGCAGCCGGGCGTGGAGTTCTCACCCTTCCACATCGATCATCTACCCGCTGATGACGGCAAGGCCCTGCGAGCAGCGCTTGACCCGTTCCAGAACGTTGTGTTCGAAGCGCACAGCACCGATTACCAGCTGGACAGCGCGTTCCCACGCCTCGCCAACATGGGTTTTGCGATCCTGAAAGTCGGCCCTGCGCTCACCTTCGCCTACAGGCAGGCCATCTATGGACTGGACCAGATGCTGGATTGGCTGGAAGAGGACAAACGAACAGCGCCAAAAATCTCAAAGATTCTGGAAGCTGAAATGCTGTCAGAGCCCAAGTACTGGCGCTCCCACTATCAGGGATCGGATCAGGAACTGCGCTTGCTGCGCCACTTCAGTTATGCAGATCGCATTCGGTATTACTGGCCTCAGGAGAAGGTACAGGATGCCCTTAAGGCACTCTTTGCTGCCCTCCAAACCCATGAGATTCCAAAGGTACTGCAGCTTCAACTGTTTGCATCTCGCACTGTTGAACGAGCACGGGCTTTGCAGCGCCATGGTTTTGGCATAGAGAAGGCGCTGGTGATTGCTGAAATCCAGCAGGCACTGGACCCATATTTCTTTGAGAGAGTTGAGACACCTCAGCTTGAGGAGGCTCTATGAGCACCGCATCGGGCAACCAAGACATCTGGCTGTGTCCAGATCAGCTGTTTGACGGCCAGAACCTGCTGACCGATACCGCCATTCATCTCGTGGATGGCCAATGCACAGGCTTGTCTTCAGCAGACCAGTTGCCCGTCGATGCGACCGTGAAAAAGCTCTCTGGCCTCATCACACCGGGTTTCTTTGATATCCAGATCAACGGCGGCGGCGGTGTTCTTTACAACACCTCTCCATCACCCGAAGGTCTGGCTGCCATTGCAGCGGCGCACCGCCAATTTGGTACCACAGCCTTGCTGCCTACAGTCATCACCGACGCGCCAAATGTGCTGGAGGAAGCCGTTGAGGCCATGAAGGATGCTTACGGCACCCATGGCATCAAAGGCATTCACATAGAAGGCCCGCACATCAGTGTGGAACGCAAAGGCACCCACGAAGCCAGCTGGGTCCGTCCACTCAACGAGCGCAGTTTACAACTGGTCCGCGATCTGCGAGATCGGGACATCCCGGTCCTCATGACGGTCGCACCAGAAGGCGTTGCCAAAGGTGACGTTGCCAGACTGGTCGAGATGGGCGCAGTTGTCTCTATCGGCCATACTGATGCAGGCGCAGCGCAGATCAAACCAGTTCTGGAAGAAGGCGCAAACCTCTTCACACACCTGTTCAACGGCATGTCCCAGATGGTCAACCGAGAGCCCGGTGCAGTTGGAACAGGCATCAACAGCACCGCCTATTGCTCGCTGATCGTAGACGGGCATCACGTTGCCGATGACATGCTCCGCCTCGCCATACGCGCACGGCCTGTCAAAGATCATATGATCATCATCAGTGATGCGATGCCAACTGTTGGCGGACCGGAAAACTTCAACCTTTACGGTCATCAGGTTTATCTGGAAGACGGCAAGCTCATTAACAAAGCCGGGTCTCTGGCAGGGGCGCACGTCACCATGCTGGAGTCTGTTGCGCGCATGATAACTGAGCTTCAGTTCCCGGCTGAAGAAGTGCTGCGCATGAGCCTGTCCAACCCGGCTGCCCTGATGGGACTTCAACAGTCCGTGGCCTCTCTGCAAAACACTGACTTGGCCGATATGCTGTTGCTCGCACCGGACTATAAATCCTTCTCATTCCTCTCGCATATGCTCTAGTTTGCTGCGAGAGGAGCTGCTGTCTCACCGCTCGCGAAATGCTTCCGCTTTCACCTTGAGCAGTGGTTTGGCGAGATAGTTCAGCACGCTTTTCTCACCGGTCAGAATATCAATGCTCGCAGTCATGCCCGGCGTGATGGGCAACGGATTTTGCTCTGATCCCAGATGGTTTTGCTTGGTCCGCACAATCACCTTGAAGAATGCTTGCCCCCGCTCGTCCTCTGATGTGTCCGGACTGATCCGCTCCAACACCCCATCCAATCCGCCATAGATAGAATAATCATAGGCCGTGATCTTCACGCTCACATCCTGGCCCGGATGCAGGAAGGCCACATGTTGCGGTTGGATTTTTGCTGCAATCAGCAATGTGTCTTCCAGTGGGACAATCTCAATCAGTGGCTCGCCAGTCTGAACCACCGCACCAATGGTACTGACATTAAGTTTGTTGATCACCCCACGCACCGGTGCCACCAACGCACTGCGATGCACCCGATCCTCCGCCCCGCGCAACCGCTCTTCAATCACAGCAAGTTCCGCTTTGGTCGCCACCAGATCCGATTGTGCTTGAGAGGCAAACGTCGTTTGCGCGGAAGCTACCTTCTGTAGAACTTCTTCTTTGGCAGAGCGGGCACTTGCAAGAGAAGCCTCCAGCATCTGCCGCTCCCCCTCCAGAGTTGTGTACTGCCGCTTGAGCCGCAAAAACTCGATCTCTGGCAGGACACCACGTTTATAGAGCTGCTGGTTGATCTCCAGTTCCCGCGCAATGATGGTAAGATTGGCGCTGAGCATCTGTGCCTCAGCTTCAAGTTGCTTCAGATCCTGCTCTTTCTGGCTGAATTGACTGCGAAGCACGGCAACTTCCGCAGCAAGTTGCTCTTTGCGAGCCTTATAAACCGCCAGCTCTCGCTGTAAGAACGCGGCAATGTCGGTAGGCGTGTTTGAAAGATCAAGCGCCAGATTTGCCTGACGGGCCTCAGCGGTCAACCGTGCAAGACGAGCCTGCAACGCATATTTCTTCTGCAGTAGCTCCCCTAATTGAGAGGCAAAGCCGGTATTATCCAACTTCACCAGAACCGCGCCTTGCTCAACGATTTCGCCTTCATAGAACAACACCTCAGAGACAATCCCGCGTTCTGGAGCTTGCACAATCTGCATCTGACGGGAAGGGATGATGCGTCCATTGCCTCGTGTGACTTCTTCCACATGGGCAAATGCAGACCAGACGAACAACAGCAGCATAATTGCGGCACATGTGAAGATCAGAATTCTGGACTGCTTTTGGCTGTGAAACTCTGGCAAATGCAGCGGTGTAACGGGAAGCGACCAGCCCTTCATGCTCTCAGCCTTTCTTCAATCGGAACCTGCGCAGGCTGTGGCACTTCATGCAGACGCGGTTGCTGCATGGATTGCTTCACTTCCTCGCTTGGCCCATCTGCAATGATGCGGCCCTGATCCAGAGCGATCAGCCGATTGGTGAGCTTCAGGAGGGAAGGGCGGTGTGTGCTGATAATGAGTGTCAGAGAACCGTTGTTATAGCGCCGCAAGCCACGCAACAAACGCTGCTCAGCGGAAAGGTCCAGCTGACTGGAAGGTTCATCCAGAAACAGGATCTTAGGTTTACGCAAAAGAACACGAGCCAAGGCCACACATTGCCGCTGCCCACCAGAAAGAGCAGCCCCGTTTTCCCCCACAATCAGATTATAACCAGTTGGATGCCTGTTCACGAGACTATGTAGCCCCGTTACATGGCAAACTTCCTCAATCTCCTCGTTGGAAAGGTGTGGCAACCCAAGGCAAAGGTTGTCTCTCAACGTGCCTTGAAACAACGTGTTGTCCTGAGACAGATACCCAACAAAATGGCGCAGGTCTGATGGATCAAACTGGCGCGTATCAATTCCATCAATGAGAACAGCACCCTCAGAAGGATACCGAAGCCCGCTCATCAGTCGTCCCACGGTCGATTTTCCTGACCCGACACACCCAACCAGCCCAATCGTATCTCCCGGCTCAATCGAGAAATTGCAGTGGGTCAGGCTGGCTTTCTCACTGAGGGGATAAGAGAAGCTGACATTTTGAAACTGAACCTCACCACGGCAGCACCGCAGGTTTGCAGTAGCTTTTCCTGTCTTGCGTTCTGTTGGCTGGTTTAGGAGATCTCCAAGCTGACGATAGCTGTGCAGGACTTGACGAAACCGGACCAACGCATTGGCGATAGAAGAGATTGGCGCCAACACACGGGATGACAGCATCATCGCAGCAATGAGGCCACCCATGTTCACAGCACCTGCCTCAACCTGATAGACGCCCCAGACAATAATCAGCACCGACACCATGCCTTGCACATGCCCTGTTCCCACCATCGCCAGATTGGACCAGTGACGGCTCTGCAACAGGATCTCGCTGCTGCGCTCAACAGACTGCTCCCAGCGGGATTGCATGTGGGCTTCTGCATTGAGGGCACGCACAGTCTCATGCCCGCCCAATGTCTCCATCAAAATGTTCTGCCGCTTGTTCCCCTCAAGGCTTGAAGCTTGAACGGTTTGCTCCAAAGGCAATTGAGCCGCCAGATTAAGCAGGCAAACCACGGGCACAGCAAGCAGGGGAATCCAGGCGATAGGGCCAACGATGAAAAACAGGATGCAGATGAAAAGCCCGACAAAGCAAAAATCCAGCAGGGCGATTAACGCTGTTGAGCTGAAGAATTCTCGGAGTTTCTCATAGTCATGAACAGTCCCGGCATACTCACCGGCACTCTTGGTTTTGGCAGAAAAGTCAATGTTCTGCACATGAGAGAAAATCTTGGAAGCCAGCCGCTGATCTGCCTTTTTACCAAGGCTGTTGAGGATGGATGATCGCGCCACCTTCAGCAAACTATCTCCCGCCAGTGCCAACGCCACGCCAATCGTCAGAGCCCATAGCGACGCCACAGCGAAGTTGGGCAGGATGCGGTCATAGACATTCATGATGAACAAGGGGGAAGCGAGGGCAAGGCAGTTGATCAGCAATGTCCCGAACGCAACATTGCCATAGTCAGGCCAGAACCGTGTGAACTCGGACCAGAACCAATGCTTGTTGTCTTGATGAACCTGCCCACTGCTGTCGCGTGCATGAAGAGATGAAAACAAGATCGCATACCCGGAGTATGCCCGTTGCAAAATATCCAAGCTGAGATACTGCGGTCTTTCCAAATCTAAGGGGTCCAGCAGTTTTGCCTGCCGTGTGGCAGCGTCATAACCCACCAGCAGGCGCAAGGCTTTGTCATGAAACACCAACAGGCACGGAAGGCTGCTACTGGAGATCTTGCTAAGAGCAAGCTGTTGCTTGTTGGCGTGTAACCCGCAATTCTCTGAGGCTTTTTCAACTTGAGAGAATTGTAACCGCCCATTGATCAGCGGAAGCCCGGCAGTCACCGCAGTTTTACTGAGGAAATTCCCATGGGCGCGGGAGACATAAGCGACGCTTTCAAGCAGGGCGTCCAGCACCTCATGCATTGGATGGCTACCTTCCTCAGAATTGAGGGCATGAGGGCTGGACAAGCGAAAATCACTCACGGCGTGTTCCCTTGATTTATGACAGTAATCGCAGTTTCAATTATTTGTTTTTCGAGGGGCCACGCTTTGTTTGATATTCTTGCGAGAAGCAGAAAGATTAGGAGATACAACGCATTACAGGTATCAAGTAATCTCTCAGTTCCCGCTAAGAAGTTTCGGTGTTCTTGTGGGATCTAAGAAAACACCCTGAGTAAAATGTGGCAATCTCGGGAACTTGTACTGTCAAATAAAGGGGCAAAAATAGCAGGAGTGTATTTGCCAAGGCATTCGCTATAAGATCAGCGCCTTAAAATTCTGATTGTTCGGAATCGCAAGTTTCCCAATGAACACAGCATTTCCCTCCAAACCAACATATCCAAAAGTTTGAGAGTGAGCGTGTGTACGAAAGGGGATAGTGGGATAATTTCCCCTACGGCAAGTTATCCCATGCATTCTTAGGGGTAAAACGCGAGACCCGTGAGGTTTAGCACCCAGAAGCTCTCAATCACAATAGCTTAGGCAGTTTCTCGGCTAAAAAGTCAAAAAGAAGCTTTATGCGTGGAATTTGTTTGAGAGTATGCGGCGAAGCCAGCCAGACGGGCAAAGCAGGCAATGGATCCTCCAAATCGAGGCGTACAAGGCTGTCATCCTCCAGGCCGATTCCGATCTGACCGAGTCCAACACCACATCCGGCACGCACCAATTCCCAATAAGCCACCCTGTCATCACAGCGCACACTAAAGAAGTCCCGATTGACGTTCAGGCCAGCTTCCCGCATCCCGCGTAGGATCAGGTCAGATTGGTCATAGCCGATCCAGTCCAGCGCAAACAGCTCCTCTCGCGTTGTCGGCATACCAACCCGCTCAATAAACGTGCGGCTTGCAAATAACCCCAGCGGTGTCTCACCAATCTTCTTAGCAACGATGTCCAGCTGTGTCGGAGTAAACATGCGCACCGCGATGTCAGCTTCCTGAAACAACAGATTTTGCGCATCGTCAGAGGGGAGGAGGTCAATCTGGATCTCAGAATAGCTCTGCCGAAACTCGGCGATCAGCTTTGGCAACACGTAGTTAGAAATCACCTGACTGGCCGTGACGCGCACAGGCCCAGCAAACCCGCTTTGCTTGCGCTCTTCTGCATGAAGCAGAAACTGTGCTGCTGCTGAATGCATAGCCTTGGCGTGTGGCAGCAATGCTTGGCCATCTTCAGTCAAGCCAAGCCCGCGTTGATGACGGTAGAACAAGGAGACGCCCAGCTCCACCTCAATCGCCTTCACTTGCCGCCCGATTGTCGGCTGGCTCTGGTTCATCTGCTTGGCTGCAGCCGAAAGACTGCCCGTCTCCGCAACGACCACAAAAACACCGATCAAATCCCAGGAAAGATGATGTAGTCTACTATTCATAATTGAATATCATATCTGCAATTCATTCGAATTTACATAGTAAATGAAGCGCCTACTATCTTGCGTAAAGCGTATTCCCGAAAAGTAGTGCCGGTCTTCGGCTAAGAATACGCAATTTAGAAAAGTGTGTTGGACAGGAGCGGTCATGAGACCTGTAGCTTTGATTTTAGGTGCCTCTGGCAGATTTTCAAAAAATATGATTGAGCAGTTGAAAGCTGCTGGCTGGGAAACCCGAGCCTTTGATCGTGCTAATCAAGATATGAAAAAGGCGGCAGAAGGCGTTGATGTCATCGTGAATGGTGCAAACCCGCAATACCCGCAATGGAAGCGGGATGTGCTTCCGTTTACCCACCAAGTGATAGAAGCAGCCAAACATGCCAATGCCACGGTTGTCATCCCGGGAAACAACTACTGCTTTGGCCCAGGCATGCACTCACCCATCGGCCTGCAAACACCCCACAATGCAACCAATGAGCTGGGCGTGATCAGAATAGAACTGGAACGCCTTTACAAGACATCAGGCGTTCGGACTATTCTGCTCAGAGCTGGAGATTTCATCGACACCTCCGCCAGCGGCAACTGGTTTGATCTGATCATGACCACCAGGTTGGAGAAGGGAAAGCTCATCTATCCCGGCAAAACCGATGTTCCTCATGCCTGGGCCTATCTACCGGATATGGCACGTGCTGCCGTTCAACTGCTGGAAATGCGAGATCAGTTGAACGCTTATGAAGACATCTCCTTCCCCGGTTACACTTGGACGGGCAACGAACTCAGCAAAACGCTCACCACTGTCACCAAACAGAATGTGACCATCAAACAGTTCAGCTGGTGGATGATCCGCCTGAGCCAGCCTTTCTGGTCCTTGGCAAAACACCTTTTGGAGATGCGATATCTCTGGGATACCCCGCACTGGATGGACACCATCCGCTTTGACGAACTGCTACCTGACTTTGAAGCAACGCCAGAGCAGGAAGCCCTGAAGCATGCGATCGGTCACTTACCTGCCTTCCAGCTGAGCAAACTGATCCTGACGAGGCAGCACAAAAGTGCAGCATGAGAATTTGCCTGATGTGGCCTCCAAGAGTTTACATAGGCAAAGCCGACAGGATATAACTAAGCAGTCCAATCCGATATATTATGCGGCGTTTGCCTCTTTGAATTTTGGAGTGCTCTTTGACCTTTAAACTTGGAATTTTGGAAGTTGGCCGACCACCCGAAAACCTGAGCAAGACATTCGGTGATTACCCGTCAATGTTCGAAACGCTCCTGAAGGATCAGGGGGGCAACTGGCATTACATGTCTTACCCTGTAGTGGATGGCCAACTGCCTCAAAACGTTCATGACTGCGATGGCTGGCTGATCACGGGCTCCAAGCACGGTGTCTATGATGATCTTGAGTGGATCGACCGGCTTAAGACCTTTCTGAAAACAGCCTATGATGAGCACGTGCCAATTGTCGGCATTTGCTTCGGACATCAGATCCTTGCAGAAGCGCTGGGCGGCAAGGCTGAAAAGTCCAACAAAGGTTGGGGCTGCGGGGTCTTCACCTACTATGTTCTGGAAAATCCCAATTGGGTGCCAGAGGGGCTGACCAGTTTCTCCATTGAAGCTTATCATCAGGATCAGGTGACAAAACTGCCAGCAGATGGAGAGGTTATCGCGTCCTCAGATTTCTGCGAGTTTGCAGCGATTGATTACAAGGGCAGGGCACTCACCCTACAAGGGCATCCTGAGTTTAATAAAGACTACTCTGTCGCCCTGTTTAAAGAACGCCGCGGTGACACACTGCCTGAAGACATTGCCGATCATGCAATCGCCTCCTCGGAAGCGCCCATGCAGATTGGCGAGGTCGCACACATGATCGTAAACTTCATTCAGCAGGCAGCAGTGAAAGAAAAGCAAGAAGGGCACTAACTCCTGTCCTGCAGCGTTTCAGAGGCTCGGGTATAGGCCCTGAGCCTCCTCAGGGATGTACATGGCTATTTCGCAAGGTTTTCTTCACGCCAATGATAAGGCAGGCCAATACCCAGCCTCCTACTACGCTGCGACAGCAAACAAGCAACTCTCCTTTCCAACGCTGGAAGGTGAGCATACCTGCGATGTTTGCGTCATCGGCGCTGGCTATACGGGCCTGTCTTCTGCGTTGCATTTGGCTGAACGTGGTTACAAAGTCCATCTTCTCGACGCGCACCGTGTTGGATGGGGAGCCTCAGGCCGCAACGGCGGTCAACTCGGCAGTGGCCAGCGGAAAGATCAGGACGAGCTGGAAAGCCTTGTTGGTCTTGTACGCGCCAAAGAACTCTGGGGCCTTGCTGAAACCGCCAAGTCCCTGACGAAAGACCTCATCGCCAAATACCAGATTCAGTGTGATCTGAAACCGGGTATCCTCCACGCAGATCACAAACAAAGCTATGTAAATCACAGTAAGGCCTATGCTGAAAAGCTGGCAAACAAATACGGTTACGAAGAAATTCGCTTCGTAGACTCTGCTGAAATTCAAGAGATGCTTGATACAACGGCGTATCACGGCGGCACGCTGGATATGGGGGCAGCTCACCTGCACCCGTTCAACTTCGCGCTGGGTCTTGCTCAAGCCTGCCAGAATGCGGGCGTGCAGATCTTTGAAAATTCTGAGGTGTTGGAGATTGAAAAGGGTGAGCCAGCCAGGTTGAAACTCGCCAATGGACAAGTCACTGCCCGCTACGTGGTCTTTGCCTGCAACGGTTATATTGATAGCCTTGAAAAGCGCGTTGCAGCGCGGGTTATGCCCATCAACAATTACATCATTGCCACCGAACCACTGGGAGACGATCTGGCCCGCTCGCTGATCGCCAATGATGTAGCCGTGGCAGACTCGCGCTTCGTGATCAACTACTACCGTCTGTCAGCAGACAACCGTCTCTTGTTTGGGGGAGGGGAAAGCTACAGCTTCCAGTTCCCGCAGGATATAAAGGCTTTCGTCCGCAAACCTATGCTGCGGGTCTACCCGCAGCTCAAGGACGTACCCATCGAATACGGCTGGGGCGGAACACTAGGCATTACGCTCAACCGCATGCCATATTTCGCAAAACTCGCCCCCAACATGCTCAACGCCAGCGGCTTCTCTGGTCATGGTGTCGCTATGGCAACACTGGCAGGTCAGCTCATGGCAGAAGCGATCGACGGGCAAGCCAGCCGGTTTGACGTCCTGGAAAAAGTCCCAACCCACGTCTTCCCCGGTGGTCGCCATTTACGATGGCCCCTGATGGTCCTCGGCATGCTCTACTACAGCCTGCGGGACAGGCTTTAAGAGCAAGTTCAGACCGGTATGAAGACCTCTCGCACTGATGAGCTTCTGACGGTTTCAGCACCATCTGCTTCACCAAGAGCTCGGTATTGATGGGTGTCGCCGGAGAACACTTTGCCGAGGCCGTGGTATCCGGAAACTTCAGGTTGTTCGAAGCCAGCCTTTCTTAGATCATTCGCCAAGGACTGAGCAAAGGATTGCTCTCGCTCAACTTCAAAGAACAGGAAGCTCGTCGTTTTTGTTTCGGATGCGGCCTTCAAATCTTTAGGCGCAAAAGATTTGGGTATTCGGGCATCAGCGCTGAAACAGGATGTGACGCGAATGTCCGAGAAGGATTTGTCCAACCCTCCTTGAGCAAGTTGCTTTGCTATGTCTTTCGACCACGCGACTTCCCAGCCTTTCTCCTCAGAACCTGTCTTTGAGGTGATGCCATCTTCGCCCTGCCGCCCATGTCCTGCAACATAAAGCTTATCTTCTTCTCTTTTCAGATTTCCGAGAATTCCGGTCTCTTCATTACTGATAAGCTTCACACGCAGCAGAGCATCTGCCCGCCATGCATGATCACTCGCAGCCTTCAGCATATCTTCAAATTTCGTCGGCCCAACCGTGGTTATGAAGCCTGTTTCTGAAAGATCATTCGCTGCCATGTAAGAGTTAAAGCCAGAGGCAAGATCGCCAGCCTCTTTATAGTTCTGCTCAGCAAGTTCATGCTTGAGTGCTTCAAACCTCGCCTTGTCAGCGTTGGTTGCGACAATGAGAGGGCGCAGTTATTTGCTCGCGGTGAAGCGTGATAAGTTGGTACCAGAAACCATTTTGAGGACATCATCAGAGACGAACGGCGCATAGAAATATCCGGTTTTGTTGTCTTTTGCAGGTTTTGGATCTGGCCTCTGCTGAAAGATGTCTTGAGTTTCCACAGCGCGAACATCAGACGTGTTTTGTACCTGTTCACTGGAGGAGGAGATCGGTGATGAGGCTAAATTCGAAATAGGCATGGGGCACCAATGTTATAAATTAGATACCAACCATAGATGCCTACTTATGCGTGTACTGTGATATTTAAGGCATCCTGCATGTGGCGATGGGGCCAGTAAAGACATTCAGGTCTTTAAGTTATGTGATTGGCGTTTTGCCTTAAAGGACTGAGCGTCTTGCATTTATTCTTGGCAGTATGTCGTGAGTGCTCAGCTCTTCTCCAGCTCTTGCTCCATTTCAGGTTTGTCCAGATACAGCCGTTGCTGCTGATAAAGCTTGCCGTCAACTTCCACCAGCAATCCTTGCCTGCGCAGCGAGGCCACATATTTTGCCATGCCCCGTCGGCCTTTCTTCTCAAAGAACGGCAAAATGCGCGGCATCATATTGGGCAGCACCATGGCCAGTCGTGTCAGCCAGGCGTCACTGGCTTTTGGGTAACGCTCCAGACATGGCTTTTCCAGATGCTTCACGAACTGATCAGCTACCACGCTCGGTGACTGCGGCTCATCAATGAAGTTGAGTACGCTGCCACCTTCCAACGCTTCCTGGCGCAACATGTAGGTGTCCGTGGCTGTCGGTAAAACGCAGCTCACCTTGATACCGTGCAAGTCTTTATCCAGTGCAAAGGAAAGCATGGCCCCGCGTAGGCCAAACTTGGTTGCCGCATAAATCGGGGTTTCCCGAAGTGGCTGGATGCCGCCAAGCGAAGTGGTTGTGATGATGCGTGGATCATCACCTTTCAGCAGATAAGGCACCGCCAATCGGCTCAAGACCAACGGGGAGATCATGTTGATGGTGATCTCTTCTTCTATGCTTTCTGGCGTCCGTTCATGAAACCGATCCACTTTGGTGATCGCCATGTTGTTGATCAGCACATCCAAAACACCAAAGTTCTCCTCCACCTCGCGTAAAAGCCGGGTCATCTCCTCGCGTTGTGTCAGATCTCCTTCGAAGACATGCACCCGCAAACTGTCCAATTGGGCCTGAAGCTCCCGCGCGGCACGTCCATTCTTGTCTGCCAGAACAAGATTCATCCCTCGCTCGTGCAGGCGTTTGGCGATGTGCCCGGCGATGTCACCACCACCACCGGTTATCACCGCAGTACGTCCCTGAAAACGATAGGTGGTCATGCAGCCACCTCCGCTTTCTTCGGGCTCGACGAACCCTTTGGCTTAGGCGCAGCCCGCTTGAAGCGAATATCCTCCGGGAAGGTCCAGCCCATCCGCTTGTAAAGCTTCTTCACATACTTGGTGTGCGCTGTGGCATCACAATAACCCGCATGCCGGGCTGTCTTCAAAAAGTGGATGCCACCAGAAAGATCCGGTGTTTCACTGCGGATGATCGCGTCCAATTGGCTGGCACGAGATGGATTGTCTTGCTGGTCCTTCAGATAGTTGGCAACCAGTCCAGCCATATAGTCAAACCGCTTGTAGGCGCCCGAGTTGGTCTCGATATAGCTGATGCCAAACAGGTTTTTGTGCTCGCGGGAGGCTGCCTGAATAAACATCTTGGGCCGCCCACCCTCATAGCTAAAATACTCACCCGCAAAGTCCAGCTGCTGGTTGAACCCGGTCGCGCACAGGATCAGGTCAATCTCCTCCCGGCTGCCATCTTTAAACACCACGTGTGTGCCATCCAGTCGGTCCACATCCGGCTTCACCGTCACATCCCCATGCTGCAGCGAATGCACCAGTTGAGTGTTGAGCAGCGGATGCGTCTCAAACAGCTTATGATCCGGCTTGGGAATGCCGAACCGCTGCAAAGTGCCGTTAAACATACGCAGCAACAGCGTGAAGAACGGGCGGATCATCCAGACAGGCAGATCAGGGCCACCGTCAGCAAACACGTCCGCAGGCATGCCAAACACATGCTTGGGAATGATGTAATAGCCGCGCCGCATGGAGATGAAGGTCTTCTCTCCTAAAACACCCGCATCACAGGCAATATCACAGCCAGAATTGCCCGCTCCAATCACCAGCACACGTTTACCGTCAAACTCACGAATGTTCTTGTAAGTCTGGCTATGGCGGATCTCACCATCAAAGGAGCCTTGCAGCTCCGGCATGTTGGCCTGCCATTGCGAGCCCGTAGCGCAGACCACAGCCTTATACTCGCGGCACTCCCCGTTGGAGAGATGAACCTGCCAGCGATCCTTCTCAGTCTTGGTCAGTTTTTCGATCTTGGTTGAGAAGGTAATCTTCTCACGCAGCCCATAAGCCTCAGCGAAGTCGTGCAGGTACTTCAGGATCTCGGTGTGCTTGGGATAATCTGCGAAATGGTCTGGCATCGGAAAATCCGCAAAGCCAGACAAGCTGCGAGAGCTGATAAAATGCGTGCTCTCATAAATGGCTGTGCCATCGTGTTTGATGTCCCAGAGACCACCCACATCCGGGTTTGGGTCAAATTGATCCCATTCAATGCCGTTGTGCTGTAATGCGCGGGCCATCACAAGCCCCGCCGGGCCTGCACCAGCAATGCAAACCGCGTCACCCCTATCTATAATCTCCACCGTTCCCTCCCCGAACTGTGAAAATCTTACCCTACGGCAAGAGGGGGCAGGTTTAGAAGGACATATACGGACGTAGGGCGGACAAATTCGGTCATATCTTGCGGTCACTCCCGTGTTTCCGTAGCATGACTGCTTTGGGAGAGGGCATGCATTCTGAATTTGGCCAGTTGGCACCGCCAGAAGTGGCGCAGCATTCAAAGGTTCCACCACACCTGTTGCGCTATCTGTTACAGGAGCTGGAGCAGCGCGGCATCGCCGCAGGAAAGGTGCTGCCTCATACATTCCTGGGCCAGAATACTGACCCTTCGGTGTTTCTGTCTCACGAGGCCCGCCTGACCTATCAGCAAAGCCGCCTCATCATCCTCAAGGCGCTGGCGTTGACGGGAGATGAAAGCCTCGGCCTTGCTGTCGGCTACCGTCAGTCCATCACCTCTCTCGGGCTCGTCAGCCTTGGCGTTATGGCAAGTGCAACGGGAAGAGCTGCGCTCGAGTTCGGCATCAAGTACCACCGCCTGACCGGAAGCATGCTGGAGATAGATTTGGAACCTGCAACCGATAATGCAATCACGATGATTGCGCGCAGCCGGTTCCATGAGCCAGTGTTGCTCACGTTCTTTGTGCAGGAACTGTTTGCCGCCATGGTAGGCGTTGTCCGTTTCACAACTGGAAGCAAGCAAGCCATTCAGCGTATTGAGATGATGCAGGCACCACCAGCAAAGAAAAGTCTCTATCAGGAGGTACTCGGACCATCTGTCAGGTTTGATGCGTCACGAAATGCAATATTTTTTGACGCAGAGCACCTGCAACGTCCACTGGCAACCGCAGACAGGTTTGTTGTGCAGGAAGTTGAAAAACTTCTGACAGGCATGATGCAGGAAGAAAGCAACCGTCTGGGCTTCCTTAAAACCGTGGAGGAAGAAGTCCGCCGTGGCCTGAAAAACAACCCATCTATCGAAGAAATTGCGGGTGGGTTCTCCATGGGTGAACGTAGTTTTCGGCGCAAACTAGCCGCTTTTCAAGTCTCCTTCCGCAATATCCTCTCGCAGATCCGCCAGTCGCAAGCCATGGAGCTGCTCTTATGGTCGCGCTTGTCATCTGAACAGATCGCAGCAGAGCTTGGCTACTCGGATCCGAGGGTGTTTCGAAGGGCATTTAAGCAATGGACAGGTGAGACACCAAGCCAGTTTAGAAAGTCCGCAATTCAACTGTGAATGGTACATACCGCACCAAAAGTCCCATTGGGTATCTCAACGTTATTTTATATTCTCCGAAAATTCCTTATAAAGGCGCAGGAAGCACATGTTGCACTGCGCAATTCTGAAAGACAAAGAGTGGCTTTCGGTGAGGTCGCGCAAAGACATAAGTCTGAAAGCACAGGCACAAATCGAAACCCAATAATAATAAGCGTACTCCGGTTTGGGGATGAACAGGCTGGCAATGAGTGCGCGGGATAACAAAGAATGAAGGCAGTTGGATTGCTCCAGACAAAGAGCCAACTGCTTTGGATGAACGAAACGGGCACCTAAAACAATGTCTCATACATCTGCAACTCGGCGGAAAACCATTAAAGACATCATGAAGGCAAAAGGTCATCACAAGCTGGTCTGCCTTACTGCCTACACTGCGCCAATCGCACAGATGCTGGATGAGCACTGCGATCTGCTGCTGGTGGGAGATAGCGTCGGTATGGTGCTCCACGGCTTGCCAGACACGACAGCTGTCACGCTGGATATGATGATCATGCACGGCAAAGCCGTTATGCGTGGCTCTCAAAATGCGCTTGTTGTCGTTGATATGCCTTTCGGCTCCTTTGAAGAAAGCCCACAAGCTGCATATCGCAACGCATTGCGCGTGATGCAGGAAACCGGCTGTCAGGCAGTCAAGCTGGAGTATAACTCCGCTGCGCCTGAAACCATCCGCTTTCTCGTAGATCGCGGTATTCCCGTGGTGGCTCACATCGGTCTGCGTCCGCAGTACCTGCATGTGGAAGGCGGCTACAAGGTTGCTGGCAAAAGCGAAGAAAGCCGCAAAGAGCAGCTGGAATGCGCACGTCAGGTGGTCGATGCTGGCGCATTCTGCGTTGTGGTTGAAGGGACCAAAGACGCAGTCGCCCGCGAAATCTCTGACAGCGTACCAATCCCGACCATCGGTATCGGTGCTTCCGTTGATTGTGATGGCCAGATTCTCGTCACCGATGACATGCTCGGCATGTTCGACAAGACCCCAAAGTTCGTGCGCAAATACGCTGAGCTGAAGTCTCAGATCGAGCAGGGCGTGAAGTCATTTGCAAACGATGTTCGCCGCGAGCAATTCCCGGCTGAGAACGAAACCTACTAGACCAGATAGGAACCGTCGGGATCCATAGATACCACTAAAACTGCTGAATGATCTTGGCGGTTCAGCTCCCTAAAATTTGGAAATGTCAGCCCCCCTCAACAGTATGATATGGTGTGGGGACTGGCATGACTTGGCTTGGGGGAGCGAACGATGCTTATTCTGGTTTTCGGAGCGTTACTTTGTGTGGCAGCCCTTGCTGTCTATACCTTTTGGGGTGTCCTCAACATTCAAACACCAACCAACGGCCCGTCAATCATGTTTGAAGGCCGCCGAGGCACTGCGTTGTTGGTGATTGATGTTCAAAGTGACTTCACCAAGGAAACAAGCTCTCGGAAATGGGAGCCAGACTACCTGCAGGCCCGCATCAACTACATAAATGCGTTGGGTGAGTTGGCACGGGATAAAGGCTGGTCCGTCATCTCCATTCGCCATGTATATAAGGGATGGTCCACCAACTTGTTGGTCCGGCTCCTTGGAGGAGGCTTGGGGGCAAAGGGCTCTGATGGCCTTCAGATGGATCCACGCCTTACTATTGAGCCTGATCTGGATCTCGTAAAATCAAAGAGCGATGCTTTTGGTGAGCAAGCGTTCTCCGAGTTCCTAAAAAATCACGAAGTTGACCACCTGATTGTGACAGGTCTGGATGGCAATGCCTGCGTCAAGAACACAACAATCGGTGCGCTTAACAGAGGATACCGCGTCGAACTTTGCGACCCCGCCATTCTTGCCCAAAATCAGAACGCATGGAAACTGCAGAAGGAGGCACTGCAGGAAATGGGCGCCGCCGTCTCATGGGATATTGTTGAGAATGAAGCTGATCTTATAACAGAGAAAGACCCAGCTTAATCAATCAGTTTGCCATCCTTATCAAAGAATGGGTGTTGACCACCAAAGTCGCCGATAAAGCTCAGATGGTTGATCAGTTCTCCCTCACTCCAGCGGAAGATACGCACCGCAGGCGGGTCCATAACAAAGCCAGGTTCCCCGTGCGGGTCCAGATCAAGCGTCACCTGATGACCAGAGGCAGGGCAGATGCTCACCGGAATGCCGTTCTTGAAGACCTCGATCGCCCGGTGCACATGGCCACAAGCGATCTGTCGTATTTGCGATTGCCCTGTAATAACAGGCCAGAAATCCTTATCAGCGCGCATCAGCATGATGTTATCCATGTGCTGAATACCAGTCTTGAAAGGCGGGTGATGCATGAACACCAAAGTCGGCTGATCTTTGTGGGCTTGCAGCTCATCGCGCAACCATGCTTGCTTATCAGCATCAAAATGGCCGTCATGCTTGCCCGGAATGGTAGTGTCTAATCCGATAATGCGCAGGCCATCCTTCTCGATGGAAAACTGAAGCGCACCCTCGGATGTTAGGTAGTCATGATCCGCAAACGCATCACGCATTGTATCTCGATGGTCGTGGTTGCCGGGCATCACATAAAACGGCATTTCCAGCTGATCAATCTCTTGCCGGAACAGCTCATACTCATCCGCATTGCCCAAATCCACCAGATCGCCGCTGATCACCACAAAATCCAGTCGCGGATGGAATGCGTTCAGATGCGCAACGGCCTGACGCAAATGAGAGAGTGTATCAACACAGTTATAGGCGAACTTTCCGCCAGCCTTGATGTGAATGTCGGTAAGCTGCGCGAAGATCATGTGTGGTACCTCAAAAATAGGCTGCAAGTCAGAAGAACTCAAAGAGACGAATAAGCCTGCATCAGCGGAAATTGCGCTGCTGACTAATCTTAATTACCTCAAACAACAAGTGAACTTTTCATGACACGAGCATGGTTGCAAGGCATTAGTCTGAACAATCAGAAGGCGTGATCAGGCGAAGAGCGCAGCATGGCCACAAAACTCTCACATATTAGCGTCTGCTTGATTTGCTCATTTTCGCCAGTTTTAGGCAATAAAATCGCCAAACTGCGGGTTTTGACGCATTGAAAGGATTTTTAAAACATATCACAGTACACCCCTGAAATATGAGAGGCGAATTTTCGGGAGATATTCGGCTCAGAACAGTTTCGAGCCGTAGCGGAGGAGGAACCGCGAGCGGTTCATTGGGAGAAGGGCGTGCTATGGGGATAGCACGCCCTTATTTTTTGTCTGGGCCTGTTAAATGATCAGACTTCTCAAGGCGTAAGAGACCACTGCGATGGAGGCAACGCCTGCCACCCAAAGGGCTGCAAACCAAAGCAACCGCTTCCATAAAGGTTGGTCAATTTCGCCGGTTTTATCGAGGCTCATCAGTGATACCCTTCCGTTGATTTGATCTTGCCACGGAACACGTAGTACGCGTAGGCCGTATAGGCGAGGATCATCGGGATGAGGATGACCGCTCCCACAAGCAGGAATTTCAGACTGCTGTCAGGCGCTGCTGCTTCCCAGAGGGTGTAAACATTTGGCACCACATACGGGAAGATGTTGATCCCAAGTCCCACATAGGTCAGCAGGAAGATCACCAGTGATGCGAGGAACGGTGTGTAATCCGCATCGTTCATCAAAGCTCGCCACAGCACCAGCGTGGTGACTGCCACAAGAAGTGGAACCGGGAATGTGTAAAGCAGATACGGGAAGCTGAACCACTTCTCCATAATGCTCTCATTGATGAACGGCATCCACATACTGACCAGCAGAAGGAAGCCAATCAGGATAAGAGCGGCGTACTTTGAGACGCGGCGGAAATGCGCTTGTGGCACGCCTTCCAGCTTCATCACGAGCCATGTGGCCCCCAGCAGGGCATAGCCGGCGATTACGGCAAAACCGGTCATGACAGAAAATGGCGTCAGCCAATCCCACCAGCCGCCGGCATAAGTGCGGTCAACCACATCAATGCCTTGCACAAGCGTGCCAAGCACCAGTCCCTGACAGAACGCTGCAACGATAGACCCCGCAAAGAAGGATATATCCCAGAAAGGCCTGCGCTCAACAGATGACTTGAAGCGGAACTCAAAGGCGACACCTCTGAAGATCAGCCCGATCAACATGCCAATAATCGGTGCGTAGACCGCAGGCATGATGACCGAATAGGCCAGTGGGAACACGGCAAACAACCCACCGCCACCAAGGACGAGCCAGGTTTCATTCCCATCCCAGACAGGTGCAACACTGTTCATCATCAATGTGCGTTCATCAGCATCTTTGGTGGTCGGGTACAAGATCCCGATGCCAAGATCAAAGCCATCCAAAATCACATAGGCGAAGATCGCGACTGCAATCAGAAAACCCCAAATGAGCGGATAATCAAGAATCATGGGAACGATCTCCCTCATGTGGTTGCAGGGCCTGTGCAGGAGTGATGCCAGCGGTTCTGACAGGTACGCCTTCCTCAACGCCCTGGCTTGCATCCGGAGATTTAGCCATGGACCGGAAGATGTAGAAGATACCAACGCCAAAGACGATACAGTACACTGCTACAAAGATGACCAGAGACGCCCAGACAGCTGGTGCTTCAACCGGGGATACGGATTCCGACGTCCTGAGCAGCCCGTACACTGTGTAAGGTTGGCGGCCAACTTCCGTTGTTGTCCAACCAGCTATGACAGCGACGAAACCAGCAGGCCCCATAACGATGGAAGCTCGCTGAAGCCATTCACTCTCATAAAGCCGGCCACGGATCCGAGACCATAGGCCCCATACGCCAACCAGCAACATCAAGACACCAATACCAACCATGATGCGGAAAGACACAAACACGATCGCTGCCGGTGGCCAGTCTTCCCGTGGAAACTCATTCAAACCAGGGACAACACCATCGAGGCTGTGGGTCAGAATAATGCTGGAGAGATAAGGGACTTCAATCTTGTACTTTGTTTCTCCAGCTTCCGTATCCGGCCATCCAAAGAGGATGAGCGGGGCAGGGCCCTGAGAATCAAAGTGACCCTCCATAGCTGCAATCTTGGCAGGCTGATGCTCCAGAGTGTTGAGGCCGTGATAGTCCCCGGCAAGCATCTGGATTGGCGTGACAACAATCATCATCCACATGGCCATGGAGAACATCACCTGCGCCGCCGCATTAAAGCGGTTCTTCAGCAGATGATAGGCACCCACGGCACCAACCACGAAGGCGGTGGTCAGGTAAGCTGCCAGCACCATATGCACGAGCCGATAGGGGAAGGAGGGGTTGAAGATTATCTCCCACCAATCGGCGGGCACAAACTGGCCCACGTCATTCATGGCGTAGCCTGCTGGTGTCTGCATCCAGCTGTTGACGGAAAGAATCCAGAAAGCGGAAAGGGCGGTGCCAATGGCAACAACCACAGTGGCAAAGAAGTGCAGCTTCTTGCCCACGCGGTTCATACCAAACAACATGATACCGAGGAAACCAGCTTCCAGGAAGAAGGCAGTGAGCACCTCATACCCCATGAGCGGCCCAATGACCGATCCGGTTTTGTCTGCAAAGGCAGACCAGTTGGTGCCAAATTGATACGCCATGACGATGCCGGAAACGACACCCATGGCAAAAGATAGTGCAAAGATTACGATCCAGAACTTGAAGACCCGCAAGTATACATCGCGACCTGTCCATAGCCATAAGCCTTCAAGCACGGCAAGAAAACTCGCCAAGCCTATAGTAAAGGCCGGAAATATGATATGGAACGCGATTGTAAAAGCAAATTGGAATCGAGCTAGATCAACTGCTAAACTGTCCATGTGACCACCTGTCGATGGGATGTGCTAATTTTAAATCATGGAATTCCGTAGCGGAACACTGTTAATAATTATGTTTTTTCCGCGATCCATGACCAGTGCACCCCAAAAGATAGGGCACTTGTCTTTGCTGTAGTAACTGTTTCCTTGAAAAAGTGAGTTGCATTAGGAGCTATGCGCTATGCAAAGTGTCGCATAATTTCTGCTTATGCCCGATCCGACATAGCACTATCCAGTTTGTATTAATTCTAATATTTCGTTTTGCCATGGAATGATGGCTGCACAAACCAGTAAAGCAGCAGCAAACCACCTAGAATCGGTATGAAAGCGATCAGCAACCAAAAGCCAGATCGATTGATGTCATGCAGCCGCCGCACGGCCACAGCCAGATTGGGCAGGAAGAGCGCGATGCTCAAGATGGAGCTCAACGGGGCCCCGTCCTGTACACTGCCCGCAGGCAATCCCAGAGTAGGGGCGATCACAAAATTATCGATTAGGTGAGACGCAACCATCACGATGAAAACGAACAGTGCCCACCACCAGTATTCGGATCGCGGTGCGCGGCCTGTGAACTGCACATACTTCTTGAAACAAGTTCTGATAGCTCGTTCAAAGGTCATCGCGTCCTCATATTGTTGCTCTGCTGCGCTCGCAGCCTGAATGCCAGAATGCCAAGGAACACAAACTCTCGGCAATCACTGAGATGTTGCGGAATCACTGATAACGGGCAATCACAACTTCTCGGGATGGCAGGATGTGAAGATAGAGTAAGAACACCCAGCCTATGATTGGCAAGAGCCAGAGAAATAACCAAAACCCGGAATAATTCACATCATGAAGGCGACGAACGCCCACGGCTAACCCCGGCAGGAGCAATATAGCTGAGATGATCAAACCTATTGGCTGCGTGGTGTGCTGATTGCTCTCAGGAATTTGCTGAAAAAGACTTTCAAGGATCAACCCGTCAACACCAGCTGCGAGCATGCTCATAATGACGCTGAAGAGGACCCACCACCAGAACTCAGAGCGGGATGCACGACCATAGAAGTGAGCATACTTCTTGAAACAGGTTCTGACAGCTTGGTTAAAGGTCATCGCATCCTCACGTTAATTGCCAAATCTATGACGGTCCGAAGGTCAGAATGCCAAGCAACGTGTTTCAACTGCAATTACTGAGATGCAAGGGGCCTGTGACTGTGGTTCAATTGAAAGCCCAAATGCAAAACAGGAGAGCAAAGAACCGGTCTTTACTCTCCTGTTTGTGTTTATTTGCTTAAGCAGAGCTTACTGTTTGAGCTGATACTGAACCGTCGGCGCAAAGCTGCATCCCCCACAGGAGCTTGCACAGCTGCTGGAGGCGGAGCTTGAGGAGCATCCCACTTCCTCAATGCGCCCCAATGCTTTGAGTTGAGAAACCATGGCCATGGCAAAATCACTTGGGATGTTCATATCCTGAGCGATCTCGCCAACAGTGGCACCGCCACGCTTTGCCAAAACACCTTCGATTTGCTGCAACATTTTATTCTGCGGCCTCCAGTGCTGCCTGATGCGCAATGGTGCTCTCTGCTTTCTGACGCATGAAGACCAACACACTGGCAATTGCAGCCAGCAGTCCAATGATCCAGAGCGCAGAAGACGTTGGATGGCGAGCAAAGGTGCCAATCTGATAAGCCAGAGAAGCGCCGGAATAGGCCAGCAAGGTGGTCCAGCCTGCCGCAAACAGAGCCCAGTTGCGACCAACCTCACGCCAGATAGTTGCCAGAGCTGCAGTACACGGAATGTAAAGCAGCACAGCAACCATGTAGGCGAATGCACCAACCTTGCCGTCAAAGTGCGCTGCAAGTGCAGTGAACAAGCCAACCTCAACCTCTTGCTCTTCTGCAGCCACATTGAAGCTGGAGGTGTCACCAATATCGATGCCAAGTGGATCAAGCATCTGCGAAGTCAAGTCCACAATGCTGGTCGTGAAGGTATTGATGGCCTCTTGCGCGGTTTCCAGCGGTGCAGGAGCTCCACCTTCTTCATCAGTGGTGACGTAGAGTGTCTGCAAGGTACCAACCACAGCTTCCTTCGCAAAGATGCCAGTGACTAGACCGACTGTGGCTGGCCAGTCATCTTCACTCAGCCCCATAGGAGCGAAGATTGGTGTTACTTGCTTGGAAACCACTGCTAGAACAGAGTTGCCATTGGCCTCGTTGCCAACGTTTCCTTTGAAGTCCACGGAGTTCAAAATGGTCAGAACAGCGACCACCGTGACAATGATCTTACCAGCGCCAAACAGGAAAATCTTCAGACGCGTCCAGACCAACTTCATCACCTGCGCAAACTGTGGCATCTGATAGGTTGGCAGCTCAATCGCAAGACTGGTGGATTGCCCTTTATAGAAGGATTTGGACAGCGCCCAGCCTGTAAAGACAGCAACGCCAACGCCCAGTAGATAAAGCGCGAACACGATGTTTTGGCCATTGACTGGGAAGAACGCAGCAGCAAACAGCGCATAAACCGGCAGACGTGCACCACAAGACATGAACGGCGCCATCATGGATGTCACCACCCGCTCACGCTCCGTCTCAAGCGTACGGGTCGCCACAACAGCAGGTACAGTGCAACCAAAGCCCAGAATAAGCGGCAGGAAGGCACGACCGGGCAGTCCGATCCGGCGCATCAGGCCATCTGCAACCACTGCGGCACGAGCCATATACCCGCTCTGCTCAAGGAAAATCTGACAGAGGAAAAGCAAACCGACGATAGGGGCGAACGTACCGACAGTCTGTAAACCTCCGCCAAGTGCTGTGATCAGCATTTCCAGTGCACCACCTTCAAGCCCAACTGCATAAAGCAGGCTCAACGGCGCCTGAATAAACAAGGCGTCTCCCAATCCATCAAACAGATCGATGAAGTAGGAGGAAACATTAATCGCGATGAAGAACATCGCATACATCGCACCAAGGAACACAAACGGGCCAGCCCACTTGGAAAGCACAAAGCGGTCAATCTTATCTGAGAAGCTGCGCACATCCTGTGGCTCAGGCAGTTCCATCAATTGCGCGAGGGAATAAGCACGATTGAAGTAACTCGTCGCCATCACCAGCTCAGTTGGATCTTGCAGGCGAAGCTCACATCTATTGGAAACAGCTTGAGCCTTCTCCAGCACAGCAGCAGGCACCATCTCACGCGCCAGCTTGTCTCCTTCCATCAACCGATGCGCCAATGGCATGGATTGATCTGACAAGGCCGGAGCCAGTTTGGTGATCTCATTTGCTAGCTCTTTGACAGGCTCAATCAGATCAAACGGGTCTGTCAATAAACGGGAAGGGACATCTGGTGAGCGAACGGCAGTCGACAATTCATCACGCAAACCAGCCAGAGAATGTTCGTCGTGTACTGAAGTTGCGATCACCGGCATAGCAAGTGCAGCTGAGAGGCGATCAGCAGCTGACTGCAAAACACCTGCAGGCCAAAGATCTGCTTTGGTCATCACTGCAACGATTGGCACATCAAATGCGAGGGCCTGCAGCAAAATAGCGAGAGAACGCTCCAGCGCAATCGGATCAAGCACAACGGCCAGTGCAGCCGGGCGATCAGACAAAAGCGCCTGACGGGTAATACGCTCGTCAATTCGGTCATCTTCAGGGGAGGAAAGTGTCGCAACACCCGGCAGGTCCAGCAGGGCGAGCGTGGTGGTCTGAGTCTGGCAAATGCCAGTCTTACGATCAACAGTAACACCGGGCCAATTGCCGATAACCTGACTGCGGCCAGTCAACTTGTTGAACAGGCTGGATTTGCCGGAGTTGGCAGTTCCAAGCAAATGAACTTGGGGTTTGTCTTCACAGCGACAAGAGCCGGTGTCGTGGCAGCTCATTGGCTAACCTCTTCCACCAAAATGGTGTCAGCCAGATCAACGCCAACTGCCACGCGCTGAGAGCCGATGGAAAGGATACGTGCCCGCTTGCCGCTGCCTTCAAAAATAGAAAGTGGACGGTCACTCGTCAGGCCAAGAGAGCGCAACTTCAGGGCATCTGCCCGGTTTCGCCCAAGGCGAACAACTTTCAACTCAACACCTGCACGCGCTTCTGTCAGCGGCTTGGCCTGTACAGGTGGAACGAATGTTTCGCGGTAAGGCGCGAAGACTTCTTTATGGGGTGCTTGCTCGAATGTTTCTCTGGCTAGCAAAGACATCAACGTCTCCAAAATCTTATTTCTTGAAGACATAAAACTGCAATTGCGAATGACTTGCAATGACGGGAATCAAACAAAAAGGGAAGATTCCCGCATAATAGAGTGCTGCTATCACTTTGGAATTATTATAAAAAATGGAATATTACTGTAATTGAGGCAGCCTTGTCACTCTACGCGCTTGTTCTAAAACAGCTTCTTTGGATTTAGCACTATCCAGCCTAACCCAGTGAATCTCGCCCAGGTCGTAACTTTGCTGCAGCCGCACCACCTCAGAGTCTGCATCTGATGCGTCGCCGTGTCGCGCATCAACACGGTTGATAAGCGTCTCCACATCAGCTTCCAGCCAGATCCCCTGAAATTCTGCACCCGTCTTTATGGCAAGTTGCTCAACTGAGTCTCTTTCTGCCGGCTTGCTATAAACCCCATCGATAATGACGGAGTGCCCGGCTGCCAACACCACTTCAGCCCGATGCAGCAACTCAGCATAGACCGTGGCTGAAAACTCTGGTGTGTAGGTTTCCTTGCCAGCAGTCTCCACCTCACCGATCTCCAGCATCTCCTTACGCAAAACATCCGTACGCAGATGTATGGCTCCCGGCATGCGCCCAAGTAAGGGGGCCAGCCCTTGAGCAAGCGTGGTTTTACCAGTGCCGGAAAGACCGCCAATCACACAAAGCACGGGTGGAGTCGGCTCAAGTGCTCTCTGGCAAATCTCAAAATACTCTTGTGCCTGATACTCTGTCTTCCGCCGTGTTTCACCTTCTTGGTGCAATGACGCCGCTGCCCCGATCTTGGCGCGGATCGCAGCTCGCATCATCAGGTAGAACCTTAAGACGCGGATGTCCTCCAGATGCTTTGGCTGTCGCGCCAGCTGGAGATAGGTGTATAGCACCACATTAGCTGCTTCGGGCTCTTTTCGCTCACATAGGTCTAGTAGTAAAAAGGCGAGATCATAAAGAACATCTCCCGTCGCGATCGCATCATCAAACTCAACCGCATCAAACAGAAGCGGCTTCCCGTCATGCATAACGATATTGGCAAGGTGAGCATCGCCATGATTGAGACGCACGAGCCCCAACTCGCCGCGGTCCCGGATCATGCCCTCGATATGCTGGTGCTCTTTGCGTGCAGCTTCGTCCAGTGCCAACACTTGGTCACTGGGAAAAAACTGCGGGAACTCTTGAAATGCCTCAAGGTTTTGGTTGGTGTAATTGAGCAGATCATCAATCCACGGCTGGGCTTCCCGCTGTGTTGTCCGGCTATGGGCATCTACCATCAGTTTCGCTAAGTCTACCGCCAGCTCTCTGCTGATACCCTTTTCCTCAGCAACCCTGTCCAGCCCGAGGTGCTCGTTAAAGCGGTTCATATGGACCACCCATTCAACGACAGCGCCATGACCGGCCAGCTCCAAAGAGCCATCCTGCTCCAACGTGATCGGCAGAGTGCTGCGGTAAATCTGCGGGGCATACTGACTGTTGAGTTTGATCTCGGCTTCACAAGCCGTTTTCCGCTTCTCTAAAGTGGAATAGTCAAGGAACGGAAACTTCACATCCCGCTTCATCTTGTAGGCATCATTTCCAACAAGAAAGGCAATATTGGCATGTGTGTCGATGCGCTTGACCTCTTGCCCCCGGTGCGCCTCCGGAGAGGTGAAAAAGCTGATGATGTCGCTTTGGGTCAGAGTATCCACGTCAAAACTGTCAGCGGTCATGAGTCCATCCATCAAAACTACGCGAAAGCAAACTCTCTGGAGGTGTTGTGCACCTTCAGGCTGCAATTGCCAATCTATCAATCGAGCTTAGGAGGTATTCTAGGGCCATAGATTTATTGTGAAAGTGAAAAACAGGGGTAACTCAACAAACTACTCAATCTGTCATGCAGGCTTCATCATTCACACTGTGTTTTGCCCAGTTCATTCCATCTAGGAATAATAAAGAGAAATACTGCAGATTTTCACGAGAGCATAATCCGCGTATCTTCGCCTCAATCGAATTAGGACTGGAGTGAGGGATGAGCCAGACAATGCGGACCGGTGGTCAGTTAATCGTGGATGCGCTGGAAGATCAGGGCGCCGAGCGTGTCTTCTGTGTGCCGGGTGAGAGCTATCTTGCTGTTCTGGATGCGCTGTATGATGCCTCCGTTCCAATAACCCTGTGCCGTCAGGAAGGCGGCGCGGCCATGATGGCAGAGGCTTGGGGTAAAATGACCGGCAAGCCGGGCATTTGCATGGTGACACGCGGTCCGGGTGCAACCAACGCATCTGCTGGCGTGCACATTGCGCAGCAGGATTCTACTCCGATGATCCTGTTTGTCGGCCAGATTGCTCGCGATATGCGCGAGCGTGATGCCTTTCAGGAAGTCAATTACCGTCAAATGTTTGGCAGCATCGCCAAATGGGTTGCTGAGATTGATCAAGCGGACCGCATCCCGGAAATGATCTCTCGCGCTTACCATGTCGCAACATCAGGCCGTCCCGGTCCTGTCGTTTTGGCCTTGCCAGAAGATATGCTGATCGAACTGGCCGAAGCACAACGTGTTCCGGCTATGCGCCCAATTGAGACTTATCCGTCCAATCATCAGATGGAAGAGTTTCAACAACTGCTGGAAGGGGCCGAGCGTCCATTCTTCATTCTCGGCGGTTCCCGCTGGTCAGAAGAGACCTGTGACACCTTTAAGGCTTTTGCTGAAAAGCCCAGTTTGCCGGTTGGCGTATCGTTCCGCCGCCAAATGCTCTTTGACAACGGCCATACCTGCTACGCTGGTGATGTGGGCATTGGCATCAACCCGAAGCTCAAAGCTCGCATCGAGAACTCAGATCTCATTGTTCTGCTCGGCGATATCCTCTCCGAGATGCCAAGCCAGTCTTATTCCATGCTGAACATTCCAGTACCGGCACAAAAGGTCGTTCACATCCATCCGGGTGCAGAGGAACTTGGGCGCATGTACATGCCAACGCTGGGTATCAACGCCAGCCCTGCAGGCTTCTGCGAAGCTCTGGCAGAGTTAGACATAAAGCAGCAAGCTGGCTGGAAAGCACAGGTTGAAGAAGCGCATGCGGATTATCTGGCATGGTCAGGTGCTCGCCCAACGGTGACGGGTGATCTGCAAATGGCTGAGGTGATGGAGTGGATTGAGAACAACCTCGATGACTCCACCATCTTCACCAATGGTGCGGGCAACTACGCCACTTGGGTGCATCGCTTCCATCGCTTCCGCAAATATAACACGCAGCTGGCTCCAACCTCCGGCTCAATGGGCTATGGCCTACCAGCAGCCGTAGCAGCCAAGCTCAAGTTCCCTGAGCGTGATGTGGTCTGTTTTGCGGGTGACGGATGTCTGCAGATGACCATTCAGGAGCTGGGTACTGCAGCGCAGGAGGGTGCAAACATTATTGTAGTTGTTGTCGACAACGGCATCTACGGCACAATCCGCATGCATCAGGAACGTGAGTATCCAGGGCGCATCAGCGCAACCACACTGCACAATCCAAACTTTGCTGATGTTGCAAAAGCCTATGGCTTCCACTCAAGCACAGTGAAAACGGCTGATGAGTTCGGTCCCGCCTTTGAAGCTGCAAAAGCAAGCGGCAAGCCAGCTCTGTTGCATCTGCATCTGGACCCAGAAGCGATCACGCCAATCCGTTCGCTGTCGCAGATCCGCGAAGCCTCTATGGCGACCAGTTAATCTGAAAATATCGGAGACGGTGATCTAACTCATCGTCTCCCGATCAAGCGTAGTGACGTCCAGAACAACATCCGCAAGCGCATCATCATCAGGAGAGCGCTTTACGCGGAAGCCGAGACTGCGGCACATATCCAGCATGGTGGTGTTCTCGCGTAAAACCTCGCCTTTGACGGTCTGGATACCATCCACTTTCGCATAACGAATAATCAACTTCATCAAAACCCAACCAAGGCCCATGCCTTTGAGGTTGGACTGAACCATCACCGCATACTCGCCCTCAGTATGGTCTGGGTTTGCATGAAGCCGGACTACTCCCAAAATATCGCCCGTTTCAGGATCAATAGCCGAAAATGCCATAGCCCGCGCATAGTCCAACTGCACGAGACGAGCTAGAAACGTGTGCGAGAATTCTTTGACTGGAGCAAAGAAACGCAGGCGCAAGTCTTCAACCGAAACCTTCTCAAAGAAGTTCTTCAGTTTGCCTTGGTCTTCAGGTCGGATTGGCCGGATCAGGATCGTCTTACCGTCCTTCAGCTTGTGTGTGTGTTCCCATTCAACAGGGTATGGCACGATAGACAGGCGAGATGCGCCTTGTCGTCCCGGACGTTTTTCCGGAGCACTGATCGCGACACGCGCATCAAGGACAACAATGCCATTCTCATCGACCACAACTGGGTTCAGATCCAGCTCCCGCACTTCCGGGAAATCAACGGCGATTTGAGAGAGCTTCACCAAAAGGTGCTCCACCGCTGCAACGTTGGCAGACGGTCGATTACGGAATCCCTTCAACAGCTTGGCTGTGCTCGTACGGGAAATCATTGCCTTGGCGAGGTTAAGGTCAATCGGCACTAGATCAATCGCCCGGTCACCAACCACCTCAACGGATGTGCCGCCTTTGCCAAACACGACCACAGGACCAAACACCGGATCATCTGCAAGGCCAGCATAGGTTTCTAATCCAAACCTGCGTGTCACCATTGGTTGGATTTCAACACCGGTAATGTCAGCATGCGGGTAGGAGTGCTTCACATTGCCAAGGATCTTCTCAAAAGTTGCTTTCACGCCAGCAACGCTGTCAACGCCAAGATGCACGCCGCCAACATCAGATTTGAAGGTTAAATCAGGGCTGCTGACTTTAAGAACAAGCTGATCATGTTTGTCGAACAAAACCTCAGCAACCTTGGCAGCTTCCTCAACGGTTTTGACCAGATGCAACTCTACCTGATTGACTGAATAGGCTCGCAGAAGTTCCCGCGTCTGCAAAGGTGTAAGCCACTTCTGTCCATTCTCCAGCGCAACGCGGATAGTCTCTTTCGCCAGCCGCAAGTTGGGCTTATAATCGCTGGGCAGGCTGTCTGGGACAGCAGAAAGATGATCCTTTGCTTCCTTGTATCGAACCAGATGCATAAAGGAACGAATTGCGCCAGACGGGCTTGGATAACAAGGCACACGCGCTTCATCCAGAACCTGCCGCGGAATATTGGCACCACCAGCCAGCGTAGTCACAAAAGCCTGATGCTTGCCAAGCCGTTTGCGATCTTCTTGACCGGCCTCAGCAAAGGCTTTTGCAACCTTAGAGAAATCTTCAAATGCTGTTGGTGCAGCTATCGCCAGCACACCGTCAGAGTTCGGGTCTTTCAAAAGAGCGCTGATACCCTCTTTGAACTCTTCAGGGCTTGCTGCTTCAGGCAAGACCATCGGATTGTCCGGCCGCGCGTCAGTCCGTGTCAAAGAGCACAGCTTCTCTTTGGTTTCCTCACTGATAGGAGCCAGCTTGCCACCAACCTTCGCAAGGCGATCAGCAGCCAGCGTTGCCAGACTACGACCATTCGCGATGATAGAAAGACGCCGCCCCGCTGATGGAGCAACACGGGTGACAGTCTCTGCTGCTTCAAACATCTCATCTAGGTCGTAAACACGAAGCACGCCAGCACGCTGCAAAGCGGCATCATAAACAGAATCGCGCGTTGCCAGACGGCTGGAGTGGGCGGTACCTGAAATGTGTTGGTCACGGCTCGCACCACTGCGAATAACGATTACTGGTTTAGACCGGGCTGCCGCCCGTGCAGCTGACATAAACTTGCGCGGGTTTGCAATGGTTTCAAGGTGCACAAGGATCGCTTTGGTCCGATAATCCTGCGCGTACCAGTTCAGCAAGTCAGAGACGTCTACATCCAAACGGCGGCCAAGAGAAACAACGCCGGAGAACCCGATGGAGTTAGCTTTGGCCCAGGACAATGTGGTGTTGAAGATGGTGCCGGAGCGGGAAATAAGCGCCAGCTCCCCCTTCAAAGCTTGCTCGCTTGTCAGGAGCGTAGAGAGCTTGGAATGCGGGGAGGCGATCCCGAGGCTACCCGGACCGAGAATTCGAATATTGTATGGATGTGCCGCTTTCAAAAGCGCATCAAGATGTTCATCGCGCCAGCTGTCAAAGCCGCTTGCGGGAATAACCACTGCGCGTGTGCCTTGCTCGCCGAGAAGCCTGATGTCATCTGCTGCTGTAGTATGATCTCCCAGTAAAATGGCAAGATCTGCTTTGCCATCCACCTCTGGAATAGAAGCGATACTCCTAAATCCATCTGCCGAAGTTCCGGACAAGCCAATAAACGCTCTTGGACCAGAAAAACCGCAACCGACAAGGCTGTCGATGAGACGCTGCAGGACCACCTCCTGCTTGCTGTTTGGGCCAACAATGGCAATAGAGCGTGGAGAGGTCAAACCCTCTAGATTGCAGATCGTCATAGCGCATTTCCCGTCAAACTCTGTAGAGTTTTAGGTGCTGTTACTCGGGTATTCAGTTCAGACCAATGTCCCTCATAATGGAGTTGAAGGGCGTTTGATCTTCAAAATAGAAGAGAGGTGCGACAGCAAAGCGACACCTCTCTCCCTTTCAAAATGAGCAAGGATCGGGAGACAAAATGGGATGTCCCCCGACTAAATTAGTGAGCCATCAGAACTGGAATAGTCATAGAATGCAGAATGTCACGGGTCGCTCCACCTACGAGATATTCACGCATACGGCTGTGACCGTAACCACCCATAACAAGCAGATCTGTTCCACTTTCTGAGACATAGTTGAGAAGCGCATCACCAACAGCGATTGGTGGGTTGTTGATCACATCAACATTGATCTCCAGATCGTGGCGAGCAAGATACGTTGCAATGTCGGATCCTGGTTCACCTTCAAGAGGCAGACCTTTGTTCACGATCACGATTGTAACGTGCTCTGCCATTTCCAGAATTGGAAGCGCTGCATGCACTGCACGTGCTGCCGTTGCGCTGCCATCCCAAGCCAAAACAACTTTCTTCGGCTTAAAATCACCTTTGGAGATGAATGGAACGATGAGCGTCGGCACGCCAGATTCAAACAGCAGACCTTCGATCAGCATTTCGCGCATTGGTTCAGGTGCTTCAGGGTTGTCCTGACCAATCACAACCATGTCGCTCAAGCGGCAATGACCCATGATGGATTCAAGGCTTCCACCGGTGACGATCTCTTCCACACGAGTTTCAGTGGAGATGCCAGCGAGTTCTGCATAGCCTTTGAACTTCTCAGTAGAAGTCTTGGCAGCATCGATGGCCTGATTTTTAGCAACCTGCAAATAATCGGTTGGCATTGGTGCAGCCAGAAAACCGGGCACGATTGGCTCGAATGCCAGCGCAAGCCCCGTCGCATGTGCACCTGCCTGACGGGCAAATTCAACAGCAACCTTAGATGCTGTTTGATCGCCGTTCAGGTCTGTAATGGTGAGAATGTCCTTGATTGCCATAAGCCTTGTCTCCTTGCCCTCTATTTCTTAGCGGTACGGGAGGTTGTCCCTCACCTGAAATATTAGGTCAGCATTGCAATAGCTGCTTTGATCCTTGTCAACCTTAATCATTGGGATAAGGTTTTGAAAAATAATGCAGTTTCACTATTATTATAAGTAAGGGAGTGTAAGGTAGCCTAGTTTCGCTCCAAATAGGTATACTTAAAGTCTTTATACTTTAGACAAAGAATAACTCATTGGCTGAATAAAAGCAGAGTTTTTATACACTTGCACCCTGCAAAGATATTTTGAACGAATGAACCTTGGGGCATGTGAATAGTCATTAAATCTTCGAATTACTAAGGTTTATTACTGAGAAAATTGTGATATTTCTATATCTGACGGAATTCAGGGAGGGGCTGGATTTGCGCCTATTGCAAGGACGGCCAATTTATTTTTGGGAGTTTATAAATGAAAAATCTTAAGGTTGCGACAGCTGCGCTCGCAGTAACAATGGGCTCCGCATTTGTAGGCGAAGCTCTGGCTGCGGATGTGACCTGGAATGTCTCATTATGGGGCAAACGACGTGCATTTACCGAGCACGTTGAAAAGCTAGCTGAAGAAGTGGCAGTACGCACAAACGGCAAATTCGAAATCAAGCTGCATTACGGTGGAGCACTCTCCAAATCTCGCGAAAACCTTGATGGCATCTCCATCGGTGCGTTCGAGATGGCACAGTTCTGTGCATCTTACCATGCAGACAAAAACCCGACATTGACCACCACCGATCTGCCATTCCTCGGCGTGCCGGATCTGGAAACTCAGGTAAAGGTAGATTTTGCGCTCTACAGTCACCCTGCAGTTCAAAAGGACCTGGGTCGTTGGAATGCAAAACTACTGATGCCATCTCCAATGCCGCAGTACAACCTGCTGGGTAAAGGCGATGCACCTGCAAAGCTGGCCGACTTTGAAGGCATGCGTGTGCGTGCTCTTGGCGGCGTTGGTAATGCGATGAAGACCATTGGCGCTGTTCCAACAACCGTAACAGCTTCTGAGGCGTATCAGGCGATCGATTCTGGTACCGTGCAGGCCGTTGCTTTTGCACCTCACGCACATCTGTCATTCAAAACGGTTGAAGCTGGCAGCTGGTGGACCAACAACCTGAACCCAGGCACTGTGAGTTGCCCGGTTGTCGTCAGCAAAGACGCCTACGACATGCTGTCACCTGAATTCCAGAAGGCTCTGGATGAAAGTGTAGTCCCTGCAGTTCAGCACTACCTGGACACCTATACAAAGGTCTACGATAAGTTCTATCCAGCTCTGGAAGCAAACGGTGTAAACCAAATATCCTTTACGGAAGAAGAGCTTGAGGCTTTCAAAGCTATTGCCGGTAAGCCAATCTGGGACACGTGGGTTGAAGACATGTCTGCAAAGGGTCTTCCAGCAGCAGAACTGCTCACGCTCGTACAAAACACAATTGCAGGTAAGTAATTACCTATCAAAAGGCGCACCCTGTTTGGTGCGCCTTTTTTGTTCCGATGGGGCTGCTCATCGGAGGATTATTTAAGGGCCTGCTCGAATGTACTCGCTCAGAGCAGGGCACAACATTTCTCTTAAAATCGGGCTGATAATATGTCCAAATCAAACGGCCCCGCATATCCCAAGTCGGATATGGCCTATCTCCGCTTTAATGGTGTATTGGGGAAAATCGAAAACCTGTTCAATCTCATTGCTGCGACGTCCATCCTCGTCTTGATGTTGCTGGCTGTCGTTCAAGTCGCTGGACGCAACTTGTTCAACCAGCCCGTACCCGGTTTTATTGATATTACAGAGCAAGCCATGGCCGTATTCGCGTTCATGGGCATCGCTTATTGCCAGCGTGTTGGCGGCCACATCCGTATGGAGTTGGTAATCGGCGTCTTCAAAGGCCGTACTCAGTGGATTGCAGAGTTCCTTGGCGTGCTGGCAATTCTGCTCGTTGTATCGGTATTGATGTATGGCTCCTTCCTGCACTTTGATCGTGCATGGACCTTTGGGGACAGCACGATGGATATTTCCATCCCGACCTGGCCGTCCAAGTTTATTGTTCCACTTGCATTGTCATTGTTGTGGCTTCGTCTCGTTCTTCAGCTGTTTGGCTACTCCCGCCTGATCATCAACCCGTCAGCCTCAGTATTGGATTTGCCACACGTGATGGATGCTGCTCAGCATGCAAAAGCTGAGATTGAGGAGACATTCCATTCTGCTGAAAACGGAGAAGAAGGGCCTGAAATGAGAACACCTGCCCATGGAGGTGCATCATGACCCCGTTTGATATCGGTCTCATCATGACCGGGATGCTCTTGCTTCTCGTCATCATTGGTGTTCGCGTTGCCTTTGCGGCAGCGTTCGTCGGCATTATGGGCATGGTCGCGATCTTTTCCATGCGCCTCGGGTTTGAACGCGGTGTCATGACCGCTGCAAAAATGGCTGGCACGATCCCGCATTCCAAGTCTGTGACCTATGCACTGTCCGTTTTGCCCACCTTCATCCTGATCGGCTTTCTGGCCTATTACGCTGGCCTGACAAAGCAGCTGTTTGAAGCCTCAAAACGCTGGCTGGGCTGGCTTCCGGGCGGTTTGGCAATCGGAACTGTCTTCGCCACAGCAGGTTTTGCGGCTGTATCAGGCGCATCAACCGCAACTTCCGCTGTGTTCGCCCGTGTTGCGATCCCTGAAATGCTGGAGGCAGGCTATTCCAAACGCCTCTCTGCAGCAGTGGTTGCAGCTGGTGGAACATTGGCCTCGCTTATCCCGCCAAGTGCGATCCTCGTGATCTACGCCATTTTGGTGGAAGAGAGTGTTGGTAAACTCCTCATGGCAGGTTTCTTGCCCGGTGTTGTTTCCGTTCTCATCTATGCAGCCATCATTTACGTCATCGCTGCATGGCAGGGCGGAGCACCCGCCATTGGTGGCTACAGCTGGAAAGAGCGCTTTGAATCTGTACCTGGCACGTTCCCTATCATTGGCGTGATCCTGATCATTTTCAGCAGCCTCTATTTTGGCTTTGCGACACCAACAGAAGCTGGTGCATGTGGCGCGTTCGTGGTGTTGTTGGCTGCGTTTTACAAAGGCATGCGTACCAAGCAGCTTTTCCTGGCCCTTCACGAGACAGCAAAGCTGACGGTGATGATCTTCACGCTCATCTGGGGCGTACTCGTCTATGTCCGTTTCCTCGGCTTCGCAGGCCTTCCGGATGCATTCCGTGAGTTCATTGTTGCACTCGATTATCCACCAATGATGATCATTGTTTGCATTCTGCTTGGGTATGCTGTGCTTGGAATGTTCATGGATGCAATCGGTATGCTGGTTCTCACTCTTCCAGTAGTCTTCCCGGCGATCATGGCACTGAATGGTGGTCTCGATGTCAGCGCGGCAGAAAGCACACTCGGCATGTCCGGTGCAGCCTGTGCAATCTGGTTCGGCATCATCGTTGTGAAGATGGCAGAGCTCTGCTTGATTACACCGCCCATTGGCTTGAACTGTTTCGTGGTCTCCGGTGTGCGTCCAGACATTCCGGTTCAGGAAGTCTTCCGCGGCGCGACACCGTTCTTTGTAGCGGATGTGGTGACCGTAGCTGTCTTGGTGGCCTTTCCGGCAATCATCACCTTCTTGCCATCCTTGATGTAAAATGGATGATCAATTGAGATAATGGGAAACCCCGGTCGGTGGACCGGGGTTTTTTATTGCGCCATACTCTGTGGTTTCCAACAAAGAGCATTGCCATGAAAATCAAAAAATTATCCAATCAACATCAAGAGGTAGTCTGGTCGTTCTTGATGAACCACGTCTACAGCTCAATGTTTTTGCTCAACAACATCGAAAAAGCGGGCCTTGAGTACACGAGTGAGCTCTACTCGGGAGAGTATTGGGGCGCTTATGATGAAGCCGACGAGTTAAAGGGTGTTTTGGCACAGTTCTGGAACGGTAACTTGATGTCTCAGGCACCTGACTTGAACGCTCTGGAAACTCTCACCACGTACTTCCGTGAAGTTGTTAATCGCCCGGTTGCCGGAATGGTTGCTGATGGTGAGCAAGCCAGTTTTGTGTTGAACAAACTGAACTTTCCCGCAAATGCCTATAATACCAACCGCAGTGAAGGCCTCTATCAACTGGCCTTGGAGGACCTGCAACTCTCTGAGAAATCAACTAGTGATCAATTCAGTCTGATTGCAACATCAGAAGCTGATGCGTCATTACTGTTCGATTGGCTAAAAGCGTATGAGCTGGAAGCCTTTGACGGTGAAGCCAGCGAAGAGCATGACAAACACATCACAAATCGCGTAATGGAAATGCAAAAAAGCGGCAATGCATGGGTCTTGCTGGACAGAGAGCAACCTGTTGCGCTGAGTGGGTTTAATGCAACCCTCGCAGAAATCGTGCAAGTTGGCCCTGTCTGGACACCACCAGAACATCGCAACAATGGATATGCCAGAGCCGTCGTTGCACTCACACTGGATCTTGTGAAGAAGCAAGGTGTACGGAGATCGGTTCTGTTCACCGATAATCCCGCGGCAGCAAAAGCTTATGAGGCTATCGGTTTCAAGCAAAACGGAAGCTTCCATCTTGCCTTGCTTAAGGAGCCTGTTGAGTTATCGAGTGTCTCAGCCTGATCTTCTTTAGGGGCGCTCGAAGTGACGCATACCCCAACTCTCTCGGATATTGATTTCTACCGAGGTTCGATAGCATCCAGAAACCCATCTCCTTTGCAAAGCAGCAGCGTGAGCCAGTCCACGCAATCGGAGAAATTAGGCACTCCGATTGTAGCAATGCCTGGTGAAGGAGGTGGTAGCTGGATGAAGCTTGAATTTAAGTTCAAAATAAAAAAAGCACGGAACAGACTGGTACTCTAGTTCCGTGCAATTCTAAAATAAGCCATCGGGAAAGGGGGCGGTAGCTCCCTTTCTCTTCCTCAATATAGTCCTGATCTCTTAATCACGCAATAATGAGGATATAGTGGGTATTCCACCGTAATAACTTCTAAAACAAGCTGCCTTGTGCGTCTGGATCAACCACACTTTTCTTCTTTCTCGGAGCGGGTTTAGCCTGCTTTGCTTTCGTCTGAGCCACGTGTTCCTCTAAGTTCTTTGGAGGAGAAGTTGGCTTCGCAGTAGCCTCCACGACAGGTTCTGACACCGGCTTTACTGCTCGTGGTGGTGTTGGTGTTACACCACCTCCATCAGCCACAGCTCCAACAGTACCGCCCTTCATCTCCAGCTTCAGGGCTTGCCCTGCCTGAACCTCTTGAGCGCCGGCCAGTGGAACATCATTCTCATCACGCACCACAGCGTAACCACGTTCGATCACTCGTTCATAGCTTAGTGATCCTAAAAGTCCGGCAGAGTTGGTGAGACGTAAACGCTGTCGATGCACCTGGTTGGAAAATGCTGCAATGGCTCGACCTTTCAAGACCTGCAGCCGCTCGCGGCCTTGCGCAACTTGCCGTTCGAGTGTGATTGGACGCAATCCGGAAGAAACTGCTGTCAAAGAGTTCCGGTGGATTTGCGTGTTCATCTTCAGGCCGTGCTCAAGACGACCTGCCACCATATCAAAGCGCTGGCGTGGAAGAGCGAGAAGGTCTCGTGGAGCAGGAAGTGCAGCACTTGCCGCCCGCAGTTCTGTTCGGCGCGTTTGGATCAAGCGTAACAGACCCGTTGAAAGACGGCGAGATAAATCATCTACCTGAGCCGTCATCTCAGCCTTTACCGGAACTGCAAACTCAGCCGCACCAGTTGGTGTTGGTGCGCGCACATCGGCGGCCAAATCAATCAGTGTCCAATCTGTCTCGTGGCCAACAGCTGAAATCAGTGGGATTTGAGAGTCTGCTGCCGCACGAACCACAGCTTCATCATTAAAGCCCCAGAGGTCTTCAATCGAGCCACCACCACGCGCAACGATCAGAACGTCAGGGCGTGGGATCGCTCCGTTTGCCTCAAGTGCGTTAAAACCACGAATACCAGCAGCAACTTCGGAGCCGCAGCTCTCACCCTGAACGCGAACTGGCCAAACCAAAACATGCAGAGGAAAACGGTCACTGATGCGGTGCAAAATATCGCGAATAACCGCGCCAGTTGGGGACGTAACAACACCAATCACGCGTGGCATACGTGGTAAGGCAACCTTGCGCTCTTCTGCAAACAAACCTTCTGCCGCCAGTTTGCGCTTGCGTTCTTCCAGCAGTGCCATCAACGCTCCAGCGCCAGCTGGTTCAAGGCTATCAATCACCATCTGGTACTTGGATTGCCCGGGAAAGGTGGTGATTTTACCCGTTGCAATGACTTCAAGACCTTGCTCTGGCTGAACTTTGAGCCGTGAAGCATTACCACGCCAGATAATGCCGGAAAGCACGGACTTGTCGTCTTTTACATCAAGATAGATATGCCCTGAAGCTGGTTTGCTCACACGACCCAACTCGCCCCGCACACGGATATAACCAAACTTGTCCTCAAGCTCGCGTTTGATATCACCGGAAATCTCGGAGACGGTATATTCAGCAATGTTGGAGCGCTCAGACAATGTCAGACTTCTTTCATATGCGGCAAAAAGTAAACCATTCTCTCTTAGTGTAGCCCGCGACAATTGCAAAGGGGAACCGTGAGAAGCGCTTCCACCTGTTGAGACATTGAGTTCTCACCAGCAAATCTTTAAGCGCAAAGTGGCATCTGCCGTGTGCTTGGCATATGGTGCCCCCATGTCCCGCTATGAGTTTCGCATGCAACGCTTATTTGTCGATCAAGATCTCCGCGCAGGCCTTCAATTGGAGGCAGACCGCGCACAGGCCAACTACCTTCTGAATGTCCTTCGCATGAAGGAGGGAGGCGATGTGCTCGTCTTCAACGGCAAGCATGGAGAGTGGCGGGCTCAGATACTGCCGACGGGGCGTAAGTCCTGTCAGCTGATTGTGACTGAGCAGCTGCGTGAGCAGACACCAATGCCAGACTTGGACTATCTGTTTGCACCGCTGAAACTGGCGCGTCTGGATTACATGGTTCAAAAGGCCGTGGAGATGGGAGCAGGGCGCTTACGCCCGGTGCTCACCCAGTTCACCCAAAACCCAAAGGTGAAGCTGGAGCGCATGGAATCCAATGCGCTTGAAGCCTGTGAACAGTGCGGCGTGCTTTCAATCCCCTCCGTATTGGAGCCGCAGCAACTTAAGAAACTTCTTTCTGCGTGGGAGCAAGAAGAAGGTGATCGTCAGATTATCTTCTGTGACGAAGGCCATGGGACGCACAATCCGTTGGAGGCACTGAAAGATGTTCCTAAAGGACCTCTGGCCGTATTAATCGGCCCGGAAGGCGGTTTCTCTGAGGAAGAGCGTGCGCTTTTGCATAGCAAACCATTTGTACATGCTATCCCGCTTGGCCCACGGATTTTAAGAGCAGACACAGCTGCCGTCGCGGCTTTGGCCGTTGTTCAGGCAAAATTGGGAGATTGGTTCTAAGGTACCTCTAAATGGAGGCCTGAATGGACCTGAACAACAAGACTGCTAACGCTGAAAAGCAGCCCCAAAAAGAGAGCTCAAAAAAGAAAGACCGCAAGAGATGGCGCCTGTCCATCTCCGCCGTCTTCAGCATTGGTGCGGCGATGCTGCTGGCCTTAATTGGCGGTTCCATGCTCCTTTATGTATCTGATGCCACAAACCGTCAGACAACCGTCATTATGCGCGAAACTGGGGCTCTCATTGTCGAACGTGGTCTTGAGGTTGTTGA
The DNA here is from genome assembly GCF_001623075.1 of Pseudovibrio sp. Ad37. Lineage (GTDB taxonomy): Bacteria > Pseudomonadota > Alphaproteobacteria > Rhizobiales > Stappiaceae > Pseudovibrio. The sequence goes on from NZ_LMCF01000022.1 coordinate 83,601, forward strand.
AGATTTCTTCCGTAACGAAGAACGGATGGGGCTGCTGGCAGCTGAAGTCTTGTCAGACCCACTGATCTACAACGCGCCTGTTGCTTTGCGTGAGCAGTTGATTTCCATCCTGTCCCGCCAGACCAACATTAAGCGGATTTCCTACACCTTCCCGACGGGGCGTCAGATTTCAGTACAGCTGGATCATGCGGACCAACCGGTTCAGCAAGCGATGGTCATGCCTCCTAATGAACAGGATATGGAAGTTGGCAATCATCGCTGGGCTCCGCCGTATTATGATGAGGGCATAGGCGAAACGTTTATGCAGTTTGCCGTCTACATTAGAAATCCAGTCGACAATACAATCTCTAAACTCACGTTGGATTATCCAATATCTCTACTCGGTCAACTGATGGCTCGTATCAAATGGCGGGCTTCTCAGATTCCGTTTATCCTTTATGGGCGAGATCAAGTGTTGGCGAGCTCAGAACAAGCGTTTCTGAGCTTCAAGCCGAGCAAGGCAAAGCCGATCCCATTAATCTCAGATCTGCAGGACACACCTCTGAGCAATATCTGGTCCGAAAATGCCAATCGCAGGTCTCTCAACACCAATTATAAAGCCCACATCGACACAACCACCCATGGCACCTATCTGTATCTTTATGACGACCTGAGAAACGGAAATCGGTTCCCTATAATCATCGGAAGCTATGTATTAGCGTCTGAGTTCAGTGTTCCGTTCGAGAACTTGCACAAAATCTTTGTTGCAGCCACTGCTTTTCTGGCTGTCGGTGTGCTTCTTATGTTTTTGATTGGTCGAAGACTTGCAGGACCATTTGTGGCTCTTGGAACGCAAGCAAATGCAATCAGAAAATTGAACATGGAAGGGTTGAATGCATTACCTAGGTCGCGTCTTAAAGAGGTGGATCAGGCAAACCAGGCTTTTAACTCAGCAGCTGTAGCCCTCAGCGCCTTCTCAAGATATGTACCAAAAGACCTTGTAAGAGTGTTGTTAGAGCGAGAGTTCGAAGGCCTCAACAGCACCGAGCTGCGTGAAATGACAATCCTTTTCTCTGACATAGCCGGGTTCACAGGCGTTGCCTCCAAGCTGACAGCGGAGGAAACTACGTCCTTACTTAATACCCATTTTCAGGAGCTTGCGGATTGCATCAGCCAAACCCATGGAACCATCGATAAATACATCGGTGATGGATGCATGGCATTTTGGGGTGCACCGGAAACTATGGAAAACCACGCGCAATCAGCCATTGATGCGGTACGCCTCATTGCGCAAAGGTTGGAGACAGAGCTTGAAAGCGAAGAAGGGGCGATTGAGAAGCCGCGATTGCGCATTGGCGTTCACACAGGAACGGTGGTTGTCGGCAACATCGGCGCGATTGAGCGGATGAACTATACTGTGGTCGGAGATGCCGTGAATGTGGCCGCGCGCCTTCAGGAGCTTGGAAAGAAGGTTGATCCGGAGGCCAGAGTGATCGCCCTTGCCAGCAACGCGACTGTGGACCATCTCAGTGATAAATCTCATACGAACCATTTGGGAGACTATCAGTTGCGTGGGCGTGAGGAGGCAGTTGATGTCTACCGGATTGTTTAGTGCGGGTACCACTATTGAACCCAGTTCAATCAAATTTCGTCTCTTAGACATAATAATTGCAGAATACTACATCCAAAATTAGGGAACTGACGTTACGTCTGTTGAGTGATTAAATAGCCGTGAGAAGCTTACGAGGGGAAAACCTCATGTTACGAAACCCCAATAACAATATGTTTTCCCTTATGGAAATGTTCAGCCAAAATTATGCAAAAGCCTATAGGGACTATTGCGAAACCAGCCACGGCTTAATGCCCTTTATGCAGACAGAGAGAACGCCCTCTGGAAAGTCGGGAACAACATCTGCTGGTGTAGCCGAGTTTCCATACATGAATTGGGCTGATCCGTCTAAGTGGCAAGGGATGACCGGGTTGCCACAACAGGCAATGCTCTCTCAAATCATGAGCATGTTCTCAGGTGATAAGAACATCAGTGCAGCCATGCAACGTCATCTCAACCGCAAAGATGCCATGAATGTCGAAAGCTGGATGGAGTTGATGCCGATTCTGTTGATGCTATCCTACGGCAACATGCTGAAGAATTATCTGGCAGGGCCGCAGCGCACTATGATGGAGGCCTACTTGCAAGGCTTCGCAAAAGGGTGTCCAGAGTTACATCAGGACACGGATGCTGCTCGTAACCCAATCTTGGATGCACAGGAAGCTCTCTGGTCGCAGATGATGCCCTTAGAAAATCCGATGCTCGAATTTTGGACAAATGCTCTGCAGGGCACAAGCTCAGCTTCAGGTGACCAAAATGAGGCACCAGAAGAATCTAAAGCGCAAAACACGCGAGCCAAGAAGTCATCATCTCCGGAAAATGGATCAGGTCCTCGGGCCCACCAATCTAATGTGAAGGAATCGCCTGTATCATCCTTGTCCGGAGGTTTGGCAGCAATGCAACAAGCCCAGGGCGAAGCTTGGCAGCAATATTGCAACGTTTTTTGGCCAACTCGCTCACATAGGTAACAATTTATCACATATACCTGAGGATAACTTTTTGTGATAAAGATCACGAATTGAGGAAGTTGTTTACTGCAATTTCCTCCGTTTCCGTTCAGGCCGAGAGTTCAGAACTAGCCTGATCGTCCAAGCTAACAAAAAATTACATGAATTAATCTAGCATAACTCTCTATCCTAGAGAGAATTACTAGATATTTTTTATATCGTAACTCCAGATTGATTGTTCTCTTTCGGTTTTTATTTTGACTATTGGATTCTTTCGAGAGTCTAATCGAATATAAGAGCAAGTTTGATTATATTAATTATTGTTATGAGTCACTCTAAGCTCCCTAAGAGAGGGAAAAGACTGCGATAATAAAGTATTATATTCCAACTCTCGGTTTTCTTTCCACCAGTTTGCTGTATATTCATATCAAATTGTTATGGATTGGGGACATGACAGCACTATTAGACTTAGATTCTCTGCGAACTCTGGTAATGATTGCGGATACTGGGAGCTTCACACGAGCAGCAGAAGAACTTGATAAAACGCAATCAGCGATTTCCATGCAAATGCGTCGCATGGAAGATAAGCTTGAGCGCACGGTCTTCCGGAGAGAAGGGCGGCACTCAAAACTGACAGAGGATGGTGAGCTATTGTTGCGCCATGCCCGTCAGATGCTGCGTTTGAATGACGAGACTTTAGCTATGTTCTCGGAGCGTGAAGTGACCGGTAAGGTTCGTCTTGGTCTTGCGGAAGGCATTGACGAAACCAGAACTGCAAAGATCATTTTCGAGTTCTCTAAGAACAATCCAAAAGCTGAAGCATCCATCGTCTGCGCACCGGCAGCAGATCTTCGTAAGGCTTTGGGAGAAGGCAAACTGGATCTTGCCATCATCGGCAGCCTTGCAGACGAAGCTGAAGCTGGTGAGGGGAGTGTTCTTTCCAGCGAGCGTCTCGTCTGGGCAGCTGGTAGCAATTTCAAACTTGCCAGTGAAAGAGAACTGCCATTGGCTGTTGGCTTGGAACAATGTCGAATTCGAAAAGCAGCTGTTGAAGCGCTTGAGGATGACGAACGCGCATTCCGTATCCAATACAGTTCAAGCAACCCAGGTCTTGTTGAAATGACAGCAGCAAGCGGTATGGCGATCACAATTCAGCCGCGCTCATCTCTTGTTGCATCTGATGCTGGGCTGCTGGAACTGGAAGGCCTGCCGCAGCTACCAAACTACGTGGTCAAGCTGGTTCGCGGTAAGGAAAGCCATTTCAAAGCAGCAAACGCTTTGAGTGATTATCTGGCGAAGTCCTTTGAGAAAACCGCAGCCTCTGCCTGAGTGGCTTGCTAAGAATATGTTCCGTTTATTGGAAAAGAAAAAGGGCCTGCGCAATGCAGGCCCTTTTCATATGTGGGTGATGAATTTTTGGCGGTTCAATTAGGGGTAGAGCCGCCAATTGAGGCTCCCACAAAAATTATGCGCGCTGGCGGCGCTTTTCCATTTCGGCGCAGCGGCGTTCACTGGCGCGAATACGCAGATGCCAACTTGGGTCTTTGCCATCACCTGCAGAAAGCGCGCTGAAAACGTCATCACGGGTAATGCCGATGTCGTCCAGCATACGGTCTTCCAAGCGTGCAAGCTCAACCATTGCGCGACGATCCTGGTAGTGTTTCCAGAGCTTTAGAGGCAAAGCTGTCAGCAGGTGCAACGTGTGAGCCAACGTCAGTGGTTCAAAGGTGCCTGAATTAGCGCGATTTGGGTTGCGATATTCAGAAGGGGTAGGGAATGCAAGCGTCATGGTATTACTCTCCCGTTTGGATAGGCTGCTCTGGCCATCCATTGGAACTGGTATAGGGGGTTAAAAAAAGAGGGAACGGTGTCGTTCGATGCGTCAAATATCACCGAAAAGTTGTAGACAAACAAGAGAATGTTTTCGATTGAAATCCATTCAAGATCGTGATTGATTGATCATCGTTAAATGGGAGGGAGCCCATGCCTTATTCGATCGATGTTGATCAATTGAGAACATTTCTGGCCGTCGCAGAATTGGGAAGTTTTACCAAGGCTGGCGATGCCGTACATAAAACTCAGTCCGCTGTTTCCATGCAAATGAAGAAGCTTGAAGAGCGTATCGGACAACCAATATTTGTGAAAGACGGACGTAACTCTAGGATAACAGAACACGGAAGACGTCTTGTCGAATATGCGCGGCGCATGGTTGCTTTAAATGATGAAACGCTCTCTGCGTTTCATGAACCTGAGATCGCCGGGCGAATCCGGTTAGGTTTACCTGATGACTACGCAGAACGACTGTTGCCACAAGTACTTGCAGCATTTAATCGGCTGAACCCTTGCATCAATTTGGATGTGGAATGTTCCAGCTCTAACGAAATTGGGCGACGAATCCAAAAGGGTGACCTGGATGTGGGAATCGTCACAAGCGGTGACTGTACCAGTGTGCCGGGACAGATTGTGCGCCGTGAGCCTCTTCAATGGATTGGCTCTCGTGAGCATATCGTCCATGACCAGCGCCCATTGCGCCTTGCGGTTGGTCCAACAACTTGCTCATGGAGACAGGCAGGCGTTGCTGCGCTTGATCATCTGAACGTTCAGCATCAGGTGGTTTATACCAGCGCCAGCGCCGCAGCTCTTGCTGGTGCTGTGAATGCCGGACTGGCCATCGCGATCCTGCCAGCCAGTGCGTTGCGTCAGGGACAGCGTATTCTTGGAGAAAAAGAAGGCCTGCCACCACTGCCACCTTGCGACATCACCATCATCAGATCTCAAATGGCAATTGAGCCGGTTCATGATGCGCTTTGCCATCACATCGTGGCGTCCATTGGTAACGTCACGATGGAGTATAACGGAATGGAAACAGAAGCCGCTGAATAAGCGACTTCTCTACTGAAGTGCTTTAAGTCCGGTGGTTCAACACCCCGGGCTTATTTTTTGGCAGAACGACTGAGCACGATCCAGTTCCCACCCAAAGCAAACAACAAGCCAAGAATGGATGTTGCAGTCCAGGTGTAACCTTCCATCGCGGTGGAAACGCCAAGCGCCACAATCGGGAACATCACTGTCGCATAGCCTGCGCGTGCAGAACCGATCCGGCCGAGCAATGTCAGATAAGCCCCAAAGGCAACGATGGAACCGATGACCACCATATAAAGGAAGCTCCAGATAAACTCCGGCGTAAACGGAACCTCAAAGCTGGCACCTTGTAGCAGGCCGTTCACACCAAGAAGGACAGTGCCGTACACCATACCCCATGCACTGGCTGAGATAACCGAGATCTTTTTGGCAGTCGCACGTGCAGAAACGATGTTGCCAAAACAGAAGCTTAAGGTCCCCAAAGCACATAGACCAAGCCCACCCAACGCTGCGATGTTCCAGGTACTGCCTGCAATCTCTTGATAAAACATCAGACAAATACCCGAGAAACCAAGAACAGCCCCAACCACAAGCGCACGGCTTACCTTCTGTTTGAACAGAACGAAGCCAAGTACGATGTTGAACACGGATGCAAGCGAAAACACCACCGACAGCAAACCTGATGGCAGCTCTCGTGAGCCATGATAAAACAAAAGGAAGTTGGTTGAAAACAGCAGCAGACCAAGCCCTGCAAAGCTCAGGTGAGCCCGCAGCGGAAAGGCCATCTTATGGCCACCAAAGATGGCCCAGCCCCACATTAAGACTGTTGCAAACAGAAACCGCCAGAAAAGTGCAATCTCAGGGGTAATGACCGCCTGCAACTTCAAGGCGTACCAGCTGAAACCCCACGCAAATACGGTTGTGCCATAAAGGGCGAGATCGAACATACTAAGTGCTTGAGGCTTTTGAGAAATAGCAATGCCTGCATCAACGTCGCTAGCACTTGTCATGAAATATTCCTGCCAATTCAAAGTGTTCCAAGCAACTTCCTGCATGAAATCGCGAGATGAAACAAATGAATAAACGTCATCTATTCATTTGAAAAGCGAATGATTTAGAGGTCTATAGGTCAGTATTAGAGATTAAAGATGCCCCATTTCGGGCTGTAGCCATCTCTCAGGATCGCAATGATCTGCGGCGGCGTAATAAGAGTAACGTCCTCGGGTAACTTTCGGTCAGCCGCCGTATATCCCTCAAAGCTCCAGCTCCACCATTTACGGTTCCTCAGAGCATAAAACCTGTCGCCACAATGAACCACAGTACCTTCCGGCCAATCCTCGTGCGGATTGATCTGCGGAAGGGAAACAGGCGATTTCTTGTGCCCGCACCGTTGGGAATGCAAAACCAGATCCATTTCGTCAGAACTTGGCGGCACCTCTAATCCTTCGCAGCATTTCCAATGCTCAGCAAAGCGCCGTGCATCCTCTTTGCGGCAAAAGAAACAAGGCCGATGGCCTGCTGCCAGCGCAGTCACCTCGTCAAAGAAGAAGAGTTCCGTATAAAACTTGCCCCAGACATCGCGGTGCCAGTCTTTATAGGTGGTAGAGCAACACAGCCACCTGCGAGAGGCATGCGTTCGGCCAGTCAGTTTCTGCGTCTCTGGATCATGAATGCGGCCACCACGATTGCCCATGAACATGCCACGGGCAGGGACAGCACACAGCTCACCATTGGGAGCAACACGGTTTTGCAAAGGCATAACAACAAGCTCATGTAAATAGAGAGCAGCTTTTGGCACACGAAAGAGCACAGCGCTGCAATAAGGAAAGATGACTGGAGCTAGGTTATCTGCTCAGTAGGAAGATGCCAAGAGCGGGGATCAAAAAGAAAATGCCGACCACATAGCTCGCAGCCACCACAAATCGGCGTGCACCCAAGTCACCAACAAACTCAGCAAGGCGTACAGGCAGATAACGCGTGAATGGCAAACTGTAGATCAGCACAACACCCAGTACATTGTAAACCAGATGAACAATCGCGATCTCAAACGCCAGCTCTCGCTGACCAGTCACAGCAAATGCAGCCAGAATTGCCGTTAAACAAGTGCCAATATTTGCGCCAAGTGTGAACGGATAAACCTGCTTGGTTGTCAGAACGCCGGAACCCGCCAGCGGAACAATCAAGCTGGTTGTTGCTGAAGAAGACTGCAGCAGCAGAGTAGCGACCAGTCCGGTGAAAATGCCGGAGGATGGAGCGACAGACGTCATCGTCTCAGCCAGACGACTTGCATGTCCGGCAAGCAGCAGCTTGAGCAGTTGACTTACAAACGTGATGCTGACAACAATCATCACAAAACCAATTGCCGCAATCACGAGGCCGTTCCACGGTTGCGCCAGCCCATAGGCCAGCTCACGGATTTCTCCAATGAGAGGTTCAGTTAAATAATTGACGAAGTTGAAGTTTGCGGTAATCAGATTGTCGGCAGGATCGAGCGCCGTAAAGAAATCACCAACAGCCATAGCAATCTTCTGCAAAAAGCCAAAGGCCAGCTCCAGCGGTAGAAAGATCAGCAGGCAAATCAGGTTGAACGCATCGTGAACCGTCGCCGCACTAAAGGCGCGCCGGAAATCTGCACGGTCCCGTGCGTAGCCAAGGCTTACGAATGTGTTGGTGAGTGTCGTTCCAAAGTTGGCTCCAATCACAATAGGAATGGCAATGGAGATTGGCATTCCTGCCGCAACCAAGCCAACCACAATGGACGTGGTGACAGAAGAACTCTGCACTAAAGATGTGGTGAGAACGCCAACCAGCACGCCTGCAATTGGATTGGTAGCATAGGAAAAAATCTGCTCGGCTGTCTGATGACCAATAGCAACAAAGCCCGCTTCAATAAGGCCAACAGCACAAAGAAGAAAATAGATCAGGAATCCAACAGAGATCCAGTTGAGCAAACTTATGCCCAGTGGCATGTGGTGCTCATCCTCAAGATAGGGCTCGTCGTTGTTCAGGGGATCTTTTTGCACCGACATATCCGTCTATAAAAGTTCACCACGACATTTAGCCGTATCTTCTAACACCAGTAGCACAACCTAGGAAATCACCAAGGCTTTCGTTGACCGCCTCTGCATTTGCAGGGTAAATACTCAAGCTAACTACGGTATTTTACAGGTCAATCACCTGCATCCTATTGCTCACAGATCGGCTAACTGTCAACATCTGCCGGGTGTGATTCTGCCAGATTTTTCTACGTGGTGGCCAAATTTTCCTTGGAGGGGACATACCCGATGATGAAGAAATTTAAACTAGCATTAGCAACTCTTGCTCTATCTGTCGGTTTCGGAGCAGCAGCTTCCGCTACGGATCTGCCAGATCTGAAGGGCCGCACCGTTGTTGCAGTGACTGAAAATGCATACACACCTTTGAACTTTGCAGATCCCAAGACCGGTGAAGGCATCGGTTGGGAATATGACGCGTTCAATGAAATTGCAAAACGCCTCAACATGAAGGTCGACTGGCGCTTGGCCTCATGGGACAGCATGATTGAAGCTGTTCGTCAGGGTCAGTTTGATGTGGGCATGGATGGTATCACCATCAACGAAGAGCGTGAAAAGCAGATCGACTTCACCGATCCTTACATGACCTCCGAGATGTTCATGCTGGTGCGGGCGAATGAAGACCGCTTCGACAACTCAAAAGCTTTTGCTGACGATCCAGGCTTGTTGGTTGGCGCGCAGCCGGGCACCACAAACTTCTACACCGCTGTTTATGCTGTGTTGGATGGCGATGAAAATAACAAGCGCATCCAACTGTTCGAAACCTTTGGCGCTTCTGTTCAGGCATTGCGTGCTGATGATGTCGACATGGTGCTGATGGATGCAACTGCAGCAGCAGGCTACATGGGTGCATCGCCAGACAGCTTTAAAGTGGTTGGCGGTCCAATCGGCTCTGAAGACTTTGGCTTCATTCTGACACCAGGTTCTGATCTGCGCGAGCCGATCAACGCAGCACTCAACTCGATGCGCGAAGACGGCACTATGGATGCCTTGAACCAAAAATGGTTCTTTGACTATAAGTCCAAGAACTAACAAGAGCTTAGTTGATTTGGCGTGCGGGCGGCGCTCGCCATTTCTATTAAAGGCATTACAAAAGATTTCTGGACCTCATCAAGAAATCCAAAAACGAGATTTAAAGGAAACGCGATGGGCATGCGTTCTGCCACAAGATCCCGGTTGAACAAGCTTCCATGGTGGTTGCTCGCATCATTTGTTCTCGCAGTTTTCTTTCTCTGGCTCATCGCCGCAAATGGTGATTATCGCCAGATCTTTGAGACCCTTCTCAGAGGTGTTGGCATCACCCTGTTCGTCACCTTTGTCTCATTCATCATCGCGAGCATCGTAGGGCTCGTCATCGCGTTAGGGCGTGGTTCCAAACACCGTGCCATTCGCGAGTTGTGCTCGTTCTACACCGAGATCATGCGCGGTGTACCCATGTTGGTGCTGCTCTTCTACATTGCTTTTGTCGGTGCCCCGCAAATGGTTGCAGCTTACAACTGGATCATGGGGCCGTTGATTGAATGGGAGATCGTCGACAAGCTGCGTGTCCGCGACCTCTCCATGCTGTGGCGTGCGATCATTGCACTATCCATCGGCTACTCTGCCTTCATTGCGGAGATTTTTCGCGCAGGTATTGAGAGCGTGGATGACGGTCAACTGGAAGCAGGCCGGGCACTTGGCCTTTCCAGATGGCATACGTTCCGCTTCATCATCTGGCCGCAAGCATTCAAGAACATCCTGCCGCCACTTGGAAATGACTTCATCGCACTCATCAAGGAAAGTGCGTTGGTTTCCGTGCTTGGTGTGCAAGATATCACCCAGCTTGGCAAAATCTATTCTGCCTCCACATTTCAGTTTTTCGAAACTTACAATGTGGTTGCGTATCTCTACCTCATCATGACAGTCTCGCTGTCTCTGGTCGTTCGCGGTTTGGAACAACGCATGAAGCGAGCCTTTGAAAACGAAGCTTAGAACCCGTCCTTAAGAAGCCCACAGAGGCTTTAGGTCGGATTTCTACAAAACAATGATAAATGCGGCATGCCCAACAAAGAAAGCACAGCTGCTTATGACAGGAAGTTGGAATGACCGTTCTCGTTATTGAAAACTGCGAAAACGTAACGCTTGGCCTGTTGGGACAGGCGCTGGATCACGCGAAAATGCCCATTGATCTGCGTGTCATGACACAAAATGATCCGCTTCCCACTGACATCTCAAAGTTCAACGGACTGGTTGTTCTGGGCGGCTTGCAACATGCCAGAGCGGATGAAGAGTTCCCATTCCTGAAAGATGTGTGTGACACGATCCTTGCATTTCACGAAGCCGATAAACCAGTGATGGGCATCTGCCTCGGGAGCCAGTTGATCGCACGCGCATTCGGCGGTGAGAACATTTTGGGCAATCCGGTGGAAGCTGGCTGGCTACCACTGCAAGTCTCAGAGCAAGGCAAACAAGATCCCGTCATCTCCGCCTTCGAGGAAGACGACCACATCTTCATTCTGCACACAGACACTTACACTCTGCCAAAAGACGCCGTACATCTGGCATCCAGCGAGATGACACCCAATCAGGCCTTCAAAATGGGCCGCGCCACATACGCCATCCAGTTCCATTTCGAATGCTCTGTCGATCAGGTGAACCATTGGAACGGCTGCTTCCATGGCCCAATCAACGAACTGGTGCCGCACTGGAACGAAATTCTGGAAGAGCAGGGCCCAAAGTTCGGCCCAAGAACCGACGCGTTGGGACTGGAAATCTCCCGCCGCTGGATTGCTCTGCTGTAAGAAGAGCGAGTAGAAAGAAACGTACTTGTGCCTGAGTAAGCTCAATTAGAAAACAATGACAGGAAAGCCCCCGCAGAAAACTGCGAGGGCTTGAAGCCTTCGATTATTCAGCAGGCCATTTCATCTCGCCCATCACCACCTTGGCTCCAAGAGCAAGGTCACTGGTTCTGCGCTCTTCCAGTGCAGGAAACTCTGCTTTCATCAATGTCACCAGTTCTTCAGAGTTTTTCGCAAGAGCTGCATTCTTCTCAACCGCAGCGATATAGGCTTTTGTGAACGCAATAGAACCCACCGTCTGGCTGTTGGTCTTGCCCATAAAATGACCTGGGATCACACGTTTCGGATTCAGAGCAAGAAGATCATCAAGGCTCTTCTGCCAGTCTTCGCGTTTCTCTGATGTTGGGTTATCAGCCTGCCAGATATGAGAGTTGTCAAAGACAAGTACCCCACCCAGAACAGTGCGTTCTGAAGGAACCCAAAGGCTGGTGTGAGATGGATCATGTCCCTCAAGACCAAAGATCTCAATTGGTGTTCCATCCACTTTGAGCTCGTTACCGCCAATCGCTTCTGGAATGACCAAATCCTGAGGTGCATCTTCTTTCAGGATCGGCCCCCAAAAAGCAAACTTGCCTTCAATAGTGGCTTTGATCTTCTCGACAGTAGGCTGCGTGGCAATAATCTTGGCATCAGGAAATGCTGCGCGCAGCACATCCAACCCGAAGTAGTAATCAGGATCACCATGGCTGATATAAATGGACGTCAGTGTTTTACCGCTCTCCTTGATGATTGAAATCAGGTTTTGAGCATCACCGCGTTGAAACTGCGCATCTACCAGAACAGCTTCGCTTGGGCCTTCAATCAATGTGGAGGTAACAGGGAAAAGACCTTCATCACCCGGGTTGTAGACCTCAAAAGTTAGGGCGGTCGTATCCTGAGCATAGGTTGCAACAGGCGCAAGAGTAGCGGTTGCTGCAAGGCTTGCAGCAAGAGCAAGAGATTTAATCATTTGTTTTCCTTGGGGTTAAAGAGCAGGAAAATCCTGCTGAATGCTGTGAGAGAAGCTGTTCAAAGCCCCCATTAGCTGTTCATGAGAGCCGAAAAGCAGATCAGAGGGCAGCAGCATGCGTTCGCCGTGTGCGTCTGCAATAAGTGCTGGTGCACCACGCCCACCCATCTGGTTCAAAACCATCTGGCCATGAGCAACACGCCGTGCGGTCTCTGCTTCAACAGACGTCATATGGCTTTGAAGCAGGGCAGCTGCATCTGCAAAGTCTGAACCGGAGAGCAGGCCTACCAGCAATGAAAGATCAGTGATGTCTTCACCAGCCACATACCGCGCTTTTTGGATGAGTTTCAGCGCCTCTGGCCCTCGTGCTGGTTCTACGATCGAGTATGCGGTCATAGCGAGTGTCGCAAATGTTGAATCTAGTGCTTGCCCGTCACCATTCAGGGCCTGACTTTGATAAGCACTGCTGAAAGTCTGCCCTGTCAACTTTGCAATCTTCTGGTCAGAAGCCCATGCATAAGAGGCAAAAGAACGATCCAGAGGCCGAGCACCAGCACCGCTAAACAGGCCCGCTGGTAACATCTCAACCTCATAGTCCTTGGCCAGATCCGTCAGTCTGGGAGCTGCACCGTAGCACCACCCACCTAGCGGGTCATAGATGTAGAGGAATGAGTGCGTCATAGGTTTCTCCTTGTTGCAGAGGAACCTAGGGCAACTTGACTATCGGTAGAATGCAGATAATTTTGACATACTGTATGAAAAATAGAGACAATTAAATGAGCCTCTACAATCTCAACCGCCTCCGCCACTTTGTTGAAGTCGTCGAAAGTGGCTCCTTCACTGCAGCGGCGAAAAAGCTCGGTCTGGGAAAAGCCATCGTCAGTCACCAAGTCGCAAAACTGGAAGAAGAGCTCGGTGCAGCCCTATTGGTGCGCACCACACGCTCTCTTCAAATGACAGAAGCAGGGCAGCGGTTTTATGAAAACGCCGCAGAAATTCTTGCTCAGGCGGAACGTGCGGTACAGGAACTCCAGCAGGAGCAGGAGATTCCCAGCGGCTTGCTCACGGTCACAGCGCCAGAAGATTACGGCCAGTGCGTCGTCGCCAGAGCGCTCATGCGATTGAGGGTGAAATATCCAAAAATCAGGGTCAATGCGGTCTTTACGGACGAAAAACTGGATCAGCTTAAAGAGAAAATAGATGTCTCTATTCGTGTTGGTTGGTTAGAAGACAGTTCTGTTATTGCAAGAAAAATTGGCAATTTTCAGCAATATACTGTGGCATCGCCGCAATATGTCGAAGGAATGGGACCAATCACAACACCAATGGATCTGCAAGATAAAGACTGGATCTACCACTGCAAGCTGCCAGCAGGAGTGTCATGGCGGTCAGATAAAGGGGAGGAGGTGCAGTTTGTGCTCCAAAACCCGCCAATCACAGTCTGGAACACACTGACTTCGCATGCATGTGCCCTCAGTCACGGTGGCCTGTGTCTCCTCCCATCCTTTCAGATCCGCGAAGATCTGGCATCAGGCCGCTTGCAACGCGTGTTGCCCGACTGGCACCATAAAGAAGGTGGCATTTACGCGCTCTTCCCAAACAGCCGCTTTCGTCCAGCCAAGACCAAGGTGTTTGTAGAAGAATTGATAAAGGCGCACAAAGAAGTTCGCGATGTATTCTAAGACGAGCGCTGGCGCTAAACCCAGGTCTTCTGATGCAGTTGGCACATCCGGTTGATCAACCACTTACAGGCAGGCGCTTGCGCCTGTTGCTTGCCCCAGACAAGAGAGACCTTGTTGAGAATAGCATTCTGCTGAAAGTCATAGGAAAGCTCTTTCAACTCACCAGCCTTCACCTCATCATCCACCATCTGCGCTGGCAACTCTGCCCAACCCACGCCGCCATGCACCATATTGTGCGCCACGCGCGGGTTGTCCGTAATCAGCAGATGCGGTCCTTTCTGGCGAGAAAACTCAGGTGAGTTCCGATCAATCTCTGTCTCAGAAATAATCTGTCGGTATCCCCGTAAGTCCACCAGTCGGACTTCTTCCAACTCCGCCAGAGGATGGTCCTTGTGGCAAACTGAAATCCGGTGCTCAAAACCAAGTCCGCGGAAGTGGTAGCCTTCCTTATAAGGGTGCCGTTCGATGATAATCCCCAGTTGAGCGCTCTCTTCCGTCAGCCTGGAAAACACATCGCCAAAAGAGGCGGTCTGAACGTGCAGTTCCACCTTCGGAAACTGCTTGTCGAAATCATGAAAAACATCTTTAATTTCAGATACATAAGTTCCATATTCAAACACGACTTTGAGGCTGCCTTCCGCTCCCTCACAAAGGGCGCCCGCCTTCACAAGCAAGTCCTGCCTGCTCTGCAAAATGGATCTTGCATAGTCCAGCAATGAAACGCCGGAAACTGTCAGCTCTGCACGGTAGCTGCTGCGATCAAATAGGTTTGATCCGAGGTCGATCTCCAAATTGGAAATAGCAGCACTTACAGCAGATTGTGCCTTACCCAACCGCCGTGCCGCAGCAGAAAATGATCCTAACTCCGCGGCAGTCACAAACGCTTCCGATTGGTCAATACTGGGCATCTAACCTCAACATGATCTGAAATTATGATGGAGTTCAACTTTACTGCATAGATCAAACTGATCTTTATGTCACCCAAATTTGCGAACAGAAAGGATTGACCATGCGAAGAATAATCGGGCTGGCAACGGCAACAATGATTGGCTCACTCATGACTGCAGGCCTTGCCATGGCACAATCAGCGCCATGTGAGACCAAACTGCCAATCGATATTCCATCCAACTGCGATGCCATCGAGATTATTAAACCAATCGAGAAACTGGAGAACTTCCGGTCTCTGACTACCTCAAAAGATGGCCCGGTTTTGAAGCCTCAGCTGATCTTCCGCTCTGACCAGTTGGACAACTTGACTGAAGCTGATCAGGAAAAGTTGAGCGCATTGGGCATCGAAACCATCATTGACCTGCGCGCTCTGGATGAGTTGGACAAGCACCCCAATAAGCATATCTCCTCCGTTGATTTTAACATCAACCTACCAATCGGTTCAGATCCGGCAGACATCGCCAAAATCATGCCGCTGGACGTGGCCTCTCAAATCCGTCCGCTCTGGTTCAGTGGTAAGTTTGAGGAGATTGACCAGCTTCTCAAAGACCACGATATAGACATCTACCACATTCGGATTGACCGCTATAAGGACTTCGCCCGCAAGTTCACGCCGCAGATCTCACGTTTCATGCACGTGCTCTTGGAAGAGCAGAACTACCCGCTCATGTTCCACTGCGCTGGTGGCAAAGACCGCACCGGTTATGTTGCAGCAGTACTGATGTTGTCTCTCGGCTTTTCCGAGGAAGATGTCATGCGTGACTACCTCACCACCAATCTCTACACCTTTGATGAACTCAGCAAACTGGTCGCAAACGGCCCACATTCCCTGCGCCCAACCTTTGGTGCTCACAAAGAGCAGATCACTGCTGCGCTGGCAGCGATGAAAGAAGACTACGGCAGCTTTGAGAACTATCGCCGCGATGCGTTGGGCATTTCTGACGAGGAACTGGCCCATATCAAAAAGAACCTGCTGGCAGACCCAATCTAAGGCCTCCCAGCACCCCTCGTGCTGCCTTCCTCTAACGCTGGCGGCACGAGGTTCTTCAGGCCCATTCCACTAAGGGCTTATTTGCGTCAGAAGGCATATCCAGCTTAGACTTTCCTTATGTTTTTAAAGGGAATTTCATGACTATATTATCCTCATTGATTGAACGTGGATACTTGGGTTTTGCTTCTAATGAAGCCAAAGATAATTCACCTATTTATGAAGAATGGGCGACACATATAGCCGGCTCGCCAATCTTCCACGATTTCCTGATGCTTTTGCCGGAAGCCAAACAGCAACCCAACCTCCTTTTTGCGGCTATAAGATGGGTTACAGGACGCATTCCTGAAGTGGCAGAGCTGGATGAAATTCTGCAACGACATAGCGCTGCCATCAAACAAGAGATGATGAAGCGCAGCACGCAGACCAACGAAGCTGGCCGTTGCGCTGTTCTTCTTCCACTCCTCGCCCGCCTCCCACAACCACTTTCATTGATCGAAGTCGGTGCGTCCGCGGGTCTCTGCTTGCTGCCCGACCGCTATGCCTATGACTACAACAACGGCGCACACACACTGGCGCCTGAGACGAATTCACCCGATACACCAGTGTTGCATTGCCAGGCGGCTGGTAATGTCCCTCTGCCAACCAAACTACCAGAAGTCGCCTGGCGTGCAGGGGTGGAGTTGAACCCGTTGAACCTTCAGGATGAGGACACCTCAGCATGGCTCCAAACGCTCATCTGGCCGGGGCAGGAGGACCGCTTACACCGCCTACAAAAAGCAACCGTAGTGGCAAAGCAGCAGAAAATCCAACTCGTTAAAGGAGATCTTCTCGCTGATCTGCCAGCCTTGCTGGAGCAAATCCCAGCAGGCACTACATCAGTGGTCTTCCATAGCGCCGTCCTCTACTACATCCGAGACACGAGCAAGCGGGATGCTTTTGTCGATCTGATGCTCAACTCCAACGCTCACTGGATTTCTAACGAGGCCCCCGGTGTCCTTCCTCAACTCGCCGACAAAGTCTCCGGCCCGCGCCCTTCAGGCCGCTTCCTCCTCTGCGAAAACGGCACACCCCGTGCCTGGACTGGGCCGCACGGGCAGTCAGTAGAGTGGATCGAGTAGAGGCTTGCTAAAAGCCTCTGCACACCATCACAGCATTTAGCTCCAGTTTGAGGGAAAATACGTAAATTCTGGAAATCATTCGTTTGAGAGGGCGTAGTACTTTACTGAAAGCGTGAAAAATACTGGTGTTCGCCTCATTAAATAGTTGGTGGGAGGCAAACACTCATGCTTTGGAGTTGATGGATGCCCCCGCAAACACTGAGCAAACAAGAGCATAAATGGGCCAACGACATGGCTCGTCACTTGAACCTGACCTTTGCTGAAGAGGGGGGCGAGCAGGTCGGACAACATCACCAAGCCGACGTTGTGAACGCTCCTACAAGTCTACTGGAAAAACTCGCTTCTATGGAGAAAGCGGCAGATGCTCTGTACGCAAACACGGAGTTGATCAAGAACCAAAGCGCTGTTTTCTCACCTTTCAAAAAAGCAGGTCAGTCTGCACGCTCGGGTATTGCAGCTGCACGAAAAGAGCTGAAAGGCCGAAAGCCCCAAAACGCGGAGGCGAGGCTTTCCAAAATTCAAGAGAATGTTTCCTCTATGGAGCAGCTCATTGCTGTTGCTCAGTCCAACCATAAAGGTTTGGAAGCGCAGATCCCCTGGGTGAAGGAAGACCTCGCTCAGCTGGCGATTGAATTACCTATTGTTGATAGCCTTGCCATTGCTAAGAAGATCCCGAGCAAAAGGCACAAGAAATTCCTCAGTCTTGATCAAGAAGCCAACGGCTTGATCAGTGAAGCAGAGACGCTTTGTGAGAACTTTCAGGTGGATTCTGCGAACAAGATCCTGAAGAAACTCAATAAAACGCTTCAGAACTATCAAAAGGAAGTCAATTGGCTGCACGCTCTGCCCGAAGTTACCGGCGTCGGAGCTAGCGAAAGTCCACATGTGTCCAAACTCGACAAACTCGGCGCAGTATTTATGCGAAAAAAGTCCCAAGAGCATAAAGTTGAGCTGGTCAAAGCCGAGCCGGACGAGAAGACGAAGGCCTTTCTCGAAACTTGGGAACGAGAGAACTTCACTGACCCCGCTGCAAGACCAGACCTGCAAAAGCGAGGTGGTTGTGCTGCGCCATTCAAGTTTATTGTGCGTACTGGTTCCATGGATGATTTTATCAATCAAAAAGGCTGCTTTTCAGCTCAGGGAACCGAATATCTAGACAATAAAGATGGGATTTGCACCTCTGTTGTGAGTGACGAAAAGTGTTTTGTATATGGCGCTTTTGGTGTGGTTCTGGATGTAGCACCGCAAAACGTTCTGGTCTCCAGCCCTGATGATCTCATGAGTGAGCTCAACATTGGCCGCAAAGACAAAAAAGACCGAATGGTCAACGTGACACAAGAGGAGAATGAGAAGCTTCTTGATGTGCCTGATCATGTGCGTAACGGTTATCTCAGAAAAGAACTGGACAGATACCAACACGATAAGCGACAGCTGGACTGACCTAAAGAAAATGGAGAGCCTCTGTCTCACTATTTCTTTTCTGTCTCTCGAACGCGATTGGCAATTGATAGCCTAACGA
Source organism: Pseudovibrio sp. Ad37 (assembly GCF_001623075.1). Taxonomy (GTDB): domain Bacteria; phylum Pseudomonadota; class Alphaproteobacteria; order Rhizobiales; family Stappiaceae; genus Pseudovibrio. The sequence continues at coordinate 102,095 of NZ_LMCF01000022.1, forward strand.
CGAGTGTCGCCTGATTGGATTGTAAAAGCCCTCAATGTAAAGGCCAAGTGCCTTTTCTGCCTTCTGACGAGTCTGAAAGGTAGTTCGCCACAACATTTCAGACTTAATGGT
>NZ_LMCF01000023.1 GCF_001623075.1 Pseudovibrio sp. Ad37
ACTGACCGACCGGACACTTCGACCATCCCGTAAAACAAGACGGCGGATCTTGGCTGCACTTTCCATCAATATCACCCGTTCATGCCCCGCGCTAAATGCACGGATCCTAACAAACAGGTGGGTCAATCTTAAACGCTCATAACCCACCTAACCGGGTCAATTTTGCATGCCGATTCACAGCCCAAGGCCCACCCATCAAACCACGCTTGCCACACCCGCCTCCAAAAGCTAGGCTCCGGTTTTACTCTCGGGAATATTGCAGTGTCTTTTTTATCGGTCCCACCCAAACTTGTGATTTTTGATTGTGACGGCGTGCTTGTCGACTCCGAGCCGCTCTACATCGGCACTCTGCACCGTTTGCTGCAGTCCTACGGGGCGCCGCTCACCTTTCAGCAATGCTGGGAGATGTTCGTCGGCAAAACCAGCCGCGAGGTTGACGCCTACCTTAAAGAGCAGGGCCTGAACGCGCCCAGGCATTGGAATAAAGACTTCCACGAGCAATCAAACGCTCTGCTGGAAAAGGAAGTCCAGCCCGTTGCCGGCATTCAGCAGGTGATAAAACAACTCGCTAACGCAACGATCCCCATCTGCGTCGGCTCCAACGGACATCCGTTCACGGTCCGCATGACGCTGGAAATCACCGGCCTGCTGCCATGGTTTGACGGCAACGTCTTCACCGCAACGGATGTCGGCGCCAGCAAACCCGCGCCGGACCTGTTCCTGCACGCCGCGAAGAGGGCGGACATCAACCCAGAGCACTGCGTCGTCATTGAGGACAGCGCCACCGGCATGAAAGCCGCCGCCAGCGCCGGCATGCGCTGCTTCGCCTACACGCCAGAATCCATTCCGGCACCCCTAAACCTCTTCGGCGCCCACCCGTTCCAATCCATGACCACCCTACCAAACCTGCTCGGCCTCGTTCCAGCTTAGCTCTTGGTGTTATCCCGGGCGGAGCGTAGCGGAGACCCGGGACCCAAAATTCCACGCACCAACACATCCATACAAACCCACACGCAAAAACGCTGGCCTGCGGGCACAATTCGCCCGGCCGCAGACCAGCAGGACACTCATGAAGGGCTGTGTAAGGGTGGTACTGCCAGCCCTTGGAGTGCCGGTTACAGTGATCTAATCAAGAGACACAGTATTGGTGTTGACCATTGGTGGAGAGGCGACGCTGCGTGTCGCGTGGCCGGAAAATCCTTTAGGGAAGGACGTACCGGACAACGCATCAGTTAAAATTCCGCAGGTCTTGTTGAGTGCCTCTAGGCGGTCAGATAATGCATGGTGCAGAGTGAACAAAGCATCACGCTCGCAGCTGTTCTTCATCCGCTCGCTCAGCACCATATGCTGGATGTATGCAAGGTTCTGAAGATCAGAAACAGCAATGTTTACTTCGTCAATTTCATTTTGAAGAGTATTTGTGGCGCCACAGGCGCATGCAGTGTCGTCCATATTCAAAGCCTTCTTTTCTGGCTGTTGAAGATCCGCACGACAAAGAGTTTTCTACGACCCACTGGCGAGCGGGAGGTTAGAAACCTGGAAAAGACAGGCGAGTTTATTCCCCCCCGAAGGAGGTGTTGTATTCACCGCCCTCCCGCTCATAGCAAAGGGTTTGCGCCTTTAGAAAAAAGACACAAAAAATCCGCTAGTTGACGGGAGCGGTAGCCGCTTTTCAGAGGTTTCTACGCCTCACATATGAATGTGGAATGGAACGCCTCCACTGTCAACGAAAAGTTGCAGAAGAGGGCAAGGTGTTGCCGTGGGGATACGCTGATGACGCCCACCACCGTCATCCCGCACCTGATGCGGGATCTAGAGCCACACTCACTAACGCCAGCACGCATAACACTGGATACCGGATCTCCGCTCCGCTGGTCCGGCATGACGAGGAACGGATCTTATTTATGACTATTATGTGTTCTCTCTCGACTAGAAATGAAGTTGTGTAACTTCAATGCAAGTAGCCAAATTGAACATGCTGCTTGATGTTGTTGATGGAGATAGTAAAGTATCACTGTATATTAATAAAAGTTATTGAAAATCAAAATGAATAAAATTGAAAAAGCTGGCACAGGAAAGAAGCTTTCAAAAGCTGGTCTTCAAGCACTTGCCGGTGCTGTCCCGTTTGCAGGAGGGGCCTTGTCTGCGGTTGTGAGTGCGTGGTCAGATCATGAGCAAGAGCAGGTAAATCTGTTGTTGCAGCAATGGATTGAGATGCTTCGTGAGGAATTGAAGGAGAAAGAAAAGACGATAATAGAGATCATGGCGCGACTTGATTTGAATGATCAGAAAGTAAAAGATCGTGTAGAGTCTGATGAATATCAAGCGATTTTGATAAAGGCTTTTCGAAATTGGTCCAGGATTGATTCAGAAGATAAGCGTCAAAAAGTCCGCAATATATTATCTCACTCAGCTTCAACCAAACTCGCATCAGATGATGTGGTCAAACTTTTCATAGATTGGTTTGAAAGTTATTCTGATTTTCATTTCGAAGTAATAGGTGAAATTTATAGAAAAGGTCCAATCGGGCGAGGAAGCATTTGGTCCAACTTGGGAAGGTCACCCGTGCGTGAAGATTCAGCGGAAGCTGACCTATATAAGCTCTTAATCAGGGACCTAAGCACTGGCGGTGTAATACGCCAACATCGAGAAACCGATTATTATGGCAACTTCATAAAACCCAAGCCTACTAGAGGGACAGGTAATCGAAGCAATACTATGAAATCTTCTTTTGATAATACTGAAGATTATGTCCTTACAGAGCTAGGCAAGCAGTTTGTTCATTATGCGATGACTGAGATTACAGCCCGAGTTGAATTTGATGATAGTGCGGTGGGATCTGATTAGCTTGACTTTGTAATTTGGGCTCTGGATACCGGATCTTCGCTTCGCTCGTCCGGCATGACGGCGAGGGCGGGCATGGAGCTTAAAGCCGCCACCGCCGTCTTCCCGCACTTGATGCGGGATCCAGTAGGAAATCACCCCTGATAAAGGCCTAGCCAGATCATGCGATTGGCAATCTGCACGTACACTCTCAAACTACGGCATGCCCTATTACATCTACATCACCGCAAGTCAGAGAAACGGGACGCTCTACACGGGCGTCACCAATAATCTGGCACGCCGTATTCATGAACATCGGGAGAAGACGGCAACCTCGTTTTCTGCTCGCTATGGCGTTTCTCAGCTGGTTTATTACGAAGAATTTGAGCGTATTGGGGATGCAATCGCTCGTGAGAAAAAGCTGAAACGTTGGAGGCGGGCATGGAAACTGAAGCTAATTGAAACACTTAACCCATCATGGCGTGATCTGTATCGGGACTTAGGGTGACGGCTTTGCTAATCATTCTAGATCCCGCATCAAGTGCGGGATGACGGCGGTTAGAGGAGCATTGCGTGGATCATCTCACCCCCCACCCCTTGCATTCCCGCGCATTTACCTATATCTCCCGAGGCAACGCGCTTATTGGGCATATGCTTGAAGCGCCACCCCGCTGCCTGCAATATATTCAGCAAGGCAGCCTGCTCGAGTGGGATGTAACACGGGCACGCACCGTGGTCCGCAGCGTTTCTAGGTCGCTTTCAAAGCTCCTCTCAAACTCCATGGATCTCAATTTTAGCCAGTCTGGCCGCGTAGATGTATGTCTGCGGGGTATATGCTGGCGTTTAATCTATGAGCATCTTCCTGATCCCATATCAGGGGGCGTGCTCTGCACATCTTGGAAGTACGAGAGTGAAGAATTTTGACGAAGCTGGCCTCGCAGAGCCTATCCTGCGCGCCGTAAAAGAAGAGGGCTATGAGGCCCCAACCCCAATCCAGCGTGAAGTAATTCCGCACATGAAAGCGGGCGAGGACATCCTCGGCATCGCACAAACAGGCACCGGCAAAACCGCAGCCTTCGTGCTGCCGCTGCTGACCCGTCTGGCAGAAGACCGCAAAAAACCAGCGCCGCACACCTGCCGTGCGCTTATTCTTGCGCCAACCCGTGAGCTTGCCTCCCAGATCGCCGATAGCGTGCGCACCTATGGCCAGTATATCGGCCCATCAACTGCCGTTATTTTTGGTGGTGTGAAACCCGGCCCACAGCTGCGCGCCCTGTCCAGAGGTTTGGACATTGTGATCGCCACTCCGGGCCGTCTGGAAGACCACATGAGCACCGGCGGCATCAAGCTGGACGCGACAACAACCGTTGTACTGGACGAAGCCGACCAGATGCTGGACCTTGGCTTTGCGCCAGCCATCCGCCGTATTCTTGGCAAACTGCCAAAAGTGCGCCAGACAGTGCTGCTCTCCGCAACCATGCCTCACCAGATCCGCAAGCTGGCCAAAGAATTCCAGAGTAACCCGCGCGAAATCTCCGTGGCGCCGGTCTCCCGTCCAATTGAGAAAATCGAGCAGTCCGTTCGCTTCCTCAATTCAAGCTCAAAGCGAGCTGCCCTGCAGGAAATCCTGTCAGAAAAAGACATCGAACGCGCCATCGTCTTCACCCGCACCAAGCGCGGGGCAGACCGTGTTAGCGGTCATCTGGACAAAGCAGGCCTCAGCTCAGCCGCCATCCACGGCAACAAGAGCCAGCGCCAGCGCGAAAGATCACTTGATGGCTTCAAAAATGGCTCCATCAAAATCCTCGTGGCAACAGACATCGCTGCCCGCGGTATTGATATTGATGGCGTCAGCCACGTGGTCAACTACGAGCTGCCAAATGTGCCGGAAGCGTACGTTCACCGCATTGGCCGGACAGCCCGCGCAGGTAAAAGCGGTGTTGCCATCTCCCTGTGTGATGGAACCGAACAACCATACCTGCGCGATATTGAGCGCCTGATTGGCCGCAAAATCCCGTCTGGTGATGGCGATTGGGCGGACGGCGAAATGCCTGCGTACGATCCAGCAAACGAACAAACACAGCTGAAACGCCACAAACGCCCGCAAGGCAACCGTCGCCGCAGTGGCAGTGGCGGTGGCGGTGGTGGCGGCGGCGCTGGCCGCTCAGCCGGTGGTGCTGGTCGTCCAGCTGGTGGTGCAGGCCGCAACGGTGCTGCACAAAGCAGCAAACCAGCAGGTGAGGCAGGCGCAAGACCAGCCGGTGCAAAGCCAAATGCAGGTCGTGGCCGCGGCGGCAAACCAAACGCCAATGCGCGCCCAGCTCAGAAAAGCGGCCCAAACCGCAGCCAGAGCAACAGACCACGCCGCGCAAAACCAGCAGCTGCGCAGCGCTGATTTCATAAAAACGCCGGGGCTCACAAGCCCCGGTTTTGCTTTCAGGCCTCAGTGGCCTCAGAAGTCTCGTCCTCCGCCCGAGTGCCAAAACCGGCAGGCGAGACGATCTCGATCAGCTCAAAATCCTCAGAATGCTCAATCTCGCGGTGGCGAATGCCCGTTGGCTGCACCACGCAGTCCCCCGGCTTCACCGTGCGGATGCCATGCCCTTCATATTCAAACCGCGCCCAGCCTTTCAGCACATAATAAAACTGAAAGGAGCAATCATGCACATGCCATTGCCCCGTCGCATTGTGCCCCTCACGCGCTTTAATCACATGCGCAACCACAGCCCCGTTGGTGGCATCGGCCACGCCAAGGTCGCGATATTCAAAATAACTGCGCAACCCCCGCGCCTCAAACTCCCCAGCCTCACCTTCGCTGTGGCTGAAACTCTGTTCCTCATCCATAAAAATCCCTCCCTCACTGGGAGCAGTAGGGACCGGTAGAGCAGGGAACGTCAAGTTACAGATAAAGATAACTGGCCGTCGTGAAGTAAACCAATACCCCAAGCACATCATTGCTGGTGGTGATAAAAACACCCGTTGCCGCTGCCGGATCAATGCCAATCTTGTCCAGCACCACAGGCACCGTTGCCCCCACCATCGCCGCAACCGTGGTGACGATGACCAGAGAGGACGCAGCCGTAAGCGCCAGCCACACCGGGTCATGAATCTCAAACAGCACGGCCCCAATGCTGATGAGCACAGTTAGCACACTGCCCGCAATCACGCCGTTAGACAGCGCCCCGCAAAACTCCTTCCAAAGCCGAAACAGCGTACTGCCCGTCCAGATTGACCCCGTTGCAATCCCCTGTACCGCAACAGCAGACGCCTGAAGCCCGGAATTGCCCGCCATCGACATGATCACCGGAATAAACGCCGCCAAAATAGCTGCCTTCTCCAGCTCATCCTCAAAAGACCCAACCACCAGCGCAGCAACAGCAGACCCAATCAGCCCTGTCATCAGCCAGGGCAACCGACCTTTGATGATCCGGGGCACGGAATCTGAAGGCCGTGCTTCTGGCGAAACCCCACCCATCAACATCAGGTCTTCCGAGAGTTCCTCACGCACAATCTGGTTCATCTGCTCAGTCGTAATCCGCCCAATCAGCTTCCCATCAACATCAATCACCGGCATGGAGGAGATCTGCCGCTGCGCCGCCTTACGCAGCACATCCTCCTGATCCATCTCCGCAGATACCGCCAGCACATTGGCGTCCATCACATCCCCAATGCGCACCTTCGGTTCCAGCGTTAAAAGCCGCGTTACATCCAGCCGCCCCACCAGCCGGTGCTTGGCATCCACCACAAACACCGTGCGAAACCGCCCTACCAGATCATACTGGCTCTTGATCGCGGCAATAGCCTCCCCCGCCGTATAATCCTCGTTGAACGCCACAAACTTCCGGCTCATCAACCGCCCGGCCGTATCTTCTCCATGCAAAATCCGCTCCTCAATCTCCGCCCGGGCATCCAGCTGCGGCACAATGATGTCGAGCAAGCTCTGCGGAAACTCATCCAGCGTATCCGCCAGATCATTCTCCTTCAGCGTATTGAGAATCTCCACCAGCCGCGTGGTCGTCCCGTCTTTCAGCAGTTCAGCCCGAAAATCCGGATAAAGCTCAGCAAGGATCTTGGTGGAAGGCCGAATAGGCAGCAGCGCAAACAGCTTACGTGCGTCCGGCAGGGGCAGGGCAGTCAACAGCTGCAGCAAATCCGTGGGCGACCACTTCTTCAGCTGCTTCACCAGCCAGCTGGTCTCATGCGCACGCAGCAAATGGCGCACCATCTTCAGCACCTGCTTGTTGTGCTCATGTGCGGTGGTGTCTGCCTTGCTGCTCCACTGAAGTGGCTTCTTGTTTTTTGCCATCCTCCGCACCTTTGTCTGGGTACGATTTTCTGCGTGTGCAGACCATGCCTCAGCGAAGTAAACCTCTCCCTAAGATCAAGCAAAACCAATGCTGTATTTCTATAGATAAAGTTTTCAAAGAATACCGCAGCCCACAAAGAGAAAGCCTTTATAAAATCTAAGTTATGAGGGGCCTTGCGCGGGCGGTTATATAGCCGCCCAGCAGCATAAAATGACGCACACCAGCGTCTACATATTGGAAAATCTCCGAGAAAGATGTGCCATGCTCAACCGGATCTCTCCAAAACTGTGCGTTCAGATTTTAGCTGCTTCGTTCCTTTCGCTTTTAGCAACCGGTTTTCTGATTAACTCCTCAATGGCTCAGGACAGCTACGCCCAGGCAGAACCCTACGAGGAACTGAGCGGAGCGGGCTCCATGTACCCCGACGTCCTGTTCAATGAAACTCTGCGCCTCTTCAAAACCTCCAACCCCGAGATCGAAGTGCGATACGATCCGATCGGCAGTGGAGCAGGGGTGTTGGCATTGCAAGCTGGCAAGGTCGATTTCGCTGTCTCCAGCGCTCCGCTGGAAGCGATCCTGGAGCAAGACCTCGATGTTGATACTGCCGATGAGCCTGTCGCCATAGAGGACAAACTGCTGGAGATCCCCATCACCGCAGGCATGCTCGGTATTCTTTACAATATTGAGGGCGTCGGCCACTTGAAGCTCACACGTAACGCACTCTCCGGTATCTTCGACGGCTCTATCCAATATTGGAACCACCGCGAAATCCGCATGGTGAACCCGGACCTGCGCTTACCAAAGCTGAAAATCACCATTGTTGGCCGCAGCGACGCCAGCGGTGCAAACCTCGCCCTCTCCAAGCACCTGTACACCGCCGAAAATGCATGGTCCGGCAAATCTGCCAGCATCTGGCCACTGGAGACCTTCCCGAAAGATGCTGTCCTCGTGCCAAGTTCCTCTGAGGTCGTGACCAAGATCACCGAGAACAATGGCGCAATCGGCTACGCCCCCTCAGCCTTTGGCAGCACACTGGGGATCCCGATGGCTCTGGTCGAAAATCAAAAGGGCAACTTCGTAGCACCCTCACTCAATGCCGGAGAAGCAGCTATCGAGGAGGTCAGCAGAAGTGGTGATCCGCTCTCCATTGATGAGATTCACAACCCTGAAGCTCCCAGTGCTTACCCCATCATTTCATTCTTTTGGTTGGTGACAGAAGACGTCTACCCTGATGTGAGAACCGGCACTGCGGCGCGCCAGTTTGCTGAATTTGTCTTGAGCGGACAGGCAAGGGGAGCTGCAATTTCATCCGGCTATATCCCGCTTCCAGCCAACATGCGCGTAGATGCCAAGAAGCTGGCAGCGACCATTCACTGATGTAGGCGGATCAAACGACGATCCCACATGCAATCATTTCAAACAAAAAAAGCGGCGGAAATGATCCCGCCGCTTTTTGAATTTAGTATGAAGTTTGCTTATCTAGGCTCGCTACGCAAACCTTTGACGATTGCAAAACATGCACCAAGCAAGACAATCGCAAACGGGAAGCCGGTTGAAACCGTCATCGCCTGAAGGCTGGAAAGGCCACCGCCAAGCAGCAATGCAATCGCAACAAGGCCAACCAAAGACGCCCAGAAGATGCGCTGCTGAACCGGTGCGTTCACCTTACCACCAGCTGTAATGGTATCGATAACCAAAGAACCGGAGTCTGAAGACGTCACAAAGAATGTGATGATCAGAACGACACCCAGTACAGATGTGATTTCAGCAAGTGGCAGGTTGCTCAGCATCTCGAACAGCTGAATTTCAGTCGCCGCACCTGCAATTTTGCCAAGAGTAGAAGTTGCTTCCAGCTCAATCGCTGTGCCGCCAAAGGCTGTCATCCAGAGGGTGGTGACAACACTTGGAATAACCAGCACGCAAATCATGAATTCACGAACGGAGCGGCCACGGCTGATGCGAGCGATAAACATGCCCACAAACGGTGCCCAGGAGAACCACCAAGCCCAGTAGAAAGTTGTCCAACCCTGACGGAAGTTATCGTCAACACGGCCAACTGGGTTGGAAAGTACTGGCAGATATTCCAGATAAGCTTCCAGATTCCAGAACAGCTTCTGTAGGATGTCCAATGTTGGACCAGCCAACAGAACAAAACCAAGCAGCAAGGCAGCGGTGATCACGTTGAAGGTGGAAAGGTGTTTGATGCCTTTATCCAGCCCCATAACAACGGAACAAAGTGCAATAGCAGAGATCGCGATGATCAAAATGACCTTGGTTGTTGTCGTGATTTCAAGACCAAACAAATGGTTCAAACCAGCATTGGCCTGTTCTGCACCAATACCCAGAGAGGTTGCCAGACCAAACAAGGTGGCAAACACAGCCAGAATATCAATCACGTGACCCGGCCAACCCCAAACGCGCTCACCCAGAATTGGATAAAAGATAGAGCGGACAGTCAGCGGCAGGCCTTTGTTATAGGCAAACAGAGCCAGACCAAGAGCAATCACAGCGTAAGTTGCCCATGGGTGCAGGGCCCAATGGAAGATGGTGGAGGCCATGGCAAGGCGCTCTGCTTCCGCACCACTCAGCGCTTCACCGCCCAATGGTGCCCAGCTGCTACCAGAAGTGATGGAAGAGAAATGGCCAAGTGGCTCAGCCACGCCGTAAAAGACAAGGCCGATGCCCATGCCTGCAGCAAACAACATGGAGAACCATTCGCTGTAGCTGTAATCTGGTTTTGCATCTCTGCCGCCGATGCGAACCTTTCCCAGTGGAGACACAATCAGGAAGAGGCAAAGCAACACAAAGATATTGCCGGCAATTAGGAAAAACCAGTCAAAACTAGAAGTGAGCCAAACACGTAGATCACCAAAGACCGGACCAATAGCGTCTTTATAGAGCAGAGTAATTGCAACAAAAATTGCAATCGCAATACTGGAAATAGTGAAAACGATATTGTGGACGTCAAACGCAACACCAGCGATTCGCGGTGTAATATTGTCCTGTCCCACTTCATAATCAGTATCAATAAGATTTGACGGCCCTTCGGGGGCCGGAATAAGATCTGCGCAGGTTTGATCAGTCATACTGGTCCTGTTTATTGGCAGATATCCACGCATGCAGCCCGAGTGCGCACGTCACGTGGATTTAGCAGCTCAACCAAGAGCCATGATCCGCTTGTTAGCCATCTGCCGCGAAAGCTCATGGGCGAGCCTATACGATCACTGCCAGAAATGGGTTCCACGCACAAAGGGCGGAAGCTGGCAACGCGGTTGCCTCCATGGCGGAGGCACAGATGGATAGCGATGCCATACAGCGAAAGTGATCTGGCTTAGCAAGAAGCCGTCGCTGACAGTGATTGGTTAGGCACCACTTGGTGTGCGCGAAACCTACAAATTTAAATGCATTACACACAAGAGTAAAAATACTTAGTCTTGGGGATAGCTTTTGCCGATTTGCTTGATCCTGCCAAAGCAATGTCAAAGAGACCGAAAAACCTGTCTCACATCTCTAAGCTTGTGATCTTCATATTCTATTTTCGGGCCTCATACTGCTCGAATGCGCCAGTTTCAGAGAATACCAATCTCTTCCATGTAGTATTGACTATGCAAAGATGAAGATATTTCAGGCCTAATGAGGCGCGTGAGTAGGGCTGCTCTCTCATTGATGGCTTTCTCATCGCAAACCTTAGTGTGTGAGGTGAGGTTCGGACGCAGCGCAGAGAATATCATTCAAGGTAAGAACAGCTCAGTTTCAGCTCCGTGGGAAGCCGGATCCGATACACTTTTGGAAACATGTTGCATTCGGCCTTAGGGCGAGAGGTGTAATGTGACGATGATGTTTGATGCGAGGGCGGGAAGTTGCCATCTATGACCTGAAGGGCGAACTGTGGTTAGAACGCAGTTTCATATCTGGCTCATATGCTCGCTCAGACTTTGAAACAGATTTGTGGCAGGCTCTGGAGCTCCACAGTCAAACAGCGCTTCTTTGTTCTACTGATGAAAGAGAAGGAGATCGGGTTTGCGTTTGAACATAAACCCAATGCTGCTCTTGGAGAAAGCTATCCGGGCGATGAAGCTACGTCTAAATGGTGTCGACCAAACTATGAGGGCAAAGCCCATATATAAAGTCACATTACTCAGGATTGCGAAGTGAAAACCCAATTCCTCAGAACCGGGTTTTGTTGGCTCGATCTCGATAAGTTAAGATAGCGCCCACTTCGCAACGATGTCTTCAGCACCTTTCAAAAGGTCCACATCGTAAGAGCGTGTTGTGACCGCAATGTTCTCTTTTACCTGCCATTCCTGATAGGCTCCGGTAATAATGGGCCCGACGGCATCCTGCGCCATCAACCACCCCATAGCCAGATGGGCCAGAGGCATACCGGCTTTTTCAGCGTAAGCTTTCAACTCGTCAGCACAGCCGAGATACTTCTCCAGTAGCGGAGAATTCAGTTTCGGGTTATTGGCGCGATCATCATTTTGGTCAAAGTTACCGCTTGCTTTGAAGGTTCCTGCCAGCAATCCCTGCATCAATGGGCTATAAGGCAAGTACTTGAGGTCACGCTCCTCGCAAAGCGGAATGATCTCATCACGACTACGGTAACTCAGCGGTATATTATGATAATGCGTGGCATTTGGCTCCAGAAGGTTATAAAGCCCCTGATAGCTTGCCAGCTCACAATGCTGCATCAGCTCTTTGGTCATCTTCAGTGAGAAGTTGGAGACGCCTAGATGTCGAACCTTCCCACTCTCCACAACAGCGCGCAAACCTTCGGCGGTCTCTTCAATAGGTGTATGGGGATCAGGCCAATGACACTGCAGCACATCAATATACTCTGTCTGTAAGCGCTCGAGTGATTGATCCACCTCCTCTATAATGGAAGTCTTGGTAAGATTGTTTTTGACAGCTCTTTCCGGGTTGTTCCAAACCAGCCCGCACTTGGTGGCAATATACAGTTGGTCACGTTCAAAGGTCTTGAGGGCCTCACCCAAAAGCGTTTCTGCATGCCCCAGCCCGTAAACCGGCGCGACATCAAAGAAATTGATGCCCAGCTCAACGGCTTTTCGCATGGTTCGGATTGGGGTTTGATCCTCGGTGTCATTCCAGGTGCCACCCACAGCCCAGCAGCCAAACCCCAGCGCAGACGCATTCATATCTTTCAAAGCTCTGAAAATCAGCGTTATTTCCGCTATTAAAACTCCCAGGAAGGAGGGGATCACACAAAAATAAACTGCGCAATGCGCCATAAGCGCCTTTCCAAATCTGAAGCTGATGATCAAAAGCCATTTGCAGCGGGGATAGTTTTTGGGTTTGGGGGGATAAGATTTGATAGAAGTAGGATAAGTCCTGCCTATCAGTTGGCCGGAGCGCGGGGTGCTGATGATGCCAGCTATAGCCCTACGCTTTTCCAAACGCATTGTTCCATTGTCGTGAGTGCACATAAGAACGCACAAAAACGCTGTTTCGCGCAAAATCACGCAAACGAACGCAATGACGGTGTTTCTCACTAGGCGTCTGCTCACTGCCCAGTCGGGATTGCTGTGAGTTCAGGGTGTAGCAGCATAAACCACGACCACCATGCCCCCTCATTCACTATTCAGTTTTCAAAGAACGCGGATTGCTCCGAAGATTGCTTGCAGGCGTTTCGAGAGAATGCAGCCTGATTTGATCGCGGTCTATTCCTGTAATGTTCTCCCTGAAACTCTGGTGGCTGGGAGTTAGAGCAGGAAAGTGGCTGGTGGTATTAAGGGGAAATGAGGCGCCTCAACGCTCCCGTAAGGTGAGCTTAATTGGATGGAATTGTCCCCCACAGGTCTGGTGTGGAATTGAAACGGCGTGTTTCTGCGGATTAGGTATGTTTTACACATAGGTAGATGATGTTTTTGGGTTTTTTTGTCGTTTTCAGGTTGACGGTTGGAGGGCTCAGGCCTATAACCCAGCTCATCGAGAGCGACGGCGCTGCCGGCGACGGCACGATGCGCTCTTGAGTTCCTCGAAAGGATTGATCGCTCAGGCTCGATCGGAAATGATTGAGTTGGTGAGTGATTTACTCTTTTGAGTGTGGGTGAAAGCCCTGTTCATTGACAATTGAATACGGAAGAAGAAAGAGAAACGTGGACGGCGGTTATTCGCGAGTGGTTTGGTAACAAGTCACTGTTACGGAATAGCTGACTTAGTTTACGTTTTTCAGAACACCAAAG
>NZ_LMCF01000024.1 GCF_001623075.1 Pseudovibrio sp. Ad37
CGGGAAAATCATCCGTCAACTGACATCACTGGATTGCGTCATCATCGACGAGTTGGGCTACATCCCGTTCCCCAAGTCCGGCGGTGCACTCCTGTTCCACCTCATCAGCAAGCTCTATGAGAAAACCAGTGTCATTATCACCACAAACCTAGAATTCGGCGAGTGGGTATCCGTCTTCGCAGATGCCAAGATGACGACCGCGCTGCTAGACAGGATCACCCATCATTGCTCAATTATCGAAACGGGTAATACATCCTTCCGCTTTGCCCAGAGCAAAAAGTCCCAAAACTAATAAGCCTTGGTTGGCACAAAGCCAGCAGACGAACCTGCTAGATGAGAGCTGTTCGCCTGCTGGATTTGTGCCAACCAAGGTGGGTCAATTTTAAATGATGATGCCGGATCAATTTTGAACGCTCATTGACATTCCCAATACTGACCCAACCTATTCCTACGTTCGCTTAAATGAAGCTGAACTGCAAGATTTTGTCATAAGAAAACAGATAAAAGAAGGTCTTGATCCAAAGCGTGGTCTTGTGATTACGAGCAGTTTAGGACGAACAGTGCCTGTTCCTACCGAAACTCCTTCCCCATCGCTACAAAAAATCATTGATCAAGTCATACAGCAAGTGCAGATTCAAAAAGAGCTATACCCACGTGGACTTTCAGACCATCGTTGGCTCGAAGAAGTGTCTAAACAATACGAGTGAGAGCCTGACAATAGAGCCCCAATGACCATCAGATCTTACCGAGAAACCGACTTTCCCGCTGTTCTTGATATCTACGCTGCAAGTAAGTTGGATGAATTGATCTATGAGGATCAGAGGTTCCAGTTGCTACCGTTGGATCAAGATTTGAAGCGGTTGGAGGGCTTTAGGAACTCGAGGGTGTTTGTGTTTGAGCAGGACGGTTTGAAGACTTATGCCGCACTGGACCAGTCTGAGATCACGGCCCTCTTTATACATCCCAAAAGGCGGGGAACTGGCATTGGTAGAACGCTCATGCAACACATGCTGGAGAGGGCTGAGGGGGAGGCAACTCTCTATGTTGCTAAATCCAACCTACCGGCCAAGCGGCTCTATGAGCAATTTGGATTTGTCATTACCAGCGAGTTCATGACCGACTATAACGGCATTCCGATCCTTGCAAACAAGATGGTGCGTAAGGCTTAAGCCACTCACCAACATACCAGCAAATAAAAAAGGGCCGCAGAACTGCGACCCCCGATCTTTAGAATCTCTGGAATCCAATTATTTCTTGGAGCCGTCTTTATTGAACTGAGCGAGGTACGCAATAACGTCCTGACGCTGAGTTTCTTTCTTAAGACCAGCGAAAGCCATCTTACCTTTCGGGATAACTTTCTTCGGTTTTGTAAGGTATGCGTCCAGGGTAGCGGCGTCCCAAGCTTTACCTTCTTCTTTACCTGCCAGAAGAGGCTTGGAATACTTGTAGCCTTCGACTTCACCCCAACCAGCATCGATGATGCCGTTGAGTTTAGGTCCTACCTTGTTCTTGGCTTTTTCACCAACAGCATGACAAGCCTTACATTTTTTGAAAACTTTTGCGCCCTTAGCAACATCGCCTTCAGCGAAGGCCGCACCGGAACTCAACAGCAATGCAAGCGCTGCAACGACGCCAAACTGCTTCATATTTTATCCTTCCCACTATATCCTAAGAGATAACCGCGAATAGAGAACAACATAGTCTAACTCATGGGGCAGTTCCCATAGATTCGACGTTACCTTCGTATATATTGTTACGGCATATTGTCGCGGACGGAATTGATCATAAGCATAAACGACTGAAAATAACTTGCTTTGCGTCAAACTCACCAAAAACTGAAGCCGTTGTTTTGTGGGCGACAATAGACTTAATGCGGCTTTTATCTTTGCATAAATTATGAGAGTCTCAGCTATTGTATTCAGTAAGTACGGTTGGGTTGGTGGCTTGGAAATATAGTTTCAAATCACAACTCAGGAGGGAGGCCTGATGGCAGCGATCGCGATGCCAAAACCGTCACAGGAAACATTAAGAAAGCGCTCCAAAATCGTCGCTGATTTGCAAAAAATCGTGCGTGGAGAAGGTGTTATCTGCGATGAAATCGAGATGCGTCCCTATGAGACGGATGCCTTGACGGCATACCGCCAACTGCCGCTTGTTGTGGTCTTGCCTGAGACGGTGGATCAAGTCTCGAGAGTGCTCAAGTACTGTTACGACAATGATGTAAAAGTGGTGCCTCGTGGCGCCGGGACCTCCCTGTCTGGCGGTGCATTGCCGTTGGAAGACGGCGTTTTGCTGTCCATGATGAAATTTAACCGGATTTTGGAAATAGATCTGGAAAACCGGGCAGTTGTGACCCAGCCGGGTGTAACCAACCTGGGGATTACGACGGCTGTTCAGCAGGATGGCTTCTATTATGCTCCTGATCCGTCTTCTCAAATCGCCTGTTCCATTGGCGGTAACATCGCAGAAAACTCCGGCGGCGTGCACTCCCTCAAATACGGTTTGACCACCAACAACCTGTTGGGGCTGGAAATCGTTCTCATCACTGGAGAGGTGATCCGCCTCGGCGGCAAACATCTGGATTCTGAGGCCTACGACTTGCTGGCCCTGCTTACAGGGTCCGAAGGATTGCTTGCCATTGTCACTGAAGTCACTGTCCGCGTTTTACAAAAACCGGAAACAGCACGCGCTGCACTCATCGGCTTCCCAAGCTCGGAAGAAGCAGGCAAATGTGTTGCTGAAATCATCGGAGCGGGCATTATTCCCGGTGGCATGGAGCTTATGGACAAGCTCGCCATTGATGCTGCCGAGGACTTCGTACATGCAGGATATCCGCTGGATGTTGACGCCCTCATGATCGTGGAACTGGATGGACCTGAGGCTGAGGTTGACGATCTGCTCAAGCGCGTCAGTGCAATCGCAGAAAAGAATGGCTCATCTTACCTGCACGTCTCTCAGTCAGAAGAGGAGCGCAATACATTCTGGGCAGGGCGTAAGGCTGCGTTCCCGGCGGTCGGTCGCATCTCGCCGGATTATTTGTGCATGGACGGCACCATCCCACGCGCAGCTCTGCCACAAGTCCTGCAAGAGATGCAGGAGCTGAGCGAAAAACACGGGTTACGCGTCGCTAACGTGTTCCACGCAGGTGATGGAAACTTGCATCCACTCATTCTTTATGACGCTAATATTCCCGGCGAGCTGGCAGCAGCAGAAGCCTTTGGCGCAGATATCCTGCGCCTCTGCGTAAAAGTGGGCGGTGTCCTCACAGGAGAACATGGCGTCGGGATTGAGAAACGCGATCTCATGCCGGAAATGTACTCTGAGGATGACCTGAAACAGCAGCAACGCGTGAAGTGCGCGTTTGATGAGAAGCAGCTTCTCAATCCGGGCAAGATGTTCCCGGTCCTGCATCGCTGTGCGGAGCTTGGCTTCATGCACGTACATCAAGGCCAGTTGCCATTCCCGGATATTCCACGCTTCTAGAGCGTGATCCTAAGACAAGAGAACAGGACGAAACCATGGGAGAGGGTTTCCACCCAACAACAGCTGAGGAGTTGGAGGCGGTCGTCAAATGGGCCGCCGCCGAGCGAACTCCGCTGGAAGTGATCGGCAGTGGCTCCAAACGCAACTGGGGCAGGGCAGTGCAGTCCGCGCATACGCTGCGCGTAGACGGCATTGCTGGCGTGATCGACTATGAACCGGCAGAACTGGTGCTCACGGTCAAGGCGGGCACGTCACTGACGGACGTTCAGACCCTCTTGAAGGAGCATAATCAGGAACTCCCCTTTGAACCGGCAGATCTCAGTGCTGTTTTGGGAGTGCCAGTTCAGGCAGGCACCATCGGCGGTGTTTTGGCAACAAACCTGTCTGGCCCACGTCGCCTCAAAGCCGGTGCGGCGCGCGACCATGTGCTTGGTCTGGAAGCTGTTTCTGGGCGTGGTGAGATCTTCAAGGCAGGTGGGCGCGTAGTGAAAAACGTGACCGGTTATGATCTGTCACGCGGCTTCTGCTCCTCATGGGGCACTCTCGCCGTTGCCACAAGTTTCTCCATCAAAGTCCTCCCACGAGCAGCCAAAGAATGCACCTTCGTATTGCTAGGCCTGACCTCGCAAGAAGCATCCAGTGCCATGTCAGAAGCCATGGGTTCTTCAGCAGAGGTTTCTTCCGCAGCTCATCTGCCCAAAGGCTTCTGCCCGCTTTCACAAGAACATTCCATCACCTTACTCAGACTGGAAGGCATTCCCGTTTCCATCGAATATCGTTTGGATAAGCTTCGTAGCATCCTGAAACGCTTTCCATCGCAGGAGCTCATTGAAGGGCAGGCCTCCCGCAAAACTTGGGGTGATCTGCGTGACCTCATTCCGTTTGCCGGAAGTGACAAGCCGCTCTGGAAGCTTTCGGTCTCCCCGACTGCAGGCCAACAAGTGATTGCTGAGCTGGAAAAACGATTTGCGATCAGATGGATGATGGATTGGGCTGGTGGTCTTGTCTGGGTAGAAATGGAAGGTGAAGGACCTCATGATGTTCCTCTGCGCCGGATCATCACGGAAAACGGAGGTGGACACGCAACGCTCCTGAGAGGGAGTGTTGAACTCCGTGCCAGTGTTGATGTCTTCCAGCCGCAAGCAGAGACGTTAATGGGTCTTTCAAAACGTCTAAAAGCACAGTTTGATCCACACGGAATCCTCAATCCGGGCCGAATGTACGCGGGGATCTAGGTCATGCAAACCAACTTTACACCAGAACAACTCAAAGATAGCGCGACAGCAGTCTCCGAACAGATCCTGCGCAAATGTGTGCACTGCGGGTTTTGTACCGCAACGTGCCCGACCTTCGCGCTGCTGGGAGATGAGCTGGACAGTCCACGTGGTCGCATCTATCTCATCAAAGAGATGCTGGAAAACGACCGCCCTGCAGATGCCAAAACGGTCAAGCATATCGACCGCTGCCTGTCCTGCTTGTCTTGCATGACCACATGCCCTTCGGGTGTGAACTACATGCATCTGGTGGATCACGCTCGCATCCATATCGAACGCACCTACAAGCGTCCGTTGCAAGACCGGCTGCTCAGAGCAGTGCTACAGGCCATTCTTCCCAAACCGGGCCGTTTCCGTCTTGCCATCGCAGCCGCCTTCTATGGTCGCCCACTTGCTGGGCTCATGAAGAAATGCGGCGGCACGCTTGCAAAGCTGGGTACCCTTCTGGCGCTGGCTCCGACCAAATCTGCAATGCCCTCCCAGTTTGCAGGACAGGAAACCATTGCGCCGAAAGTGCAGAAGAGAGGCCGTGTCGCCATCCTGAAAGGTTGCGCACAAAGCGTCCTTGCCCCGTCGATCAATGATGCAGCTACCCGCTTACTTACCCGCATCGGCTATGAAGTGGTCTTCCCGAAAGGCGAGGGCTGTTGTGGTGCGCTCGTTCATCATATGGGCAAGGAAGAAGCCTCTAACGAACAGGCCAAAGCCAACATTGATGCATGGATGAGAGAGATGGAAGATGAGGGGCTCGATTCTGTTATCATCACCGCGTCTGGCTGTGGTACCACCATCAAAGACTATGGCTTCATGTTGCGCGATGACCCGCAATACGCCGCGAAAGCTCAACAAATCTCGCAGATGTCGAAGGATATCGTTGAGTTTCTGATTGAACAGGATTTGGGCGAAGCACAGCCGCACGAAGAGCTGACCATCGCCTACCACTCTGCCTGCTCCATGCAACATGGCCAGAAGATCACCTGGCAACCGAAGAAGCTGCTACAAAATGCTGGCTTCACAGTCAAAGAACCTCTGGAAGGTCACCTTTGCTGTGGGTCGGCTGGTACCTACAACATCATGCAGCCCAAAATTGCCACTGCTCTGCGAGACCGCAAAGTAAGCAATCTGGAAGCTACCCAGCCAGACCTCGTCGCCACCGGCAACATCGGCTGCATCACCCAAATCTCCAGCGGCACCCAAATCCCGGTCATCCATAGCATCGAGCTTCTGGATTGGGCCTACGGTGGTCCAAAACCGCAACAACTTGCAAGCAACTAATGAAAGGTTGAGGAGGGGCGAGCTCCTCTACTCGACGTGGATGTGGTCTTCAGAGTGGATCCTGCAACTGACTTTCCCGCCAATTTCACCTTCTAACTGGCGAAGCTCCTTGGCTAATTGAGGGGGGAGTTGAACCACTTCAACTGCGCCGGGCGTAACCGCGACGACTTGGGTATGCCAATCTCCAGCAAAAACCAAACCAGTCTCGTGAGCGAGTAGCAACAGGCTCAGCATACTGGCGAAACAGCCAAGCAGGATGGCTGCAAGTGTATACCGATTGAGTGATGGTCCCTGGTCTTTCAGGCAATCCTCCAGAACACCACGGATCTGGGTGATGTCTTCAGAGTTCAAAGGCTCATTCAGCAGCTCAATGGGTGAGCGTTCCTCGCTCGTGTGTTGTGAAGGAGAGGTGTTGCTCTCTTCATCAACTCCGTCAACAACTGGTCGTAGACACTCAAAAACAGGTACATAGCCCATGTCCGGCAACCGGATCTGCATGTGATGGGCATCAGGGTGTGCGTCGTTGTAACCCCGCAGAAGAGACCGCAAGCGCGAGATGTTGACCCGCACAATTGGGTTTTCACGCGGATTAAATCCCTCAGATAAATTGAAGACCCTCTGTCCAATAACTTGCTCTTTGAGGTCTTCTTCCTGTTTGGAGAGTTTACGCTCGACGAGAAATGTCAGGAGGGCAGTTAGTTTCGGGCTTCGCCTGAAGTTGGGGCTGGACAAAATACTGGAAAGAGTTGCGACCACTTCGTCCTTGCTGATGACTAGTCCATTCTTCTTGGTACACATACGCGGCACTCCCAAAACACACAGATGTGGCCTGGGGGAAAAGTCCCTCAATCAGATGGTCAGCAACGGCACATTCACATAATAAGTCTGTTTAAAGACAGACCTTTATTTTTTGATGCTTTGCCGTTAACTGGGGTACGGCAAGCAACTTGAAGTTGTTACCTTATCATAGGTTCCTGTACCCAGGATTGCAACAAACGTGCATGTCTAGCGCACATAGACCTTTGCGCCAAACGGAACCATATTATACAGCTCCGCCACATCTTCGTTTCTCATACGAATGCAGCCGGAAGAAACTGCTTGGCCAATCGTCCATGGTTCATTCGACCCATGAATACGGTAAAGCGTTGAGCCCAGATAAAGTGCACGCGCGCCCAATGGGTTACGCGGCCCGCCCGGCATGTAACGGGGGAGGCTTGGTTGCCGTTTCAGCATCTCAGCAGGTGGCCTCCAGTCTGGCCACTCGCGCTTACGGGTAACTTTGTGAACGCCAGCCCATTCAAAACCTGGACGGCCAACACCAACACCATAACGGCGGGCCTTGCCATTGCTTTGCACCAGGTAAAGATATCGTGATGTCGTATCGATCACGACAGATCCCGGTGAATACGAGGTGTTGTAGCTCACTGTCGTCGGCAAGAATTGTTTGGGAACACGGCGATCATACCGCTTTGATGTCGTACGCGGCCGTCTTGCTTGTTTTGCAGATCCACGAAGGTTCTGGACGGCCTTGGCTTGGGATCGCGGGATTTGCACAACCCACGGATTTGCAAGATCAGGGCTAAGGACAAGTGGAGGTGCAGAGGCGCGCGGCTTGTACTCTGCTTGCGCAGCAGTACCAAACGCACAAACTAAGCTACCTACGCCGAACAAAGTAACAAACCAGTTTGCTTTGCTTTTTGCCGTTGCTCCAAACATTCCACACTCCTCTGGACCTTGCCAATGACCCGATGTCCTCGGGAAAACTAGGAGTTGCAGTTCCAATAATCGTTAAAATTATCAATGTAATTAATGCTAGTTCAAACTAAGGTTAACCAATTGTTACTGGGTTATGCGGCCAATCGTCGAATTTATCCTTAAAAATCAATGCTGATAAATCTAAGGTAATAATTAACACTCTAAGAAGTATGTGAGTAGTGACCGGCGTGCAGGAGTGCGAATCGTGCCCATCTTACTCATGGGTGCATGGACGCGTCTTGTGACCGGGATTGCTATTTAAAACCTGTAATTGAGAGCCTGTCTTCGTAAGCCTGTGCCAGTTTGCGAAGAAAGGGCGGAAAACAAAAGAGGGTGCATCGCCGGACAGGAGTAGCGACGGTGTGGTCCTCATTAGGAAGCGTATTGGCTTCATGAGTTCGGGGTTGGGATGTCAGTTGTAAGAAAAACCTTTCGTGCAGAGGCTCAGTTCGGAGTGCGTAGCAAACGCACCGAAGTAAGCACTCCGATTCAGGACAATGGTGAAGAGTTGCGTCACCAGCAGATCATGGAAGAAATTGCCAGCTTGAAGGAGTTGGTAGGATCTCCCGCAACTGACCCACAAGAACTGTCCCGACGCGTCGCAGAAGAACTGCGTGAGGAAATCGGCGAGGCCGCAAAGCTCAAGGGTGAGCTGGATGCGATTTATCAGGCAATCGCTGAGACCAAGAATGAAATTGCTGCTCTTCACAACAAGGCCAGCGTCGATAATGACGAGCGTGGCCGCGTGACATTGGAGCTGGGCGCGATTGTATCTGGCACCGAAGGGGCGACAGAGCAAATCCTGACCGCAGCTGAGGTCATCGACCAGAGCGCAGCAACGGTCATGCCAATGGTCCCAAGTGAGCATGAAGGCCTTGTCACTGATATTCATGAGCAAGTGGTGTCGATTTTTGAAGCCTGTAACTTCCAGGATCTGACTGGCCAGCGCATCAGCAAGGTGGTGAACACCTTGTCATTCGTCGAAGAGCGCATCATTCGCATGATTGAGATATGGGGCGGTATTGAAAGCTTCAAGGAGATCAGTGATCGTATTGCCTCTGATAAAGAGGGCGATGATTCCGCACTGCTTCATGGTCCGGCTTTGGATGTGGAAGCTGGTACCGTGACACAGGATGATATTGACGCTTTGTTCGATTGATCTGTCTGAAAAGTGAATTGCAGATGGCTTGCTATTTTGGCAAGCCAATGCTTTATGAGAGAACATAACATAAACATTTTGAGCGGGTTAGTGAGACTGACTGATGGTCGTCCAACAAGACTCCGCAAAGACAATTGACCAAGAAGGGCAAGGCAATGGACCAGAACTCAACACCGATTGCTGAAGGACTGATCCGCGGAGAAGATGGCAAAGACCGCTGCTGGTGGCATGGGGGAGATCCATTCTATCAGGCCTATCATGACGATGAGTGGGGGCATCCGGTCACCAACGACATCCGCCTCTTTGAAAAGATCTGCCTTGAAGGTTTCCAGTCAGGCCTGTCTTGGATCACTATCCTGCGCAAACGCGAGAATTTCCGCGCCGGCTTTGCAGGTTTTGACTTTGAGAAGGTCGCAAAGTTTACACAAAATGACATCGAGCGCCTTGTTCAGGATGCAGGCATCATCCGCCACCGCGGCAAGATCAACTCCACCATCAACAACGCCAATCGTGCACTGGAAATGCGTGAAGAGTTCGGTTCACTCGCAGCTTACTTCTGGAAGTGGGAACCAGCCCCGGATCAACGCCCTGAGACCTGTGATTACGCCAACCTGAAGACACTCGGCAAAACCGAAATCTCCACGGCCATTTCCAAAGATCTCAAAAAACGCGGATGGTCCTTCGTCGGCCCAACCACCGTCTACGCCTTCATGCAAGCTATGGGCATGGTCAATGATCACCTCGAAGGCTGCTGTTGCCGGGACATCGTTGAGGCCAAACGCGAGGCTTTGGTGCGCCCTGTGAAGAGCTAGTAGAAGTTCTGCTGAAATGGATGACGAGGTGAGGGGGCTTAATGCACCAGTCACCTCGTACGATTGCTATGCAGTGTCAGCCGGACGCTCAAAGGTGCCTTGGGGTGGAAGGATCGCAAGAACAAGCGTTTCGCGATGCTCAAAGCCACAACGCCGATAGATCCGGCCTGCCGGGCCGTCACTGTGAGCTTGTAAGACAGGTATGGTAGCAGGTGCCTGCGCCTTAGCCCAGTCGACACCAGCGGTAACGAGAGCCGCGCATATGCCGCGCTTGCGATGGCTGGGCCGTGTCTCAACTTCCTGAAAACGCGAAACCGCTGCATCGGTATAGATTCCCAGATCTGCAACCAAGAGATCCCCATCAAAAGCGCCAAACCAGTTCGCCAATCCTGCTTTAACCTGGCGGCGACGGCTCTCAAAGCGTCTCCGCGCGTAGTTCCCGAAACTGTCTCGGTTATAGCCCTGATCAACAGCAGTGTCGATTTGGAGCGCGATGACTTGCTCCCAGTCTTCATCAGTCTGAACAGGACGGATATCGATCCCATCAGGCACCGGAGCACGGTTCAAAGGCCCGGTCAGGCTTAGCACATCGATTTGTTCCAACTTGTATCCAAGATCAGATAAAGGCGTATGTGCAGCCCCAATCGTCATGTCAGGCGTATCCCAACCGAACATTGTGTGTGCAGCCTTTGGAAGGTCCTGACGAAACTGCGCAATTTGCTTTTCTGGTTCAACCTTGTCACCCCGGAAGAACACCATGTTGCCAGCCCAGTAATGAGGCTCTTCCGGTATGCGCAAAATGATCCGGTCTGGATGAACCTCAACCTCACTAACGCTCCGTTCCACAAGAAGATCACTGCGTACCCCCAGCGTCTTCGCTATTTCCTGCTCGTTGCCCACACCGCGTCCTTCAAGTCACCCTGCTTTCAATCAGCATGAAGCTATTGAAAATAATCAACGCCCACAAGGGCAACACACCCCATCAAAGCAGAACCAAGCGTCCTGTCACTCATCCGCTATTGTCAAACGTTAGATCAGCAGGGCGAAATATAAAAAAGCCCCGGCGAATACACGCCGAGGCCTCATATTAGTCTAATTCACCACCACTTAAACGAATGCAAAATCATCAGCATGGAGATCAGCTACAGAAACATTCTGCAGGGTGATTGAAGTGTCATCATTCACATAGATAACAGTATCCGCACCAACATCACTTGCTGCAGCAAGGACATCTGCAACGCTATCGAATGTAGCAGCGAACTGGATCACATCCTCAGAAACGGCACCTGCGGTGAAGTCTGTGATGATGTCGTTGCCGAAGTCTGATCTGAAGAAGAACGCATCGTCCCCAGCACCACCTTCAATCACATCATCACCATCTCCTGCAATGACGGTATCATCACCATCTCCAGCGAAGATGGTGTCATCACCGCCGTATCCATGGATCTTGTTGGCATTAGCATCGCCAGTTAAGTGGTCGCTATGCTTGTCGGTGCCCATAACGTTTTCGATAGAGACATAAACATCTCCAGCAGCATCACCTGTGTTGTTGGACTGATCTGTTAGATCCACCGTAACAGCAGACGTAGACCAACGATAGCGGACAGTATCATTGCCTTCACCACCATCAAGATAATCAGCACCAGAGCCATAAGCATTCAGCTCATCATCACCGCCACCGCCTTCTAGGCGGTCGTTGCCACTAAAGCCAAACAGTCCGTTATTTCCGTCGTCTCCGACGATAACGTCATCAAAGTGAGACCCGAAAACCAGACTGATGTTTGTGAGATGATCGCCCTCTGCATGGCCGCCAGTGTTCTCGTTGGTAGCTAGATTGACATTCACACCTTCTTCCGAGAGAGTATATCTGATGCCATTGCGACCGCCGCCGCCATCAATGGTGTCAGCGCCAGCGCTTCCATAGATTTCCTCATTAGCAGAAGAGCCTGTGAAGGTGTCATTCCCATCAGTGCCATGATATCTGACTCTGCCGTCTTCCTGGATGGAAAAATCCGAGAGTGTCGTCCCATTCGAAAACACAAATTTCTCAATTGGGGAGCCACCACGTGCCCCATCCTGAATAGTCAGAACATTAGCAATCTCATCGAGCGGTTGGTCTGGATTAGATGGATCTATGATATAGATTTTTAGATCAGCTGCACGTTCATCAGATACAGCTACTTTGATATTTTCAAGTGAAATTCCATAACCAAATCGAACTGTGTCATTACCTGAAGTCTCGATGATTTTATCTTTACCGTAATCTTTGTCGAAAATGTAGGTGTCATCGCCAGCTCCGCCGAATAATCTGTCTTCGCCTTTGCCTCCGTCTAGGTAATCATCGCCATTTTCACCAGCTAGTTGGTCATCATCATTGTTTCCATAAAGTTTATCATTGTCATCCCCACCACTGAGCGTATCGTTGCCATCTCCACCTTTAAGAGTGTCGTGACCGTTGCCTGCGCTCAGGCGGTCATTTCCATCTTCACCATAGAGGCGATCATGACCATCAGTAGTAATTACTGTGTCATTGCCACCACCTGCAAAGACAACATTTGTATCGTACCCATAGTCGCTAAAATAATCATTGCCATTACCGAGTTCTGTATACTTGGACATTTTCTTCCTCAGTTTCATAAATATTTATGTATATGCAAAATACACATAAAATTAATGCAGTTTAGAAGTTGCGCTTGGCTGACTAAAAATACAAAATTAAAGAAATCTCAGAATTTTGGGGAAATCCGGTAAAATATCAGAATCCCGAAATCTATATCTAAGCAGTGATACGTAACTTGCCGCTCATCGTGATCGTTAATGTCTATTTGACTGGTGCTGCTTGTAAAAAATAAACCCCAGCGGAGACCCGCTGGGGTTTCATAAATGTTCAATTTTCCATCACTTAAACGAATGCAAAATCATCAGCATGGAGATCAGCTACAGAAATATTCTGCAGGGTGATTGAAGTGTCATCATTCACATAGATAACAGTATCCGCACCAACATCACTTGCCGCTGCAAGGACATCTGCAACGCTATCGAATGTAGCAGCGAACTGGATCACATCCTCAGAACCGGCACCAGCAGTGAAGTCTGTAATGATGTCGTTGCCGAAGTCTGATCTGAAGAAGAATGCATCGTCCCCAGCACCACCTTCAACCACATCATTACCATCACCTGCGATAACGGTATCATCACCAGCTCCAGCGAAGATGGTGTCATCGCCACCGTATCCATGGATCTTGTTGGCATTAGCATCACCAGTTAAGTGGTCGCTATGCTTGTCAGTGCCCATAATGTTTTCGATAGAGACATAAACATCTCCAGCAGCGTCGCCTGTGTTGTTGGACTGATCTGTCAGATCCACTGTGACAGCAGAGCTGGACCAACGGTAACGGACAGTATCATTGCCTTCACCACCATCGAGATAGTCGGAACCATCGGCATACGCATTCAGCTCATCGTCTCCTGCACCGCCTTCCAGATGGTCGTTACCGGCTTGAGCAAATAAATAGTTGTCATTGTCATCACCGATGAGAACATCGTCATACCAACTACCAATAATGGCATCAATATTGGTAAGTTGATCACCTTCAGCGAAACCACCAGTCATCACGCCTGTATCGAGGTTCACTGATACACCTTCAGTTGAAAGAAGGTAGTTCACAATATTATGGCCCTCTTTACCATCAATTGTGTCCGCACCAGCACTGCCATAAACTTCATCTCTGCCAGTACTACCGATGAAATTATCATCTCCGGCAGTGCCATAATGTTTCGCACGTCCATCTTCTTTAAGTGCGATGTTAGAGAGGGTCGTGCCATCCGCAAACTTAAACTGCATTGATGGAGAGGTATCGAGCGCTCCGTTTCGGATTGTTAGAATATCGGTAATCTCATCGAGCGGTTTATCCGGATTTTCTGGATCAATGAGGTAGATTAAGAGGTCCTGATTTTCAGAACCGCCTGCGACAACTCTAATATGATCCAATGTAATATCTGAGCCAAACTGAACGGTATCATCACCCGAAGTGTCGGTAATAACGTCTTTGTCATAGCCTCTGTCGAAGAAGTAAGCATTGTGCCCGGCACCACCAGACAAAATGTCATCCCCAGTGCCACCATCCAGGTAATCATCACCTTCTCCACCACTTAGGCTGTCATTCCCAGCTTCTCCGTAGAGCCGATCATCGCCTGCAGCAGTTATAATAGTGTCGTTGCCTGCACCGGCTAAAACAAGGTGGTCTTCAGAACTAGTAGTAGTATAGTTCTCATTGCCACTTCCGAGTTGGATATTCATGGCCACAATCCTCGAGTTTTATAAATTTTTATAATTGTGCAGATTGCACGTAATATTTATGCAGCTCATGATTGCGTGTGGCTGACCCAAAGTGAGGTAAGAAATACAAATGCTCGGTCTTGTTGATTCGAAGAAATATTAAAATCCACAATAACTTACAGAGAAGTTTCTTTTACAAGGTGCATCGCAGTTTAGGATGTAAAGTTTATTCAAAACGGCTGGAGAGGTTTTCGTCATAACTTTCAGTATGTGGTTACGAAAAAGCCCCGGCACAGTAGTGCCGAGGCTTCGAAGTTAGTGCTATACGCAAAAGTTAAGAGACAAAACTAAAATCATCAGCATGTAAATCAGAAACCTCGACAAACTGCAGAGTGATTGAGTTGTTTTCATCAAGTTGAATGATCGTATCAGAGCCTTCCTCGCGAGCTGCGGACATCACATCCTCGAAGGTCTCAAATACACCATCTGAGAATTGTATAGTGTCGATGAAACCTTGGTTTGCATGAAAATCGATGATTGTATCATTGCCAAAGCTCTCGCCAAAAATGATTGTATCACGGCGATCGCCGCAGGTAATTGTATCGTCTCCAGCACCTCCAGAAATCTGATTATCGCCGTTTACGGCAACAATAACATCATCTCCGCCAAAGCCGTTGATGACGTCATCACCATTCGTGCCCCAAAGGATGTCGGCATTATCACTTGCATTTTTCAGAAGCTTTTCGTGGATGTCTTCCCAGTTCCAGACAGTACCGTCTGCGAACTGAATCTCACCAAAGGCCAGTCGGCCTACTGTTGATGAGAATGCGTCCACAATCAGTAGCGAACCTCCGTCTTTGAAGTGATACTGAAGGTCAGAAGAGCTACTGTTTCCAGCGGAGCGTTCAATGCTGACATCATCTGGAGTGATTCCTTCACCAAATACGATCTTGCTTTCTGCAGTCCATAAGTGCTTGGTATGGATGATGTCTTTCCCGTCACCCAAGCCATAATGGAGCACAACTTCACCACCAGAGTAATGAAGAGTATCGTTGCCACTTCCACCTTCAATAGTTGTAATGACGTCGCTTGTAGGAGTAGCCAGGCTGTAGAAACTATCGTTTCCATTACCTCCAAGGAGTGTGTTGTTTCCTAGTGTACTACCGGACATGACATCATCACCATTTCCTCCTTCAAGAATGTTATCACCTGTGCCGCCGCCTAGTAGATCGTCCCCGTCTCCACCATACAAGTGATCATTGCCGTTACCTCCATAGAGTTCGTCGTTCCCGTCTCCACCAAACATCTGGTCGTCACCATCACCGCCGTGCAGCTTGTCGTCGCCCGCTTCACCGTAAATGTGGTCATTTCCTGCATCACCACTCAGGACGTCACTTCCATCTCCTCCTTTGATGGTGTCATTTCCATCGCCGCCAAAGATGAAGTCTCTGCCGTTCCCACCGTCGACAACATCATCACCTGCAAGGCTCTTGATAATGTCACCGTCAACAGTACCCGTTATCGTATCATTCCCAGCTCTGGCTCCATGATCAAAGGCGTGAGCTGCTGCGCTGTCGATGAGCTTTTGATTGATGTCTTCCCAGGTCCAGACCGTTCCATCGGAAAAGTGAACTTCGTTGAATAACATCTTTTTACCTGAAGGGAAGAAGCCATCATCCAGACGTAACGTACCACCGTCTGCAAAGGTAAACTCAAGTGAACCACTCACGAGAACTTCGTCAGGAGTGATGGCTGCGTTAAAGATAAGTTTATTGGATGGACGACCTGCCTTGCCATTTGCATGAATAATATCGTGACCATCCCCAAGACCATAGTGAACTGTGATATCGCCACCGTAGTAGTGAAGGATATCATCGTCCTTTCCACCTTCAATGTGAGATGCGCCATGGAAGACATAGAGGGTGTCGTTTCCACTGCCGCCTAGCAGCTGAATTGCATGCGGCGTACCGGCATGGAGAGTGTCATTGCCATTCCCACCATCAAGGATATCATCGCCTCCAAAACCTGCCTCAAGCAAATCATCACCATCTCCGCCTTTGAGGATATCATTTCCCTCTCCGCCAATCAGGTGGTCATCACCGTCTTCGCCATAAATGGTGTCATTCCCGCCGAGTCCCCTGATCACATCATCACCAGTGGTGCCACCTAAGAGGTCGTCCCCGTCACTCACATTCTCAAGCAGCTTCTGGTTGATGTTCTCCCAGGTCCACATAGTGCCATCAGCAAACTCAATCTCTCCAAGGATGAACCGCAAGCTGTGAGGGTCCATCACTCCGCTGAGGAGCAGAGTTCCGCCGTCTTTAAAGGTGAGTATGATGTTGTTCGGATTAGATGATGTTCTTGCAACCGTGACTTCATCAGGCAAGACGTCAGGACCCAAAATTATTTTGTTATTTTTGTCTTTAAAATCTTCAGGCTCCCAAAACTCTACTAAATCATCGCCATCGCCCAAGTTGTAATGGATGGTGACTTCAGCACCCCGTGTCACATAGGTTGTGTCGTTGTCTGCTCCACCTGTTATTATTGCAGTGTCGCGATAGACCCATGTAGTATCATCACCGGCTCCTCCTGCAACAATCGAAGTGCCGTGGTAGGCATGTATAGTATCGTTGCCATCTCCTCCAATAACCTGATTTTCTCCTTCAGTCCCGCTGTTGATGGTGTCGTCGCCTTCTCCGCCATCAAGAATATTGTTGCCTTGAACTGCAGTGAGCCTGTCGTTGCCAGCACCTCCTTCAAGGTGATTATCTCCGTCGTTGTCTTTGAGAGTGTCGTTTCCTTCGCCACCTATGAGGTGATCATTTCCCAAGAGACCTTCGATCCTGTCATCGCCGCCAAAGCCATAAATAACGTCATCACCCAAAGTACCCGCGAGCACGTCATCGTCACCACTTGCATTTTCAAAGCAGAACCGATTGATGTCTTCCCAGTTCCAGACCGTGCCATCTGCGAAATGAAATTCACTGAACGTGTACGCGGTAGGATAAATGTAAAAGGCGTTTTTGATGAGCAACGTGCCGCCATCTTTAAACGTTAGAAGCAGATCAAGGTCGTCACGAAGATATCCTTGTCGGTCTATGCCTTCGCCCACTTGTGTTACAGTGATTTCGTTGGGTGAGATAGCAGCACCAAAAACAACTTTTTCATTGTTTATCGTCGCATCCTCTGAATGATTGACGTAGATGGTGTCGTTGCCATCACCAAGGTCATATCGGAAGGTGGTGATGCCATTACCATAATAGAACTCATCGTCTCCGGTTCCGCCTTCTAGCGTATCATTCCCATTCCCTGCTTTCAGGATGTCATTGCCGGCACCTCCAATGAGGGTATCGTCACCATCACCACCGTCTAGCAGGTCATTGCCAGTTCTACCTTTCAATGTGTCATTGCCAGCTTGCCCATAAAGACTATCGTCACCTGCGCTAGTTGTAATATGATCATCACCTCCACCAGCGTGAATGATGTGATCGTTTAAGGCATTAGTAGAGAAGTTGTCGACGCTGTCTGGAAATGTAAGTCGGGTGACGGTTTCGTCTTCACCTGTACTGTCTGCAAGCTTCTCGCTGATAACTTCCCAGTTCCAAACAGTGCCATCGGCAAATTCGATTTCGCCGAAGTTTAAACGCAGGGTATCTGAATCTATGACAGATTTCAGCTTGAGGGTTCCACCGTCTTTGAAAGTCAGTAGAAGATCGGTAGATGTGCCATTTGCATGCGTCACTGTAACTTCGTCCGGAGAAATACCGGAACCAAGAATGACCTTATGATTTTCTTCCTTCAGTTTTTCCGGATACCAGAAATCAACGGTATCATTACCATCACCTAAATCGTATCGGACGGTGACCTTTGCAGAGGAAACGTTAACGATATCATCTCCCGTTCCTCCTGAGATAACTGAGGTGCCGGTAGCTGCATGTATTGTGTCGTTGCCACTTCCGCCTAAGATCTGATCCTCTCCATAAGTGATGCTAAGGATTGTGTCATTACCAGCACCTCCATCAAGGACATTGTTACCAGCGGTACTTTCTAGTCTGTCATCACCAGCACCGCCTTCTAGGTGATCATTTCCTTCATGTCCTCTGAGAGTATCGTTTCCGTCACCACCCACAAGGTGATCGTCTCCAGAGTAACCATTGATATCATCGTCTCCGCCGCGACCATCAATAGTGTCATCCCCTAAAGTGCCGGCGAGTTCTTCATCTTCCTCACCTGCGTTTTCAAAGCGCATCTTGTTGAAGCTTTCCCAATTCCAAACAGTGCCGTCTGCAAAGTGGAACTGTCCAAATGTAAAGTAATTTGGTCCGTGGTGGAAAACATTGTGGAGACGTAACGTTCCGCCATCTTTGAAGGTCAGCAAGAAATCAAGATCGTCGCGTTCATTGCCGTACTTGTCTGTGCCTTCTCCTTGGCGCGTAACTGTGACGTCGGCAGGGGGTATGCCTGGCCCGAAGACCACTTTTTCATTGTAGGAAGATTCTATATCGTGGTTCACATGAATGGTGTCGTTGCCATCACCAAGGTCATAGCGGAAGGTGGTGGTGCCTTCACCGTAGTGGAACTCATCGTCACCGGCTCCGCCTTCAAGGATATCAATTCCGTTACCGGCTTTGAGGATATCATTGCCCTTGCCACCGAGCAGAGTGTCATTACCGTCGCCACCGTCCAGGGTGTCATCGCCACCGTAACCCCAAAGTTTGTTATTATCGGCATCGCCTGTGATGTGGTCATCGTAACTGTTGCTGCCCATAACGTTTTCAATGGAGACAAGGGTATCTCCGTCCGCATCACCTTCATTCTTTGTCTGATCAACGAGATTTACTGTGACAGCGGACTTGGACCAGCGATAGCGAACTGTATCGTTGCCTGTGCCTCCATCGAGATAATTGTCTCCAGAGCCATAAGCGTTGAGCCAATCATCGCCAGCTCCGCCTTCCAGATGATCGTCACCGTCAAGAGCATAGAGACCGTTATTGCTGTCATCGCCAATAATCACGTCATCATGATTTGATCCGAAAACTGTTTTGATGTTCGAAAGCTGATCGCCTTCCGCGTCACCACCAGACATTGCTCCTGTGTCCAGATTCACAGATACGCCTTCTGTGGAATTGCTGTACCGGATGACATTGTTACCGCCGCCACCGTCAATTATATCAGCACCGGCACTGCCATAGATTTCTTCCCCAGCAGACGTGCCATTAAAGATATCGTTTCCATCTGTGCCGTAGTACTTGACATAACCACTGCTTGAAACCGTCAGGTTGGAGAAAACCGTCCCATCAGCAAATTCAAATCGTTCGATGCCGTGATCACCAGCAATCCAATTATCAAAGTAAAAAACGTCAGCAATCTCATTAAGCGGCTGGTTCGGGTTAGCCGGGTCGATCAGATAGAATACCAGATCGCCACCTTCGAGGCGGATTTTGAAATCGCTTAGTGTGAGGTCACCATCAAAACGAATGGTAGTGATTCCAGGCGCTCCTCCAAAATAGTCGATGCCTATTCCACGCTTGAAACCGTAGCTGTTATCGCCTTCAAGAGGCATTTTATCTGCAGCCATCTGTTTTCCTCGAATTTCATAAATATTTAAATATATGCATTGAGCACATATAATAAATACACTTCAAGGTTGTGTCTAGGTGACTCAGAGAAATCGCTAAATTTACATAAATTAGATGGATAAGTATTTTGAAGTTACTGCAGGTATGTCATAGATACATAAACACGCAGAAATCTCACAAGTAACGCAAATCAACGCAATAAAAAACGCACCCCGAGTAGAGGTGCGTTCAAAAATTTTTCTCAGTGGTTTTAGTCTTAGCCTGCGACTTTTTGTGCCAGAGGCTCAAACAACGGGTTTGCTGTGTGGAACACATACTCCAGCG
This sequence comes from Pseudovibrio sp. Ad37, assembly GCF_001623075.1. GTDB lineage: Bacteria > Pseudomonadota > Alphaproteobacteria > Rhizobiales > Stappiaceae > Pseudovibrio. Next base: position 19,941 of record NZ_LMCF01000024.1, read on the forward strand.
GCGTCACAGTCACCATTTGTGCTCCTTCTTCGCGCAGCATGTCTGCACATTCAGGCACTCTGGCAGCAGGGCAATGCAGGACTAAAGAAGAACCTTCAATGCCAAACGGGGCAACACAGCCAAGAGCAGCAACCTTCTCCAGTACACCTGCAGGATTTGCGACAACAGTACGCATCTCTTTGAAATTGTGAGCGTTATCCTGCGCCGTGATCCGGTCCAGCATCAAGCGGGCGGCCTGCAAAGCACTCTCATTCCAGTTGGCTGTTCTGGACGCCACCAGGTGTGCCTGAGACCTGGCGATCACACCATCCTCAGGGATCTTCAGATTGTTGGCTTTCAGCGTAGAACCAGTCGAGGTGATGTCCACCACCAACTCAGCAGAACCAGCAGCAGGTGCACCTTCAGTCGCGCCAGCACTCTCAACAATGCGGTAATCCGCAATGCCTTTTTCTGCAAAGAACTGCCGAGTATGGTTCACATACTTAGTCGCAATGCGCAGGCGGCGACCATGCCGCGCCCGAAAATCTGAAGCAACGTCAGCAAGATCGGACATAGTGGACACATCAATCCACGCCGTTGGAACCGCAATCACAACGTCCGCATGGCCAAAGCCAAGAGCGGTGATGATATGCGTCTTCTCCTCGGGACGGTCGATGTTCTCGTTGACTAGATCCGTTCCGGTGATACCGAAGTGAACAGTACCAGCCGCAATCTCACGCGCGATCTCAGAGGCAGAAAGGAACGCGATTTCAACGCCGTCCACGCCCTTTAAGGTTCCACGGTAATTGCGATCACCACCCGGACGCTTCACCTTCAAACCGGCACGCGCAAAGAATGCATGGGTCATTTCCTGAAGGCGGCCTTTGGACGGTATCGCAAGAATAAGATTAGAGCTCATCAGCTTGCTCCCTCAAAAGCGCGGTCCAGCCAGATTGTAAAGCCAACAGCAGGAACAGTACTTGGCGCACCAAGACGTTCCACCAGCTTGTTGTAGCGACCACCACCGATCACTTGTCCAAGATGCTCACTGGATTCATGATGAATTTCAAAGACAAAGTCGGTGTAGTAATCGAGACGGCGACCAAAATCACCGGAGTACTCCAGCTTTGAAATATCAATACCACGCGCTGCCATCAGGTCGGTACGCTTCGCCAAACGCTCAATGGAAGCATCCAGATTAAGCCCGGTCTCTTTGGCGAACCCATGCAAGGTCTCAACCGCTTTCGCAGGTGGAGGACCAGACACGTTGAGATACTCACTCAATCGCGAGATCACATCCTTGTCCACGCCTGATCCAGCAGAAAGGGCGGCTTGCTCCATGAAGCGCTCAGCAATTTCGTGAGCTGTACGTCCACCAACAGCAGAAATGCCCGCAAGTGAAAGCACATCTTCAACAACAGCCACAGCTGCTTCTGGGTCCCGACCCTCAAGAGCAGCAAGAAAGCCCAGCTTCGCATCTGGTTTGGCCTCAACACCACTCATTCGGGTGATAACCTGATCCAGCCGGTCACGCTCACCAAACACATCACGCAGACGACGCTGCCAAACCTTTGGAATCTCAAGAGCTTGCAGAACAGCTGTAAACAGGCCTTCATCACCCACTCGAATGCGAGGGGAGGACAAGCCAAGCTTATCAGCAGTCTCTAGAGCAAGCGCCAGCATATCCGCATCAGCTTGTTCTTCATCCTCGCGGCCAATGGATTCAACACCGGCCTGCATGGTTTCACCCAGTTGCCCAGGTCGATGTCGGAAAACTTGCCCAACATAGGAGAATGCCGCAGTACGACCCGCGATACCTGTTTCCAGATAATGTCGGGCAATCGGAATAGTAAAATCTGGACGCAAGCAAAGCTCTTGTCCATCTTCTCCTGTCGTCAGGAAAAGGCGCCGCCGGAGATCTTCACCAGCCAGATCTAAAAAGATATCGGCTGGCTGTAAGATTGGCGGGGTTGCCTCTTCATAACCTGCATCCCGAAAAAGCTGGCTCAAAGCCACGCTGCGGTTATCCCCCAATGTCATATTAGTTCTCGCTTTGGTTTTTGCGATCGTCTTCCTGTGCGGCCAGAAGCTTTTTCACTTCTGCAACAAGATCATCCCGTTTCACAGCAAACTGTGCAGGACGGCTCTCACGCCAGGTTTTGTTATCTTCAATCTCGGCAGAAAGGCGTTTGCCTTCAATGAGATCTTTGATTTGAATTTCGCCTTCTTCACGCTCTTGCGAGCCTTGAATGATGGCACAAGGTGAGTTGCGGCGGTCAGCGTACTGAAGCTGCTTGCCAAACTGCTTTGGGTTGCCCTGATACATTTCTGAGCGGATACCAGCAGTGCGAAGCTCCTGAACCATGGCTTGGTAATGTGCAAGGGAGTCAACGTCCTTGTCCATCACACATACAACCACTGGGCCTGCAACTTCTTCCTGCCCAAGCTTGCCGAGCATAGTGAGTGCTGACATCAGACGGGAAACACCAACAGAGAAGCCGGTAGAAGGCACAGGCTGGCTCATGAAGCGGGAAACGAGGCCGTCGTAACGGCCGCCACCACCAACAGAGCCAAAGCGCACAGGGCGGCCTTTATCGTCTTTCACTTCAAAGGTCAGCTCAGCTTCATAAACAGGGCCGGTGTAGTATTCCAGACCGCGCACAACGGATGGATCAATCAGAACACGGCCATCAGTGTAGCCTGCTGCATCAAACAGCTTGCCCATGGTTGCCAGTTCTTCAACGCCTTCCGCACCAGTTTTGCTGTCTGCGATCAAACCACGAAGGTTCTCAATGGTCTGGTCGGTGGTCTCACCACCAGCTTCCACAAAGGCAAGAACCTTTTCCGCTTCAGCTTCACCAAGTCCAGCACCCTTGGTAAAGTCGCCGGAAGCATCTTTACGGCCTTCACCCAAAAGCAGCTTAACGCCTTCAACACCAAGACGATCCAGTTTATCGACAGCGCGTAGAACGGTCAGACGGGTATCAGCGTGTTCGTCACCGGAAAGGCCGATCACTTCCATCACACCGTCCAGAACCTTGCGGTTGTTCACGCGGATCACGTAGTCACCACGTGCAATGCCGAGGCGCTCCATCGTGTCGGACGCCATCATGCAGATTTCAGCATCAGCAGAGACAGAAGGCGCACCAATCGTATCAGCATCAAACTGCATGAATTGGCGGAAACGACCCGGTCCAGGCTTTTCGTTGCGGAATACATAACCAGCGCGGTAGCTGCGGTAAGGCTTTGGCAGGCTTTCGAAATTCTCGGCCACATGACGGGCGAGGGGCGCGGTCAGGTCGTACCGCAGGCTCATCCATTGCTCGTCATCATCTTGTAGCGAAAACACACCAGCGTTCGGACGGTCCTGATCTGGCAAGAACTTGCCAAGAGCATCAGTGTACTCGAACAATGGAGTTTCCACGGGCTCAAAGCCGTAAAGCTCATAAGTCTGCCTGATAACGGAGAGCATCTGCTCCATTGCCTGCAGTTCAGCTGGACCGCGATCTACAAATCCGCGCGGTAAACGAGCTTTGAGCTTGGCACTTTTCTTTTTTGCCATGAGGCCGTCTCATCCATGAAATAAAAGGGTTGTTGCAAACGCTTCCCGCAATAAGTCCCCAGAACGCACCAAGGGAAGCATGCTGTTGTCTGTCTCCTAGCCCATTGAGCAGGGGAGGGCAAGGCGCGAAGCGGGTGCAATCCGGCGCAAATTTCCCAATCAATACTTGCAATAGCGTCAAGAGAAGCTAAGGTCGCCCCAAAAAATGGAAGGACCATTCCCTTACGCATGCAAAGGAAGGTCTGCACACTGGAGAAATCATGGTGTCAAACACCAACTACGAACCAACTGAAATCAGCAAATCCGAAGGTCGCGTTACAGGTCCAGCAGAGTTAACTGTTGTATTGCCGACTTATAACGAAAGCAAAAACGTTCCCATCGTGGTTGAGCTGCTGGATAAAGCGCTCGCTGGTGTAGCTTGGGAAGTTATTGTTGTTGATGATAATTCTCCAGATGGAACCTCTAAAGTCACTGCTGACATTGCGCAGCAAGACCCTCGTGTTCGCATTGTTCAGCGTATTGGTCGTCGTGGTTTGTCCGGCGCATGCATTGAAGGCATGCTGGCCTCCAGCTCCAAATTTGTAGCTGTGATGGATGCTGACCTTCAGCACGATGAGAGCCTGTTGCCCAAGATGCTCGAAGCACTTCGTTCTGAAAGCTACGACATCTGCGTCGCCTCCCGCCATGTGGAAGGTGGGGATGTTGGGACGGGTCTGTCCTCAATTCGTGCATGGGGCTCCAACCTTGCCAACAATCTGGCACGTAAGTTTCTTAAAGTGGAACTGTCCGACCCGATGAGCGGCTTCTTCATGCTGCGTCGTGACAGGTTTGTTGAGCTCGCTCCGCGTTTGTCGTCCCAAGGCTTCAAGATCATGCTCGATATTGTCGCCAGCGGAAAAGGCGCCCTGCGTGTGAAAGAACTGCCTTTCGTTTTTCGTGAGCGTCAGCATGGTGAAAGTAAGCTCGATACACTGGTGACCATGGATTACCTTGGTTTGCTGGTTTCCAAAATCTTCGATGATAAGATTTCAGTTCGCTTTCTTATGTACTCCATGGTCGGTGGAACAGGTGTCGTCGTTCACCTCATCGCATTGAAGATATTCCTTGCCGCCTTCGGCATGCCATTTGGCCTCTCGCAATTGGTTGCAACCTTTGTGGCCATGTCCTCAAACTTTTTCCTCAACAACCGCCTGACCTATCGCGACCGTCGTTTGACGGGGCTTGCATGGATCAAAGGTCTGCTCACATTCTATGTGATCTGTAGCTTTGGTATTTTGGCAAACGTTGGTGTGGCAGAGTTGATCTATACGAACAAACCAATCTGGTGGTTTGCAGGTGCTGCTGGTGCCGTTATGGGCGCGGTTTGGAACTACGTCGTTTCCAACGCTCTGACATGGCGCAAAGGCTAAAGCGTTTCTTCTAATAGTGAGAGAAGCTTTTCACAGGAAGAAACGCAGGAAACCAAAGTTAAAGCACTTTGAGGAAAGCATTTAAATGCAGGACAATCCCGCAGGAAAGCCGCTGAGCTTTTGGTTGCGCCCGACCAATCTGATCCTGATTGTAGCCGTGCTGTCTTTGGCACGGCTGGCAACTGGTATGAATGTCGATCTGGTTGAGGATGAAGCCTATTATCGTTTGTGGGGGCTGTATCCTGCATTGGGTTATTACGACCACCCGCCAATGGTCGCTTATTGGATATGGCTTGGTCAATCCTTGTTCGGTGACACGGCACTTGGCGTTCGCTTCATCAGTATCCTGTCTGCTGCAATCGGTTCCCTTGCGCTCTGGCGAACTGCAAAAATCCTATATGATACCCATGTCGCTGGCTGGACAGTCCTGTTTTTCAACGCAAGTTTGCTGATTGGTGTCGGCTCACTGTTAGCTACGCCTGACGCACCCTCTGTTTTCTTCTGGGGACTGGCTTTGTGGGCCATGGCAGAGCTGACGGTATCCAAAAATGCGAACTGGTGGATTCTGGCTGGTATCTTTGCAGGATTAGGCCTTCTTTCAAAATACTCCGTGTTGTTTCTGGGGGTAGGGATTATTCTCTGGCTGGTGTGGGTGCCTGAGAACCGCAGATACTTCCTGTCCTGGCAGTTGTGGCTCGGCGGAGCACTGGCAATCGCGATCTTCTCTCCAGTACTTTACTGGAACTCGCAGCATGAGTGGATTTCTTTTGTAAAGCAGTTTGGGCGTTCTATACCAGAAGGGTACTCCGTCAAGTACATTGGCGAGTTCATCGGCGCTGTTGCAGGCCTGCTGAACCCGCTCGTCTTCATCATAGCGATGGTTGGTGCGTGGCGTGTCATCCGCAAAATGATAAAGCAAGACAACACGGCCAGCCTGCTGGTTTTGACTGTCCTGCCGTTCCTGGTCTATCTGACCTTCCATTCATTCCATTCGCGTGTTCAAGGCAATTGGCCAGCTCCGATGTACCCGACACTGGCCCTGTTCGCTGGTATTGCAGCAGCTTATCCGCCTGCTAATGTTGGCCGCTGGTTCAAAGTGCTTGCCCCGATTGCAGTCGGCCTGGGTGTCGTTGTAGCTGGCTTGGTCTATATCCACGCCTACACTCCACTCAACACATCTTTGGGCCGCAAAGATCCAACGCACCAAATGCGTGGCTGGCAAGAAATTGGCGATGAACTGACCGAGTTAGCAAACGCAAATGACATCAATTGGATTGGCACAACCAGCTATGGTTTGACGGGCCAAATGTCGAATGCGCTCAAGAAGACAGACCTCAAAGTCTATGGAATTCCTGAGCGAATGCGCTATGCAATGATTCCCGATAATCTCCAAAGTCCCGAAAATAGTGACATGCTGTACGTCACCGAGGAAAGAAGAGACCGCTCTCAAAAGCTAAAAGCCAACTTCAATCAGGTTGAGCTGCTAAAGACCATCCCCCGAGAGAATAAGGGATTATTCGGAAAAACAGCTATTGAAAATGTACGGGTCTACCGATTATCAGACCCCAAACAGCCCCTGAAATCCAACTGAAACAGCTGAGATTCCGTTGCGTTAAATTTGCAGGCTTTGTTAAATGTACTCCTGAACCTTTTGGATTGGGAGATCCGCGCGATGAAGCGCATCCTCTTGACGAGTCTCGAATTTGGGCAAAGCTACGGTGTTGACCGGGCGATCTGCGATCTTATCATCGCAGGTCGGCTTTCTGCTGTAGGCTGTGTTGTCACTGGCAAGATGTGGTCGAGGGAGTTCTACCAGCTTCGTGACGTGGTTGCCTGGGCCGAACATGAAACCATGGTCGGCCTGACTGTCACACTGACAAAACCTGCCGGACCACTCACTGATTTTGGTCGGACGGTATTCGGAGAGACGTTCCCCGCGCCGTGGTGGTACGCAATGCGCAGCCCCATGAAGATGCTACCGGAAGAGGCGATCGCCGCTGAGATCGCCGCTCAGGTGGATCTGTTCGAAGAAGTCTATGCTCGTCCGCCAGCCTTTGTTGCCATTCAGGGTAACCTCGCAAAGCATCCTGCCGTGCATTCAGCGCTCATCACGGTGCTCAGCATGATGACAGGACGAGAGCCTGCACTGGTATTGCCTGCTGGTGTTAGTCGGTCGAGTAATTCCATTTCCAAGCGCGCCACCAAAGCCGGATTAGAAACTATATTCTCAGGTCCAGATCTGCCAATGGCTGATGAGGACACGGATCTGCGAGATTTCTTCTGGCACGGAATCAATGAGGCGCAGGATTCGGCGATGGTCTTATGTCGGCCATCCTATCCTGAAGAGCAGGCCCAACCCGTCAAAAAGAAAAACGTGCGCCAGAGCTCATCCCGTGAGAACCAGCTGAAGTTCCTGATAAGTGAGGAATTTCCGTTTCTTTTGATGGAAAAAGATATCTTCTTGTTCTAAGAACGATCTCTTCCTGCGGTTGAAGAGATCGTTCCTTTTGAATTTGCCATAAACGTTGGGGTATTTATGAACACCCCTAATTTGCCTAAAACTAAAGAATATCTCTGTGACTCCGGTCACAAAATGGCCGCATGATAGACCTAATTAAAATCATCAATTATATTGATGCAGCTTAAACTAAAAAACTGAATCTACGGCGCGTCAGGATCTTGTGGCAAGATGACAAAGTTCAAAGAACTCCTTCAAAACAGCTTTTCACTGTCGGGTTTGGCCGAGGAACATGCACATGGTCTCTCTGAGATAGCTCAGCCTATGTCATTGAAATCCGGCGCAGTTCTCTTCAAGGCTGGGGATCCTGGTAATGGTTGTTATGCAATCATCGAAGGCAGCATGAAAGTCTCCGTTGTCTCGTTGGATGGCAGTGAGCAACTGCTTGCAGTTCTCGGACAGGGCTCTCTGGTAGGTGAAATTGCTTTGCTTGATGGCAGTGAACGATCTGCTACCGTCACGGCACTTAAACCGAGCCAGCTTGCATTTATCTCCAAAGCTGCATTTTATCGTTATGCTGATGAGAACCCCGCTGTTTACCGTCACATGCTGCAGATCGTAGCCACGCGCCTGCGTCGTTCAAACGATGCTCTCGCCGCACGGTCGTTCTTGCCACTCAATGGACGCGTTGCGCAGACACTGCTGCAACTCTCTGAAACATTTGGCAAAAAAGTCGATAGCAGCAAAATCCTCGTTCACTATAAGATCTCTCAGGCTGAAATCGCCAATATGGCTGGTGGTGCCCGTGAGAACGTCAGCCGCGTACTCAATGTCTGGAAGAGAGAAGGCGTTATCAGCCGCCTCTCTGGATATTACTGCCTCGAAAAGCCAGAGGTGCTACGAGCTGCCGCAGAGCTTTAAACTCGGTATTTGAGTAAAAGTGACCCGAACTAACAAAAAGGGCATGGGCCTTGTCCCAACAAGGCTCCTGAAACATCGAGATGACCTATCAGCATTTTGACATTCGCCCACAGGACGAGTGCACACTAATCCATCCTGACCTGACGCATTCTCAAGTGCGTGCTTTGGTTGCCAGGCATTCAGAAAAACTCCGCCATAATGGCGAGCTGGCATCGGTCTACCAGAATAGCATGAAGTGCGACTGGGAGGATTACGAAGCTCAGGCCGTGCGTTTCTGGTGCTCCGCTCTCATGAAAGACAGAAGCTATTCTGGCCGTCCTCTTGGCAAGTATCGCGGTGCCGCAAAGCAGGTATGCAGCGATGATATTGCCAGCTGGTTGAAATTATTCGAGAATGCAGTAGATGAATGCGTTGCTGAAACCGCTCGGGCCAACACCAAGAAATGTGCGACCCAGGTTGTTGATTGCTTCCATATGGCGATGATCCCTGCTTGAGTAGTTGAGCTTCGCCATGCATAGCATTTCGCATGATGGATCTACGGAGCTTTAGAACTATGAATGATACAAGAGACGCTGTCGAAGAAGAGCAGCCGATTGGTGAGCTGACCACGCGCACAATGGCGATGCCGGCAGACACCAATGCTTCTGGCGATATCTTCGGCGGTTGGGTCGTCTCTCAAATGGATATTGCCGCCGGTATTGCAGCAAGCCAGTGCGCCATGGAGCGCGTTGTGACTGTTGCGATCGACAGCATGACCTTTATCCGCCCTGTTAAAGTGGGCGATGTAATGTGTGTCTACTCCAATGTGCTCCGTGTTGGCAGAACCTCTGTAACGCTTTCCATCGAGGCTTGGGCTTTGCGTCACCGCTTTGGCTATCGCGAGAAGGTTACGAATGCTCAGTTCACCTTTGTTGCTGTTGACGATAACGGCAAGCCGATTGTGATCTCTGAAGAGCAACGTGCTAAGTACAACAAAGCTTAAGCGGATCGCGGATTAGGAATAGGAAACAAGCTGTGTCATCAAAAATTCCCGTTATGTCAGCGCGTGAGCGGACACCGCTTGATCCTTCCATAACACCTGCCCAGATCAATCATCTGGTTGAGAGTTTTTATGGCAAGGTCCGCCAGCATGAAACGCTTGGCCCCATTTTCCTGAGGGAGATGGGGGAGGACTGGGGGCCGCATCTACATAAGATGAAGCACTTTTGGGCATCAGTTCTGCTAAAAACTGGATCGTACAAGGGCAAACCAGTTCCGGCTCACGCTAGAATTCAAGGTGTCACCACTGAGAACTTCCATGAGTGGATGGACCTGTTTGAAGAGGAGGTCTACGCGATCTTCTCGCCAGAAGCAGCACCGCTTCTTCTGGCAACTGCACAGCGCATCGCACAGAGCCTGTGGCTTGCAATGTTCGCAGACCCGTTTGCTACGCCTCCTGCAAAATTCGGCAGCCGCGCAGCTTAAAAATCAGTTTGTATTGTAGTGCAGCTTACCTAGCTCGGGAATTTCTTTCTCGAGCGCAATGCGTTTTGCCTGAAGTACTCGCGTAATGCTTCCAGTTCTTCGGGACGACGGCGTGCAGTATCCGCAAATAGACGCTCGTCAACAACCGTATGGCATCCTTCTGCCCATAGGCGAAGCAACATAGCAAACCGGTCAGAGCGTTCGTCAGTGGTCAGCGGCGTGTTTGGCTGTCGTGTTGAATTGGAGAGCAGCCGACTGCGCAGCCCTTTTTCCAGAATCAGACAATCCAGCAAATAGGCAGCAGTAAACTCGTCGGCAAGGTGTGCGACGGCTTCCCTCAAAGATTGAGGCACATATTCAGATACATACGATTGCCATGCAGACTGTGGCTGACCAGCAATATCAAACATTAAATCCTCCATCGGTTTCCCGAGGAGGACTGGCGCAAAATCCATTGAAACTACCGCTTGGTTGTTACGAATGATGAAGACAGCGTCCTCACTTCGAAACCACATCCCTTTTGGCGGAGACCACCTTGCCCGGTTAGGCAGGTTGGCGAGGGCGCCAGCCCTTCTCTTGATGATGCGTAGGATTTGGCACGAAAATGAGGCAATTGCAAGTGGGCACCTTTCCTTTGTTCTTTGTCCACACTTTCAAATTTACGTCATGTCGTATTCTAGCACCACAAAACGCAACTTCCGCTAAGTGAATATCTTCAATTTTTGTGGTTCTATAAACTGAATTCCCGTCATATCTGAGTATTCTCCTCAGACTTTGAATGAGCGCATAGTGGCAGCTCAAAAAGGCAGAGCATTCCAAATATTCCGATCAATTTTCTCAGTCAAATTTCTAGGCCCTTCAGGAAGGAAAAAACGATGTGCACCACAAAGCCCGTTCTCTTTGGAGTCCTGACAGGGTGCGCCTACGCCTTGCTGCTAACCACATCTCTGGCAGCAACGACCACCAAAATGGTCGATGGTGTCAAAACGGAGTTTGTGGAGCAGGTCTCTGAAGAGCAGAAAACTCTGGCTCGCAACACTAAAGTTGTGGTCATGCCCAAAGGCTTCCATATCGAACCTTACGCTGCCGTTCCTGACGCCCGCCATATGGCAGTCGCAGCTGATGGCAAAACTGTCTTTGTAGGGACGACTACGGACAGAGTCTGGGTCGTTACTCCGGATAAAGAGGGCAAGAAAGCTGCGGAAGTTCGCCAATTCGCTCCAGATCAGTCCTTCATCATCCCCAATGGTGTGTGCTTCACAAAAGATGGCTCGTTGGTCCTTGCAGAGCAAAACCGTGTCCTGAGTTTTCCGAAGGCATTGGAAAACAAAGAGCAGGGCAAGCCTGCGGTGAAGGTGCTAGTCGGCAAGGGTATGCTTATCCCTCCCTCTGAAGAAAGCTATAATCACTCCTCCCGTGTGTGTGATCAGGGCCCGGATGGCCGCATCTATATCTCGCTCGGACAGCCTTACAATGTCCCGCCCAAGATGAAGCTAAAACTCTATGACAGCCTCGGCATTGGCGGCATTATCTCCATCACCGCAGATGGTATGGATCGTCAGGTCTACGCGACCGGGATCAGAAACTCCGTAGGATTGGAGTTTCATCCAAACTCCGGCAATCTCTGGTTTACCGACAATCAGGTGGATGGCATGGGAGATGACATCCCGCCTGAGGAGCTGAACAAAGGCACCGAGCCGGGCAAGAACTACGGCTTCCCATGGTATGGCGGTGGAACGGTCCGTACTCCTCACTATATTGATGAGCCTGTCCCAAGTGGTGTGGTGAACCCGGAAGTTGAGCTGGACGCCCATGCCGCAAGTTTGGGCATGACGTTCTATCAGGGCGATATGTTCCCTGAAGAATACAAGGGCGGCGTCTTCATCGCACAGCACGGTTCATGGGACCGCTCAGTGCCAATTGGCGCACGCGTAGTGTTTGTGCCCATCAACGAGAAAGAGGAAGCTGGAGCACCAAGCATTGTCGCCACGGGCTGGATTGATGCCAGCGGCGATTATCTGGGCCGCCCGGTTGATGTGGTCGAACTTGGCGACGGGTCATTATTGATCTCAGATGACTCTGCCGGCGGTATCTATCGCATGTACTACGAAGAGTAGGGAGCTTTCCCGACGTGCAGCAATACACCTAAAAGAAAAGACCAGAGCAATGCCTCTGGCCTTCTTAAGTTCTATACTAAGCCCTTAGTGCTCTCCGGGGATACCTTTGTAAGCATTTGGACCCCAGACCTGTTTGACGCGTTGATCACGGCCACAGCGGTAGCGGTAGAACTTGTAGCGGATCGGGTTCTTCTCGTAGTAGTTCTGATGATAATCTTCTGCATCATAAAACGGCGCTGCAGTGCGGATTGGTGTTACAATCGGGCGGTTGACCTCACCTGATTTTCCAAGCGCTTTCTTAGAGGCCTTTGCCGCTTTCAGCTGCGCAGGGGAGGTTGCAAAGATGGTTGTCTGATAGCTCTCACCACGATCACAAAACTGACCACCAGCATCTGTTGGATCAACAGAATGCCAGAAAGCTGTCAGCAGCTCTTCATAAGACACCTTGGCCGGATCAAACTTCACTTCCAACGCTTCGATATGACCTGTGCCACCAGCAGAAACCTGCTTGTAGGTCGGGTTTGCACTGCGGCCACCTGTATAGCCGGATGTGGTCTCAAGAACGCCTTCGATCTTGTCAAAGTCAGATTCGATACACCAGAAGCAACCACCAGCAAAAATTGCGGTTTCGGTCTCAGCAGCTTGCGCAGGCTGGCTCACAGCATAAAGCAAAGGAAGAACGGCAAGGGCTTTTGCAGCTTTGCGTGCAATCATCTCAGATCCTTAAATCAGGTCATGCATTGGAATTGCCAAAACCTTAGCAGCCGTCCGCCCACAACGGAAATGAAGTCACTTCAACAAAACGTCAATCACTGAGAGCGTGCTCTGCAAACTAAAACTCGCAGGACATGTTCCATCCGGTCACGTTAAAGCCAGCCTTGTAGTAGGTGCGTATGGCGCCGTGATTGTCAGGAGCGACACGAAGACCAATGCGCGTCAGGCCATCTTTCTTGAACGTCGCCTTCAATGCTTCAAGAGCTTTGGAAGCATACCCCTTGCCCCGATGTTCTGAGTAAACCAGAAAATCCATGATGAAGGCAGACGCATCATCCTGAAGGGAGTACCAGAGAAAACCAACTTCCACTTCGCCAGCCTTCGTCTTGTTGACGATGCTAAGCAGCTTGTTGTGTTCGTTGCTTTTTCCCTCAGGAAAGGCCTTTAACAAGCCGTCCTCGGCCTTTTTCAACGCGGCCTGTTCTTCCATACTGCGATTATCCATCAGATCCTGGGCGTATTCAGAGACGGAAATGATCTGAAACTCGTCAAAACGAGCTGCGGGAAAATCCTGAAGAGCAATCATGGCAAATCCTGGTTGGCAAAGGTTGAAGCGCTTCGGAAGGTCTTGCGCTGATCATGTGACGGGAAGCTTAATTGAAGACTAAGGCCGCGAAAAGCTCAATGCTATAATTCCTAACAGGTGCAATTTAAGCCACCGGATCATCATGGAGACACCGAAACTATCCATGTTGTCTTTCCCGCATATGATCAAACATTATTGGGGTCTTGCGAAAAACAGCTCAATTCAGGGCTGTGTGTCTTCCGGTTGGTTAGAGACCTCCGCCTATACTTTCCCTTGGTCTTTAAAGGGATTGCGCATGATTATCCTCCTGGCATGTATCGCCGTACTTTGTGGTTTGCTCTATGGCTACAACGAAGGCGTCATCGCTGGCGCTTATGAGCCCATCAAAGCAGAGTTTGAATTCTCTGCGTATTGGGGAGGGCTTCTGGTCGCATCCTTGTCCATCGGCGGTTTGATCGGAGCCTACCTGAGCGCCTATCTCAGCGACAGATTTGGCAGACGATCAACGGTCATCATTGCAGCCCTGTTCTTTATCACCGGGGCTGTCTTATCCAGTGTTGCGCAAGACCTTTTCATCCTCACATTTGCTCGTTCTCTCATCGGAATGGGGATTGGCCTGTCCTCAATGGCAGGCCCCCAATATGTCTCCGAAATTGCACCGCGCAAGATCAGAGGCCGTATGCTTGGCGCGTTCCAGTTTATGATCTCCTTTGGTGTCTTGATTGGCTACCTCTCCAATCTGATCACACTTGATCTCGGCTACAGCGCAGAAGCCATCAATCGCTGGCAGTTCATGTTCCTCCTTTCCGCAATCCCTGCAGCGTTTCTGCTCTTTGGAATCTGGAGTGCCCCTGAAAGCCCGCGCTGGCTTGTCATGGCAAAGCGCTCAGCAGAGGCTGAGGCCGTCTTTGAAAAGATCGAACCAACCCGATCTGAGGCATGGGTCAAAGGCAATGTGAAGCGGATTGAACAAGATCTCGCCGAAGTCGCAGACCAAAAGGGAGGCTGGCTGGACCTCATCAATCCACGAAACCGGCCTATCACCAGTTTCTGCGTCTTCACCTTCCTGTTTCAGCAACTCAGCGGCATCAATGCCGTCATCCTCTACGCACCGGAGCTCTTCGGTGACCTGGGCTTTTCTGAGGAAGCAAGCCGCTTATCTGCAACGGTCGGTCTTGGTGCAGCACTCGCTCTGGCCGCAGCTGCCAGTTTGCTTCTCATTGATCGTGTTGGCCGCAGACCCCTGATGGTCTACGGATTGCCCGCCTGCGCACTCTCTCAGTTCCTGATTGTGGGAGGTTTTCTCATGGGGGACGGGATTGGCACGGCTTTGTCCGTCTCAGGTCTTTGCCTCTACGTAATCTCCTATTCCCTCTCCATGGGGCCGCTGCCATGGGTCTACATGTCAGAGGTGTTCCCCAATTACCTGAGGGCCAAAGGCATGGTTGTGGCGGTAACTGTCAACTGGGTCTTCACATTCCTTGTTGTGTTCGGTTTCCCCAAATTGAACCAGCTCTTCACGATCACCGAGATCTTCCTGTTCTTCGCCATATGCTGTTGCATCGGAACCGTCTACGCCATCCGCCGCGCACCAGAGACCAAAGGTGTCTCTCTGGAGGATATCTACGAGCTGTTCCACAAAGGGGACAGCAAGACAGCTGAGAGGCCAGTTGCTGGCGAGTAAAACCGCAAGCACTAAAAGCACCGCATGACTTCTCATGCAGTGGTGAAGCTAAAATCCCGAGAAACGGGAGGGGCAAGGCGAGCAGGCAATACCTGCGCATTTTATATAAGTTAGTTTCTTCGGCATTGACTGTCGCCTCGCCCGGGCGTTTTTGTATGAAACAAGGTCTCCACCGAAAGGCATTGGGAGCAGGTGCCTACCCATCAACGTGAGGCCTCACAAAACACAAGGCTTTGCTTCGAATCTCACAGTCAGGGCAGTTGCTGTAAAGGACAGTTTGACTTGTCCCTGACAGCAGCAGCTGCCAGTGTAGACGCCCATCGGGTGACCAGCTTCCGCTTGGTCCCTGCACTAAAGACTTTCAAGGGGTGTTTCAACGGACCCGCCGGAGAATGCGTTATGTCTCCCGGTAGCCCCGCCCAGCCCACGCCACACTGACGGTCGCTCCGCCAGCTGCCCGTGTACGTGGACATGAGATTAGTATGGAGTGTGTTAGGGAGAGGGGGATAAGATTTATAACTCAAATTGCGCATTAGGTGGTGAGTTCTGACGGCGAAAGGCGATTTTCTGCTACTTTTCCAGAATAGGTAAAACAGGCAAACTTGCACGTTCTGCTATAAGGTCTGCTAAGTGCTTGGCGTCAAACTCAAGATTATCTTCTAAAATAACAATATGAAACCCATGTTGACTCAAGTTGTATTCTTCAAGTGGTGTGAGTTTGAAATTGTCGCTGGGTTTCTTTTCAATGCCGACTGCGTTTTTTCTTGTGGTAATGCCTTGTGCAACGAAGCTCACCTTACCAAAACAGATTCTTTTAATCTCATCCATAGGTAAAGTAATTCTATGTCTGGAAGAAACTAGGCTGTTTATAATAATTTGGCTGTTGTCGATGAGCAGAAACGGTTGTCTTCTATGCATGATCCGGGTGATGCTAAAGTAAAGAAAGAGAGCATCAATCACGGCTAGTATTAGAAGGGCTATCGCTATTTTTGGTGCTTCTTCACTTATACGCCCGAAGTCCAACTGAAAAACTTCTGGAAATTGAGCGAGACAATAGAACCCAAAGAAGTTCATGAGAGCAATGAACCAATTATTTGAAATGGCTCTTGCAATGCTTATATGCGGGATCGAGATTATTTCACTCGGTTTATAATGATTGATCATAAATTAGCTTGCTTAGTGCGTGTATTGGAAACAGTTTGAAACGTAAAACTTCGCGCTTAATTCAGCACTAGGTCGATGTGTTCTTTTCTGCAAGGCAAAAAAAGGCACCCCCGAGAGGCCCCGTTGACATTGACACAGGGTTCGCATGGGGTGGAGTGAGGAGCGCGGGTAAGAGTTTTCGCTCAGCCGGCCAACTTTGCAATCTCGTCACCTTCCAGAACGCGAAATCCATTCCCACCTTCAAGGGCCCCGGCAACCAACGCACGTGCAACTGCTGTGCCCTCGATTGGACGATACTTCCGCAAAGGGCCTTGGAAGAGAAACGAAAGGTGTGGCAGTACCGATCCAGCTAGCCCTTCCGCAAAGCGTTGTTCCTGACGCTCACCAAGCAACAAAGACGGTCGGAACACTTTTGTGCAAGGATAAGATAACCCACGAACCGCCTCTTCAAGCTCCCCTTTGACCTTCAGATAGTAGTTGGAACTGCCCGCCGCTGCACCAATCGAAGAAACCATGAGAAACTGCTCCGCACGAGCCTCACGAGCCTCACGAGCCAACCGGCAAGATCGAAGGCTAGCTGGAAGTCAATCGCGTAAAACGCTTCTTTTGAGCCAGCTTTCTTCTGCGTGGTGCCCAGACAGCAAAACACATCCGTCACGTTTGTTGGTAGTTGAAGGGAGGAAAGATCGCTGAAATCGGTCAGGTGCACATGAAGCTTATCATTCTCAATACTCAGCTCTTTGCGAGCAACGGTATGAACTTCGCCATACGCCTCACTGGCAAGCAACCGCCGAACCACCTCAGAACCAATCAGGCCTGTTGAACCAAAAACCATAGCCACGCGATTTTTCATATAAGACTCTTCCGATTGTCAGCTGAAGCAGATTGGTAGATCAGGGTGAGAGTTTAAAACTCGAGCAAATTGAAGCGTAATGCAAAAAATAAGAGCACCATTTCAGGTGCTTTCATTTCGATTGCTATTTGGGAATGGCAGATAGTAGAGGGAAGAGTGCCATATGGAAGTTTCCGAGCCAGGTTACATACCAATCTGCAAGCTCTGGCATTGTTGTGTTGGTGCCAAGATCAACATCTCTCTTCCATAACACGATGCTGCAATATCGGGCATGTTCAGCAGGGTCCCAATCAAGGGATGCGCCGATTTCTGTCTCTACATGTTCTTTTTGGCGTAGCAGTTCTTTGAAGTAGGCCTCGCCGGGCTCATTCCGAAAGTTGATCATAACTTTCGCGCAGTTTTCTTCATCCAGGTAATGGAGACTCAGATAGGCGTTCGGGATGCCAAATTTGATGTCGTAGTAACTACCGTCAGGAACATTATTTCTCAGTTTAATCGGCAGTTTAGTGTCAGACATCTGGTCTTTGACTGCTTGCCAAATATCATGATGTTTTTGCTTTAGTTCACTCATGAGTTGTTATTTCCTAGCTGAAGCTGTTTGTGACAATGCAAAAAAGGGCACCCCGAAGGATGCCCTAATTCGTTTAAGCGTTGGTTGGCTTGGCTTAGAAGCCCATGCCGCCCATGCCGCCCATGCCGCCGTCCATTGGAGGCATTGCTGGGCCGGAGTCTTTCTTAGGCAGTTCAGCAACCATTGCCTCAGTAGTGATCAGCAGACCAGCTACAGATGCAGCATCCTGAAGAGCAGTACGAACAACCTTAGTTGGATCGATGATGCCAGCTTCAATCATGTTGACGTATTCTTCGGTCTGAGCATTGAAGCCGAAGGTCTCATCCGCAATGTTGTCCTGGATTTTGCCAACAACGATGGAACCTTCAACACCAGAGTTTTCAGAGATCTGGCGAAGCGGAGCTTCAAGAGCGCGCAGAACGATCTTGATACCAGCTTCAATGTCAACGTTATCGGAAGATACTTTCTCAACAGCAGCTTTTGCACGAAGAAGAGCACAACCACCACCTGGTACGATACCTTCTTCAACAGCAGCGCGTGTTGCGTTCAGAGCATCGTCGATGCGGTCTTTTTTCTCTTTAACTTCTACTTCGGTTGCACCACCAACGCGGATAACTGCAACACCGCCAGCAAGCTTAGCAAGACGTTCCTGCAGCTTCTCGCGGTCGTAGTCAGAAGAAGTTTCTTCAATCTGGGCTTTGATCTGGGAAACGCGTGCTTCGATGTCAGCTTTTTCGCCAGCACCATCAACAATGGTAGTGGTTTCCTTGGTGATGTTCACCTTGTCAGCAGTGCCGAGCATGTCGATGGTTACGTTTTCCAGCTTGATGCCGAGATCGTCAGAGATCACGGTACCGCCAGTCAGGATAGCGATGTCTTCGAGCATTGCTTTACGACGGTCGCCGAAGCCAGGAGCCTTAACAGCAGCAATCTTCAGGCCACCACGCAGTTTGTTCACTACGAGAGTTGCCAATGCTTCACCTTCAACATCTTCAGCGATGATGATGAGTGGGCGGGAAGACTGAACAGCGCTTTCAAGGATTGGAAGCATTGGCTGCAGGTTGGAAAGCTTTTTCTCGTGAAGGAGAATAAGTGGCTTTTCCAGGTCAGCAATCATCTTTTCAGCGTTGGTGACGAAGTATGGAGAAAGGTAACCGCGGTCGAACTGCATACCTTCAACAACTTCAAGCTCGGTCTCAAGAGACTTAGCTTCTTCAACGGTGATAACACCTTCGTTGCCAACGCGCTGCATTGCTTCAGCAATGTCTTCACCGATCTGAGTGTCGCCGTTAGCAGAGATAGTGCCAACCTGTGCAACTTCGTCAGTAGAAGAGATAGACTTGGAACGGGAAGTCAGGTCTGCAACAGCAGCAGCAGTTGCCATGTCAACGCCGCGCTTCAGGTCCATTGGGTTCATGCCAGCAGCAACGAACTTTGCACCTTCTTTAACGATAGCCTGCGCCAGAACAGTCGCAGTTGTTGTACCGTCACCAGCAATGTCGTTGGTTTTGGAAGCAACTTCACGCACCATCTGTGCGCCCATGTTTTCGAACTTGTCTTCAAGTTCGATTTCCTTCGCAACAGAAACACCATCTTTGGTGATGCGTGGTGCGCCGAATGCTTTATCCAGAACAACGTTACGACCTTTAGGGCCGAGGGTAACTTTTACAGCGTTTGCAAGGATGTCGACGCCTTTAAGCATCTTGTCGCGGGCATCGGAGCCGAATTTGACTTCTTTAGCAGCCATGGTTTTGTCTCACTTAAATTCTTGAATAACAGAAGGGATCGTAGGGTCTCAACAATGGCCTGGAATTAAGCCAGGATACCCATGATGTCGGATTCCTTCATGATCAGCAGGTCTTCACCGTCGATCTTAACTTCAGTACCGGACCATTTGCCGAACAGAACGCGGTCACCAGCTTTAACGTCGATAGCGATCAGCTCACCGTTGTCCTTACGTGCGCCAGCGCCAACAGCGATAACTTCGCCTTCCTGTGGCTTTTCTTTTGCAGTGTCAGGAATGATGATGCCACCAGCTGTTTTTTCTTCAGACTCAATGCGGCGAACGACAACACGGTCGTGTAGCGGACGAAACTTCATAATTGGCTCTTCCTCTCATACGCGAGCGCCCCTTTTAGGCAACGCCCGGACGCGAAGGTTAAAAACTTTGAGAGTGGGTGAAACCTTGCGGGCCCACAGTGATTAGCACTCCCAAAGGCAGAGTGCTAACAACCGTGAAATGATGTAGTTTCACCCTCTGGTATAGTCAAGGAGAGAGCAGCAAAAAAATATTCTGGAGCGCAAAAATTATAGGAATACTGCGAGAAATTGGGGGCAATTTGGGTACAGTCTCAACTCACCCTAGACGAATGGACTGTCTGTGCTGCCTGCACGGGATTTTCTGGAATCAGCGCAAAAGAAAAGCCGGCTTTAAGATTAAAGCCAGCTTTTGAACTTTAACAGGAAGCTTTCAGGTCTTAGAGCGTGTTCCCGAAAAGTGGTTCCGGTTTTTGGATAAGAATACGCGCAAAATTAAAGAGTTAGAGCTTGGTGCGTGAATGCATATGAACGCAACATGCTCTAATTCTGAAGAGGCGCGTCCTTCATGGAAAACGGAAGTTCAAAGCTGCCGGACTTTTCCGAGTTCTCGTCGTTAAACTGCACCTTCAGCACATAGTCTCCAGCTTGCAGCCCTTTAAGGTTGAAGCTCAAAGATGTCTGATACTCGCGGATTTGGTTGAAGCTTACAGAGTGCAGGGCGGTAAACCCGTCCTGAGAAGCAAGCACCTGACCAGTGGTGTTGCGCAGTTCAAAATCAACGCTCAGATCAATCGCATATGTGCTGCCCATCTCTTTGTAAGAGAAGCCAACAGGCTCAGCATAAACGGTCAATGGATCACCGCTCTGGAACTCTGCCGTCTCCAGAGGTGTGTAAGCCCCATAACTCTCAGCTGGTAGTGCGATGAATTTTGCTGCCGTAAAAGCGAGTGGCTGCTGCTGCCAGGCAATGGTGTAGGCGTCCTGAGCAGCTTTAAAGCCAGCGCTCGGCGCACTCTTGTCTTCAGCAGATGCAGCGCTACCCAACAAAGCAACCGCAAAAATAGAACAGGCTGCAGCTTTTGCGTAAGCTGACATCCCTCTCACTGTAAATGGCATTGTTAGCCCCCTAGAGCCAGCAGAACACAATATCTGCGGCACTCACCTGATTCTTGGCGGTGGTATAGCTCTTAAATCTAAGGGAGACAATACTGCCCCATTTGTTGAGGCAGCTTAGACATGCGTCACGAAGACATTCCTCATGCGATGGTTAAGCAATTACCACGCAATTGATCAGGCACCGGCCCGTTCAGCCCAGGATTGCTTCTTTCGGTAGATGGTCGAGGGGCTGATTTCCAAGGCGGCAGCTGCAAGGGCAATGTTGCCGTCAAAAGTTTCAAGCGTGGTCTCGATAATCTGCTTTTCCTGAAACCACAACGGTTCGATAGACCGCCCCATGGAAGGCATAGGCTCGCTTGCGCTGAAGGCAATCTCGGAAAGAACAGGAACAGCCTGGTCACGCAACAAAGGAGAGAGCATGAGTTCAGTGACTTCATCACCATCATTCATGACCACAAGCTGGCGAATGACATTCTCCAGTTCGCGCACGTTACCCGGCCAGCTGTGCTGCAGTAAAAGAGCCTCTGCATAGGTCGAAAAACGCTGAAATCTGCGATTTTCTTCTGCTGCATACTTCTTCAGGAATGTTTGAGCGAGGGACGGTATGTCCTCGCGGCGCTCCCGAAGAGCGGGCAGTCGGATCGGCAGCACGTGGAGACGATAGAACAGGTCCTCACGGAAGCGACCAGCAGTGATCTCTGTTTTCGGGTCTCTGTTGGTTGCGCAAATAACGCGCAGATCCAGCGAGCGTGGTTTATGCTCTCCAACCCGTTGAATGGAGCCGGTCTGAAGGAAACGCAAAAGCTTGCTCTGCAGGCAGAGTTCCATTTCACCGATCTCATCAAGGAACAAAGTTCCCCCATCGGCAAGCTCTGCTGCACCAGCTCTGGCTTCATCTGCTCCGGTAAAGGCACCGCGTGCATGACCGAAGATCTCGGACTCCATCAGATTGGCCGGAATCGCTCCACAGTTGATTGCGACAAAAGGCCCGCCTTTGCGTGCAGATCTGGCGTGCAGCGCCTGTGCACACAATTCCTTGCCTGTACCTGATTCCCCGGTAATGAAGGCTGGCGCACTGGATGTGGCCATCCGGTTGATCTGCGCATAAACGCTTTGCATGCGGTTGGAAGCACCAACAAACCCTTCAAACTGAGCAGCTGTTCCAGACGTGTCGCTGGAGACAATCGCCTCAGAGCCAGTCGCGGCTGAAAGGGAAGGAGAGGGTGCCGCTCTCTTGAAGACACCCAGATGTGCTTCAAGTTTCTCCAAAAGCATTTCGTTTGTGTAGGGTTTGGTCAAAAAGTCATGGGCGCCATTGCGCATGGCATTCATGGCACGGCTCACAGACCCCTTGGCACTGACCGCAATCATAACCGCGCGCGGCGCAGCAGCGACAATCTCGGAAAGCTCGGCTTCCCCACCGATGCATTCAAGATCGACAATAACGATATTGATTGGGGTATGTCGCAAAAAGGCGACAGCATGTTCTTTGCTCGCAAGAACATGCGCAGGTTGTCCGCTGGTAACATGCTTCGACAAAGCACTACTGGTTTTACGAGCCTCTGCACGATTAGTGTCGACGACACAGGCGTTCAAAAACCTATTGGTAGCTTTGGGGGATCCCATTGGCAGGCAACCTCAAAAATCAATACATCAGGTCGAAAATCATTCGACACCCTGAGTTTGTGCAAACAGGGTAAACAAACCCTTTTCGTTTTCGAGGTTGATTGCATTATGCAGTTAATTTCTTTCACGCAGAACGCTTCGAGCAACTTTCTTACCCGATAAACATCATTGTTCGCCAGAATCGCGCGCCGAAGTTCAGCTCGGGATTGTGACGAAAATCGTATGCGCTGATGATATATGTAGCTCTATTGTCATTCTTGCGGGGACAACGCGGGTTTTATATAGAAATATAATGGGTATAGGGTTCGAACGACCTCGGTAAATACGGCAAAATTCAGGTATGTATTTTGTGATTCGGACCAACAGGTACTCTTGAGGATATGACGCGCTTGGCGAACATTTCCATTTTGTTTTCTATTTCAGCCATTGCGGCCTCTTGTGGCACTGTGATGGTCTACCTTTTTGCGCGTCCGGTTGGCGAGGCCATCACCGTTGCCTTCACGGCGATGTGCACCATGATCTTCATCCATTTCATGTTGACCCGCTCTCAGGAAAAATCCGCGGTATCTGAGGCTGTCAATCGCTTGGAAGAGCGGATTGCAGTCATCGATGATGATGTCGGGAACCTCGAAGGCCGCCTCACTGGCGTCGAGCACAACATTCCGCGTCGCACACGGGAAGAGATCGACCCGCTGTTTGCTGAAGTGGAGGTAATCGGTTCTCTGGTGAAGCAGATGGCCGAAGCCATGGCTGACATGGAAACCCGGATCGAGGATCAGGGCATTGCCATCGAGGACCAGCGCACCAAGCAGGCACAGCTTCAGCCTCAACCAGCTCAGCGCCTGGCCGCTCCGCAGGCAGCGGTGAGAGAACCATCTGTTGATCTGGCCAGTCAGGCAGCTGCTGCATTTGCGAGCGCAGCAGGCCAGCCGATGGCAGCAAGTCAACCGATGGCTGCAGTGCAGGAACCGTTTGCTGAGACGCGCGCACCAGAGATGAAGCGCCCGGCAGCTCCGCGCATGCACCATCCCAATGCCGCTCTGGCAGAAGAAATTCGCGCAAGCATCGAAGCGGGCAGGGTGGACCTTTACCTCCAGCCAATCGTGACATTGCCACAGCGCCGTGTTCGCTATTACGAAGCCCTGACGCGTCTGCGCAAAGCCAATGGCGACACGCTGGAGCCAATCGAGTTCCTTCAGGAAGCGGACCGCACCGGCCAAATGCCAGCGATCGACAACATTTTGTTGTTCCGTTCCCTTCAGATCCTGAAGCGTCTGGCAACCCGCAACAGAGAAGCAGGTTTGTTCTGTAACCTGTCTCCAAGCACGCTCATGGATGAAAACTTCTTCCCGGGCTTTCTGGAGTTCGTGCGCGCCAACGACACATACTCAGATCTGTTGATCTTCGAATTCTCGCAGGCTGATGTCGCCGTCATGAGCGCGATTGAGTATGAGAGCCTCGCTGCTCTGGCTGAGCTAGGCTTCCGGTTCTCTGTAGACCGCATCACCGATCTGCGCATGGACTTCCGCGCTCTGGCTGATCGCGGATTCCGCTTTGCAAAGCTGCACGCATCGCGCCTGTTGTTGCATGAAGATGATCTGGCCAAAAGCAACATCCATCCGGCTGATTTTGGCAGTTTGCTGCAACGCTATGGCATTGAGCTGATCGTGGATCACGTGGAGAGCGAAGGCGCTGTGCTGGAGCTTCTGGAAATGGACATCCGCTGTGCACAGGGCTTCCTGTTCTCACCGCCACGTCCAGTCCGTGCAGACGTTCTGCAAGGCGCGCCAAACCCACGCTCGCTAAAGAAAGAGGCGAGCTGATTTTCATCAACTCGCCTGCTTGTTTTTCTTGTTTTGAATGAAGGTTAGTTCAGTGGTTTGCCAACCGTAACAAAGGTTGGCTCAATGCCATCAAACATGTCTTGAGCAACCTCGCGAACACCTTCCAGTGTCACTGCTTCAACCATCTCATTGCGCTTGTCGATGTAATCGATGCCCAACTCCTGCGTCTGAATGCCTGTCAGCTGACGGGCAATGCTGCTGGAGCTGTCAAAGTTAAGCGCATAATTACCGGTCAGATAGGACTTAGCTTCTTCAAGTTCTGCCGGCGTAGGACCAGTCTGCGCCATCCGCACCATCTGCTTTTTGATGATATCAATCGCTTCACCGGCTTTGTCTGAACGTGTGCCGGTAGACCCCATCAGCAGCGCTGCATGCTTGTAAGGAACCAGATAAGAACCAACAGAATAAGCCAGGCCACGCTGCTCACGGATTTCATCATAGAGCCATGAGGAGAATGAGCCACCACCCAAAATGTGGTTCATGACGAAGGCAGACATGAATTTCGGATCATGACGCTCATAACCCGGCAGAGCAAACTGAATGGAAGTCTGTGGGCTCTCAAAGTCAACGTGAACAGCTTTGTCTGTCACAGGCTCCACATTGGGAATGGTAACCAGATCACCGTTTTCAGGCAAATCAGCAAAGACTTTGTCCAGAACGCTGGCCAGCTCATCAGCACTAATGGCTCCCACAACGCCGATCTTCAAAGAGCCTTTTGCAAAGATCTTTGCACGCTGTGTTTTCAAATCATCAGAAGTCAGCTTGGCAACCGTATTCTCTGTTCCTCGGCTTGGGCGGCCATAAGGGTGATCCGGGAAGATGGTCTTGGACAAATTCAGACCAGCCAAAGCATCTGGGCGCTTTAGGCTGCGACGAATGCCAGAGACCGTCTGTGCTTTCATTCGCTCAAGCGGTTCATTGTCAAAACGTGGCTCATTCACAGCCAGACGAAGCATCTCGAAGGTGTGATCTTTATTGGCCTGCAAGCTCTGGAAGGACCCATAGAAGAAGTCACGGCCAGAACTGAAGGACAGACTCATAGTCAAATCTTCAAGGCGTCCCTGAAAGGCCTGAGAATCCAGATCACCAGCCCCTTCATCAAGCATGGTGCTCAAGAGGTTGGTCACACCCAGTTTGGCATCTGGATCCTGAGAACTACCACCTGCAAACGCAAAGTTCAGCGCGATGATCGGAACAGTATAGTCTTCCACCAACCAGGCTGTGATACCTTCTGGGCTTTTAACCTCTTGGATTTCGATGGCCTGACTGTTCTGCACAAAGGTAGCGACGAACATGAATGACAAGGCCAGCAATGCAAACAAACTTGCCGTCATGTGGGAAGCGGAGTCAGAAGCCGCCATAAGAACTTTAGCTTTCATCGAGCGTCCCCTCTCACTCTGCATTTTCAGGTTTTGCAGCAGGCATCAGATAGCTCGCCACACTGGTTTCACTAAGGTACTTCTGCGCAACTGCCTGAACCTGTTCAGGTGTCACCTTGGCAATGCGAGCAGGCCAGGTCTGAACCTTCTCAACAGAACCGCCTGTGGTCAGAGCTGTCCCAAAGATGCGCGCCAGAACGTCTTGCTTGTCTTGTGCGTAAATGGCAGAGGCCAGCATAGAGCGTTTAGAGCGTTCCACTTCTTCAGCTGTCACACCATTCTCAAGAACATCATTCACGATTGCCAGAGCACGCTTCTCCAACTCTTCCAGCTCAACACCATCTTTGGGAGAGGTGTAAAGAATGAAGCGGGTGTCATCCAAAGCGGTGGATTGGTACCAGGCTCCAGCACTGGTCGCGACTTCGCCTTCAATCACCAGCGCTTTGTAAAGCCGGCTGTTAGCACCGCCACCTAAAATGTCTGAAAGCACTTCAAGAGCTTCAGAGTCACTCGGCTCAGCAGTGGTCGAGCTTGGTACGATCCAGCCATGTTGCAGGCTTGGCTGGGCAACCTGATCACTCTGCAGGCTGACTTCGCGATTACCTGGCACGATCTGGACATGCGGACGATCACGTGGACCCGGGTCTGCACGTTGCTCAACCTTGCCATAGGTCTTCTTGGCGAGGGCCAGAACGTCTTCCGAAGTCACATCACCGGCAACAATCAGGATTGCGTTGTTTGGTGTGTAGTACTTGTCGTAAAAGGCGATAGCATCGTCTTTGTTCAGCGCCTGAATTTCGTTTTTCCAGCCAATCACCGGAATACCGTAGGGGCTGTTCGGAAACAGGACCTGATCGAATGTCTCAGATAGTCTGGCCGCAGGGCTGCGGTCCACACGCTGGGAACGCTCTTCGAGCACCACATCCCGTTCCGGATCAACCTGCTTTTCGGTCAGGATCAGGTTGGACATGCGATCGGCCTCATAGCCCATCACCATTTCCAGATGCTCTTTGGCAACCTGCTGATAATAGGCCGTGTAGTCTTGAGAGGTGAAGGCGTTTTCCTGACCACCTACCTGAGCAACCTTTTTGGAGAACTCACCCTCTGGTGTATTCTTGGTTCCCTTGAACATGAGATGTTCAAGAAAATGCGCGATGCCGGATTTACCGGGTTTTTCATCTGCTCCGCCAACGCGGTACCACACCATGTGTGTCACAATCGGGGCGCGTCGGTCAGGGATGACAACCACCTGAAGGCCATTGTCGAGAGTGGTTTGGGAAACATCGGTTCCGCCGATGTGTATTTTTGAAAAGTCTTCGATTGAAGTTTTCCCTGTCGTATCCGCAGCCACGGGCAACACTGGGCTTGCGAAAACAACCAGACTCAAAGCGAGGGCTTTAAGCGCGAGAGATCGACCAGTCACGTAGGGGGCTCCCTTTAAAATGAGCAGGACACAGCTGTCCTACCTATACCGTGATTGTGGTTAATCTCCTCGTGAATTATTCGTAATCTATTGCAGCTATAATGAAAAAAGCGCGAACATTGTCGCGCTTGCTTCATAGTTTATTCAGGCTTTCAGTAAGACTTGAACTCTCTGTGAGAGAGGTTCCTACTGCTTGCTCATATCGATACGAGCGCCGTCTTCAATTGCTGCTGCTTCACGCTTTTTGCGAACTTCTTCGCTTTCGTCCACTTCCGGGGTCGCAAAAGCAACGCCTGCAACAGGAGTGGAGTAAGCCACTGGAGGCTCGGTCAGGTACTTGCGTGTCGGCGTACAACTTGGATCGCCAGGTGCGCAAATCGGTGCTTCCACATCTTTGCCACCAAGCTGTTTTTTGGCAGCCTGATATTGCTTGCCAAGAGCTGCAAGTTCAGTCGGGCTCAGCTTGTCACCATCAAGAAGCTGCTGCTGACGTTTCTCAGCTGCGAAATCGCGAGGGCGAGCCGCTGCTTTCTCCAACGCAGGGTGGCCGCGCATTTGCTCAATGCTCAAAGGCTCACCTGGCTCTACCTTGTAGAACGCGCGGATCTCTTCAAGTTCTTCCTTGGAGCGGTCAACCGGCCAGTTGCTAGCGACTTCAGAAAGCTTGCGGGAATCTGGCTGCGGAAGGTTGCCAGCCTGTGTCGGCATAACAAGCGGAGCACGCTCTTTGTACTTGATGTCAGTGTTTTTCTGAGACTCAAGACCAACGGCGCTCAAGACACCAGTCATCAAACTCAAATCGGTGGTTTCAGTGCCATCATCGAAGTCACCATTACCTGTCATACAGGCGGATAGTGCGAGAGAGAGCCCGCAAACAAAAGTGGCCCGAACAACGAATTTTTTGCTACGGCTTTGCAATTTCATTACCCTTGTTTCCCGATCACCATCAAAACGGCGTTTGACAGGCATCACGGGTCAAATGACAGCCTGCGAAATCTGTAGTCCTCATAATCCAGTGATGCCACCTTAAAACAGGAATCACGAAACCATGAAGGCCCTAAGTGTGTAGTTATGCCCAGAAGCACCCGATATTCCCCACATATAATTGAGAATTAGGCAGTTTTAGGGCCGGCTATCCTTATTTTTGCCAATAAATAAGGTGTCGAGCAGCAAACCAGCAGCGCCAATAACAATCCATGCATCGGCAAGATTGAAGACGTACCAGGAAAATTCCCCAACATGAAAATAGAGGTAATCGACGACTTTGCCATAATAGAGGCGGTCAAAACCATTGCTCAGGGCGCCGGAGAGAACCAGCCCGAGGCAGAAACCTTCCAGCCGATTACTTGCGCGCGCACTCCAGAACCAGATGAAAACTGAGGCAACAACCGTAAAGGCTGCCAATCCCCAGCGGCCAAGCTCTGTCGTTTGCTGGAAAAATCCGTAGGAAACGCCTTTGTTCCAGACCAGAACCAGATCCAGAAAAGGGCCAACTGGGATTGTAGGAATACCGCCACCTGAGAAATGAGCGACAGCCCAGAACTTGGCAATCTGATCAACAACCAGACCAGCTATGGCAAGGAGGAGGACGAGGGAACTGTGATGTCCCCAAAACTTCAGTTTCTTCAAGGTCAATTCCCTCGTCACATCGTTCGCTTAAACAGTCGCGCCATCCAGCTCGCGCATTGCATCCGCATCGCGCAGTGTCAGCTCAGGATACTCAGCGTCTGCACCAACTTCTGGCAGGATCTTCCAGGAGCGGGCACACTTGTTACCCTCAGCAAGACCTGGCACAACGCCAACACCAGCAGTGTCTTCCAACGTGAACGCACCTTCAGGAGCGCTGTCAGAGGACAGGTTCAGCTGGGATGTGATCGCGATTTCTGCAGCGTCCAGACCATCCAGAGCAGCCATCAGGTCTGCATCTGAAATGTAAACGGTTGGATGTGCTTCCAAAGAAGAACCGATCCGCTTTTCACGGCGTTCGATTTCCAATGCACCAGTGATCACACGGCGCACCGCACGAACCTTCTCCCACTTCGCTGCCAGCTCATCGTTTCTCCACGCAGAAGAAACAGCAGGGAACTGCTGCAGGTGCACAGAAGTTGTCGCTTCACCGTAACGGTAGATCCAGCTCTCTTCCATGGTGAATGGCAGGATTGGTGCCAGCCACATGGTCAGATGACGGAACAACTGCTCAATCACATAAAGAGAGGCTTTGCGCTTCGTGGAAGATGGAGCATCGCAATACAGCGCATCCTTGCGGATATCGAAGTAGAATGCGGACAGCTCAACAGTCATGAAGTTAAACAGAGCAGAGAACACGCGCTTGCTGTCGAACGCCTGATAGGCATCACGAACCAGCACATCCAGCTCAGCCAGACGGTGCAACATCAACAGCTCAAGCTCATTCATGTCAGCAAGAGCAATCTCTTCGCCGTCATAGTGACCAAGAGACCCAAGCATGAAGCGCAGAGTGTTACGCATCTTGCGGTAGGCATCAACGTTGGTCTTGATGATCTCAGGGCCGATACGCTGGTCTTCAGCATAATCGACTGAACCAACCCACAAACGCAGAATGTCCGCGCCGTACTGCTTGATGACGTCCTGAGGCGCAACCGTGTTGCCCAAAGACTTGGACATCTTGCGGCCTTGCTCATCCATGGTGAAACCGTGGGTGAGAACAGCGTCATATGGTGCATGACCGCGAGTACCACAGCTTTCCAAGAGGGAAGAGTGGAACCAGCCACGGTGCTGATCGGTACCTTCAAGGTACAGAACGTAGTCGTCACCACCCAAACCTTTACGGTTCGGGTTCAGGTCTTCGCGGCGTTCCATGCAGAAGGCGTGTGTTGAACCGGAATCGAACCACACGTCGAGGATGTCCTCGACTTTTTCGAAGTTCTCAGCATCATATGCATCGCCAAGGAAGCGCTGCGTTGCGCCTTCTTCAAACCATGCATCTGCACCTTCATTCTGGAAAGCTTCAAAGATACGTGCGTTGACCGCTTCGTCCTTCAAAACTTCACCAGTTTCCTTGTTCACAAGCACGGTGATCGGCACGCCCCATGCACGCTGACGGGAAAGAACCCAGTCAGGGCGGGCTTCGATCATGGCATTCAGACGGTTCTGACCGGTTGCTGGCACAAAACGGGTCTCAGAAATTGCCTTCAGCGCACGGGCACGCAGTGTGTCCCCTTTGGCTTCCTCGGAAAGTTCCTTGTCCATGTAAACAAACCACTGCGGCGTGTTACGGAAGATCAAAGGAGCTTTCGAGCGCCAGGAGTGTGGGTAGGAGTGCTTCACACGCCCACGAGCCATCAGACCGCCAACTTCTGTCAGCTTTTCGATAACAGCTTTGTTGGTGGAGCCTTCCTTGCCTTTACGGTCAAGGATGTACTTGCCTTCAAACAGCGGCACATGCGGATAGTAGGAACCATCCGGCTGAACGGTCATTGGAACCTGTTCAGTACCAGCTTTTGCAAAGGCTTCCCGGTTGTCCAGGAACATCTGGAAATCTTCCTGACCATGGCCAGGAGCCGTGTGAACGAAGCCAGTACCAGCATCATCGGTGACATGCTCACCGGCGAGCATCGGAACGTTGAAGTCGAAGTAGTCGCCAGCACCTTCTGCACCACGTAGCGGATGCGCGCAGTATTCGATGGTGCTCACATCAACATCGGAAACACGCTCATAGGCATCAACGCGGGAAGCTTCAAAAACAGATTCAGCAAGCTTGTCAGCAATAATGAACTCTTCGCCAACTTTCGCCCAGTTGTCTTCAGCAGCTTCTGTCACCTTGTAGATGCCATAGCTGATGTCGTTAGAGAACGAGATCGCGCGGTTTGCTGGAATGGTCCATGGAGTGGTTGTCCAGATCACCACTTTCTTGCCGATCAGCGCTTCATCGCCAGATACAACCGGGAAAGTCACCCAGATGGTGTGGGAGATATGGTCTTCATACTCCACTTCCGCTTCAGCAAGAGCGGTCTTTTCAACGATAGACCACATTACAGGCTTGGAGCCACGGTACAGCTGGCCGGATGTCGCGAACTTCATCAGTTCTTTCGCAATCACAGCTTCGCTGTCGTAGCGCATGGTCAGATATGGGTTGTCCCAGTCTGCTTCAATACCAAGGCGCTTGAATTCTTCACGCTGAACGTCAATCCACTTGTCCGCAAACTCACGGCATTCCTTACGGAATTCGTTGATCGGCACAGCGTCTTTGTTTTTGCCTTTTTTGCGATACTGCTCTTCGATCTTCCATTCGATCGGCAGACCATGACAATCCCAGCCAGGAACGTAGTTCGCATCAAAACCCTGCATCTGCATGGAGCGGTTGATGATGTCCTTCAGGGTCTTGTTCAGCGCATGACCAATATGGATGTTGCCGTTCGCATAAGGAGGGCCATCATGCAGGATGAACTTAGGGCGACCTGCGGATTGATCGCGCATCACCTTGTAAAGGTCCTTGTCCAACCATTTGGCGAGGATCTTAGGTTCATTCTTTGGAAGGCCTGCCCGCATTGGGAAATCAGTTTTAGGCAGGTTGAGCGTGTCCGAATAATCGCGGCTCGGTGTATCGGTCATTTGGCAGTCCGCTTATGTGGGCATTTGTTTGCCCATAGGCATTTGGTAAAGCGCAGGAATTTGCGCAAGTTTGAAAATCCCGCCGTCTCTGTGACGGTTGGAGGTCTCCCGGTACTTCAGGGCGCCAGCGGGCGTCTCAACTGAAGGCCGGGCCAATAATTCGAAATTGGCACACCTTGAGTAAGGTCAAAGGAGTAGTCCTGTTATCTTCAAACTCGGCTAACATAATGAGTGCTTTTAGCAGCGCTTATCCTAGGAATAAAGAGCCTCTAACAACAAAGCTCAATATTCTCAAGACCAAGGGCAATTTTCCTGAAGGCCGGAGCTGCCGCGCTGAAGTCAGTAATGACGCTTGGGTGAACTGTCGACAAGCTCTTCGCTCTCCGCCTGACGCTTCGCAGCTGTCCGTTCACGGTGTGCAATGTAAAGCCCGCCACCTGAGATCAAAGCCACACCCAGCCAGACAAACATGTCTGGAATGTCCCCAAACAGCACGAAGCCCACAATCGTTGCACTGATGATCTCTGTATAGCTGAGCGGTGCAAGAACGGAGGCAGGGGCTCGGTCAAACGCAAGCACAATACAGCCGTGTGAGGCAAATGAGATAATGCCCATCAACACGAACAGCGGTAGGTGAGTGAGGTCTGGTGTCGTCCACGCGGCTGCTTCAAACCCAAGCAGGCTTGCGATGATAACAAGCGGTGTCAGCGTCAAAACACCAGCAATACCCGTCGCGAACTGAATGCCAAGCAAAGAGGCACTCCCTGCAAGTTTGCGCGTCAGAACAAGATAAACTGCAAAGGAGGTCGCAGCAGCAAGTGGCAACAGAGATGGCCAACCCAAAGCGCTCGACCCTGGACGGATAATGATCAGAGCCCCGATCATGCCAACCACAACGGCTGCCCAACGGCGCACGCCTACTTTTTCCTTCAAAACAACAGCCGAAAGTACAGTCAGGATCATCGGCTGCACAAAGAAAATCGCAATCGCATCCGCCAAAGGCATGTACTTAAGAGAGGTGAAGAAGAAGATTGAGCAAATTGCGAGACAAGCACCGCGCACCAGCTGAATACGGTTGACCTCTTTCATCAAAGAGCCGAACGAACGGCCCATGAAACCCGCAATCACGAGAACAATAATCGCCTGACACAGGAAGCGGCCAAGCGATACCTCAACCGGCGAAATGAACGCACTGAGATACTTGGCTGTGCCATCCATCAGGGGGGCCAAAGACATTCCGGCGACCATAAACAGAATGCCATGTAGCCCGGCATTGGAGGTATGACTATCTGTCGAGGCGGTTGTTGTTGTCATGTTGCTCTCGGATAATGGGGATACGCTGACATATCAAAGCCAGCGCAGAGGGTAAGGGCCTATATTGACGCACCAGCTATTCCTTTGCGCAACCAAAAGAAAGTGCCGGTAGCGGGCTATTCAGTGCAGTTATCTAAAGAGTATCTGTTCCGCCCCTCAATATTATGAGGGAGAGGGTTTTCTCTCTGCATTTGCAAGTATCAGTCCGCTGCAGATAAGCATACCAACGCCAACCCAGACAAACTCGTCAGGGACTTCGTTGAAGATCAGGTAACCGACTATAGTTGCAGATATAATTTCAATATAGTTGATGGGCGCAAGCACAGACGCCGGAGCTCTCTCAAAGGCTTTAACCAGTAACACATGCGCAGTCAGTCCTGTTCCGCCAAGGCCGAACAGAAGCAGAGTCGGCACTGTGAAATCGCGGTTCTGATCCGCAATCACCAGATCTCCACCAAAGCCCGTCAGCCAGGCATAAACGATGATCGGCAGAATAAAGAGGCTGGCAGCAAGGCCGGTTGCGAACTGAATAGCCAGCTGAGAGGCTTGCCCGGAAAGTTTACGCGTCAACATCAAATAGCAGGCAAATGTAGAGGCAGCAGCAAGAACAAGAAGGCTGGCCCGTTGGAAAACCTCAGTCCCGGGGCGCACGATCACAAGCACACCGACAAAGCCGATCATCACTGCCATCCAACGTTTAGCGCCAACTTTTTCCTTCAGAAACACTGAGGACAGAATCACCAGAATAACCGGCTGAACAAAGAAAATTGCTGTCGCCTCTGTCAGCGGCAGGTACTTCAACCCAAACACCATGAAGACTGAGCCAACTGCAAGCAGCAGACCACGGCAAAACAAGGGAAGGGTCATTTCCTTCACGAGGCTCCGCCAGCTCCGCTTCTGAAAAGGAGCGATTGCCAGAATAATGACAAGTTGCACAGCAAAGCGAAAGAAAGCGACAGTCAAAGGCGAGAAAAACTCTGCCAGATACTTCACCACCCCGTCGGTACTCGACAGAATGAGCAATCCGCAGATCATGAGCAGCACGCCGTGCAACACATTATCAGAGCTGGCGGTGCCAGCTCTCGTAGCCGCTGATGTCATGAACTATCTTTCTAAAGGGAGGGATTACCCGCCGGCATTGAGCATTTGGTCCAGATGAGAGAGTGGGCGCATCGATGCAATCATTGCCCGTGCCTCAGCACTATCCTGATCCATTTGGCTAATTAAGGCTTCAATACCGTCAAATTTAAGTTCGGCACGGATAAATCCGACGAAGCAGACTGTGACTGGCTTTTCATAGAGGTCACCAGTGAAGTCAAACACATGCACTTCAAGCAGCGGTGCGCCATCATCAAATGTTGGACGACGGCCAAAACTGGCCACACCATCATGCATCACGCCGTCAATTTTGATCTGAACGGCATAAACGCCTTCTTTCAGCTCGCAATTATCGGCAAGCTTTAGGTTCGCAGTTGGGTATCCCAGCTCGCGGCCACGCTTCTCACCATGTTGAACGGTTGCTTCAACAAAATAACGATACCCAAGCAAGCCGTTCGCCACAGCCAATTCACCTTCAGAAAGAGCGGCTCGAATACGGCTGGAAGAGATGATCTCCCCCCCTTCGTCACCCTCTGCACCAACGATGGTCACGGCAAATCCATGAGCTTCACCAGCTTGCTCAAGAAACTCAGGTGTTCCTTGCCGCCCCTTCCCAAAGTGGAAGTCATAGCCAGTAATGCTCTGGGAAATGCCAAGGCGCCCAACCAGAATGTCCTTCACAAAATCCTCAGCGGCCATACCGGCAAACTCTTTTGTAAAGGGCAGTTCGATCACCCCGTCCAGATGTTCCGCTTCAAAAATCTCAGCTTTGACATGTGAAGGCGTCAAACGAAACACAGGTTGATCAGGCCGGAAGAAGGTGCGTGGGTGTGGTTCAAATGTCATGGCGAGGGCCGGAACACCGCGCTTTGCAGCTTCATCACGCGCTAAATCAAGGACAGCCCGATGTCCGCGATGAACACCATCAAAATTCCCAATAGCAACAACGCCGCTGCGCAGTTTGTCGGGAAACTGCGCAAGGTCGGTAATATGCTGAAAAGAATGCGCCTGCTTGATCGGCTCACCCATGAATTGACTTCCCGCTAAAGCGTATTTCCGAAAAGTGGTTCCGGTTTTCGGATAAGAATACGCGTGAATAGACAGATTTAGAGTCTGATGCACGAATGCATAGAGCGCAACACACTCTAAATATCTAGAATTTTGCGAGACGGTGCCGTGAGAAGTCCGCCTCGTCAAGCTCTTGAGATGGAGTTTGCCGAGCCGGACACAAGAAACTTTAAGTTCTGTGCAGGAATTTCAGCTTAGAGCGG
The DNA here is from genome assembly GCF_001623075.1 of Pseudovibrio sp. Ad37. Classification (GTDB taxonomy): domain Bacteria; phylum Pseudomonadota; class Alphaproteobacteria; order Rhizobiales; family Stappiaceae; genus Pseudovibrio. The sequence continues at coordinate 55,124 of NZ_LMCF01000024.1, forward strand.
AATATCCATGTCCGCACGGGCAGGGACTTTGACCATCGCTTCCCCCTCCAAAACCACTTTGCCTTCGACCAAACATTGGCAATCCAACCTAGCGCGATTGCCCTTGTCGATCAGCTCTGCGACGCTCACGCGCACCTCAATATCGTCGCCGATATACACAGGCGCGCGAAAATTTAAAGATTGAGACAAATAAATTGCACCTGGGCCCGGTAATCGCGTTCCAAGTACGGCTGAGATAAGGCTCGCGGTGTAAAGACCGTGCGCAATACGAGTTTTGAAAGGGGTCTTTGCTGCAAAATGCTCCGACAAATGGATTGGGTTTCTGTCACCGGAAACCTCCGCAAATCCTACAATGTCCTGGGAGCTGACGTGCTTTACAAAAACTTCGGTCATGCCGACGGAAAGGTCTTCATAGGCAAGCGGGCGGAGGCTGAGCATAGTGTTTCCTCGGATTAACCACAGGCAAAATTGCCGGTAAAACGCGCAGAAAAGCTAGTAAGCAGACCTCTAAAAAACAATTAGGCTTTTAGCATTATTGAAATCGTATTGGATAAATTAACCTAACTATAACGTAGGGCGGTTAATTTCGCGAAGTTGAATTGGTGGGGACCCCTTTTAATTTGGAAGGACACCTGCGTCCAGTGTGACCGAACAATGTCGTGGTCGCCGTGAGTATAGCAGAGAGGCAACGACAGCCTCTTGAGAATATGGAGTTGTACATGGCCCTTGATCTTCAGATGCCAATTTTGGTTGTCGATGATTATAAGACCATGATTCGAATCATTCGGAACTTGTTGAAGCAACTTGGCTTTGCGGACATCGATGATGCGGCTGATGGCACTGAGGCCTACGAGAAAATGAAGCAGCGCCGTTACGGCCTGGTGATCTCGGATTGGAACATGGAACCTATGACTGGCTATGAACTGCTCAAGCAGGTCAGGCAGGATGCTGCTCTGAGTAAGACGCCATTCATTATGGTGACGGCTGAGTCTAAAACGGAAAACGTGATCGCTGCTAAAAAGGCAGGGGTTAACAACTACATCGTTAAGCCGTTTAATGCGCAAACTCTTAAAGGCAAAATCGAAGCGGTTTTCGCTGAGTAAATTGTTTGCGCACAACTGAAGAATAGGGGCTGGGGTGAGGACGCGATAACGGTAGCGCCCCAACCCTTCTGTGCACCCAACTGACCGGTTACAAGGTCGGGTAGAGCTCCGACCCAGCAGGCGATTTTGCCTGCTGGAGGAGACGTTCCCTACACAGGCAAAGGGAAGAGTGTTTTGACCAAAATTGATATTCAGCAACTCATCGATTTTCTGGAAGAAAGCCGTGAGAAGTCTAGCGAAGTCACACTAACTGATGTGATGGACCTTGCAGAGGTTATGACAGGTTCAATGGGGGATATCATTGAACACATCCAACCTGCAGTGACCATGGAACTGGCAGAAATCGGCGCGGAAATTGCGCGGATGAAAGCCGAGATCAGTAAGCTTCGTGTCGCAGATATGAGAGATAATCATATCCCTGATGCTGGCCGAGAGCTGGATGCTATTGTTTCTTCAACAGAGGAAGCAACACATTCAATCATGGAAGCAGCTGAAGCCATCATGGCAGCTGATCCTGAGGATGCCCAAGCCTATCAAGACACTGTCAACAATCAGGTTATGGAGATTTTTCAGGCCTGCGCGTTTCAGGATATTACCGGACAACGCATCTCTAAAGTTGTCAGCACCCTGAATACGATTGATGAGCGTGTTTCCAACTTCGTTGAACGTTTACGCCTTGAGCAAGAAGCGCAGGGTGAACAGGGCGGCGAAGAAACTGACGAAGAACGCCGCAAGCGTGAGTTGATCCTCCATGGCCCGCAGCACAAGGGTGAAGGTGTCTCTCAGGATGAGATTGATGCCATGCTCGGTGATGTGCAGCAGGACGATATCGACAAGCTGTTCGCCTGAATTTACTTGCGATCAGTTTGTCAGTGGGCGCCGCCCACCAACAAGAAATTCAAAAGCAGTTTGTTGACCTGAAATGATGCAAACTGCTTTAGTCTTACCAGCTCAGGCGTCCCATGAAATCGTGCGCATGCAGACCTTCTGCCTTAAGCATGCTTAAGACAGCCTCAGCATCCCCTGCCAGATCAGCTGCATGAATACCTTCTGTCAAAAATAGCGCGGGGATACCTTGGGCATTCGCACCTTTGATATCAGTCGGTAAACCGTCACCAATTGCCAGAATCTCAGTTTTTTCAAGCGCTCTGCCTGCGTGTACATTCAGTTCTGCCCGCGCCATGTCGTAGATCGGATGAAAAGGCTTTCCCGTAATGATGACGCGGCCACCCATCTCTTCATAAAGCTTTGCGAGTGCGCCTCCGCACCAGACCAACTTGTCGCCTTGTTCAGCAACAATGTCTGGATTAGCGCAAATGAGCGGAAGATCCAGCTTCAATAACTCTTCAAAATGAGAGCGGTAATCCTCTGGCTCTTCCACGCGTCTGTCATTCAAACCTGAACAGACGATAATGTCCGCAGCATTTGGCTCCACAAAGTCAAAACTCGCACCGTGAAACAGGCTATGATTCTTTTTAGGGCCAATGTGGTAGACCTTCGCATGATCTATGGTGCGCAGATCAGCCTGAACAACATCACCTGACGAGACAATCGAGTTATAACAGGTTTGTGGAACACCCAAACTGCGAAGATGCTCTTCAATCTCATGGGATGGGCGCGGTGCGTTGGTAATCAGAACGACAGGCTTGCCACAACGCGCCTTATAGGTCTCAAGTGCGTCAATTGCTGCCGGAAATGCGCTCACTCCATTATGTAAAACACCCCAGACATCACATAGAATGCCGTTGAATTGATCTGCAATCTGGCTGAGGCCAGTGATGGGGGATTGCTGCTTCATATGATGTTCTCTTGGAGGAAACTTGGATACGCTCTTGAAAAAAGAGTAGAGTTGAGCCAAATCCTCATAGCCTGAGCAGGTGGCGACGACAAGTAGATATAATCACTGCTCATCTCGCATTGATATTGAGCGCAAATCTCTGTCACAAATATGATTTGGATACGCCATGTATATGCGGAACAACCTTTGAGACGGAGCGGTTATGGCGGTAAGACAACTTAGCGATACGACAATTAACAGAATTGCCGCTGGTGAAGTGATCGAGCGGCCTGCAAGTGTCGTCAAAGAGCTGGTTGAAAACGCAGTTGATGCTGGTGCTACGCGCATCGAGATCGTCACTGCGACCGGTGGCAAAAGCCTGCTGCGCATTACAGACAATGGTGCAGGCATGACGAAGGGAGACCTTCAACTCGCCGTTCGCCGCCATTGCACATCCAAACTGCCTGAAGATGATCTCATGGACATCCGGACCATGGGTTTTCGCGGAGAAGCGCTGCCATCCATTGGCGCAATCTCACGTTTGGAAATAACCACACGCCATGCCTCGGAACCTCACGCCTGGAAAATCGAAGTTGAAGGCGGTCAGGACAATGATATTGAGCCAGCTGCATTAAACTCCGGAACGCGCGTCGAAGTAAAAGATATCTTCTTCTCCGTACCCGCGCGTCTGAAGTTCCTAAAGTCTGACCGTGCTGAAGCAACAGCGATCACAGAAATCATCAAGCGGATCGCTCTTGCAAATCCAACAGTGAGATTCTCACTCTCTGGATCAGATCGCCGGCAACTGGAACTGCCAGCTTGTACCGGAGATGACGCAGATCTCGCCCGGATCGGACAAATACTCGGTGCAGAGTTTACAAAGAACGCTATGGAGATTGAGGCGCTGAGGGAAGGGATACATCTGTACGGATATGCAGGCCTGCCGACCTTCCACCGCGCCAACTCACAGCACCAGTTTTTCTTCGTAAATGGCCGTCCGGTAAGAGATAAATTGCTTTTAGGCTCCCTGAAAGCAGCATACTCAGACGTGCTATCTCGTGATCGCCACCCGATTGTAGTGCTCAACATCGATCTTGACCCTCACCAAGTAGACGTAAACGTACATCCGGCAAAGGCAGACGTACGCTTCCGAGATGGTCAGCTGGTTCGTGGACTGATGATCGGTGCTCTGAAGAATGCCTTCGTTCAGTCAGGTTTTAGAGCATCCACTGCAAACACCCAGTCTGCAATTAACGCCATTCGCCCAATGGGACAAAGCGCAGGCTTCAATGTTCATTCAGGCGCATCTATGCATACGCCGCAAGGCAATAGAGAAGCCCCTCAAAACTACTCATGGCAACAATCGTCCTATCGACCGGAAGAGAGTACTGCAGGTGTGTGGAGTGCTGCAGATATTCCGGAAGTTGGATCCAGCGAAATGCAGTTGGGTCTTATGGAAGCCAATGCACTTTATTCAGCACCAATGGATCAGTCGCAGTTGCCAGAGAACGAGCAGGGCACACAGGCCTATCAACTGGTCGACGCGCCATCCGCAGACTCACGAGCCCATGGACATCAGTTACTGGAAGACCGAGAAAATTTCCCGCTTGGAGCTGCCAGGGCGCAAATCCACGAAACTTACATCGTGTCGCAAACTAAAGACGGGTTGGTCATCGTAGACCAGCACGCAGCCCACGAACGTCTTGTCTATGAACAACTAAAAGAGGACTTGTCGAAACGCGATGTGTCTCGGCAGATGCTCCTTATCCCGGAAATTGTCGATCTCCCTGAAGAGGATGTCGCACGACTAGAAGAGCGTGCGTCAGAGCTTGAAGAAGTTGGCCTTGTTCTGGAGCGCTTCGGTCCGGGGGCAATTGCAGTGCGAGAAACCCCATCCATGCTAAAACGCCTTAATATCAAAGCGCTTGTGCAGGATCTTGCCGACGATTTTGCGGAGTTCGACAGCTCAACCCGCATCAGAGTGAAGCTGGATCTGGTTGCCGCAACAATGGCATGTCACGGATCAATCAGAGCAGGGCGGAGAATGCGACCTGAAGAGATGGACAATCTGCTTCGCGATATGGAAGCAACGCCAAAATCTGGGCAATGCAATCACGGCAGACCAACATGGATCGAGCTGAAGCTCTCCGATATTGAGCGCTTGTTTGGTCGTCACTAGTTTTTACGACAAAAACCAGAAGAGGCGGATCAATGATCCGCCTCTTCCAGTTCGTATTCTCGATTACACTAGGCAATCGATGGGTTCTGACATGTGGCCTCAGAAGTCCCGTTGAACACGGAGCAGGATTGAGATGATATCTTGTTGGCCGATTGGGCGAGTTGGGTTACCATTGTTGATTGTGTTATCTGGATAAAGATCACCCAAACCTAGGTTACGATACGCAACTTCAGTGCCGATTTCGAAGCCGCTCACTGGTGTCCAACCAATCTTACCAACTACATCCCATTGATTTTGATTCCAGAGCTGATTTGGACGAACGTTGGCGAAAGAGGCTTGAATGGCCGCATTCCACTCAGGAGAAAAATCAGCTTGGAAGCCCCATGCAATAGACCAAGCGGTTGAAATCCCGTCTTCGCCATCTGTAAGTGAGGTTGCATCCCAGACTACGTTCTGCCAGTCGCTGTTAACGTAGCCTAAGGCACCTTGAGCAAAAGTTGCTTGGACGACGCCTTGGAAGCCAGAAAGATAGCTTGTAAACCATGGAATGTTGAATTCAATACCGCCACCGACGGCCCAACCAAGCTTTCCAGATGGATAAGATTCAAGATAACGGATCTCTGTCAAAGCACCCATAATCTGTGCGGAACCCCAACCCTGATCAAGTCGGATGTTAGCAACAAGGTCAGGGAAGCGCATGCCACCGTAGCCTTGGTTAAATCCGGTGGAGTCAAGATATTCACCGGTAAAGAGGTTCTGCTGGCGAGCTGTTCTGTCTTCCACAGACCAGCTGGTGGACAAGCCGTTACCCAGATCGAAGGTATAACCAGCAAGCCAGAGGTTTTGGTCAGAGTACGCAACGGTGGTGATCGCACCGTAGGCATAACCGGTCCAGAAGTCATAGAAGGACTGTGCACGACCGATGGTCATACCGCCAAACTGTACGAACGCATAATCAAGCGTCATAACAGTGTTGTCCTGTTCAACCCCAAAAGAGCCGACTGGATTGTTCACGTTAGGAACAGAGCTGTCATCCTGAATAAAGCCAGGTGTGTCGACTGTTCCGAACAAATCAATGTAAGCACGAAGCAAGCCGTATTCTGTTTGAGTTCGGGCGTCCATGCGGAGGTAGCCACGTGCACGAGTGGATGTTGAATTTCTTGTCCGCTCAGACCAGTCGCTTGGGGCCGCCCCAAAGTTGTTGAAACGGTATTCTGCACGAACACGACCGCGAATTCTCAAACAGGTATCAGTGCCTGGAATATAAAAATATCCAGTACCGTAGGCGTCACAAATCTGGACGTATTCTACGGGCTCCGGTGCAACGGGAAGATCGGCTGCAAGGACCGGAGTGGCACTCATCATAAGCGCTGCTGCGGCGCTAGTTGTAAAATGGCGCATAATTCGACTCCTAAATCGGGTAGAAACCCACTCCTCAAACAAGGTTTATTGACAAAACTACTTAAGGCGGCCCAAATGCTGCCTAAGCAAAACTAATTTTATTGTTGTGTACGCGAATTCCCTGCAGCAATTGATGCCAGCACATGCTTGTTGATGCAATAATAACTCTAAGAATAACCTAGAGTTATCAAGCTAATCGAAACCGCTGTTTCATTCCTGCAACGCTTTTATCCCAAACTAGGTAGATGTATCAAATACAATTCAGGGGTGCTTCTAATTGAATTAAACCATTGTTATTATTCGTTAAAAAATCATTACGCAGATTTGCGAGCCCTTTTCCTATGCAAGCTGCGTCATTCGAATCATAGACACAAATGGGGTCCGTATCAGGGAGGTGTAACGCTCCATGATAAGTATAGTGATAGTATTTACAGGTATTCGAATTTTGCGTTGTTTTGGGAGAATTTGCGTTCTTTTGAGGACTGACGCGCCGCTATGCGAACTGTGAACCTCAATCCCGCAAATCTCTGTTTTTCAGGAGGCGGAGGGCCAATGCATCCTCTAGCCCACCCACACCGGACCAGATCCTCAGCCACAATATAGTGTCATCACCTCAGAACGTCGGACAGCAACGATCTGTTTCAATCAATTCGGCTGAAGACCCCATGCTCCCCTCTGCTCACAGTCCTCGTCCACCTGCGCCATTTCACACATCACGGCGGTCCTCTATCCAGCGCACAGAGGGGAGGGCAACAAAAAAGGCCTTCCCGAAACCACATCGGAAAGGCCTTCTTCTACCCTTTATATATACGGTCGCTCTGGGCTACACGCCGAGATACCTGAGAATGAGGATCTGACTGTCGCCCGCATGGCGTACATCCAGCCCTTCAAACCCGTCAGGGATCACTGGAGAAACGCTCGCATCTTCTTCCCAGATGCAAAGGGCGCCTTTATTAAGCCAGCCGCCAGCCACGGCACTGGACAGAGCCTTCTCGCCGAGTTCAAAGCGGTAAGGTGGATCCAGAAATACCAGGTCGAACGGAGCAATGGTTCCCGCTTCCCCTAAAGATGTCGCATCGCGTCGTAAGATCTTTGTGGCGCCCATCAGTCCAGTGGTCTCCACATTCCGGCGGATCAGACCACGCGGCTCAACAGCCTCTTCAACAAAGACGCAGTACTTGCCGCCACGGCTCATCGCTTCCAGACCAAGAGCGCCGGTCCCTGCAAACAGGTCCAGAACGCGTGCGTCCTGAACCGGGTTGTCATAGGAGTGAGCGAGCACATTAAAAATGGTCTCTCTCATCCGGTCACTGGTAGGCCGTGTGTTTTGTGTCTTGGGCGTAGCGAGAGCAGTTCCCCGAAAGCGTCCAGCAACAATTCTCACGATTTTCTGCCGCCTTTGTTTCCACGAGACGCACCAGAGCGATCACCACCTGGGCGACCACCACGTGCTTTATCGCCGCCAAAGCTCTTGCCGCCGCCACGTGGGCCTTTGCTGAAGCTTGGCTTGCCGCCGTCACGACCACCTTCACGAGGGCCCTTGCTAAAGCTTGGCTTGCCGCCATCACGACCACCTTCACGAGGGCCCTTGCTAAAGCTTGGCTTGCCGCCATCACGGCCACCTTCACGAGGGCCTTTGCTGAAGCTTGGCTTACCGCCATCACGGCCACCTTCACGAGGGCCTTTGCTGAAGCTTGGCTTGCCGCCATCACGGCCACCTTCACGAGGGCCTTTGCTAAAGCTCGGCTTACCGCCATCACGGCCACCTTCGCGAGGACCTTTGCTGAAGCTCGGCTTACCGCCATCACGGCCACCTTCGCGAGGGCCTTTGCTGAAGCCGCGCTTTTCGCCATCACGGCCACCTTCGCGAGGGCCTTTGCTAAAGCCACGCTTGTCGCCATCGCGACCACCATCGCGACCGCCTTCGCGCTTATCGCCACGTGGTCCCTTATTGAAACCACCACGCTTTTCATCAGAAGGCGCATCATCGCGGGAGCGACGGTTGGAGAAGCGGCGCTCACCTGGTGTTGGACCGGTATCGCCAGAATAACGCGCATTGTCTGCAGGGTTAAAGTCACCACCGCGACCACCGTCACGTTTTGGAGCATCTGCCTCAGCTGAACGTTTTGTGCCGCCATGAGCCAGATCGAAGTCACCGCGCTTGGTGCGGGTGCCAAAACGACGCTCTTCCGGCTTACGCTTCGCAGCGGTTCTGCCTTCGTCCTCATCAAAGCTTGGAGTGTATGTATCTACGCTGCCGTCTGCGCTGAACACGCGGCGCGGCTTGATGTAACCACCACGCTCGTTGCTGCCAAAGCGGGAAGGTCCAGCCTGACGGTCACGATCACCGAATGATTTGCGGTCGCCGCGGTCACGATCACCGAATGATTTGCGGTCGCCGCGGTCACGATCACCAAATGGCTTGCGATCGCCACGGTCACGATCACCGAATGACTTGCGTTCACCACGATCACGATCGCCGAATGGCTTACGATCACCGCGATCACGGTCGCCAAAGGATTTACGCTCACCACGGTCTTCAGAAGGCTTGCGGTCACCAAAGGTTGGTTTCACACCAACGCGCTTACGGTCACCAAACGGGTTCTGTTCAGAGCGTTCACCACCACTATCTTTCTGGTCGCTGCCATGGCGCAGTGGCTTGCTCTTGTTCTTAGCAAGAACAGCAGCAGCATCTTTTGCGCTGATCCAGCCACCACCGGCACCACCGGAAGATTTCTTTCTCTTCTTCAGTTCGGCTTGTTTGCTGGTCCGGGTATCCATCTGGTTGACGATAGGGGCGTCAAAGTCCAGGTCAGCTTCAGTAACAAGGCGTTCGCCCAGCTGGTCTTGAAGCACACGGCCACGGATTTCCTGCAGTTCACTGTCACCAAGGTCGCCCAGCTGGAACGGACCAAAGGAAATGCGGATCAGGCGGTTCACGGAAAGGTCAAGATGCTCAAGAATCCGCTTAACTTCGCGGTTCTTGCCTTCACGCAGGCCAATGGTCAGCCAAACGTTGTCGCCTTTTTCAGTGTCCAGTGTCGCTTCAATAGCGCCATAAAGAACACCGTCAATGGCAACACCGTCTTTCAGGGCATCCAGCTGCTCTTGAGTCACCTTGCCGTAGGCGCGCACGCGGTAGCGGCGCAGCCAGCCAGTTGCAGGCAATTCAATCACGCGGGAAAGGCCACCATCATTGGTCAGCAGCAGCAAACCTTCGGTGTTGATGTCCAGGCGGCCAACAGTCACAACGCGTGGCATGTCAGCAGGCAGGATGTCAAAAACAGTTTTACGACCCTCAGGGTCTTTATTCGTGGTTACCGTGCCACGTGGTTTGTGGAACAGCCAGAGGCGCGTCCGCTCACGGGTTGGCAGAGGTTTGCCATCAACGACAACCTTGTCTTTTTGGGTAACGGTAAAAGCTGGTGTTTCCAGCACGGTGCCGTTGACGCTGACACGGCCAGCTTCAATCCATGTTTCTGCATCACGGCGAGAGCACAGACCAGCACGTGCCATTGCCTTGGCAATACGTTCGCCTGCAACGGTGACTGTCTGATTTGGTTTTTTGTCGCCGGAGGATTTTTTGGTCTGCTCGCCAGATTTGCGGGGGGAGCTAGATGGTTTTTTACCGCTGTTTTTCATTGGCTCTTGCCCGGCGAACCGGGGCCTTTAACTTTCTACACTCTGATCAGATACACTGGATGAGCTCGCATAGGCGTCACCGCCTTGGCTGCCCAGCAGTCTGCCAGATGCCACACAATATTCGAATGTCGTTAGAGCGCGTTCCGTTTGATTGCATAGAACCAGACGATAAGAATTCACTCATAAAAAGAAAACGGAGCGCGACGCGTGGATGCATTCAAAACGCGGGCGTGCTCTATCCCGGTCATAACCTAAGAGGCGCCAGTTGGCAAAGGGGCAAAAGCAGACTCTCGATTTTTTTTCTGATTTTGTTGGCTCAGACTCACCTGACACTTTCATAAATGATGACAGCTTGAGTGATCAGAACATTTGCACGTCGCATAGGTCTAGCTCTTGTTAAACTGCTTTATCTCTTGTTTTTGCGTGTCTTTATCCAAAACCTGCTTCCACTTTTTAGCAATAAGCACTAGCTTGGCCCCATGAAGACGCCCACATTGAACTCTACTTTTATGGATCTGGCATTGGAGGAAGCGCGCGCAGCAGAAATGCGCGGCGAAGTCCCCATTGGCTGTGTTGTTGTAAAAGATGGAAGTGTCTTATCCTCTGCGGGCAACTGCACATTGGAGCTGAATGACCCCACCGCCCACGCAGAAGTGCTTGCCATTCGCGAAGCCGGAAAGCAGCTCAGCTCCCAGCGGTTGGAAGGTTGCGACCTCTACGTCACGCTGGAACCATGTCCAATGTGCGCCGCTGCCATCTCTTTCGCCCGCATCCGCAGGCTCTATTATGGGGCAGGGGATGCCAAAGGCGGCGGCGTAGACCACGGCGTCCGCTTCTACTCCTCCCCAACCTGCCACCACACCCCCGACGTCTACTCCGGCCTGGCCGAAACAGATTCAGCCGCAATGCTCAAAACGTTCTTTCAAGGGAAGCGGGGTTGAGTGAAGACTACCCATGAACTGAGATATGTTCTGAACCATTACTGGAAGCTTAGAGAATTTGAATTATGCATTTCCGTTACCTAAAAATCACAATGCAGGCGTGGCTCTTTTCCCTTGTATGCCTCCATTCTTCTTTCGTTTTTGCGCACGATTTTGAAGCTACGCTGGCATTGGCAAGGGGGGGGGATGTTGGTGCCCAAGTAGAGCTTGCCGGGATGTATGTACATGGGCGCGAAGTGCAAAAGGACTATGCTAAGGCGCTGAAATGGTTTCGTCTGGCAGAAGAACAGGGAAATGCAGAAGCACAATTTGGTTTAGGCGTAATGTATGAATATGGCTATGGAGTTTCACAAAATTTCGTGAGAGCTATTGAATGGTATCGTTTAGCAGCGATCTCCGGGAACTCTTATGCGCGATACAACTTGGGACTTTTGTACTACCAAGGGCAAGGTGCTTTGAAGGATTTGAAGGCTGCAAGAGAGTGGTGGCTCAAGGCAGCGGAGCAGGGCAATTCCCGTGCACAGTACGATCTTGGATTGCTGTTCGATTACGGTAGGGGCGTCCGTGAAGATAAGGTAGAAGCAGCAAAATGGTACCGCCGAGCGGCTGATAACGGACATCCAGACGCTCAAGCACGGCTTGGCTGGATGTATGTAGATGGCCGAGCAATGCAGAAGGACTATGCTAAGGCGCTGAAGTGGCTTCATCTAGCTGCAGATCAGGGAAATGCAGATGCTCAACTACGGCTAGGCATTATGTACTACAAGGGGAAAGGTGTACCGCAAAGTTCTGTCGAAGCAGCAAAGTGGCACCGCAGAGCCGCCGATAACGGACATCCAGAAGCCCAATTTTTACTTGGTAGTATGTACCACAGAGGCAAGGGGGTACAACAAAGTTTTACTGAAGCACTAAAATGGTTGCGCCTTGCTGTTGCACAGGGCAACGCAAATGCTCAGTTTGTTCTGGGACTAAACTATCTATCTGGCGACGGTGTACCAACAGACTATTCTGAAGCAATGAACTTGTTTCGTCTCTCAGCAGATCAGGGATATGTAGATGCACAGTATTACCTTGGACTACTGTATGATGCAGGCGACGGTGTGCCTAAGGACCACTTTAAAGCAGTTGGATGGTACCTTCTTGCCGCTAATCAGGGTCACGACCAAGCACTATTCAATTTGGGAAGCTTATTTTCAAAAGGAGATGGAGTCCCTCAAAGTGAGGCAGTCGCAAAAATACTATTGTCTCTTGCGGCGAAGTGGGGCAACGAAAAGGCACAAAATAATCTGGGCACGATGTACGCTAGAGGTGAGGGCGGTCGACAGGACTTCAAGCGGGCATACGTTTGGCTCTCAATTGCGGCATCTGGTGGAGACGATGTGGCTGTGCAAAATATGAACAAAATTGAGCAACACCTTTCATTGCAGGAACGTAACGAAGCGAAGCAGGAAGCTTCGGAGTTCCTCGCCAAGATGAAAAATCAGTGAGGCTTCTGCCTCACTATAACTCCTAAGTCGTCCTCTTCGCCGCGATCAAAGACCCTCCTGCAATCGCCAGCGCTGCGATTACGATGTTAGCGGCAAGGGTGCCTTCTCCAAACGCGATCAGCAGAAGCGTCGAGATTAAGGGCGCGCCATAAGCGAGGACGCCGAGCAGCTGCACGTTGCCGTGCTTCACGCCAAAGTCCCACGTGTAAAAGGCAATGCCCACGGGCCCCAGACCCAAACCAATCACGGCGATGATTTGTGTAAGATCCTGAGGGACAGCTGTGGTCTCCCAGAGGAAATGCGCGAGCCAGCCAAACACGGCAGTTAAAGCACAATAGCCGATCACCGCATCGGAAGAGGTGGTCTTGATCAGTCGGCTCAAAACAGAATAGCTGGACCAGATCAACGCACAACCCGCCGCCGCCACATAGCCAACAACGTACTCCCACTGCAGATTGCCTGCTGAACTGTCCCAGCCAAGCAAAACCCAATACCCAGCAAGAGCGACAAGAGCGCCGCCAACATGCCACCTTGTAATGGTTTCTCCCGGCAACAGGGCAGAGAACAATACAATGAGCAGCGGCCAGATGTAGGCAATCAGTCCGGCCTCAACAGCAGGCGCATTCTGCAAAGCAACAAAGTACAGCGCATGGAACCCAAACAATCCGCCAACACCAAGCAACCAGCCGGACAGAGGCAGCTTGAAGGCAGAACGCACATTAGCCTTTCCCGTCAACAGCTTGCCGGAGAGTGTGAGTGTCGCTACCGTAAACGTCATGGCCAGCAACTGGAACGGCGGAAACTGATCATCGGTCAGCTTGGTCAGCACAGCAAGCGTGCCCCATAAAACAATGGAGATACTCCCGACAGAGGTCGCAGCGCTGACCTTGCCAGCTGATTGGTTCTGTAACATTTAAAATTCCGCTTGAAGACTGAGGCCATCACATCGCTGGAGGTTCCAACGAAACCGACCAGATCCTGCCTCATTTCCTGCATATTAGAATTAGGCAAAACAGGAAATAGATTTTCTTTTTGAGATTTTCGAAAGACCGCGGTATCCCTGAGCAAGCAGTCCTCTTAAACAAGCTTTTGGACCAAGAGTGGAGATCTGGAACGAAGTCATGCCCTATCAAGCTGTCATCCGTGAATATGACCGGCTGGAACTCGGACACCACCACGCATTCGCGCAGGCTGTTGTTCCGTTACAGGGCGAAATGCAGATTGAAATTGGCGGCCACTTCAAGCAACTGACAGTCGGCTCCGTCTGCCTCATAGCGCCAGAAACCCTGCATGACAGCGAAACCACCTCCGGCAGCCGCTTCCTGATCATCGATGTTAGCGACAAAGCAGCCATCTCTCAATTCTTCCGGCACGCAAACGACTGCCACCAGGAACTCTCACCACTCGCACTAAAGTACCTCAACTTCGTCGCCTCACTCGCAGACACGTTTGAGGTAGACGCAAACGGCACTGCCTCCATCCTGAACACAGCGCTGGAACTGGCAACAGGCCGGACGACTGACTTCCTCAATCAAAGCACAGTCACAAAGCGATTGCAGAGCGTAAAAGAGCAGCTGCCCACTCACAACAAGATTTCGGATATTGCGAAAGAGGGCGGCTACTCAGTCAGCAGCCTGCAAAAGAAACTCAAAGCCTCCTACGGTAAATCCCCAAAACAACTGCAGCTGGAGATGCGGTTGGACAAAGCGCTCTCATTACTCAGATCATCCGATCAATCCATCGCCGCCATCTCCTTCCAGGTTGGCTACGAGAACGCCTCGTCCTTCACCAATATCTTCAAAAAACACTTCGGCCTGACGCCCTCTGAGTACAGAGCCCAGTACCGTGCTTCCATGATGAGCCACGGCTAAATCCGTGCAGCTGTGAGTTCTTTCTGAAACTCTCTCATTTTCATCAGCGGCTTTACTCTCTGTTTCATACGGCAACGATCAGCCCATGCCATTAGTCGTGCAGCCGATATAATCGGGCAGAAGAGGTGCGTCACAAGCAGGGCACCGTGGTAAAGGTAGATCAGGTGGTTCCATGCTGGAGTTTAACAGCCATACCAATCACAGAAACCCCTCAGGCAGAGCATGGGCGCTGCAGGCGATCCAGAACATTGAGGCGGACTACAATCGCTCGGCTGACACGCACCTGATCAAACTAAACATTCCCAAACTCACAAGGGCAGGGATTGATCTTTACCTGAAAGACGAAAGCACCCACCCAAGCGGAAGTCTCAAACACAGGTTGGCACGCTCGCTCTTCTTATATGGCATCTGCAACGGCTGGATCCGGGAAGGGACACCAATTGTAGAATCCTCTTCAGGCTCAACGGCGATCTCAGAAGCGTATTTTGCACGGCTGATCGGAAATCCTTTCGTCGCAATCGCTCCCAAGGCAACTGCAACAGGCAAGATAAGAGAGATCGAAGCGCTGGGCGGTGAGGTGCATTTGGTTGAGCCCTATCAGATCTATAAGGAAGCGGCGCGACTGGCGAAAGAACTGGGCGGCCATTATGTGGGCCAATTCACCTATGCGGAGCGCGCAACCGATTGGCGCGGTAACAACAATATCGCGCAAAGCCTGTTCTCCCAAATGGAACTGGAACGCTTCCCGGCACCCAAATGGATAGTCATGAGTGCTGGAACAGGCGGGACAACGGCAACCCTTGGTCGATACATCCGGCTCCATACTGAGGACTACTCCAAAACACAGCTCTGTGTGGTGGATCCTGAAAATTCGGTGTTTCATGAGTATTACCGAAACAGAGACAAAAGCATCGTCAGGAACAGACCCTCGCTGATTGAGGGGATCGGCAGACCGAGAGTAGAACCATCCTTCATGCCGGATGTCATAGACAGAATGATCGACATACCAGATGCGGCGAGTATCGCGACAATCAGATGGCTGGAAGGCGTGATCCTGCGCAAGTGCGGCGGCTCAACAGGCACAAACCTGTATGGAGCTCTCGCATTGGCCAAGGAGATGATGGAAAACGACCAGGAAGGCTCCATCGTCACTCTCATCTGCGACAGCGGAGAGCGGTATCTGGACACCCTTTACAATGACGATTGGGTGGCCAGTAAAAATCTGGATCTCTTACCCTACATGCACAAGCTCATCGACTTCGCCGAAATAGACAGCATTTAGCGTGCTTGTCAGGTAGGACAGTCTGTTCCAACTGGTCACAGACTGTGTGGGTCTCGAACCGACGACAATATGGTTGCCGTCTGCACCATCAAGGCAGATCATAGAAACCTAATGCATTGCCAGAAGGATCGGCAAACTCCGAATATGTAACGACCTCTGGTATTTCGACTGCTTCACCAGTGTCGATATTCAACTCAGATCGTACTTTTTGAGCAGCTGCCATCTCCTCCACTAGAAAGCGAAGGATGGTGCCACTTGATTGTGCGTCATCCGCTTCAAAGATTTGAAGCCAAACTCCCGGCGCAACCTTGAACTCCACGATGCCGGGAACTGGTCTGATTACTTCAGTGTCTGGGCCAAGAAAGTTCGTATACCACGCCTCTGCTTCTGCCAAGGAAGGCACAGGCACGCCAATAGTCACCTGTTGAAATGGCTCTGCCGAGACAATACTCGCGAAAGCCAACGAGGCAACACAGACCAATGCGAACCTGCGAGATTATATTTTGCAGCGAATTAAACGACATAATTTTTCCTTTATGACTTAAATATAGTAACTATACTTTATGTACATAAAGCCATTTGTCAACATCACCTCTTTTGGCCCCGGAATATTGAGAGTGTCACGGTCTCAAGCATGTTCCCCTTTTTGGGAAGGAAGAGGGGATGCAATCTTTAGAGATGTCGTGATGGCTGAAAAGTGTAATCCTGCGCAAATGTGGCGGCTCAACAGGTGCAAACCTTTATGGAGCTCTGGCATTGGCCAAAAAGATGATGGAATGCGATCAGGGAGGCTCCGTCCTCATTTGCGACGGAGATGAGCGTCATCTGAACATCCTTTAGGAAGATGATTGGGGGAGATGGTATTGGCATCCTAAACTACAAGCAGGCTTAGTTCGGGTAAGCTGGAGCTGGTTCTTGCCAGTTTGCTTTGGAGAAACACCAGTCGGTTCTGATTGTGTTCGCTATCAGCAATCACTGAGTCAACAAGTACCTATAGGTTCGACGTAGATGGCCATTTTTACATATCCAGGGTCGTTCTACAGACCCTGGAATAGACTGAAGTTTTTGACGTGAAGTCTCGACTATTTGGCAGCCTTTGAGGTCAGCTTCGCCAAAACACCGCGCATTTTCTCGATTACTGGGGACTTATCGACATTATCCAGATCCTTCATTGTTTCTTTCGGATCCTCATAAGCCAACCAGACCTGACCCTCGGAATCTTCATAGACCTGCACTTTGAGTGGTAGGAATAGACCTGCCCGCGGATCGATCTCCATCGCAGGTGTGCCAAGAGCCGGATTACCGAAAATCAGTAACTGGTTCGCTGGAATGGACATGCCAACTTTTTCGGCTCCTGCTGCATGATCAACACGAGCAAATATTGTTGCCCCTGCCTTTTGAGCAGTAGCCTCCAGTGCATCCATAGTCTCTTGCACTGCCTTGTTGGTGTTGACCTTGATAATATCTTGAGCCATGGCGGGATACAAACTTCCAAGTATTAGAGCTGAGGCCAGAAACAAACTACGCAAATCATTATCCTTCTTGTGAAACTAATTCGACGTGGGGGACATAAAGTTAAATGCAACAGAAGCCCAACATAAACTCCAAGCTGAAGAAATAGAGCCTTTCCCCTACCGGAGTTTATTTATTTAACTATGGAAATATTCTGACTACATATAAATTATTTTCACATGATCGTGTTTTGTGACTGGCAGCTACGGGATGAGGCTTTCAGCCACCTAGTAAACTTTATCCGAGTAGCGACATCATCTAAACGAATTGTCTCAGTCCTTGATGGGACCGCCAAGCGAGGGATTATGATCGTTCGTCCCTCGACGCCACCTGCTGTATTTGAAGTTTTGATTTCTAGTTGCGAATGCTTCTTAATTGCAATAAGTTTGTCTCTAGTGAAACTCAGCTCGAAGACTTCGACTGTTGAGGACGGAATAAGCCCGACTTTGCGCACACCATCAAGGAAGGCATCTTATGTCGACAAATACAGCTGCAGATACCTCAATTGACTTACCTACTAAATTTCGAAGTGCTGGATTGCGTTTCACAAAGCAAAGGTGCCTCATTGCAGAGCACTTATTTTCTGGTGGTCATCGGCATATAGACGCTGCCATGCTGTATGCAGAGCTTCTCGCAAACGGCAAGCACCTGTCTCTTGCCACAATCTACAACGCACTACGCGATTTTGAGCAGCATAATCTCATCCGGCGCATTGCAGTCTCAGCAGATAAGGTGTGGTATGACACGGATATTGGCGATCATCGCCATTTCTATGTTCCCACTGAAAATCGCATTATGGATTGCCCTGATCAGAAGCTATCACTCGCAAAGTTTGCCGATCCCCCAGAGGGGTATCAAGTGACGAGCATCGACATAGTTGTACACTTGGCACCCAAAAATTAAAGTTGGTGCTAGCAAACTCCAATGTCAGGCAGTTTCTTTCAAGATGATACCACTCTTCCATCCCACATCTTGTGCCTCTCTCAAAACAGCGAAATCAAGAACGCCTGCGAGACTTAGACAGTGACACGGGAATAGCCTTGCTCGTTGGGGTGCCGGATTGATCGCCTACGGAGTAAACTGGAACGAGGACATTCACCTCCGGGAAGTAAGAGGCGATGCAGCCCTGTGGCATGTCGTAGGGCACCACCTGAAAATCGAGAGCACGCCGATTGCGTCCATCTTCGCTCACCGTCCCGATATCAACCTTTTCACCCTTGGAAACACCCGCTCGTCGCATGTCGATCGGGTTCATGAACACCACCTTGCGCCCGCCAGAGATACCTCGGTAACGGTCGTTGAGTGTGTAAACGGTGGTGTTGAACTGATCGTTGGATCGAAGGCTCTGCAAGGTGAACGTGAGCTTGGGGGCTCTGGAGGTTTGCTGTGCCGATGTCGCAAGCGGAAGCGAGTAGCCGGAAAACTCAGCTTTGCCGGACTTTGTTGCCCACCTTCGGTCGGCAATCGGATTACTCAGATAAAATCCGCCCGGCGTTCGCACCTGGCCGTTAAACCCGGCAAACTCGGGCAGCACTTCCTCAATCTTTTCCCGAATGCGATCGTAATTCTCAATGTAATGCGTCCAGTTGACCACCTTGTTGCCAACGGTCGCTCTGGCCAGTCCGGCAATAATCGCAGGTTCTGACATCAAAAGATCAGAGGCTGGCGGATTTACTCCAGTAGATCCATGGATTCTGGAGAGTGAATCCTCCACAGTGACCATCTGCTCACCAGAACGCTGGTCGTCGTATTCAGTGCGGCCCAGGCTAGGCAGAATATAGGAGAGGGCACCTGTCATCAGATGACTGCGGTTCAGCTTGGTTGCTATGCTCACCGTCAGGCGACATTTGCGTATGGCTTCTTCTGTCAGGTTTGTGTCCGGCGCAGAGCGGGTAAAATTGCCTCCAAGGCTCATAAAGACCCGCAGCTTGCCCTCATTCATCATCTTGATGGATTCAACAGCATCAACACCGGCATCCATCGGCGGTTCAAACTCAAAGGCTTGCTGCAAAGAGGTGAGAAATTCCTCAGAAGGGTCAGAGGTAATGCCCATACGGCGAATACCCTGCGTGTTCGCATGGCCCGGCATAGGGCAAGCTCCAGCCCCCCGCTTGCCAACGTTTCCGCGAATAAACAGCAGGTTCATCATCTCGCGGATTGTTGCAACAGAGTGTTTGTGCTGGCTGATCCCTGTGCCCCACGTGATGATCGGGCGATCTGCCTGCACATAAATCGCAGCTGCTCTTTCAATCTCGTCGCGGGAGAGGCCAGACTGGTCTTCAATCTCTTTCCAAGGCGTCAGTTCAAGCGCTTTCTCATAGCTCTCAAACCCGTTGCAGTTCTCTTCAATAAACACCCGGTCAATATGGCTATGGGTGAGTATGCGCTCATAGTCCCACGCCAGAATGGTCTTCACCATGCCGCGTACAGCCGCCATGTCACCGCCCAGCTTCGGGGTGAAGAAATGGCTCGCAACAGGTGCGGAACCAAACCGCATCATCTCCAACTGGTTCTTGGGGTCTGCGTAGCGCTCCAGTCCGCGCTCTTTAAGCGGGTTAAAGGAGATCACATGTGCGCCGCGCTGGGTGGCTGCACGTAACACCGGCAACATACGCGGGTCAGTCGAGCCCGGATTGTGGCCAAAAACAAAGATGGCATCCGCTTTGGAGAAGTCTTCCAGACGAACAGTGGCTAAACGGCTGCCTATCGCTTCTTCAAGCGCAATTCCGCTGGCTTCGTGGCACATGTTGGAGCTGGACGGGAAGTTGGTGGAGCCATAAACACGCCCAAACAACTGGTAAAGGAAGGCGGCCTCGTTGCTCGCATGACCGGAGGTGTAAAACACGACCTCTTTGGGATCTTTGATGCCCCGCAGTTCTGCACCAATCTCCTTGAAAGCTTCAGCCCAACTGATCTCGTTATAGCGGTCCGTTATTCTGTTATAGCGCAGCGGCGCTGTCAGACGACCCTGATCCTCAAGGTCAATGTCGGAAAAAGTCTGCAGTTCAGAAACCGTGTATTCCTGAAAGAAAGAGTCTGTAACCCTCTTATCTGTCATCTCGGTGGCCACGGCTTTGACGCCGTTTTCACAAAACTCGATGGACGAAGTCTTTTCAGGGTCAACCCACGCACAGCCAGGACCAATAAAACCTTCAGGCTGGTTGGTTTTCAAAACTGTCTGGATTCCTGAAGTAAGCGACGTGTTTTGCAACAGAGCCTGACCACAGCTCCACACGGCACCCCAGCCACCAGCGGGAGCTGTTGATTTCTTTGCAATAATAGTGTCGGACACGCCGGACTCCTCAGGCTCTTAAAACGCCCACGAACTTGATGAGTCGCTAGCTGTAGCGTGTGAAGCTGTATCCACGGTTGCAACTAAACAGATTTAAACAATTCTCTTGTGCTAGCTTGACAGCCAGATCGCTGGGCGTTGCCATCACGGCAAGCGTTCCCACTCGGGCACTGACGGCTTTTTGCACCAGATCAGAGCTGCACCGG
This sequence comes from Pseudovibrio sp. Ad37, assembly GCF_001623075.1. Lineage (GTDB taxonomy): Bacteria > Pseudomonadota > Alphaproteobacteria > Rhizobiales > Stappiaceae > Pseudovibrio. The sequence goes on from NZ_LMCF01000024.1 coordinate 75,817, forward strand.
CTTGTTGTGATGACCAGATCAACGGATTCACCACTGCGCACGCCAGCACCAAGCGCTTTGTCCATGGCGTTGTGTCGGCCAATATCTTCACGCACAGCCAGTAGCTTATCACCACAACATACCGCAGCTGCATGCAAGCCTCCGCCATAAATACCGTTGAGTGTTTGCTTGGATTGCATCGCTTCAAACATGGCCCCAATGCTCGCGGTTTTGGGAGCAGGCTGCTGGGAAAGCGGGGTGAGGGCACGTAAGGCGGCACGAATGCTATCAAGACCGCACAGGCCACAGCCAGACGTTCCGGTCAGCAGGCGCTTGCGCTTCAAAGCCGTGAAGAACAACTCATCATCAATATCCAGATTGACGCTGATGCCTTCCTCGCCATGCTCATTCAGATTGATCGAGCGCACATCGCTGATGGAGGACACAATCGACTCGCTAATAGCAAAGCCAACGGCAAAGTCTTCCAGGTCTCTGGGCGTGGCCATAAACACAGCAAAGCCTTCTCCATTCAACGTCACCGCAATGGGGACTTCTGGAGGAAGTTTTCTGCCTTCAGCAATCGGTGTTTGCCACTCAGGGTCCAGAATAGACAACCCAGACTCCACTTCTTTCTATTCTTCTTATCAAGAGATTAGGTAGTTCTCGATCTTTTGGTCAAGCTCAACCTTTACCTCATCACGAAGCCCGGCGCTATCCTCCAATATTTCTCGTGCCTTCAAAAAATCAAGCACTTGATATTGCTTGATGTTTGGGAAGATCGAAAGATCAGGTGCGCGCATCTTCAACTTTTCCTGAGAAATGGTCTGCATGAGGATCTGGGTCGCCCCAAACACGCTTTCTGTCGCACTAGGAAAATCGCGTTTTTTACTTCTTTTGGGCGTGCCGACTACATCCACCGCAATCACCATGTCACAATCGCTCGGTAGTGCATCAAAGGGCAGCGGGTTTACAACGCCGCCATCAATGAGAACGGTATCGTTCAGGTGCACAGGCCGGAAGACAAACGGAATAGCGATACTGGCTGAGACCGCATCCACCAGATTACCTTCTGAAAACCGAACTTCCTCTGCCTTGTAGTAATCCGCGGCAATGGCCTGAAACGGGATGGAAAGCTCGGAAAAATCGTTCTTCAGCACATCCCCCACAAAGACTTCAAGCACGCGTTTGGAATCAAACTGACCAATGCTGGACTTACCACCAAGCAGATCCGCAAAGCGTTTGGGCATACTCACTTCAACCAGCTTGCTGAGCACCTTCTTCCACTCGCCAAGTGTTTCAAGAGTATACGCCTCAAGCTCGTCTCCGCTCACGCCACCTGCATATCCTGCACCAATCAAAGCGCCGATGGATGTACCGGTTATGGCATGAGGTGTGATGCCCATGTCATCAAGAGCTTGCAAAACCGGGATATGGGAGAGACCACGGGCGCCTCCGCCACCAAGGGCAAGGCCAATCTTGGGAGTGCTCATTGAAAGCCTGATCCTTTAATAACTCTCATTAAAAATATAGGTGCTCTGGTTTGCTTTCCAATTGAAAACCGAGAGAAATACCGTGATAATCACGAATGACGAACATAGATAAACAATAGATGGGCACTGGGGCAAACATATCAATTGATTTGGTGGCAGTTAAGCACACAGCTTGGCTGGTTGATATGAAGCAAGGCTCCAATCTTGCGGTGTAAATGATGAACTATTCCATGGGTTATCCGGCAGGCTTTGATCGAAATCTACTGCAGTTTTCTCAAGATCTATGGAACTGTTCGTCCCTGCAAAGCCGCTGGGAAGAACTTACCAGTTTTGCTGAAAAGCTGGGGTTTGAAAAGGGTGCCTACATCATCGTTCCCAAAATCGAAGGCCGTGTAGAAGACCGGCAGCCGATTTGCTTGTCAAATCACGCAGATGATTGGGTCGATCATTACAACAGCCATCATTACTACTTCAAAGATCCCGGTATGGATCACCTGCTCAGCGGCAAGAAAGCGGATCAGCTCTGGACGGATTACACCGTCAGACCAACCGGGAAGATTGATGAAGGCTTCTTCCATGATGTCCGCTCAGCGGGGTTGAAGTTTGGGGTGACCATCCCGGTGGACTGCTCCAACAAGCATTTGGTCGGTGGTGCCAGCTTTGCCTCTTGTGAACGGACACAGCTCGGCTTTGATGCACAGATGACGGCAAAGTATCCGATCCTGAAAGGTGCGGTGCAACTTTTCCATACCTACGCGCAAGAACCTGAAACCCTGAGTGAGTTTTTCGGGTTCACGCCGAGGGAGCATGAATGTCTGCTGTGGTTGACGGCGGGGAGGGCAAATAAAGAGATTGCCCACATCCTGAATCTCTCAGAGAAAACCGTAGAACATCACATCAAACGGGCCTGCAAAAAGCTGCGAGTGACGAACCGTACGCATGCCGTTGCTCGTGCTATGACCTTTCAGTTGCTTTCGCCCTAGGCCGTCGCAACTTTAAGGGGTAGGGGAAAATCCCCCATTGTTATGAGTTGTGCATTTATGCATAATCAAAATTGCTAGAGGTTGCACTTTAGCTCCTGCATGGCAACTTTTCGCCTCGTGCAGTTGTTTGTGGTAGTTTATCAATTTGATCTGTTGGTTGGGCACAGGCTGTCGTTGTCCAACTGAAAGTGTAGATAAATTTAACTCCTCCGAAGCTTGCTTCGGAGGTTTTTTTTGGCAATGACATCAGTCGGCACAAAAAAGTCGGAAAAAAAAGAGCGGCTCGAAAAGCCGCTCTCTGTAAACTCAGGTTATTGGGTAAAGAACCGCTTAGTCCTGCTGCTCACGCTCAACAGCGCGCCAGCCGATATCTTTGCGGTAGAACCCGCCCGGCCAGTTGATCTTCTCAACGGCCGCATATGCTTTTTCACGCGCTTGAGAAACAGTCGCCGCCCGCGCTGTGATGTTCAGAACACGCCCGCCATTGGACAGCAGTTTGTCATCAGTAGAAACAGTACCGGCATGGAAAATCTCCACATCCGGGTCAGCAGCAGCCTCAGTCAGGCCTTTAATCTCACTCAACTTCTCATAGGAGCCCGGATAGCCCTTGGTCGCCATCACAACAGTGATCGCAGGATCTGTGTGCCATTCCGCGTCTACCAGATCCAATGTCCCTTCAGCGCAGCCAAGCAGAATCGGCAGTAGATCGGTCTTCAGGCGCATCATCAGAACCTGACATTCCGGATCGCCAAAGCGCACGTTATACTCAATCAGCTTCGGACCGTCCTTCGTGATCATCAGACCTGCATAAAGCACGCCTTTGAACGGACAACCCTGCGTTTTCATGTCTGCAATGGTCGGGTGAATGATCTCTCTCATCACCCGGTCCCTCATCTCCTCGGTCATCACAGGGGCAGGGGAGTAAGCACCCATACCGCCAGTGTTCGGACCTTCATCACCATCGAACGCTCGTTTGTGATCCTGTGCTGTCGCCAGCGGGAGAGCATTCTTACCGTCTGAAAGAACAAAGAAGCTGGCTTCTTCGCCTTCAAGAAATTCTTCAACAACCACTTCTGCGCCAGCATCACCGAAGGCACCGTCAAAGCAGCTGGTGACTGCATCGAGTGCTTCCTGCTCGTTCATGGCCATGATGACGCCCTTACCTGCAGCAAGGCCATCTGCTTTCACCACGATCGGAGCGCCTTGCTCACGAATGTAGGACTTAGCAGCCTCGGCATTATCAAACCGGCGATATGCAGCGGTTGGCACGTTTGCGCGGGAGCACATGTCCTTGGTGAAACCTTTTGACCCTTCCAGCTGAGCAGCAGCCGAAGAAGGACCAAACACACGCAAACCAGCATGAGTAAGACTGTCAGACAGGCCATCAACCAGTGGAGCTTCCGGGCCAATTACAACAAAATTGATGTCGTGGAGGCGGCAGAACTCGATAACACTGCGATGATCAGTCGGGTCCAGTGCAATACACTTGGCAAATTGCTCGATGCCTGCATTGCCCGGGGCAACAAACAGTTCGTTCAGCACCGGAGATTTCGCCAGAGACCATGCCAGCGCATGTTCACGCCCGCCAGAACCGATCAGCAGAATATTCATTGAAGTAGACCCTGAAAATAAGAAGGGAACAGGTTCCCCAGTTGTGCGTCTAGGATGTGATGCAGCCTGTAGCATGAGTATGGCTCACAGTAAACGAACAACAGCTCTGGAGAGACCAAAATGCCCCGTCCATCAGTCGAACTGTTGCTGGTTACACCACTGTTTATGAATGAATTCTTCGAGCTTCTGGCAAAATGGGGAGAGCAAGACACCCTTTCAGAGCCGGTTCGTTCGCTGGAAGAAACTGCCCGCAGGTTGCTGGTAGACCCAAGTGCAGGGCAGGCATGGTTGATCAGGAGCACGGGAAAAAGCCTCGGGTTTGTGCTCGTAAGCTATCGGTATAGCGTACGGGCCGGCGGCAAAGTCGGGTTCATTGAGCAGGTAGCGCTCGCTCCAATGGAAGGGATTGAGCGACTGTTACCTCCTGTGCTGCAAGCATTGGAGGATGATCTGGCACAAAAGTCTGTCGTTAAAATGGAAGTTTCGCTGAAGAGACCGGAGCGAAAGACCAGAAAACAGTTCTTCGAGGAATTTGGCTTCTTGACGCAAAGTGTTGATCTGTTGGAAAAGACAATTCACTACGAAGAGGAATTTCCTCTCAGCTTTTAAAGCGAACTTGGAATTTGCTGTGTGAAGGGAAACAAGCGCAGATAAGCTCCAGACATGACGGTGAGGTGGCAATGTTCAATACCAAAGACACTGGTCCAGTTGCAGATGCAGTAAAGCGTCATTGGGTTGACACGCGCTTGCCGCCAGGCCTTCGCCCCTTTGCTCGTCTTGCCAGGTGGGAGCGGCCAATCGGCTGGTACCTGCTTATGTGGCCGTGTTTGTGGTCTCTGGCCCTTGCATCCAATGCAGCAGGATCTGCCATCCCAAACATCTGGTACGCCGTGCTGATGTTTATCGGCGCAGTGGCAATGCGCGGCGCAGGCTGTACCTACAACGATATCGTTGACAAGGATATTGACGATAAGGTCGAGCGCACACGCTCTCGTCCAATTCCCTCAGGTCAGGTCTCCAGCAAACAAGCCAAAATCTTTATGGCACTGCAAGCGCTCGCCGGTTTGGTCGTACTGCTGCAGTTCAACACCTTCACCATCGTCCTGGGCATATCCTCTCTGGCAATTGTTGCTGCCTACCCATTCATGAAACGCATCACCGACTGGCCACAGTTCGTGCTTGGTCTGGCGTTCTCCTGGGGGGCATTGATGGGATGGGCCGCTGTCTTTGGCAGCCTGTCACTGGCACCGGTACTGCTGTATTGCGGAGGTATCCTCTGGACAATCGGCTACGACACCATCTACGCCCACCAGGATAAAGAGGACGACGCTTTGGTCGGTGTGCGCTCAACAGCGCGATTGTTTGGTGAAAAAACCCGTCAGGCTCTTGTCATTCTTTATGGCGCAACAGTTGTTCTGTTTGCAGGCGCCTTCATTGCTGCAGGCAGTGGCCCACTTGCATTTGCTGGATTAGCGCTTGGTGCGTTTCACCTGCTGAACCAGATCCGTGTATTGGACATTGACGATGGCGATCAGTGCCTTCAGCTCTTCAAGTCCAACTCAACCTTTGGCTTGATCCTGTTTATCGGATTGGTGCTGGATGGCCTCGCGACCTATTACCTTTAGAGCGTATTCCTGAAAAGTGGTTTCGGTTTTCAGATAAGAATACGCGTGAAAATAAAGGCTGAGAGCATGTTATGTGAATGGAAATGAACACAACAGGCTCTAAGAGTTTCAACGCCGCAAAGATGTGAAACGGCGGGAGCTGGCGAAAATCTTCTGCAGTCGTGTTGGCTTGCCTGTTTCGCGGCCAACAAGAAAACGCGGGCGTCGTCCAGTCAAGGCACGAAGCTTTCTGCGTGGCAGCGCCTCACCTTTAGAGCAAGTGTTAAGTCCAAGACGGGCCAACTTTGAGGTGCCATCGCTATCAATCATGAGCAGTGGTAGTGCCAAAACATCTGACCAGGCTTCCCAGTAATCCGCTGTCAGCTCCATATCTGTGCTGGTATAAAGCGGAATGCTCAAGGCATGATCGCGACGCAGTAAAATGACCTGATACTCAAGCTCATCACTAATCTCATTGACTGTCGCTCTGGCACCAACACCAGAGTAAGACCCAAGCGGAACCGTTAAGGTCAGCGGAAGACCGCCCATCTCACGGCGTATAAGCACCTTGTCTGGATCAATGCGAATATCGGATCTGTTAACGCCCGGTGTTTCAAGAAGATCATCTGGCAGCTCCGCTTGCATACGAAACGGCAGCGAGACACTCACACGATTAGTGTGGTTGTCGTTGCTCGCAAGGCCCAAAAACTGCGATTTGTAGTTGGTCACGGAACTGCCCCTCCCTCCACAGGTGTGGAGGTTTCAATTCATCATCTTTTCAAACTAGAGGAAAATTACAGGGTAGAATCTGCGTAAGTTCTTAACTCGAATGGTTAAAAAACTCTGTTTTTAAAGAGGCTTAGCGAACCTTTTCCGAACTTGATAAAATTCTAACTATCTTTAAGTGGGCTCATTTATACGCCAAGCCATACTTGGCAAGTTGCTGCAATTTCTGCGTACAGCCCCGCGATTATTGGCAGGTGTGCTTGCTCTTAAGACAGGCACGCCCTAAACACGAAGAGCAAGATAACAGGAGGTCCATGCGAATGTCTGACGCAATTGCCAATTCAAAGCTTGAAGAGCAGGCAGTGAGCTTGGTGGAAGCTGCAAAAGCAGCCGGCGCCGTTGCAGCAGACGCAATCGCAGTTACGGGCATGTCACTGTCTGTTTCCGTGCGTGAAGGCAAGGTTGAAAACACCGATCGCGCAGAAGGCAATGACGTTACACTCCGCGTATTTGTCGGCAAGCAGGTTGCCAGTATTTCGTCCAATGCAAGTGACGATCCTGCTGAGCTTGCAGCCCGTGCCGTTGAAATGGCAAAGGTCACGCCGGAAGATCCATACGCTGGGCTTGCTGAACCTGAGCGTCTCCTCAAAGACATCCCTCATCTGGACCTGATAGATCCACGTGAGGTGAATGCCGATGAGCTGACCAGAACCGCGCTCGACGCTGAAGCTGCGGCTCTCGCAGTTGAGGGCGTCTCCAAATCAGGCGGTGCAGGCGCAAGCTGGGGGCTTTCTGGCATTGTGCTGGCGACAAGCCACGGCTTTGTTGGAGCCTATCAGCGTTCCCGCTCAGGCTTTTCCATGACAGCCATCGCTGGCGAAGGCACTGGCATGGAGCGTGATTACGAATTCGATTCCCGCACCTATTGGGATGATCTGATGTCTGCGGAAGAAGTGGGCCGGATTGCAGCAGAGCGCACCGTGCGCCGCCTCAATCCGCGCCAGCTGGAAACCCGAAAAGCGCCGGTGGTTTATGAACCACGCACAGCGCGCTCCCTGCTTGGTCACTTTGCAGGCGCGATCAACGGAGCAGCCATCGCCCGTGGAACCAGCTTCCTGAAAGATAAAATGGGGCAACAGGTCTTCGGTAAAGGCATCACCATCTCCGATGATCCGTTCAAGGCGCGCGGTGGCGGGACCGCTCCATTTGATGCGGAAGGCACTGGAGCTCAATACCTCAACATGATCGAGGACGGTATTCTGGGTCATTGGTTCCTTGACGGATACGCTGCGCGTGAGCTTGGCCTGACCTCAAATGGTCGTGCACGCCGTTCCGGGTCCTCCACCTCTCCAAGCGCAACCAATCTGACGCTTCAGGCGGGTGAGAAAACACCGGAAGAAATCTTAAGAGATATCGGCGAAGGTTTGTTGGTAACGGATTTGATTGGTCACGGTGCAAACGGTGTAACAGGTGACTACTCCCGAGGAGCTTCTGGTTACTGGGTCGAAAATGGCGAAATCGCCTATCCAGTGAGCGAAATCACCATCGCAGGCAACCTCAAGGACATGTTCCTGAACCTGACACCGGCATCTGATCTGGACGAACGATATGCAGTGGCTACGCCAACAGTGGTTATCGAAGGACTGACGATTGCCGGAAGCTAACAAATATAGCGTGCAGGAAGATTTGGAGCTGCTGGTTTCAGCAGCTCTGGAGGGCGGCAAGATCGCCCTTTCTTATTTTGGGAACTCACCAAAAAACTGGACCAAAGAAGGTGACTCTCCGGTGTCTGTCGCTGACATCGAAGTCGATCAGTTTCTGGCCTCCAAACTGCGTGAAGCTCGCCCCGACTACGGTTGGCTTTCGGAAGAAACGGAAGACGATCTCGTCCGTAAAGACTATGAGACAGTTTTTATCATCGACCCTATTGATGGAACACGTGCGTTTTTGAATGGGCGCGATGAGTGGTGCCTGTCGCTGGCAGTGGTCAAAAATGGTCGCCCTACAGCTGGCGTAATTTTTTGCCCGGTGCGTGATGAGCTTTACACCTCCGTAGAGGGAGGAGGCAGCTATCTCAATCAGGAAAAGATTGCGGTTTCAGACCGCCCGTCCGTCACCGGCGCCTACATCGCAGGCCCAGTCAGTTTCCTTGAAAAAGAAGGTGTAAAGAGTGAGCAGATTCGGTTCAGTCCGTATCTGGGCTCACTTGCCTACCGTTTTGCACTGGTTGCCTGTGGGAAATTGGATGCAGGTCTGGCGCGTGCAAGAGCCCGCGATTGGGACCTTGCCGCAGCGGATTTAATCATCAGTGAAGCTGGCGGCCAGTTAGTAGACTTGTCTGGATCGACCCTCTACTACAATAAAACTAGAACAAATCACCCCGGACTAGTAGCATCTTCTGCCAAATTGTTTAAAAGGCTTCAGGGAATATCCGTAGAGGATTAATCCTTATCGGTTTCCGGTCGGACTCTCTGTGAAGAAGGTGAGCGAACACTATGAGTGCTCAAGAAGAAAACCAACAGCTACTTCACCTCGTGTTTGGTGGTGAATTAGAAGATATCAGCAATGTTCGCTTTAAAGATCTTAAGGATCTGGACATTGTAGGCATCTACCCGAACTATGCTGAGGCACACGTCGCGTGGAAAGCAAAGGCGCAAGGTACCGTTGATAACGCATTGATGCGTTACTTTATTGTACACATGCACCGTCTGCTTGATCCGGGCGCAGAAACCAAGTAAGTACTGCGCCTCCCGGGAATTCTGCCCGAACTCAAATGGGCTTGTGAAATGTTGAAAAAACTAGGCAAACACCCGCTTGTCATGAAGCTTGCGGGCACTGCCATGGCGTATTATCTGCTCTTTGTCTACAAGAGCAGTAAACTCACCATCGATCCTCCAGAGGTCTATGAGGAACATGAGGAGGGTGCACCATTCATCGCGTCCATGTGGCACGGTCAGCATTTCATGTTGCCCTTTGCTTGTCCAAAGCACTGGGACATTAGGGTTATGATTTCCCGCAGTGCTGACGGCGAAATGCAAGCGGTTTGCGCATCAAAACTGGGGCTGGGTACAATCCGGGCCGCTGGTGCGCAGCGCTCCAGTCAAATCAAAAAACGTGGAGGCATGCGCGGCTTTATTGAAGCTGTGCGCGTACTCAAAGCAGGCGCCACAGTCTCCATGACAGCAGACGTGCCTAAAGGCCCTGCGCGTAAGGCAGGCAAAGGCATCGTACAGCTGGCCAAGCACTCCGGTCGGCCAATCCTGCCCGTAGCAATGGCAACCAGCCGTCATTATGACCTTGATACTTGGGATAAGGCATCCATCAATTTGCCGTTCAGCCATATTGGGTTATGCTTTGGTAAACCTATTCCTGTGCCGGCTGATGCAAGCGATGAACAGGTCGAGGAAATTCGTCAGCGTCTGGAAAACAGCATGAACGAAATAACTGACAAAGCTTACGCAATCGCCAAATCAGGCAAATAACAAACACTGGCAGAACTGGGTCCCATGAGTTCAGTGATCTTCAGAGTCTATCAAGGTCTTGGCCGTCTGGCCGCGCCGCTCCTTGTTGGCTTGTACAAGTTGCGCGCCCGCCAGGGTAAAGAAGATCAGAACCGCAAAGGGGAACGGTTTGGTGTCGCTTCCAAAGAGCGCCCATCTGGCAACCTGATTTGGATTCATGCCGCAAGTGTAGGAGAGGCCAACGCCGTCTTGCCGCTTGCAAAGCAGGTCGTTGACAGTGGCTCCAAAGTTCTGCTCACAACAGCGACGCTGACATCTGCACAGGTGGTGGAAGCCTCAGCGCCTGAGGGCGTGATCCATCAGTTTGTTCCTTATGATACGCGCGGCAACATCAAGAGGTTTCTGAACCATTGGTCACCTTGTCTGGCAATCACAGTTGAATCAGAAATCTGGCCTGCAACATTTCATGAGCTGGAAAAGCGGCAAATCCCACTGATCATCGTCAACGGACGCATGTCAGAAGGTTCCTTTTCAAATTGGAACCGTGTTCCCTCCTTTGCCCATTCAGTCTTTGGAACCGTTGATTGCGTGCTCGCCCAGTCAGATGACGATGCAGCCCGGTTCAAGCAATTGGGTGCAATCCGCGTCAGGCCTACGGGCAATATCAAGTTTGACGGCAATATCCCTGAGTGTGACCCGGTAGAACTCGCTGACTTTAAAGATCAGCTCGAAGGTCGCGCACGATGGCTTGCAGCCAGCACGCACCCAGAGGAAGAAGTTGAGATTGCCAAGGCTCATCAAGAGCTCAAGCACAAGTTTGATCGCTTGTTGACGATTATCGTTCCAAGACACCCGGTCCGGGCACAGGAAATTCGTGACGAGCTGGAGCAGATGGGCCTTGTGTGCACTCAGCGCTCTCGAGGCGAAGCCATTACCAATGCGACCGATATCTATATAGCAGACACGCTCGGCGAGCTTGGCTTGTTCTATCGTGTTGCACCGATTGTGTTTATGGGCGGCTCTCTGAGGCCAATCGGTGGGCACAATCTCCTTGAACCAGCTCAAGTGGGCTGCGCGATCCTATCTGGTGTGCACACTCAGAATTTTGCATGGATCTATCGTCACTTCTCAAAGGAAGAAGGCGTTCTTCTGGTACACAATACAGGTGAGTTAGCTGCTCAAGTCGAAAGCCTGCTTCACAATCCAGAAGATGTTCAAAAACGGGCTGATACAGCAAAAGCGCTGGTCGAATCTGGACGCGGTGCTCTTGCGGCGACACAGCTTGAGCTGCAGCAGTATTTGCCTGTGAAGCAGCCAGCAGCAGGGAAGGAGTAGAAGATGAACGCTCCTGACTTCTGGTGGACACGAAACGGAACCTGGCAAGCCAAACTCTTGAGCCCGTTAGGTGCTCTTTACGGCTACATGGCGACACGTCGTTTCAAGTACAATCCCAGATACAAAGCCCGCCAGCCTGTCATCTGCATTGGCAACTTCACAGCAGGCGGTACCGGTAAAACACCATTCGCGCTGGCGTTGAACGCCCTGTTGAAAGAGGCTGGCCACAAACCCGGCTTTCTTCTGCGTGGCTACGGTGGTTCGATTAAAGGACCGCTGCTTGTAGAGCCGTCAAAATATGCTGCCGCAGAAGTCGGCGATGAAGCGTTGTTACTGGCACGCCGCGGCCCAACTGTGATCTCTGCTGATCGTACAGCTGGTGCCAAGCTTCTGGAAGAGCAGGATATTTCTGTCATCATTATGGATGATGGGTTCCAGAACCCGTCTTTACATAAGGACTTCTCTATCGTTCTTCTGGATGCGAAGACCGGTATTGGCAATGCCAGATGTATTCCGGCTGGTCCATTGAGAATGCCGTTCAAGAAACAGCTGCAGCAAGTTGGTCTGCTGATGGTTGTGGGTGAGGGCGATGCGAGTATCGATCAGCAGATGGCGGCACAGCAAGCTGGGATCGATTTGATGCACGCCGCAATCCGTCCTGTATCTGCGGATGCCTTGGATGGGGAACGCGTGCTTGCATTTGCTGGAATTGGTCGACCTGAAAAGCTCTATGCCAGCCTGCGGGAGGCGGGAGCTGAGGTCATTGAGACCATGTCCTTCCCAGATCATCACTACTTCACGAAAGAGGACGCACGCCTCATACTGCGTGAAGCTGAAGCGCAGGACTTGCTGCCAATCACGACCACAAAGGATTACGTGCGTTTGGATGGCCGTGAAGAGCAGTCGATCGCGCGGCTTGCAAACGTGACAAGTGTGCTGGAAGTGGAGATGAAAATCGCTGATCCAGACGCCCTCATTGAGCGCCTGAAACCTGTGCTGGACTGCGGAAAGTCTTAGGCCTGTAAGCCGTTGCTCTCATAGGCTTTAAGGGCTGCATCCGCATCAATGTACGCTTCCTGGCGAGATACACTCCAGTACTTGAGTTCTTCAAGCATGATCGTTTTGCCAGTGATCGCACACTTTACAAAGTTACCTGGTGCTTTCACCTGATAATCACCATCTAAGTATTGGATACGTGCTTCTGTTGGAACGCGTGGCTGTTCAAAACGGTTCATTATTTCAGCATCCAGAGTTGTTGCGTTTTTCCTTTCTTACCGCTCAAACCTTAAAAAGGCCAGCGGTAAGAACAAGCATCTTATGCAAATCAATCTGGCAGCAATTAAGCAGCTGCCAGTTTCTCCTTGCGGATCTTGTCGATCGTTCGCCAGCAAACATATTGGGCCAGAAAGGCGAAGACGACACCGCCAATAGCTTGCCCTGCCAGAACACCATTTGCCTGGTAGAAGTAAGCGCCAGCAATGGTGAACGGGATAGTCCCAAGAGTTGCTCTGCCCCAGTTAAACAGCATGGAGTAAATTGGGAAACCCAGATTGTTGAACACAGCATTGGTGACAAACAAAGCCGCATTGAACAAGAAACCAGCTGCCGCAAATGTACAGAAGAAGAAGACCAGTGAGGCGCTGTCACCTTCAGCATTGAAGAACTGCACCAGTGGCTCCTGCAACATAAACAGCAAACCCCAGGCTGACAGCGTGTAAATTACGATCAGTAAAAGAGAATCCTTCACAACCTTGCTAAGCCGGTCGAATTCCATGGCCCCAAAATTCTGGCCAATAATAGGACCAACTGCGCCGGAAAGAGCGAACAGCGCGCCGAAAGCAACAGGAATAATCCGGCCTACAATTGCGAAGCCCGCGACTGCTCCATCACCAAACTGGGCCATTTCCGCAATAATCCAGGCATTACCTGCTGGTGTTGCGATGTTGGTCAACATTGCTGGTGTCGCCACTTTGAACAGATCGACCGTATCGCTGACAGTCTTCGAAATCTCAGGCTTGCCGAGCATGTTGTGCTTGATGATCAGGATATAAAGGCCAACACCAACCATCACTAGGCGAGAAACAACAGAAGCGATTGCAGCACCAGTGATGCCCATATCAAACCCGAAAATTAGGATCGGATCTAAAATGGCTGTCACAAAGCCGCTGGACAAAGTCACAAACATCGCACCACGTGCATCACCCACGGATCTCAACAGTGCAGAAAGCACCATTGCACCAACGAGGAACGGCATGGAAGGCACGACGATGTAAAGGAAGAGCAACGTAAAATCGAGCGTTCGCCCAGACGCCCCGAGCAACATCGCCAGATCATCCAGAAATGCCAGACTACCAGCCACGACAGCGAGTGATATCAGTGTTGATATTATAAGCGACATGCTCACAAGGCGGTGTGCGCCTTTCACATCACCTTGCCCGATACGCCGGGCAACGGAAGCACTGGCGGCAATGGAAAGTCCAATGCCAATTGCAGAGTTGAAAAACATGATGGTTCCGGCATAGCCAATTGCCGCCGCAAGTTCTTCAATACCCAACTGTGCAATGTAAAAAAGGTTTGCAAAATCAACGAGAAAAATAGCAATCAATCCGACTGAGCCGGTGGATGTCATGACCAGCACATGGCGCATGGTCGAGCCATAGGTGAATTTTGCATCCCGTGTGCCGGATGAAGTTGGTCTGGACATAAAAACTCACTTTTGGCGATGCTGATAGCAATCGCAAGAGAGGGCCTCAATGACCCTGCAATCGTGTATCTTTCCGCTGGAACAGTGTTTCAGCATCTTCTTCAGCTCGGTTTGTAGGCTTTGGAGACGAATAATCTTGTCTTCCACCTCAGTCAGGTGAGCCCGTGCAATCTCGTCTGCGCCCTCGCAGTCATCCTCCGGGTGTTCCTTAAGCAGCATAAGGCTCTCGATCATTTCCAAAGAGAAACCGAGATCACGGCCATGACGGATGAAAGAAAGTCGGTTCAGGTGGTCTTCGCCATAACGACGCTGACCGCCCTCAGTGCGCGGAGGTTCCGGAAGCAGCTTTTTTTGCTCGTAAAAACGAATAGTCTGGACTTTAACGCCAGCCTTCTTCGCAAGATCACCGATTGAGTATTCACCAGCCATATCGAACCATACGGATTAATGTGGTCTCTGCGAGAAAGCAGTGCCGCAGATCACGAAATGTTGAAATGAGAGCGGACCACGCCCACGCAATAAATGTGCTTCAAATCAACGAGCGTCAAGAGCAGGGCTCTGATAACTTGATTTAATCAGTCAGGTTTTTCTGATTTGCTTTCATCGCGTGGCGTGCGCTGGTGTAACTTGTCAGAGCCAGCAAGATCACCACCGGCAAGCTGCATTGTCAGGCGTTCATCGTCTCGTTTGCGAACATCATCTTCGACTTCGTCAATACGGTCTGCCGGCAAACCAAGAAACTCAAGCGCTTTCCGACCAAAGGTCAGGCTGGACTCAAAAGTCTCACGGATCTGATAGTCAACGCCCAGACGGGTGAGATCAAGCGCATGAGCCCGGTCCGTGGCACGGCAATAAAGGGCTGCATTGGGGAACGCGGATCTGATCTGCAAAATTGCCTGCTTCATGACGCGGTCATCCTCAATGCAGAGAGCAATCAGGGTCGCATTCTCACCACCAGCTGCCTTGAGCACGTCTGGCCGCGTCGCATCACCATAATAAACCCTATAGCCATATTGGCGAGCATAGTTGATCCGGTCCGGCTTGTTGTCGAGAGCTGTGACGGAAATCCCTTCAGAAGTCAGCATCTGCGCAACCATCATACCAAAACGCCCAAATCCAACGATCAGTACGCTTGGACAAGCATCCTCAAAGGTCTCGATTTTATTGGTTGTGTCGCCATGCTTCTTCATCCGCTCCGCAACAAAATCCAGACCTACCGCACCCAGCGGTGTGAGCAGCATGGTCAAAATAACAATAGCGCTGAGGATATTCGCAGATTCCTCTGGCAAGATTGCCGCAGCAGTTGCCGTTGAAAACAGCACAAAGGCAAACTCCCCGCCTTGTGGTAGAGTAACTGCCACGCGCAGAGCATCAGAGTTGGAAGAGCCAAACAATCGAGATAGGCCCCAGAGCAGAATACCCTTGGTGAGCATGAGCAACACGACCGCAGAAACGACACGCTGCCAGTTTGCGACGATCAAATCAAGTTCCAGCGCCATCCCCACAGTCATGAAGAACAGACCCATGAGCATGGTACGGAAAGGCTCAATATCCGCTTCCAGCGTATGCCGATAGCTGGATTCCGCCAGCATCACACCAGAAAGAAAAGCACCCAATGCCATGGAGAGGCCAACAAGGCTCATCAAACCAGCACTGCCCAGAGCAACCAGCAGTGCTGCGGCAATCATCAACTCACGAGCGCCAGAAGCCGTCAAAAGCTGGAAGAGGGGAGAAAGCAGGAAGCGGCCCGCAAAGATTACAAAGCCAACAGCGGCGACAACTGTGACCACCTGCATAGCAATGGAAGCTTCTTCCACATCCGCTTCAGCAGGGGCCAGAATACTGACCATGGCAAGCAGAGGTACAATAGCCATGTCCTGCAGCAGCAAGATGCCGAAGGCTCGTTGGCCATACTTGGTGCTCAGGTGTCCACGCTCCTGCAGCATTTGCAAGGCAAAGGCTGTGGATGACAAGGCAAGACCAAGCCCGGCGATCAGGGCAACCTGCCAGGACAGGCCAAACACCATAGCGCCTAAGGTCAGTATTAAACCTGAGATAACAACCTGTGCCGTCCCAAGCCCGAAAATGTCTCGCCGCATGGTCCATAATCGGGCAGGTTCCAGTTCCAAGCCGATCACAAACAACAGCAGAACGACCCCAAGCTCAGCGAAGCCCAATATGCGCTCAGGCTCATTGAAGAAGCCGATGCCATAGGGGCCAATCGCCATCCCAGCTGCGAGGAAGCCGACCACAGCACCAAGGCCAAGCCGTTTGGTGATGGGCACAGCGATAACTGCAGCGGAAAGAACCACAATGGTTTCGATAAAGAACGGAGGGACGTGAGCTTCTGCCATTGGCATCCTAAAAAGCGGAATTCAAACTACTAAAACAGACTTTTCTGATTTCAGTCGATTTTGAGGGGAATACCTTAATTGTATCTAAGAGAAAATGTAGTTTTCCGTATAAAGCTAGTCTGAAGATGGCTTGTGTGGTGAAGTTTTTTCAGAATTCTCTGATTGTTCCTTCTCGGCCTTCTTTTCAGCTTCCGCAAGGCGGCGTGCAGGTTCGTTCAGGGCAGTTGATTCTGATTTCGGTTTGATCAAAGGTTTCACTGGCACATCGGGCAGTTTGAATTTCTTGTAACCCGCATACAGCCCACCCACCTGCTGCAACGCCAAAAGTTCAGCATCTCTACGCCGCACATCTGCAAGAATTTCATAGGTGCGGTCTTCATCCTCGCCCAACTCCTCCAGTATTTCCCGCCCGAACTGTAAAGCCGACTCCAGGGTCTCACGCAGCTGATAGTCTGCGCCCGCTGTCACAAGTTGAATAGCGTGACGACGGTCATGCGCGCGGGCGAAGATTTTGGCGAGCGGGAACTGTGTTTTCGTCATGCGCACAATCTGGCTCGTTGTCTCGGCCCGTTCCGTACAAACCGCAATCACACTGGCATTTTCCGCCCCTGCTGCCCGCAATACATTCAAGCGTCGCCCATCTCCGTAGTAGATACGGTAGCCAAACCGAGAGGCCTCCCGGATATGCTGTGCGTCTGTATCCAGAACGGTCACAGTTGAGCCCTGCGCAATCAACATCTGAGAAGCAAGCTGGCCAAAGCGCCCAAACCCGATCACCAGAACATCGGTGCGATCTCCCGTTGTATTGGGTATATCCGGCTTTACGGGCTCCGGTCTGAGCTTTACGCCAAACCATTGCGAGAGCCGAACACTCAGCAGAGTAAATGCCATGGTAAAAGAGATGATTGCGGAGAGCAGGCTGCTCTGATGCGGGTTCAGCAAATCAACGGCAACAGATGCTGAGAAGATGACAAACCCAAACTCTCCAGCTTGAGCCAGCAATCCACCGATCTGCAAACTGTTTTCTGGTGTGTGGCCGGACAAGCGGGTGATAGAAAAAATGCTCAGACACTTCACGACCATCAAACCAAAACTGCAGGCCAGCACCATCACCCAGTTCTGATAGACAAAGTTTAGATCGATGGACATGCCAACCGTGATGAAGAAGAATCCGAGCAACAACCCACGAAAAGGCTCCAGATCAGCCTCAAGCTCATGCCGGAAAGAGCTTTCTGCCAGCATCACACCCGCAATAAACGCGCCCAATGCACTGGAAAGGCCCACCGCCTTCATCAGCGCAGCTGCGCCGAGCACGGTAAGTAGCGCAGAGGCTGTCATCATCTCTCTGGCCCCAATACGGGCAAACAGCCGAAACAATGGCGTAAGCAAATAGCGGCCAACAGCAACCAACAGTAGGACGGTAGAGGCCATAATCAGCGCCGTTTCCCAGCCCGGCCTTTGCCCTGTATCGATGGAAACAGGTGCAACAATCGCCATCAATGCCAGAATGGGAACAATCATCATGTCCTGAAACAGCAAGATTGCGATAGAGGTCTGCCCCATAGGTGTTGTGCGATCACCGCGATCTTGTAAAATGCGCAGGGAAAGAGCTGTTGAGGAAAGGGCGAGCGAAAGACCTATAATGAGGGATTTTTGCCAGGTTAGTCCCGAGAAATAGATAACAAGTCCAATAAGAAGCGCAGAAAGACTCACCTGAGCAGACCCTGAGCCAAAAATCTCCTTACGCAGAGACCATAAGCGCCCAGGCTTCAGCTCCAGCCCGATCAGAAACAGCAGCATGACCACGCCAAGCTCGCCTATGGGCCGTAATTCATCAGGGGCACTAAACGGACTGCCGAGATACTGTCCAATTCCCCAAGGCCCTAAGATAACACCCGCAATCAGATAGCCGACGATGGTTCCGACCCGGATCAACTTGGCAAACGGCACCACCAGAATCGCCATGCTTAGAAACAGCATGATGTCTGTCACAAAATCCAGTTGGTGGAGTGTGATCATGAAAGGGTGCGGCTCATCATTATTTTTGCAAGAAGCTACAGACCCAGCGTAAATTCGGTTTGAACGGATTGCAGACAAGCTGAGGTAAATCTTCAGGACCCTTAACGAAGTGCCAGTTTGAGCTCTCAGGTTGTAGTGAAACAAGGTGCAATTTGGTGCTTGAACCTACAGTGACTAGAGCCTTTACAGTCGATTCATTCTCGATTGGAGGCGCAAAATGCTAGACAAACCCAACACGCAACCAGACATCCTGCTCAAGGAAACCCCACTACTCAACTTTAGAGCGCCAGCAATCCGGAAGCTTGTCGATCAGCGCAAATGGAAGGACCTCCCTCTCTTTGATCGCGCTGGAACAGTCTACGACTTCGTTCGCGATGAAATCCTGTTTGGCTACAACAAAGCAGACAATATTCCAGCAAGTCAGGTGCTGGCTGATGGAATAGGGCAGTGCAACACCAAAGGCACTCTCCTCATGGCACTGATGCGAGCCGTTGGAATTCCCTGCCGTCTGCACGGCTTCACTATCCATAAAGAGCTACAGCGTGGTGTGGTGCCGGAGTTGGTCTATAAGATCGCCCCGGATAACATTCTCCACTCGTGGGTTGAGATCTATCTGGAGGACCGCTGGATCAATCTGGAAGGCTTCATTTTGGATGATGTGTTTCTCTTCGCCTTGCAGCAGAAGTTCGTACCAAGCAGACAATCTCTATGTGGTTATGGCGTTGGCACCAACTGCCTCAGCGCGCCACAAGTCAATTGGGTAGGGCAGGACACCTACATCCAGAAAACAGGCATCAACAATGACTTTGGTACATATACGAGCCCAGACGATTTCTACGCCGAGCACATGCAGGCGTTTTCGCCAGTGATGAAGGTGCTTTATGAGAACGGTATTCGTCACGTGATGAACTGGAGAACCAACCGCATCCGTGCGGGCAAGGTGCCTATAATCCCTCTGCGGGATTAGAAGCATCACCACAAAGAAAAAGGGGCATCTCTGCCCCTTTCAAACTCATAGCACCTGTCTGAACCAATCAGGTTGCCGTGCCACCAATCGTCATTTCATTGATGCGCATGGTAGGTTGTCCAACACCAACCGGCACGCCTTGGCCGGCCTTACCGCAGGTTCCGATACCCGGATCCAGCTTCATGTCGTTGCCGATCATGGACACGCGTTTGAGCGCATCTGGACCATTACCAATCAGCATTGCACCTTTCACTGGAGCGCCAATCTTGCCGTTTTGAACACGATAAGCTTCCGTGCAGGAGAAGACGAACTTGCCAGAAGTGATATCCACCTGACCACCACCGAAGGATACAGCATAAATGCCGTCTTCAAGGCTCTCGATGATCTCCTGCGGGTCATCATTGCCAGCCTCCATGATCGTATTGGTCATGCGCGGCAAAGGTTGATGTGAGAAGGACTCGCGGCGGCCATTACCAGTTGGCTCAACACCCATCAGGCGTGCGTTCTGACGGTCCTGCATGTATCCAACAAGAACACCATCCTCGATGAGTGTGGTTCGGCCAGTCGGCGTACCTTCATCATCAACAGAGAGAGAGCCGCGACGTTTGGAAATTGTGCCGTCATCAACAATGGTCACACCTTTTGCGGCAACCTGCTGTCCCATCAAGCCTGCAAACGCAGATGTTTTCTTGCGGTTGAAGTCACCCTCAAGGCCATGCCCCACGGCTTCATGCAGCAAAATGCCCGGCCAGCCATTACCTAGCACCACGTCAAACGTTCCTGCAGGAGCAGGGATCGCTTCCAGATTGACCAGAGCCTGACGTAGAGCTTCTTCAACGGCATGCTGCCAGCTGGTCTCAGCAACAAACTCACCAAACCCTTCGCGGCCACCAGAGCCAAAAGAGCCGGTCTCCTGCTTGTCGCCGTCACCAGCCACAATGGAAACGTTGAGGCGCACCAGTGGGCGTACATCACGAATACGGTGACGGTCAGCACGCAGGATGTCGACTGTTTTCCAGCTGCCAGCAAGAGACACAGTTACCTGCTGCACACGCGGATCTTTTGCGCGTGCATAGGCGTCAATTTCCTGCAGCAGCTGCACTTTTTCAGCAAAGCTCGGGCTGCCAATCGGGTTTTCATCTGTGTAGAGCTTCTGATTGGTGCGAGCTGGCGGCGCTGCATAGGTACCGGAATGGCCGCTTTGTACAGAAGCCACTGCATCAGCTGCGCGTTTCAAAGCAGCCTCAGAAATGTCGTCGGAATGGGCATAACCAGAAGCCTCACCCACAACAGCGCGCAGGCCAAATCCCTGGCCAGTGCTGAAGGTGGAGGACTTCAGGCGTCCGTTGTCGAACACAAGTCCCTCGTTCTGGCTGTACTCCAGATAAAGTTCCCCATCGTCGGCGCCTTTCAGCGCTGCAGCAGTAATCTGGCGCGCTGTTTCCTCGTCCAGTCCAGAAGTCTGGAGAAGATCAATCGGTTTATCGCTCATGGGTAAAACTCCGAAATAATGGATTTGCTCTGTTGTGGCGAACAATCCGTGCACTTTCAAGGCTTACTATTCAATAAAGGAGGAGGGAAGGCCATCGCTCCCAAGTATTTGAGGGTCAATGCAAGAAGGCGAGTACCAATCCGGCACAAACCAGAACAGCTCCAGAAACCCGATCGAGCTTGAATTTTGCAGTGGGTGCTGACAACCAGTTGCGGGAATACCCGCCAAGCACGGCAATTAACCCATCAATGAGCACCGCCATGACAAGATAAGTCACACCCATCACCGCCAGCTGTGGGTCTGGCGGATATGCCTTATCAATGAACTGCGGAAAAAAAGCAGCCATGAACAGCAGTGATTTTGGGTTTGAAAGACCAACAAAGAAGCCAACTTTCAAATGCTTCCGGCCTCGGCTTTCTATCTTGTCATGCCGCCCCGCTCGCAGCCAGCTGGAGATGCCCAGAAAGATCAGATAGGCTGCTCCCCCAAGCTGAATAATCTCGAAGGCGTCAGGGTAGGTGTGCACCACCCAGGAAAGGCCAAGTACAACGGCAAGGATCTGAATAGCTTGCGCGATTGTCATGCCAGCCATAACAATCAAACCTGTTGAAGTACCTTCACGAGTGGACTTGGCCAATATCATCATCACGTTAGGGCCGGGGATCGCCAGCAAAACGAATGTTGCTGCAATAAATCCAAGGTAAAGACTGATATTCATCATCTGGATTTGATACCCAAATCTGTAATGGTGAACGCAAGCAGCAGAGTGCGAGCTATTGTAGAGTATGGTCCCAAACATGCATGAGTTCCCCAATCAAACTCTTGGGATTTCACGAAGAGTTTTATGCATGCTCCGTGTTTCATCTGAAAACCAGCAATCCCATAAGGAAAACCCCGGCAGTGAGCAGGACACCACTGTTGAACCGCTTCAGGACGTCTTCCACTCGTGGAGATCGGAACAATCGTTCAACCAATCCGCCACCAAGTACGAGTGGCAGATCCAGACAGGTCGCAATTAATAGAAATGTTGTGCCGAGAACGACAAACTGGGCATCTACCGGATGCGCGTGGTTGAGGAAATGAGGGAAAAGAGCTGCTAGAAAAATGAGAGTTTTCGGATTGGCAATGCTGATCATGAAACCCGTGAGAAAGTCTGAGCCCTGACTGCTGGGTTCGGCAATCCTACGGCTTGCGGCTCTCCATCTTCGAAGGCCGAGGTAAATCAGGTAAGCCGCCCCTAAAACAGTCACGGCCTCAAAGACATAAGGATAGCTGACAATGAGCCAGGAAAGACCAAAGGAAACCAACACCACCTGAATGGCTTCCGCTGCTTTGACGCCGATGAGTGTAAAGAGACCTGCAAAAGTTCCTCCAGATGCGGATCTGGAAAGGATCAACATTTTGCTGGCGTCAGGCACAGACATGATAATCAATGTTGTGACAACAAACGCAATATAGACATGCATTGCTATGGGCACGGATCACCTGCAAAGGTCCGATCTGTTCGCATCAGAAGGCAGACGCTGCCGCAATCAAACAGAATGTGCTTCCATAGAAAACAGCACACCAAATTCAAGGTGCAAAAACCCTTTGCTTTGCGTGCCTCATTTTAGGAAAACTAAGAGGTCTCTTTGAAAAATGCAGAGACTGGTATTAATTTTTTTAGTGATGGAAATAACAGTGCTTCAATATTTTCAAGCGCAGGCCAAAAACAACGCTTGGGCGAATTATAGACTACTTTCCAGTTGCAAGAAGCTCTCTGACGATGAGCTAACTGCACAGCGGACAAGCTTTTTCCCTTCAATCCTTATGACACTGAATCATATCGTCACTGTGGATTGGTTCTATGTCAGTGCCCTAGAAGGAACGCCGCTCGGGATTAATGCATTTGATCCTGAGTACCCTTTTGAGCAACTGCCATCTCTTTTCGAAACTCAAAGAAACTCAGATCAGAAATTAATTACACACATAGGTTCAATGGATCTCGTTGATCTCTCCAAAATACATGTGCTGAGAGATGACAAGCCTTTGAGTGAGCGAGCAGACAGGCTTCTTCTGCATCTCTTCCAACATCAGACACACCATCGCGGGCAAGTGCATGCCATGTTGAGCGGAACTTCAGTCGCACCACCTCAGCTCGATGAGTTCTTTCTCAGCAATGAGATGGAGCAGAAGGCCCGTAAGGATGACTTTGCCGCACTCGGGTTCTGTGAGGCAGACATTTGGCCCGATCGCGGGTGAATAGATAGTTATGCAGTACCGTTTCCCGCGACTGAAAAGACAAAAGCCGAGGCGATTTTTATCGTCTCGGCTTTTGGATTATATTCGAAGAGAAGCACTCATGCTTAAGGCAGGGCAGCGATTGCTTCTTTCAGACCAGTCAGGGAAATCGGAATACCGATACCTTCTTCTGGTGTTTCAAAGATAATGAAGGTTGCAGTCTGACCGGTTGTGAGCTTGTCGATCAGATCCTTTTCCAGCATCGCTTCAGAAACGCAACCGCTTGGAGCAGGCAGACAGCGGATGAATGGCATCCGGCCAACATCTTTACCATCTACATTCAGGCCAAGTTGCATAGGCAGCAAAACGCCAAGTGGAGCGAGAATGCGCAAAACGGTCGCTTGCTGGTCAGCCGTCCTAAGAATAATCGCTGTCAGACCCACAGTATCACGTGCAGAATCTGTCACACTTTGAATAAGAGCACACTGCTCGACGTTGGAGCCCGGAGATTTGGCGCAACGCTGCTGCCAATCACCAAACTCGCCTTTGAGTTCGCCAAGTGCTTGTTGAGCATGACCCGCTCCGGAAAATCCGGCGGCACCCGCCACTGTCATCGCAACTGTTAGAGTCAGCGTGCGTAAAAACTGCTTCAAAAAACCTTCCTCCAGTTCACCGGCTGTGCAGTGTCTGTCTCCCCAGCCAGCCAGCGTGGGGTGTTTCCCTAAAATATTGGAATACCGCTCCTGACGTCAAAGCGCAAACTGGCATTCTTGGCTGTCCACTTAACTGACGAGGAAGGAGGGATCCAGCTCTCATTGTTCATGCCGAGGTAACGTTCCTTTTTGCCGATAAAGTGACGATTTAGTGAGTGAATTGGGACGCATAGATGGAAATGATCGATTTTCTATATAGGGAGAAGTAACTAGGTGAAAACAGCGTAGATCATTCAAAATCCAATTGCATCTGCGGATTTCTTATGTTTTTTGTCCATCTCATTGATTTAAGTCAAGTGATGCTGCGACTTATAGTCGCTATAACCTTAGGGGAATCGCGTAGAAACCCTTATTGGGTTATTATGTCGCAGATATTCACGCAGGTGTGAGGACTGGTCGGACGGGCCAACGTGGGCACCTCACATGTGTGGACAAGAAGAGGATTGTCGTTTCGACGGCATTAAGAGGGACAGGGAGCGCAAGACGTGATGAAGCTCTTGAAGCATCACCTGGCGACCATTGCCGCAACTATGGCAATCGGGTTGACGGGTTTTATGGCTAGTGCAGTCAATGCAGCACAGCCAACGCCGTGGCAGATGGGTATGCAGCCTGCGGCGACAACAGTGATGAAAGATATTCGCTGGTTTAACGATTTTACGCTGATCATTATCTCAGCAATTACAGTGTTCGTAGCACTTCTGTTGCTCATCGTGATATTCAGATTTCGCAAGAAGGCGAACCCAACGCCATCTCGCACTTCACACAACACCATGATCGAGGTCGTTTGGACAGTTGTTCCAATCCTCATTCTGGTGATGATCTCAGTTCCGTCTTTCCGTTTGCTCTTCAAACAGCTTGATATCCCTGAATACGAAATGACCATCAAGGCAACTGGTTACCAGTGGTATTGGGGTTATGAGTATGCAGATGAAGGCATGGAAGATGTTTCATTCGATGCTTATATGCTTGAAGATGCTTCTGAATTAGCAAAAGACAACTATGATCAATCTCGCGAAGCTCTCAAGCCAAATGAACCACGTCTACTGGCTGCCGACTACAACATTGTTGTCCCAGTCAATACCACAGTGCGTGTTCAGGTAACCGCAGCAGACGTGATCCACTCATTTGCTGTTCCTGCCTTCGGTATCAAGATCGACGCTGTTCCATACCGCCTCAATGAAACCTGGTTCCGTGCTGATAATACCGGCATGTTCTACGGCCAATGTTCCGAGCTATGCGGAACACGTCATGCTTTCATGCCAATTGCCGTACAGGTTGTGACCAAAGAACAGTATCAGGCCTGGGCCGAAGCTGCTCGGTCGGACGTCGACGAAGCAAACACACTCCTCGCAAAACTGATTGCTGATGAGAAGAAGGTTGCTGCTGTCGCAGCCACTGACGTGAAGGTTGTGTCCCGTTAATCGGGACCACTGATTGAGCCGAGTATGCGCGCGTTAAGGACTGCTGTGCATACGAGCAAGAACTTTACGAGGGAGCACAATTATGTCTGCGTCTGAAACGCATGCACATGACCATCCAACTGGATGGGTGCGGTGGGTCTACTCCACCAACCACAAGGATATCGGTATCCTTTATCTGATCTTCGCGATCATGGCTGGCATCGTCGGCGGTCTTCTGTCCATCGCAATGCGTATGGAACTGCAGGAACCGGGAATGCAGTTTTTCCCGAATGCTGGCATGTTCAATGTGTTCACCACAGCGCATGCGCTGATCATGATCTTCTTCATGGTAATGCCAGCGCTTATCGGTGGCTTTGCGAACTATTTTGTTCCGATCATGATCGGTGCGCCTGACATGGCGTTCCCACGCATGAACAACATTTCCTTCTGGCTTCTGCCACCAGCATTTATCTTGCTATTGCTGTCTTTGTTCGTTCCTGGAGCCGCAGGTGAGTATGGTGTTGGCGGAGGGTGGACTATCTACCCGCCGTTGTCGACATCGTCATCTCCTGGTCCTGCGATGGACTTTGCAATTCTGGCGCTTCACGTTGCCGGTGCATCTTCCATTCTGGGTGCCATCAACTTCATCACCACCATCTTCAATATGCGCGCGCCTGGCATGACCATGCACAAGATGCCGCTGTTCGTATGGTCCGTGCTTGTAACAGTCTTCCTGCTGTTGATTTCTCTGCCGGTTCTGGCTGGCGCGATCACCATGTTGCTGACAGACCGTAACTTCGACACTACCTTCTTCACAGCTGCTGGTGGTGGTGACCCGATATTGTTCCAGCACTTGTTCTGGTTCTTCGGCCACCCTGAAGTGTACATCCTGATCTTGCCTGCATTCGGCATCATCTCCCATATCATCTCCACCTTCTCGCACAAGCCAGTGTTCGGTTACATCGGCATGGCCTACGCGATGGTTGCAATTGGTGTTGTTGGCTTTGTCGTTTGGGCGCACCACATGTTCACCGTTGGTCTGTCCGCAGATACGCAGGCGTACTTCCTGTTCGCCACCATGGTGATTGCAGTGCCGACTGGCATTAAGATCTTCTCATGGATTGCGACCATGTGGGGCGGTTCTATCGAGTTCCGCACGCCAATGATCTGGGCGATCGGCTTTGTGTTCCTGTTCACCGTTGGCGGTGTAACCGGCGTTCAGCTGGCAAACGCAGGTCTCGACCGCGCACTGCATGACACCTACTACGTTGTGGCTCACTTCCACTACGTTCTGTCTCTGGGTGCTGTGTTCGCGATCTTTGCAGCCTGGTACTACTGGTTCCCTAAGATCTCCGGTTACATGTACTCCGAGTTCCTCGGAAACCTGCACTTCACACTTATGTTCATCGGTGTGAACCTCGTGTTCTTCCCGCAGCACTTCCTTGGTCTTGCTGGTATGCCACGCCGTTATGCCGACTACCCGGACGCATATGCTGGCTGGAACATGGTTTCCTCCTACGGTTCCTACCTCACCGGTTTTGCAGTGCTCATCTTCTTGTGGTGTGTCCTTGACGCATTCATCAAAAAGCGTGTGGCTGGCGATAACCCATGGGGCAAAGGCGCGACTACTCTGGAATGGACACTGTCTTCACCTCCTCCATTCCACCAGTTCGAGATTCTTCCAAAGATCAAGTAACTGCATCGAAATTGCCGGGGGCGTGTAAGCGCCCTCGGTTCTAGCTAAAGCACAAGCCCGGAAGTGCTCCAATGTTCCGGGGATGAAGACTAGAACGCTGAAAAACGGCACAGGCTTCAATATCGCGACAGAGGTACAGGCATGACAATGCTGGAACAGACACAAGGACTTCATGAGGATGCAACCGACCTTGGTGGTCGTGGAAGTGTTTCTGATTACATCGCGCTGCTCAAGCCGCGGGTAATGTCTCTTGTTGTGTTCACAGCAGCTGTTGGTCTGGTCATGGCTCCAGGCAATCAGCACCCAGTCCTCAGCTTCATTTCTATTCTTTGCATCGCCATTGGTGGTGGTGCATCTGGTGCGTTGAACATGTGGTGGGATGCAGACATTGATGCTATCATGTCTCGCACTAAAAAGCGCCCGATCCCGGCAGGCAAAATTACACGTCAGGAAGCCTTTGCTTTTGGCATGATTTTGTCCTTCGGTTCGGTCCTGACCCTAGGTCTGGTGGCAAACTGGATGGCCGCTGGCCTGCTGGCATTCACGATCTTCTTTTACGTGGTCATCTACACAATGTGGCTCAAGCGCAGCACGCCGCAGAACATCGTTATCGGTGGTGCAGCTGGCGCGCTTCCGCCAATGGTCGGCTGGGCAGCTGTTACAGGTGACGTTACGCTGGTCAGCATTGCACTGTTCATGATCACCTTCACTTGGACACCTCCACACTTCTGGGCTTTGGCGCTGGTTAAAAACGGCGACTATCAGGCTGCTGGCGTCCCAATGTTGCCGGTCGTCGCAGGCGAAACCGCGACCCGTCACCAAATCGTTTTGTATTCTTTGTTGTTGCTACCGGTTGGTATGGCACCATACTTCCTAGGCTTTGCCTCCGTATTTTATGGTGTTGGTTCTGCCATGCTTGGTTTGGTATTCCTCGGTTATGCGATCCGTGTCTGGAGAGTGCGCGAGGGTGATGCAGCCAAGAAAACAGCGATGTCTCTCTTTAAGTTCTCTTTGTTCTATCTCATGCTGATTTTTGCTGGGTTGCTCGCTGAGAACATGATTAGTCTGGTCTAACGCATAACTGGAAAGAGAAGAAAATGAGCAAGCAAAAAGCAGTTCTTTCTGAAGAGCAAATCAAGACCCGCCGCGGGCGTTCAGTGGCTCTTGCAGTCACACTCGGCGTTCTTGTTGCTATGTTTTATGTGATCACCATCGTGAAGCTCGGTCCGGGCATCATGGATCGTCCACTGTAAGAGACGCAAATGACTGATCAAAAACAAAAAACAGCAGAACAAGCCAAAGTAAATCGCAGCAATGCAACCGTTGCTGTGATTTGCGGTGGTATATTCTTTGGAATGGTTGGTTTGTCCTTTGCAGCTGTCCCGCTTTATCAGCTCTTCTGTCAGGTGACAGGCTATGGTGGAACAACACAGCGTGCAGAAGAGGCATCCGATACGATCCTGGATCGTGAGATCATCGTGAGCTTTGACGCCAACGTCGCTCCGGGTCTGGATTGGGATTTCAAACCAAAACAAAAGAAAGTCCGCGTGAAGCTGGGTCAGATGACCGAGATCATGTACGAGGCCCAAAGCCTCGCACAGCATAGCTCTACTGGGACTTCCACATTCAACGTGGCACCTTTCGAAGTAGGGGGCTACTTCAACAAAATTGATTGCTTCTGCTTTACCGAGCAACCGCTCAAGGCAGGAGAAAAGATCGATATGCCGGTCGTGTTTTTCATCGACCCGGAACTGGACAAGGACGAGAGCCTGAAGAACATTAAGGAAATCACCTTGTCCTACACATTCTTTGAATTGCCGAAAGACGGCGAGGAAGAAACAGCTGCAGTGGCTTCTCCAAGCGACGCGGCCACTGACAAGCTTTAGGTTGCGAGACGGATCTGCCTTTTGCAGAAGCGACCTTTTTTGAAATGGGGAGAAAGATATGGCTGGTGTTAAAAACCACGATTATCACATTATCGAGCCAAGCCCATGGCCATTTGTTGGGTCAGTTGGGGCGCTGGTTATGGCAATCGGCGCGATTGTATTCATGCGCATGAGTGAGGGCGGCGTAAGCTTCTCGTTTCTGAGCAACGCTGATGGCGAAACAACCGTTGGCTTTACGCTGAACGGTTGGGGCCTGTTTGCAATTGGTCTTACTATCGTTCTTTACACTATGTTTATGTGGTGGCGTGACACGGTTAAAGAATCTCGCGAAGGGCACCATACACGCGTTGTATCCTTGCACCTGCGCTACGGCATGCTGCTGTTCATCCTGTCCGAGGTTATGTTCTTCGTTGCATGGTTCTGGGCATTCTTTGATGCATCCCTGTTCGCGGGTGAAGCCGCGCAGTTTGGCCGCGTTGAGCACACTGGTGGTGTTTGGCCTCCACAGGGCATCGAAACCTTCGATCCGTGGCACCTGCCACTGCTGAACACCTTGATCCTGCTTCTGTCCGGTACAACTGTAACCTGGGCACACCACGCATTGGTTCATGGGGACCGTGATGGCCTGAAATGGGGCCTGATCGCGACAGTCGTTCTGGGTGTGATCTTCACCATCTGTCAGGCCTACGAATACTCTCATGCAGCATTTGGCTTCTCCGAGAACATTTACGGCGCAACCTTCTTCATGGCGACAGGATTCCATGGCTTCCACGTGATCGTGGGCACCATCTTCCTCGCTGTGTGTTTGTTCCGCGCACTGGCTGGTCACTTCTCCACCACCAAGCACTTTGGCTTCGAGGCTGCTGCCTGGTACTGGCACTTTGTGGATGTGGTTTGGCTGTTCCTGTTTGCATCCGTTTACATCTGGGGCGGCTAAGCTCGCGGCATTAGCCAAGAGTGGGTCTGGAATTCAGACGAAAAATGAAAAAAGATAAGGGCGGCGCAAGCCGCCTTTTTTATATGTATATGACCTAGGTGCCTTGCCAGCGTTCAAAGTCACCTGTGTATCCGAGGCTTCGCATGAGTGAGAGGAAGAAGACAAAGGCCTATCTTGGCCTTCCTGCCAATCCATTTTCAGCTGGTCTGCGCGGAAAATGTCCACGGTGCGGGGAAGGGCCATTGTTTCAGGGTCTACTAAACCTGCGTGCGTCTTGTTCCAGATGCGGTCTTTCCTATGACTTTGCAGATTCTGGAGACGGGCCTGCAGTCTTTGTCATTCTCATTCTGGGGTTTATTCTTGTTGGTGGTGTTTTGTTCGTTGAGTTTGCGTACGAACCTCCACTCTGGCTGCATTTGATTATCTGGGCACCCGTAACTGTGGTGTTGAGTGTGACGCTTCTGCGCATACTCAAAGGCCTGTTGATTGCATTGCAGTACAAGAACAATGCAGCGGAAGGAAAGCTTGATGATCGCTGAAAGGGAGATTGGCGATGCTTCATCTGATTCAAAGCCTGCGCGAAAAAACGATGTCGCCTGGCATGAGGAACCTGAGCCGGTTCCTGAACACACTCATCGCAACACGAGAAAAAACAAAGATAACACCGTGACTGATGATCAAATGGAACATGACGACACTGATGCTGAGGAAACAGTAGCAAAGCCTGGGCTAGTTGCATTTCTCAAACGCTACTGGATCTTGCACCTGTGTGCTGCAGTTGGGCTAGCTATTCTTGCCAATCTGAGTTTGTGGCAGTTCAATCGTCTGGATGAAAAGGTGGCGTTGATTGCGCGCGCTGAAGTACGGGCGACTGAACCTGCTGTTGCAGCGCCCGGCCCGGCAACCTGGGAAGATATGTCGAGCGATGAAATCGACTATATGCCTGTTGAGCTGTCTGGCCAGTTTATTATCGGCGAGCTGTACTACTTTGATACCCTGACCAAGCCGAAAGGCCCACTGGGCGGGCAGGGGTATTTTGTCTACGCACCCTTCATCACGAATGACGGCTGGAACGTTTTGGTCAACCGCGGCTTTGTTCCAATTGATCGTAAAGAGTTCAGCACACGTTTGGGTTCAGCTCCACCGCGCGGACAAATAACCATATCCGGCCTTGCCCGCAGAGCCGAAGTGGCGAGCATGTTCTCCGCAGAACCAAACCAGAAGACCAATGTGTGGTATGTGCGCGAACCGAAGGTTATGGCTGAAGCTATGGGATTGCTCCCGGACCAGACCGCGCCCTACACGATTGACCTTCAGGAGACAGTAAGCGTTGCTGGTGATCTGCCTCAGGCAGGTGAGACCCGTATGACGTTCTCTAACAATCACCTGCAATATGCCTTCACATGGGCAGGTCTGGCACTCACTCTGGTCGGCGTCTACTTTGCCTTCCTGATCAAAGCATGGCTGGATCGGGGCAAGGTCTCTTCTGAGAATGAAGATGACGATGATGAAGACGACGATGATTTTGATGCGGAAGAGGAAAAACGGAAGGCTGATCGCTTCCGGATGATATCTGACGCGGCAAGGCGCAAGCGAAATAAATTTCAGCGATAGACCGCAAAAAAGGGGAGCATGGCTCCCCTTAAACGTTCTTGGACAACTTGCTTTATAGCTGAGAAAGAATGTTCTCAGCAGAGGAGATCGTTGCTTCTCCCGGAGTTTCTTCAATATTAAGAGAAGCCAGCACGCCATCTTTCACGATCATGGAATAGCGCTTGGAACGGATGCCCATACCAAAGGCGCTTGCGTCAAGCTCAAGGCCAACTGCCTTTGTGAAATCAGCGCTGCCATCGGCGAGGAAGAGGATCTTGTCATCAGCGCGTGTGTCTCGCGCCCAGGCACCCATGACAAACGCGTCGTTCACGGAAACAACAGCAATTGTTTCGACGCCTTTTGCCTTGATAGCTTCTGCATTGTCGATGAAACCCGGCAGGTGGTTCAGATGGCAGGTTGGCGTGAACGCGCCAGGAACTGCGAACAGGACTACGGTTTTGCCGGCAAACAGCTCTTCACTGTTCGCATCCACTGGCCCGTCTGCACTCATGGTTTTGAATATAACACTTGGCAGCTTTTCGCCTACTTGAATGATCATGGAAAGTTCCCCCAATTTGCTTTTGCTGATCACAACTTAACAGACATCTCAATCAGAGGCCTGCATCTAAAAAGAAACGGGCTTCAGTTGTAGCTGCGAGCTCTCTATTTCGCAAATACAACTAAAGCCCGTAAACAAGCTTATTTCGAAGCGCTGGCCTGAGGAACTGAAACGCTTTGAGTTTCCTCAAAAGCACCATCCTTAGTCACCAGTGTAAGGCGGAGCTCAATGTCGCTCACATCTTCTGGCAGTCCAATGTAGGACATAGTCCAGTGTGCCCTGCCTTTTTTCACAGAGGTCAGCTTTGGCACGCCATGATAAGAACCAACTGGACCTTCAATGAAGAGCTCCGGCGATTTGTCCTTGGAGGAGACTTTCGCGCTGATGTTTACAGTGCGGTCCTTGCCTTCTCCGGTGATTTTTATCTCTGGAAACAAGCTCGGCATGTCACCTTGCGTGATTGGAACCCGCGCAAACGCATCATTGACCAGTTTGTCAGCAACATCATCTTTCATCGTGGCCGCAGGAAAGACGAGTGAAACTTCTGCCTGTCCAGGGATACAAATGTCTTTGCAGATGCCAAAGGTCAGGTTTGCATTCAAAATGGCGGGGCGCCCGTCATCCATGCGTTTAATCAGCAAAGGCAGCACCACCTTATCTGAATAGATCAGAGATGTGGAAAATCCGTCAGAGTAAGCCTTAGGCGCGGGGAACATCAGCTCCGCGCTAGCTATATTGACTGAATTAACAAAGCTGGCTTCTGTCGGAATACCGGCTTCACCTGGATATCTCCAGTATGTGTGCCAGCCTTCTTCAAGGCGAAATTCAATCCCGCCGCGATAGAGGCCATCGGTGTTAGGCTCACTCGCACGTAAAAGGCGAACTGCACCGCCTTGAACAATAACCCATTCAGACACACTTGATGACAAGGCGCTTGAAACAGAGGCGGAGAGCACCGCAGCAGCGATGAGGGTCGATTTGAAGAATCTAGAAATCATAGAGTCTATTTAAACGGTCCCTTTTCAAATTCCCATTAAGATTGCCTCTCAGACAATCAATGATCCGTGAACAATCTCACCTTTTTTCCACTGATCATTGATCACCGGAAAAATCCGTGAGTACCTATAATATAATTGCCTCTACACTGAACTGAGGCAATCCGTTTGAAGCATGAGGAGAGCGCCCCCAACATGTCTGGTGAAAAACCGGGTTACATTGACGGACAATATCTCATTGCCATGCCCACTATGGAGGATGGCCGTTTTGCCCATTCCGTCATCTACGTGTGTGCACACTCTGAAGAGGGAGCGATGGGGATTGTGCTCAATCAGCCGGCCCCTAACATCACATTTGGGCAACTTTTGGGTCAGTTGAACATCGTCGAAGACGAAAATGAAGATCCGCTGGCAATCGATATTTCAGAACGCAAAGTCTATCGCGGTGGGCCAGTTGATGCCGGTCGCGGTTTTGTCCTTCACTCAGACGACTATTTTCTGGAGGAGACAAGCCTCAAGATTGAAGACGGTGTTGTCCTCACTGCGACGGTCGAAGTTTTGCGTGCCATCGCAGCAGGCAAAGGCCCTAAGAAGTCATTGTTGGCATTGGGTTATGCTGGCTGGGCACCCGGCCAACTTGAGACGGAATTACAGGCAAACGGTTGGCTGACGTGTCAAACAGATCCCTCATTGATCTTTGAAGGAGAGGGCGATCAGAAGTGGCACAACGCGCTTGATATTCTTGGGATCGATCCTGGGATGTTGTCTACCGACATTGGCCACGCATGATCTTACGTGCCTAAACGAGATTTCGCCGTGCAAGTTCCTACAATTTCTGCTATTTCCCTGTGCGCACTTGAAACGCAAATGCGACAGTTTTGGGAATCTAATTTCAGATTCCAGCTAAAAACCTGAGAAATACCAATGGGGTATGGCACTAAAATGCCCTGATTCAGGTTGAGCGAGAAGGGATGTAACGGTGAGATATGTAAGTACGCGCGGCGATGCACCAGAACTCAACTTTTCTGAGGTGCTGCTCACGGGGTTGGCACGCGACGGCGGTTTGTATCTACCAAAAGAGTTCCCGCAATTATCTACTGAGGAAATTTCAGGATTTGCTGGAAAGCCTTACAGCGAAGTCGCTCTTAAGGTCATCGCCCCGTTCGTTGGCGACTCCATTCCGCATGACGACCTGAAAAAAATGATCGAGGAAGCCTATGCCAGCTTCTCGCATAAGGCTGTCGCGCCGCTCGTCCAAACTGCTCCCAACACCTACG
Source organism: Pseudovibrio sp. Ad37 (assembly GCF_001623075.1). GTDB lineage: Bacteria > Pseudomonadota > Alphaproteobacteria > Rhizobiales > Stappiaceae > Pseudovibrio. Next base: position 109,818 of record NZ_LMCF01000024.1, read on the forward strand.
TGCTGGAACTCTTCCACGGCCCGACCCTTGCGTTCAAAGATGTTGCAATGCAGCTACTCGGTCGCTTGATGGATTATGTGCTGGCTCAAAAAGGTGCGCGTGCAACCATCGTTGGCGCCACTTCAGGCGACACGGGCGGTGCTGCAATTGAAGCATTCCGTGGCCGCGAGCGCACAGACGTTTTTATTCTTTTCCCTGAAGGGCGCGTCTCTCCTGTTCAACAGCGCCAGATGACCACCTCCAAGGAAGACAACATTCATGCCCTCGCAGTCAAAGGCAACTTTGATGATTGTCAGGGCATCCTGAAAGATCTCTTCAACGACTTTTCTTTCCGAGAGCGCGTGGGCTTGTCTGGTGTAAACTCCATCAACTGGGCACGCATTGTGGCTCAGGTGGTGTATTACTTCACGTCCGCAGTGTCTCTGGGTGCTCCACATCGCAAAGTGTCCTTCACAGTACCGACTGGCAACTTTGGTGACGTGTTTGCTGGCTATGTGGCAGCTCAGATAGGGCTGCCAATTGAGAAGCTGGTGATCGCGACCAACACCAACGATATTCTGGCCCGTACTCTGGACACAGGCCGCTATGAAATGCGCGGTGTTGTGGCGACCACTGCACCGTCCATGGACATTCAGGTGTCGTCCAACTTCGAGCGTCTGCTGTTTGCTGCAAATAGCGAAGACAGTGCAACTGTTAAAGCTCAGATGGACAGTCTCAAGCAGTCCGGTGGCTTCACTCTCTCAGAAAAAGCCCTAGGTTTTATCAAAGAGAAGTTCTCAGCAGGTCGCGCAAGCGAAGAAGAAACAGCTAAGACCATCACTGATACTCTCAAGGAAAGTGGTTATCTGCTTGACCCGCACACTGCGGTCGCGATCCATGTCTCCAAAGAGCACAATGATGGTGTTACCCCGATGATCGTGCTGTCGACAGCACACCCGGCAAAATTCCCAGCGGCAGTAGAAAGTGCATCAGGTATTCATCCTGACCTGCCAGCTCATCTTGCTGACCTGATGGAACGTGAAGAGAAGTTTTCCGTTCTGCCAGCAGATGCGCAGGAAATTGCGAAATTCGTTGAAGGCAATGCACGTGCCGTGAAAGCAGGCGTTTAATGGCGGTCAAACTAACAAAATTAGAAAATGGCCTGACTGTAGTTACTGATCAAATGGAATACCTCAAGACAACAGCTCTTGGGGTATGGGTGAAAGCTGGTTCTCGCTCTGAAGGCGAGCATGAAAACGGCATCACCCACCTTCTGGAGCACATGGCATTCAAGGGCACCAGCAAGCGCAATGCCCGCGAAATTGCAGAGGAAATCGAAGCCGTTGGCGGCGAGATGAATGCCTCCACAAGTGTTGAGCATACAAATTACTATGTGCGCACCTTGGCAGATGATGCGCCTTTGGGGTTGGATATTCTCTCCGACATCCTTCAGGATTCAATCATTGACCCTGAAGAGCTTGCTCGCGAAAAACACGTAATCCTTCAAGAAATTGGCGCAGCACAAGACATGCCTGATGACCAGGTATTTGATGTGCTTCTGGAAACCGCATGGCCGGACCAGCCACTCGGTCGCCCAATTCTTGGTACGCCTGAAACTGTCACCGGCTTTTCTGCGGATGCCATCCGTCAGTACGTCGCGCGCAAGTACACAGCATCCGATATGGTGCTTGCTGCTGCTGGTGCAGTCGATCATGAAGCGCTCGTAGAATTGGCTGAAGCCAGCTTCTCAAAGCTGTCGAACGCAGCACCGGATGAAGACTATGTAGCGCAGTATGTCGGCGGTGAAGGCTCCATTGAGCGTGAACTGCAGGAATTGCAGGTCATCCTTGGTTTCGAAGGCCTGCCATACGAACATGAAGACTACTATGCTGTGCAGGTGCTTGCCTCGATCCTCGGCGGCGGCATGTCATCGCGCCTCTTCCAGGAAGTGCGCGAAAAGCGCGGTCTATGCTATTCTGTCTACGCGTTCCATTGGGCGTTCGCGGATACCGGCTTCTTTGGTGTTCATGCCGCAACTGGACCAGAAGATGCCGCAGAACTGACCGAAGTGCTGGTGGAACAGCTGAAAGAAATTGCCAAGGGCGTGACCGAAAAGGAAGTGTCCCGCGCCAAAGCGCAGCTGCGATCCGGATTGCTGATGGCATTGGAAAGCCCGGCAGCTCGTGCAGGCCAGATCGCCCGTCAGGTGATGATCTACGGTCATCCCGTCGCGCTGGAAGAACTGGAACGTCGCCTCAATGTTGTGTCTGCTGACCGTGTGCAGATCTTGGCAGAAAGGCTGTTTGCCTCTGACAACCCTACATATGTGAAGGTTGGACCAAAGGCGCCTATGCTAAATTATGCTGAGCTAAAAGAGCGTTTGGCAGGGATCAAAGCATAAGCCTATTGCAATTCAGGTAATGCTTTTTGCATAATGGAGCTCTGATTAAGAGGGGAGAGAAGCTGTGTCATTTTTCAAAACAAGCACATCTCCCCAATCTCTTGCGACATTGACCACAGGCCGACTGTATTTACGTGCGCCATCCATGGCGGATTTCGCGCAGTGGTATGATCTGCGAGCTCAAAGCAGAGACTTTCTGCAGCCGTGGGAACCCACGTGGCCAGCTGATGATCTGACAAAAGCTGCCTTCCGAAAACGCATCCGGCGTTACAATCGCAACATCCGCGAAGGCTCTCACTACCCGTTTTTTCTGTTCAACCGGGATACCGACGAGTTGATGGGTGGTTTGAACCTTTCCAACGTCCGTCGTGGTGTCGCACAGGCAACCTCGCTTGGGTACTGGATGGGAGCCTCCTTTGCAGGCAATGGCTTCATGAAGGAAGCCGTTCAGCGCGTCTGTTGTTTCTGCTTCAATGATTTACACTTGCACCGCATCGAAGCAGCCTGTCTGCCTTCAAATGAGGTCTCCAGAGCGCTCTTAATGAAGGTTGGATTCTCTGAACTGGGCTTTGCACCCTCGTATTTATTCATAAACGGAATGTGGCAAGACCATATTTTGTTTGGCAAAATCCGGGATTCCGCGCCTATACCAGTCAAAGTCCTGCCACAATCAGAGGCAGATGGGGATAAATTGCCTGTAACACATGCTTGAACCATGAAACTGGCGCCTTGACGATGTAATGATCTTGGCAAGGAATTCAGTTAATTTTTCGTTATCGTGGAGAAGCCGGTGTCAGGGACTTATTGTCAGCGCATGCAGAACGTTATTCAGGCTGTTCTGTTAAGCGCTCTCCTGCTCATTGTGGTTGCGTCACAAGCCTTGGCTTTGGAGGCGATTGTCGTCCCCAAGGATGTTGATGCACTCGATCTGACCAGCTCCGTCGATATCTACCCCAACACCAGCAAAAGCATTCAGGTTTCCACCGCTCCAGACTCGGATGGCATCGTCAGACGCATCGAAGTGCGTTCCATTGATGATACCGCCAGCTCTTGGGCTGTGTTCGCGCTCTCCAATCCGGGGGAGGAGCAGATCGACCGCCTGCTTGTTGCACCTTACTACAAGATGACTGGCGGCGGTGTATTGGTGCCGGACCTTGGTCAGCGCCGCATCGTGTCATTGACACCTAGTCAGGGCATCCCACCAATTCGCGAGCGCAGCACTGAAGCAGATATTTACCGCATCACGCTAGATCCGGGTGCGAATGTGACCTTCATCGCGGAGGTCAACACCCCAAGCCTACCGGAACTCCGCCTCTGGAAGCCAGAAGCTTACAAAGACAACATCAACGCTTACACGCTTTACCGCGGTATCGTACTTGGTATTGCTGGCCTCTTGGCGCTGTTCCTCACTATCTTGTTTGTGGTGAAGGGAACTGTTCTCTTCCCGGCAACTGCGGCTCTGGCGTGGGCTGTTCTTGTTTATTTATGTATCGACTTCGGCTTCTGGAACCTCGTCTTCGGGCGAACGCTGGGGGATGATCAGCTCTATCGAGCGGTGGCGGAAATCAGTCTCACAGCCGCGCTTGTGGTCTTCCTTTACGCCTATCTCGGCCTCAGCCGCTGGCACATCCATTATACGCACCTCGCAATCGGCTTGTTTATCACTGTGCTCAGCCTGTTTGGCTTGGCGCTTTGGGATCCAACCATTGCAGCTGGTATCTCCCGTATCCTGATGGGTGGTGTGGCAATCGCTGGCTTCGGTGTCATCCTGATGCTCACCGTTCGCGGGTTCGAACGCGCGATTATGCTGCTGCCGACATGGTTCTTGTTCCTCGCATGGCTGTTCGCTGCGTGGATGGCAACGACAGGCATGTTGCAAAGTGATCTGGTGCAGCCAGCGCTGGCAGGTGGTCTTGTTCTCTTCGTTCTGCTGCTCGGTTTTACCGTCATGCAGCATGCCTTTGCAGGGTCTGGTCTCTCCCACAGTGTGATGAGTGATGTCGAACGCCGGGCTCTGGCGCTGACAGGCTCCGGCGACATCATCTGGGACTGGGACGTCGACCGCGACAAAATCCACACCAGCGGTGGCCTGGAAGAAGCTCTGGGCATCAAGCCAGGTCTTCTGGATGGTCCAGCCCGCCTCTGGCTCGAAATTTTGCATCCGCAGGACCGTGACCTGTTCCGTGGCACATTGGACGCCGTGATTGACCATCGCCGTGGCCGCGTTAATCAGGCGTTCCGCCTCCGTGGTGAAGATGGTCATTACCGCTGGTTCAAAATGCGCGCCCGTCCGGTGCTCGGCTCTGATGGTGAAGTGATCCGCTGCGTTGGTACGTTGCTGGACATCACCTCTCAGAAAACCGCTGAAGAGCGCCTGATGCATGATGCCGTGCACGACAACCTGACTGGCCTGCCAAACCGTGAACTGTTTATGGACCGCCTTGTTGCTGCGCTCGCTCGCTCCAGAGCAGAAGGCAATGGCAACCCGACTGTCATCCTGATCGATCTCGACCGCTTCAAGCAAGTCAACGACAGCATCGGTCAGACAGCTGGCGATTCCATGCTGCTCACCGCTGCACGCCGCCTCTCTCGTCTGATCAAACCGCAGGACTCTCTGTCTCGCATTTCAGCAGATACCTTCGCAGTGCTGATGATCTCCGAGCAGGACGCAACACGCATCGCATCCTTTGCAGATGAGCTCCGCAAATCTCTGCGCACACCAGTCACCTTCGGTGATCAGGAAGTGTTCCTGACAGCATCCATCGGTGCTTCCATCTTTGATGGTGGCCCTGAAAAGGCAACCGACCTGATGCGCGATGCGGAGATCGCACTCAACCACGCCAAGCGCCTCGGCGGTGACCGTATCGAGATCTTCCGCCCAACGCTGAAGCCAGTGGCAAGCAACACGCTCGCGCTGGACAACGACCTGCGCTCCGCTCTTGAAAAAGACGAGATCAAGGTTTTCTTCCAGCCAATCGTACGTCTGTCTGACAAGACGACAGCTGGCTTCGAAGCATTGGCGCGCTGGGAACATCCAAGCCGCGGTCTGATCCCACCATCCGAGTTCATCCCAGTTGCTGAACAAAGCGGCCTGATCAACGAGCTTGGCCTGCGTGTGATGGAGAAGGGGGCTCGTCAGCTTGCACAATGGCAGCGCGAATTCAAACACGCACTACCGCTGTTTGTCTCCGTCAACATCTCTTCTCGTCAGCTGTTGAAGCCGGACCTCATTAACGATGTGAAAGCAGTACTGGCACGCACAGCGCTGACACCGGGCTCTTTGAAACTGGAGCTGACTGAATCTCTGGTCATGCAGAATCCGGAATTTTCTGTGCAGGTTCTTGAGCGCCTCAAAGGTCTGGGCGCTGGTCTGTCTCTGGATGATTTCGGTACAGGCTATTCATCCCTGAGCTACCTCCAGCGCTTCCAGTTCGACACCATCAAGATCGATCAGTCCTTCGTCCGTCCTAACGGCCAAAGCGCTCGTCCGGTCATCCTGCGTACCATCGTAGCGCTGGGGCATGACCTTGGTATGGAAGTGGTTGCGGAAGGCGCTGAGACTGAGTCAGATGCACTGGAGCTGTTCCAGCTTGGCTGCGAATACGTGCAGGGCTTCCACTTCGGTCAACCAATGCGTGCTGCTGAAGCAGGCCGTATGCTCAAAGAACAGTTCGCCCAGCAGGGCCGCAACAACCAAAGCTGATACGGCAGGTAAGTTAGAAAGGCTCTGCATGGTTGCAATGGAAAATTGTAAGCATGTGGCCTTCGCAGCAGAGCTGGAGAAAAATTGATCTATCTCCGCCAAGTTTCCTCTGAATAACTCCTGCGGTGACATACTCGAGGCAATTTTCTAAGAGCATCTATTCGGGCTCTCTTTTCCCTATCTGAGATTATTAGCTGCATGTTTTGTTTTGGTAATGCGTGTCGAAAACTACACGTCGCTTTGGGCTTGTTTCTGGTTACATCCAGTACCCTAACACCGGCAAGTGCCACGCCATCGCTGGTGTTGAACCTTGATACTCAAAAAGTCCTGTACGCTGAAGATGCAGGCGATCCATGGTATCCCGCTTCAACAACCAAGTTGATGACCGCACTCGTAACCTTTGAGGCTCTTGCCAACAGAGAGGTCGACCTTGAAACGTCAGTGGTGATGTCCCCTTGGGCGATGAGGCAGGACTCATTGAAGTCCGGCTTGAAGGTTGGAAGCGTCATGACACTGCAGGATGCGCTTTTTGCAGTGCTCGTTGGATCAGCCAATGATGTCGCAGTGGCACTGGCTGAAAGTGTTGCGGGGAGTGAAGATGCATTCGCGCAGCGCATGAATGCCACCGCGCAACGTCTTGGGATGACCGCAAGCCACTTTGTCAATGCCAACGGTTTGTTCGAGCCCACTCAGCAAACATCCGCACGTGATCTGGCCATTTTGGCGAGCGAAGTCTATCTGCGTTTCCCTCAATACCGGGACGTGTTCGCCACATCAAAAGTGCTTATTGATGGTGTCGAAATCAAATCTTACAATGAGTTGTTGACACGACTGCCGGGCACAGTTGGCATGAAGACAGGTTTTGTCTGTTCATCTGGCCGTAATATCGTTGCACTTACAGATCGTGGTGGGCAACGCTTTATGGCTGTCATTCTTGGCGCGACGACGGGGCGGGAGCGCAGCGAAAGGGCAGCCAAACTCCTGACTGAGGCAATGGCTGGTGAACTAGCCCCCAATGGTCAGCAACTAAAAGAAATTGCAAACGATCTGCATCGTCAGCCTGAAAATATGCGCAAACAAGTTTGTAGCAGCCAAAGTGCAGCCTATGAAGCACAGCAAAATAAGCGCTATCCAATGGGCATCGGCAGGAACAAGAGTTACCTGAAAGCAGCGGTGAAGCACAAAAGTCATAGCATCCGCACTTGGAAGGCTGCTGTTGGTTTTAGCAGCCTGCTACCCTATCCAAAGCCGAAGTAACTCACGGCAATGCCTGTCACATGTCAGAGTTTGGCAGGCTTGGAAGTGAACTTGATACCGGCTTCTTCGCAATGCAGCCAGACGACCTTACCGCTGAAGGAAAGTTTGCGGGCTGGCACCTGAATTTTCACCGTGTCACCGGACGCGAGCTTTCCGGTATTGACCAGCAGCCGACAACCACCGTTGCTGATGTCCTCAATCACGCAGGATCGGTTGAAATTATCCGTAAGCAGAACCGCAGGCCAATGACAGGCATGCCGTTTGAAGTCTCGGTTCTCTATCTCTAAAAGTTTCGGACGAGGTATCATGTGACCACCGGCCTTTACGTCAATATACGGTAACTAGAATCATTAGTTTGGAAACTGATGTACGCATTATCAATTATATGTTGCGCAGATATTAACGCGCAGGCGGCCTATTGTCTCAGTCTAAGCTATTAATATCATGAGACAATTTACGAAAGCTTCAACTCTAAAATATGTTGAAGGGATGTGTCGCCTGTAACCTGCGGGAAGCACTACGTAAATTTGAGGCTGCAACCATCAAACGGGCTTCTGAAGGGAAGGGCTGTTCTAGTTACCAGAAATAACTGACAATTCACAGTCACCAACAGAAACCTCAAGCGGTGTGCCGCCAAACGGCTCTCCATCGATTTGAACAGCTGCCGCGCGATAGGCATCTATACGGGCTGTTTTGATGGTTCGGCACTCAACATTATGGGATTTGGCGACGCTGCCAGTAAGTAAGCGGCATGCGTATTTAAAGAGCGCCCACACTCCGTCTTCTTTGAAGATCAGTAGGTGCAGCTTCTTCTCTAAAATGGAAGCATCCGGCACCACGAGGTGCTTACCAGCGTAATAGCGACCATTAGTGATCAACACCATGGCACATTGCAGTTCTTCATCGTCTGCACGGACTTTAAAGCTGCCTTTACGGCGCGAAAAGGCCAGCTGGGCGGCAATGAAGAGATAAGCAAACCGACCGTAACGGCGCTTCAGGCGCAGGGGTACAACATGCACCACTTCTGCATCAAAGCCGGTTGAAGTGGAAAGAAAAAACGGGCGCCCGTTGGCAAAGCCATTGTGCAGTTTCGTCGTCTTGCCTGCGATGATGGTTTTAGCAATCTCACGCGGGGTATTCGGTACACTCAGTTCATGAGCAAGTACATTTGCAGTGCCAAATGGAATAATTGCCAGATGTGGCTTCATTCCACGCCCCAGCATGGCAGATGCAGCCTCGCTGACAGAGGCGTCCCCACCAGCAACAGCCAGAATATCCGTATTCAGATCAGGGTCCGTGCAGGTCTCAGCGATTTCGCTGGCACGACTGGTGAGTTTCAACTCCACCTTCATCCCAGCGTCCTCAAGGCACTTCACGATCTCAGTGATGCTCTGAAAACGGAAAGACGTTGCTGTTGGATTGGCAAGAATAAGCACGCGCTTGGCCTTGTGCGATTTCTTTTTCGCCTCATCCGGCCGAGAGTGGGGAAGCTGGTTTTCCATAAACCTGACCTTGCCTTCCCGACTTACTTGGATTTCTGAAAGGGTTTCATACCCTTACGCGCAAGTTCATCAGCACGCTCGTTTTCTTCGTGCCCGGCATGACCTTTGATCCAATGCCACGCAACATCATGGCGTTGTGCCGCTGTATCCAGCAGTTGCCATAAATCAGCGTTTTTAACGGGTGAGTTGGACGCAGTCCGCCAACCTTTACGCTTCCAGTTATGCATCCACTGAGTGATGCCGTTTTTCACATATGAGCTGTCTGTATAAAGATCGACGGCGCAAGAACGCTTCAGGGAATCAAGAGCCTGAATGGCCGCCATCAACTCCATGCGGTTGTTGGTTGTATCAGGCTCGCCGCCACACAATTCTTTCTCGTGCTCGCCAAAGCGCAGCAGCACGCCCCAGCCGCCAGGTCCCGGGTTGCCGGAGCAGGCTCCATCAGTCCACGTCTCAACACGTTTGGTATCGGTCATTTATCCAGCCCGTATGCACTCGCATTGGATACGCCACGATGGAACCTGAGTTTGTGCAGGTATTCAAGTGGATCTTTCGGAACAACAAGCGCACCTTCCGGCACAGACAGCCAGTCGTAAAGACGGGTCAGCAGGAAGCGCAGCGCTGCACCACGACACAGCAAAGGTAGGTTGTTGAACTCATGCTCGCTGAACGGGCGCACACTGCGATAACCTTCCAGTAATGCCCGTGCTTTCGTGACGTTGAACATGCCATCCGGCTCAAAGCACCATGCATTGATGCAGATTGCCACGTCATAGGCAAAAGCATCATTACAGGCAAAATAGAAATCGATCAGACCGGAAAGTTCCTTGCCCAGATAAAATACATTGTCCGGGAAAAGGTCGGCGTGAATAACACCGTTTGGCAGTTCTTTCGGCCACAGTGCCTGCAGTTCATCCAGTTCCGCAGTCAGCTCTTCTGCAAGGCCAACCTTCACTTCATGCGCACGCCCACGGCTGGCATCTAGTAAAGGAGCCCAGCCATTAACACTCAGAGAGTTTGGTCGTTTGATCTCAAAGTCGGCGCCTGCCAGATGCATCCGCGCCATGCCTTTACCCAGCTCTGCGCAATGCACCAGCTGAGGCTTACGAACCCACATACCATCAAGGAACGTAACCATGGCTGCAGGACGTCCTGCAAGCTCGCCAAGCATCTGCCCGTCACGGTCAATAAGCGGAGTAGGGCAGTTCAGGCCCTTACTGGCAAGATGCTGCATCAGTCCCAGAAAAAACGGCAAATCATCAGGATTAACGCGTTTTTCGTAGAGCGTCAGGATGTAATAGCCCGTCTCCGTATGAACGAGATAGTTGGAGTTTTCGACACCTTCAGCAATGCCCTTGTAAGAGAGCAAATTGCCAATGTTGAAACGGTCGATGAAAGCGCCCAGCTCTTCATCGGAAACATCGGTATATACAGCCATAACTATTCAGCCGGACTTGTTCCGCCAGGTGCGGCAGCGGTCCGTAACTCTTTCGGTAGATTGAATGAAATGTCTTCTTCAGCAGTTGTAACGGTTTCCAGTGTCACATCATAATGCTCACGGAAGGATTCAACAATTTCTTCAACAAGGATTTCAGGGGCAGACGCACCGGCGGTGATACCGATTATTTTTGCACCTTCAAAATCATCCCAGAAGATCTCGGAGGCTCGCTGAATGAGAAAAGCCTTCTCACAACCTGCTCTCTCACCAACTTCGCGCAGGCGCTTGGAGTTGGAGGAGTTTGGTGCGCCAACAACAATCATGGCATCGCACTTTGGTGCAATTTCCTTCACAGCGTGCTGGCGATTGGTTGTTGCGTAGCAGATGTCATCCTTGTGCGGCTTCGCAATGGTCGGGAAGCGTTCTTCAAGAATTTTGACGATCTCTTCTGTGTCATCAACAGAAAGAGTCGTTTGAGAAATCCACGCCAATTGCCGGTCGGTCTTCGGTTTAAACTGGCGAGCATCCTCTGCTGTCTCAATAAGAGAGACACGTCCACGCGGCAGCTGACCCATGGTGCCAACAACTTCCGGATGGCCTTTATGACCGATCAGCAGAATTTCGCGCTCACGCCTGTCATGCAAAATAGCTTCTTTGTGCACCTTGGAAACCAGCGGACAGGTCGCATCAAGGAAGAACAGATTACGCAGTCGCGCAGCCTCTGGCACAGATTTTGGTACTCCGTGTGCAGAGAAAATAACAGGACGGTCGTCTACCGGTATCTCATCTAATTCCTCAACAAAAACAGCACCTTTGTTGCGCAGAGATTCAACCACATACTTATTGTGAACGATCTCGTGGCGCACATAAACAGGAGCACCGTATTTCTCGAGAGCGAGGTCGACGATCTGGATCGCGCGATCAACACCGGCACAAAAGCCACGTGGAGCGCAAAGAAGAATTTTGATCGGTGCCTTTGTGGTCGGCGTAACCTGCATGATGTATTCCTGAGTTTTGACTTTGAGCAATTGAAGGATGTTGACTGCCTCTGTCAAGAAAAAGAGTTTTTAATCGGGCATCAAGGGCTGATTTTCTCCAATATTCAGCCTGTCAGCTTCCTCTACTGTGTTTCAGGTGCCTGATGTATCTCGCCATTTGCGTTTGTGGCTGATATAGAAACAAAAACTGCAGGTAAATTTGGGATTCGTATGGTGGGCAATTTATTGGCAAAATCACTGCTCAAAAACACAGGCCGGGCAATTCTTCTGGCAGCACTTGGTGCTTCACTGGCAGGTTGCGGCAGCTTTATGTCATCGGACAACGAGCTGGAAGCATCCTCTGCAAACCCGCCTGCAACTGAAAAGACCTTTGATCTGTCCGTTCTTCACGCGCCAGCCTTATGCCCCGCCTTGCAGGAGCTTTCAGGAACAACCATCCTGACAGTGTATCCGCGCGGAAAAGAAAAGACGCCCGAGAACCTGAGCTATCAGGCCATCATCAGAGATTGGGCGCGTACTTGTAAAAAGTCCGGTCAGAATTCCGCGATGAAATTGGGTATCGCAGGCAACATTACACCCGGTCCAACCTGGAAAGGCGGCGAAATTTTGCTTCCTGTGCGTGTAGCAGTCACACAAGGTGTGGATGGCGGAGAAAAAACAATCTACTCCAAACTCTTCAGCGTTCCTGTCACTTTAGGGGCCGGATCGCCGTCTGCGACATGGGCATTTGTGGAAGAAAATATTATCCTTCCGAATGAACCGGGACAAAATGTTGTCTTTGGATTCGACGAAAACTAAAAAATAGGTTAGTAAGTGATTACAGCTTGGCGTCATAGTGTCGCGCCAGCCTTCTTGAATGACACGTTGCAGTCATTCAGGGGGAATACATTCGCCGGTCTGAGGAGGACTGGCGCGTGATAGAGCTGTGCGGGAGAGAATAAGCCACCCATTGGGTTATCGCCGAAGGAGCAACCGCCCCGGAAACTCTCAGGCAAAAGGACCGCACAGTAAGCAACACTCTGGAAAGCAGTGCCGAGCACGCAATCCTGTTGGATCGCATGTTAAGGCTCTCACCGAAGGAGTAACCGCTCTGGTATTTGTAGCTACCAGCGTGGGAAATCTCTCAGGTTCTCGAGACAGAGGGGGCGTACTCGATCATTCCGCGAATTTGGAATGGTCGTTGATGTGTACGCCACTGTCTGAGGGGACCATATGGCTGAAGCTGTAGACCTGCTAAAAACACCGCTTTTCGATCTTCATGTAGAGCTTGGCGCTAAAATGGTGCCGTTCGCTGGTTATGATATGCCAGTGCAGTTCCCGCTTGGCGTGATGAAAGAACACCTCTTCACACGTGAAAGCGCAGGCCTCTTTGATGTGACTCACATGGGGCAGGCTTGGCTCGTAGGCCCAGATCACGCAACCACTGCTGCTGCTCTGGAAACACTTGTTCCTTCCAACATGAAAGAACTGAAGCCGGGCAAACAGCGTTACACCGTTCTGCTCAACGACAACGGCTGCATCATTGATGATCTCATGGTCTCTCGTCCTCTGGCGAGCGAAGATGATGGTCGCCTCATGCTTGTCGTAAATGCTGCATGTAAAGACAACGATTATAAAATCATTGCAGCAGCCCTTCCGGAAAACGTAAAGCTTGAGATCGTTGAAGATCGCGCTTTGATCGCAATCCAAGGTCCAAAAGCTGCTGAAGTAATGGCGCTGCACGCACCAGAAGCTGCAGAAATGGGCTTCATGGAAGCGCGTCCTCTGGAATTTGACGGGATCTCCGTTATCGCCTCCCGCTCAGGTTACACTGGCGAAGACGGCTATGAGATTTCCATTCCTGCTGGCGCTGCTGAAGCAGTTGCAAAAGCGTTGCTCGCAGATGAACGCGTTGAATCCATCGGGCTTGGCGCTCGTGACAGCCTGCGTCTTGAAGCAGGTCTTTGCCTTTATGGTCACGACATCGACGAAAACACCACACCTGTTGAAGGCAACATTACCTTCTGCATGCAGAAGCGCCGCAAAGAAGCAGGTGATTTCCCAGGTGGTGAACGTGTGCTGAAGCAACTGGCTGAAGGCACCGAAAATCTCCGTGTGGGCTTGCTGCTTGAAGGCCGTGCTCCAGCACGTGAAGGCGCGGAAATCCGCGTCCCGGGTACAGAAGAAATTGTTGGCCGCGTCACATCTGGCGGATATGGGCCAACTCTCGGCGCACCAGTTGCGATGGGCTATGTCCCGTCTAATCTGGCAGAAATTGGCACAGAATTAGAGCTTGTGGTCCGTGGCCGCGCACTTCCTGCCAAGGTTGCTGAGATGCCGTTTGTAGCGCAGCGCTACTACCGCAAACCAAAATAATTCCGGTGAGGGCAGCGGGCTGCCCCAATCACATTTCAATCGACAAACGACAGTGTAGGGAACGCTTAAATGAGCACATATTTCACAAAAGACCACGAGTGGCTGAAGGTTGAGGGAGACGTAGTAACCGTCGGTATCACTGAGTTCGCACAGAGCCAGCTGGGCGATGTTGTGTTCGTCGAACTGCCAGAAAACGGCAAAACCGTCGATCAGGACGATGAAGTTGCTGTTGTGGAATCCGTGAAAGCTGCATCTGAAGTATATGCGCCGCTCGATGGTGAGATCGTTGAAGGCAACGAACTGCTCGTTGATGAGCCTGCAAAAGTGAATGAAGACCCAGAAGGCGCTGCATGGTTCTTCAAAATGAAGCTCGGGAATGCTGCACAGCTAGAAGCCCTGATGAGCGAAGCTGACTACAAAGCATTTGTAGAAACGCTTTAAGGCAAAGCGTACTCCCGAAAAGCCCGACCGGTTTTCGGAATAAGAATACGCAATAAGCCAAAAGCCGTTCATCACCTGCCATGCACGACAGCCGCATGGCAGGAACTGGCAGAAGCCCTGTTCGCTTTTGCTGCAATGTGCATCAGACAATCTGATGGAGAGAGAACATGCGGTATCTTCCGCTTTCAGACAACGACCGCGCCGACATGCTGGCGCGTATCGGCGTAGACTCAATTGATGAGCTGTTTGCCGATATCCCAGAGGCCGTTCGCCTTGAAGAACTGACAACCTTGCCGCGTCGCAAGACCGAAATGCAAGTTGAGCGCCAGCTCAGCGCAATGGCGAACAAGAATGTCAGTGCCGGATCTCTACCGTTCTTCGTTGGGGCAGGGGCGTACAAACACCACGTGCCAGCAACGGTTGATCATCTGATCCAGCGTTCTGAATTTCTGACAAGCTACACCCCGTATCAGCCAGAAATCACACAGGGCACGCTTCAGGCACTCTTCGAGTTCCAGACACAGGTGGCAAACCTGACCGGAATGGAAGTCGCCAACGCGTCCATGTACGATGGATCTACCGGCACAGCTGAAGCTGTGTTGATGGCGCACCGTGTAACCCGCAAGAAAAAAGCGGTTCTTTCCGGTGGTCTGCATCCGCAGTATCGTGAAGTGGTTGAAGGTGTTTCTGCAAAGTTGCCTGGTGCTTCTGTTGCGGCCCTCCCGGCAGACCCAACTGGTACAGAAGATATTCTGGCACAGATCGACGACGAAACCTCCTGTGTGGTGGTTCAGTCTCCGTCCTTCTATGGCCAGCTGATCGATCTGAAGCCGATTGCAGAAAAAGCGCACAAGCACAAAGCTCTGTTGATCGCAGTGTTCACTGAAGTTGTTTCCCTCGGCCTTCTGGAAAGCCCGGGTGCTCAGGGTGCGGACATCGTGGTTGGCGAAGGCCAGTCCATCGGAAACCCGCTCACCTTCGGTGGTCCTTACGTTGGTCTGTTTGCAACCCGCCAGAAGTACATCCGCAACATGCCGGGTCGTGTTTGTGGTGAAACAACGGATGCTGAAGGCAAGCGCGGTTTCGTGTTGACCCTTTCCACCCGTGAGCAGCACATCCGTCGTGACAAAGCGACTTCCAACATCTGCACCAACTCTGGTCTGTGTTCCTTGGCGTTCACCATCCACATGACCTTGTTGGGCGGCAAAGGCCTCGCACGCCTTGCCCGCATCAACCACATGAGCGCAGTTGCACTGGCAGATGCTCTTTCTGCGGTTGAGGGTGTTGAAGTGCTGAACTCCGCGTACTTCAACGAGTTCACAATTCGCACGCCAAAGAATGCACACGACGTGATTGAAGCTCTTGCTGCAAAGGGCGTTCTGGGCGGTGTTCCTGTTTGCCGTCTGGACAAATCCGGTGGTGATATCGACAACCTGATCGTTGTTGCAAGCACAGAAGTGAATACCGATGAGGACCGTGCAGCCTATGCGCAAGCTCTGAAGGAGGTGCTGGCATGACTATGAGCCATAAGGGACGTCCAACACGCGCTGGTGAAGCTGGCTCCCCAATGCCGCACCAGACCTTTACGGGCAACAAAGCATTGGACATGGAAGAGCCGCTCATCTTTGAGATCGGCCACATGGACAACTGTGGTGTGGACCTTGACGAGCCAATGGACTTCGTTCCACACCTCGGCAACCACATGCGTTCTGAGCCGGTAGAGCTTCCAGCTCTGTCCGAGCCGGAAACCATGCGCCACTACGTCCGCATGTCCCGCAACAACTATGCGATTGATTCAGGCCTGTACCCACTGGGTTCCTGCACCATGAAGCATAACCCGCGTCTTAACGAGAAGATGGCGCGTCTGCCGGGCTTTGCTGACATTCACCCACTGCAGCCAATCTCCACAGTTCCAGGCGCATTCGAGCTGATCTCTGAACTGGCTGACTGGCTGATGGAACTCACCGGTACCAACGCTGTGGCCATGAGCCCGAAAGCTGGTGCTCACGGTGAGCAGTGCGGCATGATGTCTATCAAGCACGCAATTGCAGCCAAAGGTGAAGAACGCTCCATCGTTCTGGTTCCGGAAAGTGCTCACGGCACCAACCCGGCAACCGCTGCACTGGTTGGCTACAAGGTTGTGTCTATCCCGGCACGTGAAGACGGCACAGTGGCCGTGGAAGCTGTGATCGAAAAGATCGAAGCCCACGCAGGTCAGGTGGCAGCACTTATGCTCACCAACCCGAACACCTGTGGTCTGTTTGAGCCAGACGTGATTGAGATTGCAAATGCAATCCATGAAGCTGGTGGCTACTTCTACTGCGATGGCGCTAACTTCAACGCGATTGTTGGTAAGGCAAAACCGGGCGATCTTGGCATCGACGCCATGCACATCAACCTGCATAAAACCTTCTCCACGCCGCACGGCGGTGGTGGCCCAGGTTCTGGTCCGGTTGTTCTGTCTGATCGTCTGGCACCATACGCTCCGCTTCCATTCATCCGCAAAAATGGCGATGAACTGGAGATTGTTGAGACAACCGATCAGCTGAAGGACGGTGAACAGCCATTTGGCCGTATGACCGCATTCTTCGGTCAGATGGGCATGTATGTACGCGCGCTGTCTTACATGCAGTCTCACGGCTCTGATGGCCTCAAGCAGGCATCTGAAGATGCTGTGCTGAACGCCAACTACGTCCGTGTTGGCCTGCAGGACCTGATGACCCTGCCATTCGGCGTGAAGCCATGCATGCACGAAGTTCTGTTTGATGACAGCTTCCTGAATGACACTGGTGTTTCCACGCTCGACTTCGCAAAAGCGATGATCGACGAAGGCTACCACCCAATGACCATGTACTTCCCACTGGTCGTAAGTGGTGCAATGTTGATCGAACCAACCGAAAGCGAAAGCCGCGCCTCTCTGGACCTGTTCGTCGCAACCATGCGCGATCTGGTGATGAGTGCAAAAGCAGGCGAAAAAGACCGCTTCG
This sequence comes from Pseudovibrio sp. Ad37, assembly GCF_001623075.1. Classification (GTDB taxonomy): domain Bacteria; phylum Pseudomonadota; class Alphaproteobacteria; order Rhizobiales; family Stappiaceae; genus Pseudovibrio. The sequence continues at coordinate 126,879 of NZ_LMCF01000024.1, forward strand.
AAGGTGCTCCGTTCCTGGCTCCGCGCCGTCGTCTGGATGAAACAGCGGCTGCGCGTAAACCAATCCTAAAATGGGTGGCTCCAGAACCAACCAAGGTGGAACCAGAACTCGCGTAACAACGAGCTTTCTGTAAAAACTTATAGCCCGGCTCTTGAAAAAGACGCCGGGCTTTTTTCTGAGCGGCCCAATCCATGCCCATACCGATGCCCATGGATATTGATTGATCAGAATATGCGGATACTGGCAGTGTCCTGCCCGGTATACGGTCATTCGTGCTTAGCAGATAAAACGGGTGAGGTGGGGGATGCGTAAGGCACCTAAATGGCGCAGTTGGCTGCCAACAAGTCGGCAACTTCGATTCCGGGTGCAATCAACCCTTGCCAGAACCTTCCCGTCCATCGGTGATCGAAACAACTTCTTTCCAGACAATGCAAACCTAAGGCTCGCACCAAATGAACACTTGCTAACCGTTGATGAGCGCAGCTCTTGTGCGCTGCCGCAAGAGGTGCAGGCGTTTTTTGAAGAACACGGCGCATTGGAGCAAAGCCGCTATCCTTTGCCAATCACACCTGCCGGTCACACGCAGCTCAGGATGTATAAGCTCGTTGATGCGCTGGTCCTCGGCAGCACCGGAGCAACCGTCTTAAAGGCGCAACATCGCCAGATAGAAGCCGCAGCACCCAACACCATGCGGTTTGCGCGGTTAAAGGACAGGACGATCCAGACTGCAGCCATCAACATGCTGGGCATGGCCGCTGGTCATCGCCACTACTACCACTTTTTGTGCGATGTGGCCTTCCCGCTTCTGTTTCTGCTAGAGCAACTGGAGCCGCTGACATTCCCGCTGAAAATACTGCTTCGGGAAAATCTCCCAGAGTTTCAGAAAGAGTTTTACGAGCATCTGGCTCAGGAAACACCTCTTCTCAGCCTGGAAGAGTGCAAAGCGAACGAACGCATCCATTGCAAGACGTTGTTTCACTGCACACCAGCGATGAACTGCGAATACAGAGTCCCAGCCAGCGAGCAGGCAGCATCTATGGTCGCGACGCATTATCTGGCTGCATACCAGCTTGATATGCACAAGACGCCAGCCACAAGGCTTTATATCGCGCGGGATGATGCAAAAACACGCCGAATAGTGAACGAGAAGTCACTCAAAGAGCAGTTGGAGGCACGGGGTTTTCAAAGCGTCATTCCCAGCAAACTAAGCCACAAAGAGCAGGTTGAACTCTTCAACAACGCCAGGATCATCGTTGGAACCCACGGCGCTGGCCTGACAAATCTGCTGTTTACACAAGCAGGTGGCAAGCTGATTGAGATCTTCCCCGCAGATTACGTCCAGAGCGCTTATGCATGGCTCGCACATGTGCGCGGACTAAGATACGCGCCGGTTATTGGAGAAAAGAGCGGGGCGCACCAACACTTCTCTCTGTCTCAAAACGCAATCGGACAGATCCTGCACGAAGTTGATGCTTTGGAACTCGCTTAAACCGACTTGGACATTGCAGGCACTATAATCGCTGCCAGTGCGGCGGAACAATCAAACTGTCATCCAGATTGGGGTTCTTGAACCACTTAAGCGGCGCTATCACGTGTTTCTCTTTATTCCCGTTCAAAAAAGCAGCCCACCAGCTGAAGGTGCTGTTGGCGGTGACGATGTGATCGCAAGATGACATAACCATCAGATCTTCATAGTCTTTTCCATCCTGCATCGGATCCGCAAAAAACACATTGTCTTGCTGCGGAACCACCTCACGCGCTCGTTCAGGGCTGTCAGAGAAGACATAGAAGGTCAGGCCGGGAATGCGCTCTGAGAGGAAATCCATCGCGCCCTTGTAATAGCCAGCAGAGCACAGCCCAAAATTCTGCAGATTGTGCGCCTGACTATAATCGCCATAGCGCACATGCAAGGCAACAGATGGCCCGGAGTTAATCCGTTGCAGCAGTTTCAGCCGCTCAAGCACCATTGGTTTCTTGAGCGTGATCTCTTCTCGCAACTGCTCCATGATGGAAAATGGCATCTCCCACTTTTGCCAATACCCGTCCAGATAAGCGCTTTGCTTGAAGACGGGCGTATCTCCATCTCGCAGCAATTCGTCCTCGCGCATGTAGCGGCGTTGATAGAAGGGATAGAACTTGCGGCATATCTTGACGGTTTGCCCAAACCCCTGCGCTGGCCAAAGCACTGCAGACATTTCAGATTCAGTGGCAGATAAACCCTGCGTTTTGAAAAGGTTGAGGCAATAGGAGCGGTTGAAGTACTGCGCGTACTCACTGTGGTCGAAACGAAGTTTCATCCTCGTTTCAAGCGCGATTTTCCGCCCGAAAGCATACTGAAAAAGCTGATTGCCAATGCCGCCGCGGATACGGACAATCAATGTTGGTTTGAGCTTGCGCCGACGCGCAGCACCAGACTTTCGCACCTGAGAAGCAACTGACATACGTCCCCCGTACACAAATCAGCGTGTTTACCCCTCAGCCTACCGGAGCTTTGGCAAAGGCTCACTACTAGGTTTTTGGGAGTAAATCTCCTAGGTCGAGCTGAAACTGTGCTAGGTCTGCGAGGATAAGTTGTAATGTGCTCCTGCGGTATCATGAAAATGCCATGCTTGCTGATAACACTGCACTCGATATAACCAGCTGGATTTGCTTATGAACTACGATTTACTTATTTGGGATTGCGACGGCTGTTTGATTGATAGCGAGTGGATTGGCTGTCAGGTCGAGGCCGAAGGCTTCACCAAAGCTGGATACCCGATCAGCACGGAAGAAATGATCGCCCGCTTCTGCGGCGTGTCGTCAGCAGAAGTATTTGGCCAGGTTGAAGCGGAAATTGGCGTCAACATCCGCCACCATGAGGCGCTCGTAAATCAGGATGAAGCGCTAAAGGCAGCCTTTGAGCAGCATCTCAAGCCAATCGCTGGCATCCATGAAGCATTGCATGAGTTGGATAACTCATTCCCGAATTTGCAAATGTGCATCGCCTCTGGCAGTTCCATGGACCGTCTGGAACATACCCTCAAGCTCACAAATCTATATGATCGGTTTGAGAATAAATATTTCTCGGCTGATCTGGTTGAAAAGGGCAAGCCAGCGCCAGATGTGTTCCTGAAAGCAGCAAGCGAGATGGGCGTCGCTCCCGAAAAATGCGTTGTTGTTGAAGACAGTCACCTCGGCTTGCAAGCAGCTCGGGCAGCAGGCATGACCGCCCTCGGCTTCACCGGAGCCTCCCACGGCAACGCAGATTTACACAGCCGTCTTGAACAGCAAAACCCAATGGCAATCTTTAATGATATGAAAGAGTTAGCCGATCTCATCAAAAAGCTGAATATGCTCAAAAGTACAGCTTGAGGAACGCCGAGCAGCACAAACTGCCAAAACTTTCTTGACAGGGCAGGGGCGTTGCGGTCATACACTTGGGCATGAACAAGAGCCTGACCATCATTTCTGCGGTTTATTATTATGCGCCCGACATATCGGCGGCCGCGTTCCTATAAACTCATGTAAAATTGAGGTCAGAACCAAAAGCCGCCGCGTAGGCGGCTTTCGTATTTTAGCTCTCCTGCGCGGCGAAGGAGAGCATTATGAAACATACCGTTGTAGACACCACCCGCTGCTTCCGCCCAAAATCTGAAGCCCTTCAACTGCTGATCGATCGCGGTTTCCTGCATCAATGCACGGATTTGGAAGCGCTGGACGAAAAACTCCAAGCAGGCCCCATCACAGCATACGCTGGATTTGATGCAACGGCTGACAGCCTGCATGTCGGCCACCTGCTGCCATTAATGGCCATGCGTTGGCTGCAGAAAACCGGACATAAACCAATCCTGTTGGTGGGCGGCGGTACCACGCGCGTTGGTGATCCAAGCTTCCGCACTGAAAGTCGTCCGCTGCTGGATGATACCCAGATAGAACACAATCTCGCAGGTATCCGCGCAACCGTAGAACGCCTCTTCGACTTGTCTGAAGGGCAGGGCCAAATCGTCAACAACGCTGAATGGCTGGACGAGTTCCGCTTCCTCGAGTTCCTGCGGGACTTCGGTACGCACTTCACCGTCAACCGCATGATGACCTTCGACAGCGTCCGCTCCCGCCTTGAGGCACAACAACCACTCTCCGTGCTCGAGTTTTGCTACATGATGCTGCAAGCCGTCGACTTCGTTGAGCTCAACCAGCGCTTCGACTGCACATTGCAGATCGGTGGTTCCGATCAGTGGGGCAACATCGTCAATGGTGTGGACCTTGGTCGCCGTTCAGGCAGCCAGCTCTTCGGCTTCACCCTGCCACTGCTAACAACAGCCTCGGGCAGCAAAATGGGCAAAACCGCAGAAGGCGCTGTGTGGCTCAACCCATCCCGCCTCTCCAGCTTCGGCTTCTGGCAGTTCTGGCGCAATGCGGATGATGCTGATGTACCTCGGCTACTGAAACTCTTCACCGATCTGCCACTGGGCGAAATTGACCGCCTGTCTTCCTTACAAGGGCAGGAGCTGAATGAGGCCAAAAAGATCCTGGCAACACAAGTCACCGGCATCGTCCACGGTCTGGCCGCAGCAGAAGCTGCTCTCCAGCAAGGCGAGGCGCTCTTCAGCGGCCAGGAAGCCCTCACCCAACCAACCCACGAACTCCCTCTGGCTCTGCTCGCCAAACCACTCGGCCTACTGGACCTACTGGTTAAAACTGGCTTCGCCACCACCAACAGCGAAGCCCGCCGCCTCATCCGCGGCGGCGGTGTTCGTCTGAATACATCCATTGTCCTAGAAGAAACCCGGGTGATTTCAGAAGGCGACCTGAAACCGGGTGAACGCCTGACATTAGCGGTTGGGAAGCGTCGTAAGGCATTGGTGGAGTTTGTATAAATAAGTAGAAGGTGGCGGTCAGTCCAGAACTGGCCGCTTCTATGCAGGCTACAAGACCTCACCATTCACGATCGACCAGTGATGAGGTTGAAGTTCTCGTAGGTTCTTAAAGATCAGCTTGTTGTCACTATTGGAAACTGCTGCCTTCACATCCCCACCCCAATGAACCAACCGCTCCTGACAAATACCGCAGGGTGTTAATCTAACAAAGGGGCTGTTCTCATCATCCCGGCAGATACACAGGGAATGAGTTACAACTTCGTCCAGCTTATGCGCTTCCAGAATTGCACCTACTTCCATGCAAAGGGATAGGCCATCATTCTTGGTATCTGGTGCAATGCTGGTTAGAATTTTGCCGCTCTCTGTTCTTAAAGATGCTGCCCCACCCCAACCATTAGGATAACGATGCTCAATCAGCAGCTTAGCTGCATCAAACAGAGTTTGCTCAATAATCATATCTCAAAGTATTACACCCTAAAAGAGTCTTGTACATCGAAGAAAGGCGGCTCTGCCCCGTCCGAGAAATTGACAGGGCAGAGACCAGTACTATTCGATATCAAAATCTAAAATAGCCTGTTTGATTGCCTCAAACTGAGTTTGAGTGTTGTTCCCACAACTGGAGCGTTCCATAAACTTGCTCCCGGGAACCACTGCTGCTTTCAAGCCGTTACATGTTACCGGCATGGTCTGAGAGAAGTTTCCGAGGCCAAAGAGGTGGAGCAGGAGTGATGACCCCAGAGTGACCGTGTTGCGCTCATAATAATAAGCAAGGAAATCACTTGGCAGGATGTAATGTCCCCAGTGAATGAGTTTGCCATCTGTCGGTAGCTTGTCATCTTGCACGTTGCTTGTTTCGGTATCTACCACGCGGATCGGACAATACATTTGGCCGCTATCGGTTTCCACGAGTGCCCAGAAAGTCCCTGCAACATCATCACTGACTACCTGAACAATTTCTTTCAGCTCAGAGAATGCGTCCGTGGTGGTTCCATTATTGAAGTCAGACACCTGCTGTTTGGTGACAGATTGAGTTGAGAGGTCTCTCAATATTAGAGAAATTTCTTCAGCACTGCTGCCCAGATACTCGACAAAACTTTGGTCTTCCCTAAATGAGTCTTGCGCAATCTTTGATTTCGAAACATCGGGATTTTCGCAGTAGATAAAATATGAGCGCTGGCTTTTCTCATAAGCAACAAAACCGCTGCTATGGAATGGGCGATAGCGAAGTGTTTTTGAATCTGTCATTGGGCCAATGTACAGACTGGGCATCTGTGGTGTGGTTGCGCTGATGTTCTTCAGATCAGCTTTGTCTTCGGTTTTTGTAAGACCTAAAGAGCCGAACATAACATTTTTGGGCTGTATCAGGCTCAGGCTAGAATTTGTTTGCTCAGTGGACATTTGCTTCTCTCGTTGTTGTTTTGATTGCACGGAGAAGACGAGGCTGCTGACATCCTGTGAGAGGGCATAAGCGCTAGGTTTTAGCCAAAGTAAACAAACCATAAAAAAAGCCCCCGCCTAGAAAGGCAGGGGCCAAGTCATATGGATATGAAGCAGGGACAAACCCTGTAAACCGTGGGGCGAGGTCGCCACACGAACTGTGTAAGACGCTACTTAGGCATTTGCGAGCGGACGACTTCCCGAAGGGCGTCAACCGGCTCAAGAGCCTTGCCACGTTTAATGTGCCAGAAGGTCCAGCCATTGCAGGCTTGCTGACCCTGAACGAGCGCACCCACCTTATGGATGGATCCTGAATGCTCGCCGCAGATCAAAGAACCATCGGCGCGAACCGTAGCCTTGAAGCGTCCACGGGCATCGGTCAGTTCCGCGCCCGGTGTCAATAATCCTGTCTCCAACAAATTGCCAAACGGAACCCGTGGAAGGGAACGTTTGCCTTGTGTCATCGCCAGAAAATCATCGTTGGCAGGTGTAACCCGGTCAATCCGTTCGGAAGCTGCTTTAATGTAAGAGTCTTCACGCTCACATCCCACAAAGTGGCGGCCAAGCTTCTTGGCAACAGCACCGGTGGTGCCTGTGCCAAAGAATGGATCAAGGATCACATCGCCCTGGTTTGAAGTGGAGAGCAGCACGCGGTAAAGCAGGCTCTCCGGCTTCTGAGTTGGATGCACTTTGTCGCCGTTGTCGTCCTTCAGGCGTTCATGACCAGTGCAGATAGGCAGCACCCAGTCAGACCGCATCTGAAGATCGTCGTTAAACGTCTTCATCGCATCGTAGTTAAAGGTCGGCTTGCTCTCTTGTGAAGGGCAGGCCCAGATGAGCGTCTCATGAGCATTAGTAAAACGTTTGCCACGGAAGTTCGGCATCGGGTTTGTTTTCAGCCAAACCACATCATTGTTGATCCAGAACCCAAGGTCCTGCATCACCGCACCAACGCGGAAAATGTTGTGATAAGAGCCAATAACCCAGATGGACCCGTTTGGCTTCAACACGCGGCGAACCGCTTGCAGCCAAGCACGAGTGAACTCATCATAAGCTTTAAAGCTGGAGAACTGATCCCAGTGATCATCGCAGGCATCTACCTTCGAATGATCAGGTCTGTGCAGATCTCCGCCCAGCTGTAGGTTATAAGGGGGATCGGCGAAAACCACATCCACGCTGTTGTCCGGAAGCTTGTTCAAAGCCTCAACACAGTCGCCCTTAATAATTGTATCAAGCCAGTCTGGCTTGGTGGAAATGTGGGGTGCCATCAAGGACACCCCTTCTTTACGCTGTACTCTCATTGCGACGCAACACCTCACGCAATTCATGAGTGCTATGGTTACCCACTATGGTAAACCAGAGGTTAATAGTGGATATCTTTTATTATTTTAGAATCAACGCTTTATTTACAGATTCGAATATTCGTCTCGAAGTTAACTCCCATTAATATTCGACCGCGGATTCCCTTGGGGTAGAGGTTTATGAGGAGTTAAAATGGCGAAAATAGAGACCCTAAATATTTTTTTGAGAGTCAAGCTTTTTTGCTGGCTAAAAAGAACAAGGTAAACGCACTGCGGGGACAGCGGGTAAATCGGTTAACGAGTATGGCAAGGCTTACGCTGCGGACAGCGCAAAAAAAAGCGCGCCATGTAAGGCGCGCTTCCAAATTGCAAATCAGTGCAGGAGAGGGGCTTACTCAATCCCCATGCAGTTGGCGTAGAACGTGACGGTCGCTGGCCAGTCAGAAAACACACCGCTCACTTTCACATCCTGTGCGAGCACATCCAGCAGCTCATAAACGCTGCCTTCGCTGGTGATTGCATCATTGATGCTGCGATAATACCAGCCGCCTTTGTTGTGAGAGAGCAGGCCGGAGCGCTCCAGCGTCCAGGTAAAGATCTTGATGCCAGCCTCATTCGCAGCCTTTGCATAAGCCGATGGCACGATCTTCCCGTCATCCAGAGTGACAAGCATCCAAAGAGGAGGGGAGATATAGTTCACGCCCATCTTTTTCAGCTCAGCCATGGACGGCTTGAAGCTGGTTGGATCAGATGCGTCAAAGCCCTGCATACGGAACCGACCATCAAGGAACACGGCCTGCTTTCCAAACTCAGGCTCATTCTTGATCCAGTACAGCACATCATCCAAAAAGAAGGACTGCGGATAAACGTCAGATGCCGGAACACCTGCTGTTTTATACTCTTCAATTAGCTTCTGAGCGAAATCTTCCTGAGTGAACCCGTCAAACGGCATTTTTACGCTCGGGCGCTTCAACTCCGGCGTAAATTTAACGCCCTGTTCTTTGAAGAGCTTAATGGATTGAGCATGGGTCATCAAAGTCCCACCAGCACCAGCTGCCGCATAAAGGTCCGTGCGCCAGTCAGCTGTGCCTTTCAGGAAGTCCTCAACCGTTGTTGCAGCTGGATTTGAGGCGTCCATTTTGCCAGTGAGACCTTGGAACTCCGCCAATGTGATCTCAGAGGTTCTGCATTCTGCAGCTGCTTTCTCGCCATTGGCAGCAGCAGTAAACGGAGCAACACACGTGCTGGCCAGATCAGTCGCGAGGATATTTGTTGTTGTCGCCAGATCATTTTGAGAATGACGGCAGACCAGCTCCTTATCTTTGGTGAAGGTAACATCACATTCCTGCACCCCCGCACCCATCACAGCCGCAGCTTGATAAGACTCTAAAGTATGCTCAGGAAACTGCAGCGGTGCCCCACGGTGCCCGATCGTGAAACTGGAAGCCTTTGCAGGATTGCCGATACAGGCGCGCAACTTGTCCTTCAATGGGCTCTCTTGCATCTGTGCAACGAGAAAAGCAGGCCGCGGCCCCAACTGGGCGGCGTGTGCGCTCACAGTGAGGCAGGTGCCAGCCACCAAACCAAGCGCAGCAGTACGAACAAAGTGCATAAAAAGATCCCTCCCGATCATCTGAAGCGTAGTCCCGAAAAGTGCCTCTAGAACTCGCCAATGCAATTTTCGGGATAGTTTTACAGAATAAACTGAAGGAGATAAGGGTAAATATGTAGCTATGAATCTCAATTCTGTGTGCAGAGCTGAATCTGACGCTGCGTGAAAATATCCTCACTCACTAAAAAATAAACCATATTTGTCCGCAGTTTGTCTTGACCCTGTCGTAAACATCCCTCAGATATATAGTGACACGAAAGAGGAGAAACCGAACGTGTCGACTATATCCGATAGCGACGTTGTGATGGAAAGCCGTTCCATCCGTACGCCTGAGACAATTCCCCCACAATCCTTTAAAGATGCCAGTGAAGCTGTTGCGCACCTGATCTATCTGTTTGATCGGGCGACTGACTTTCTACGTGAGAATTTTAAAGAGGCTGCACAGGGCAGCATGTCGGAAACCCGGGTCAGAGCATTTTACCCGGAACTGCGATTTGAAGTATCCAGCCACATCCGCGTTGATACGCGCCTGTCCTATGGCTTTGTGGCAAGGCCTGGCAAATACAAAACCACAGTCACCCGGCCAGATCTTTTTAAGAACTACCTGGAACATCAGATTGATCTCCTGATCAAAAACCACGGTCTTGAAGTGGTGATCGCTGAAAGTGATCAGCCGATCCCGCTGCACTTTGCCTTTTATGATGGCGCACACGTGGAAGGCGCTTTGCCATCCAGCGAAGAGCGCCCGTTGCGTGATGTGTTTGATGTGCCGGATCTTGCCGTCATGGATGATGCCATCTCCAATGGCACCTACCGTTCGAAAGATGGCTTTGAGCCGCTTGCGCCGTTTACGGCTCCGCGCGTGGATTATTCCCTGCATCGCTTGCAGCACTACACCGCAACCGCGCCGCGCTATTTCCAGAACTTCGTGCTCTTCACAAACTATCAGTTCTACATTGACGGCTTTGCGCAGATGGCAAAAGAGCTGATCAATGATCCGGAGAGCGGATATGTGGCCTTTGTCGAGCCGGGCAATCTCATCACCTACGCAGGTGATAAAGAGCCGCGCGAAGGTGTGGCCCCGCCGCGCCTGCCACAAATGCCAGCCTATCACCTGCTGCGGGAGGACAACTCCGGCATCACCATGGTGAACATCGGTGTTGGCCCGTCCAATGCAAAAACCATCACCGACCACATTGCAGTGCTTCGCCCACATGCCTGGTTGATGCTTGGCCACTGCGCTGGGCTCAGAAGCAGCCAGCAGCTCGGTGATTACGTACTGGCTCATGGTTATGTGCGTGAAGACAAAGTGCTGGATGCTGACCTGCCAACATGGGTTCCAATCCCGCCACTGGCAGAAGTGCAGGTCGCGCTGGAAGATGCCGTTGAAAAGACCACCGGTTACAGCGGCTATGATCTGAAGCGTGTAATGCGTACAGGAACTGTAGCCTCCATCGATAACCGCAACTGGGAACTGCGCGACCACCGCGAGCCGGTGCAGCGTTTCTCCCAGTCCCGTGCGATCGCGCTGGATATGGAATCCGCAACCATCGCCGCCAACGGTTTCCGCTTCCGCGTTCCCTATGGAACCTTGCTCTGCGTATCAGACAAGCCGCTGCATGGTGAGCTGAAGCTGCCCGGCATGGCGACAGACTTCTACCGGACGCAAGTGAACCAGCATCTGGAAATTGGTGTGAAGACCATGGAGGTCCTGAGGGAAATGCCGTTGGAACGGCTCCACTCTCGCAAACTCCGCAGTTTCATGGAAACCGCATTCCAATAAGCACCAATCAGCATTTGTAGAAACAAGAAAAGCCGGGCTCCAGACCCGGCTTTTTGCTGCGCACTTAGATCACGCCGCCGGCCTTCAGTGCTTTCATCATTACCGTTGGCAGGGCTTCTCCCTCAAGCTCATCTGGTGCTGACCACCAATACCCGTCAGGTTCATCATAATGGGCTGGTGCCTGTGCCTGCCAGACGCTCATTTCCAGATGGAAATGCGTGAAGGTGTGCTTCACGTCCTTCGGCGTACGCACCCAATCCGCAGTGATCGGAGCATGTGAGAGGTCTTCCATCGCTGCATCATCTGCCCAATGCGTCGTGATGGGCTCACTCATGCCTGCAAGCAGTCCTTTATCTTCGCGTTTGCGCAAAAGAATGCGGCCACGTGCGTCGCTGAGCAGAAAGGCCATACCACGCCGTGTCGGTTTCACCTTCTTGGGGGCTTTGCGTGGCAGCGTGTCCGCAATGCCTTGCTTGCGACCCTCACAAACATCCATCCACGGGCAAATGCCACAGGCCGGAGACTTCGGCGTGCAGATCGTGGCACCAAGGTCCATGATGGCCTGCGCAAAGTCGCCGGGTCGGTCATGCGGTGTCACTTCAGCCATCAATGGCTTCACTTCAGCTTTGAGGGCAGGGAGCTCTGTCAGCAATGCATGGCGGCGCGACAGAACCCTCTCCACATTGCCATCAACCACAGCTGCATGGCGCCCAAAGGCTATCGTGGAGATTGCAGCAGCCGTGTAAGGGCCGATGCCGGGGAGCTTTAAAAGCCGCTCTTCTTCCTCAGGAAAACGCCCATTGTGATGCAATTGGACAAATTTTGCACACTTATACAGATTTCTTGCACGGGAATAATAACCAAGCCCAGCCCACGCTTTTAGGATGTCTTCTTCCTCCGCATTGGCCATATCAGCAAGTGTTGGCCATGTCTTTATGAAGAGATTGAAGTAGTTTTTCACTGCCGCAACAGTAGTCTGCTGAAGCATGATTTCTGAGAGCCAGACATGGTAAGGGTCTGGTTTTAAACCGGAAAGTATATCAGCAGGAGCTGTTCGCCATGGCAGTTGGCGAGAATTTCTGTCATACCAGTAAAGAACAACTAGATTATCTTGCATGGTTTTGTGGGTTAACCTTGGTTTTGATCCCTAAATAATTGGGGTTCCCTTGGTAATTCATGGTACCGCGGAAAACGGGACTGAATTAAGGCTAATATAAAGCAATGGTCATATATGTGCCTTAATCTAATGGCGTGATGAAGACGATGAAAGCAACTGCGCAAAATCGGGTTTCCAGGAGATCAAGCCATCAGCTAAACGAGCTGATTGGTAAGACCATGCACCCTGTCGCGCGCAAGCGCGGATTTGCCAGTGCCGACCTTCTCACCGCCTGGCCAGAACTTGTCGGCAAGAAGTATCACGGAAAAGTACAGCCCGGTAGGCTTGTTTGGCCAAGAGCCAAAAGCTCTGAAGGAGAGCCGGTTGCAGAACCTGCAACACTTCTTGTTCATGCGGATGGCTCCACTGCTTTGTTCTTCACGCATGAAGCTCCACAACTGCGAGATCGGATAAACGCCTTTTTAGGCTGGAATGCGGTTGGCCGCATCAAGGTTGTGCAGCGTCCGGCGCTCAGAACCAAAAAGATCACACCAAAACCGCTTCGTGAGCTGTCAGAAATTGAAAACCGCCGCATTGAGCAAAAGGTTGCGTCAGTCTCTGATGAACGGTTGAAGAATGCGCTGGAAAAGCTCGGCAAGAACCTCATTGCCCGCACACCTGCAAGCAACTCCTGATCCATCCTTAAAGACCTGCAGTTCTGAATGAGTGATTACTGGCTGACCACCAGATCATGCCCCTTTGCGGTATATCCCAGCAAAAGGTCAGGGCGCTCCATCAAAAGATAGGCTGTCGTTGTTTCCTGCGCATTCCGCAGCTCAATGGTATCACCATTCACCGCCCACGCCGTCACGCTGCTCAGCTCTTCATTGGTGCAGCCGCTTGTTGCCGCATGTCCGTTTGGAAAACTGCTGGTCACGGCTGGTGTCACAACAGCAGCGCCTGACGGGGTCTTGCTAAACTGAACCCGGCAAGGAGCTGAGCTGTTTCCGCTGCCCTCGCTGACAACCCAGTTCGTAGAGGTAAGTGCGCCCAAATCTGCCGTACCTGTATAAATTGTATTGGATGTCGCAGGTATAGCGGTCGTTTCAATCGTCGTTTCTTGAGTAGTTGTAGGTATAGCTTCAACGAAATCTTCAGATACAGAGGCTTGGCAGGCAATCAGTGGTGTGCTGAGAAGCATTAAGGTAGTCAAGCGCTTCATAATGTATCCGTATATCTTGTTAGAGAGTTCTATAAATATTTAATAACTCATTAATGAGGCAAAAACAAAACAACACGAGAAATTATTGTTGTTTTCCATGCATAAATTCTGTGGGTATGTACTAGCAGTGCAAATTTAATCATAGCGAATATCTTGGAACGCTCTCTGCCCGTTTATCGCGAAATGGCAGAACCTCTTTGTTTTAAACGAAGAAAATCGTTTTCTTGCCTAACGTATGCGTCAATCCTGCTGCCTTACCAAAATTTAATATGACTACTCAGGATATTCGGTAGCATCCGACAAGTATTTGCCATAGTTTCCTGAAAACCAATTGTTGCTGGAAAGCGAGCTGTGGGCATGGCTGTATTCTGCGGATGTTCACCAGTTTGTGATCAATGGCTCTTGGGTTGGAGTGGTTATACTCCAGACCAGATGCTGGCTGTCTTTATGGCGATAAACGCGCCGGGTCAGCCAACAGGGCAACACATTTTAACTTGGGATAGAAAAACGTGACACTCTCTCGCCGTAAGTTTCTTGAGCGCACCAGTGCTCTTACAGCCGCTTCTCTTGCCTTTGCCGCTATGCCAACTGTTGCCTCTGCACAGACCTATTCCGAGGCAGACCTGAATAAGGTTGGCCCGTTGGGTGATAAGGTTATCGGCCAGGCAGACGCTCCTGTCACTGTCATTGAATATGCCTCTTTGACATGTGGTCACTGCGCCAACTTCCACAACACCACATATAAAGAGCTGAAGAAGAAATACATCGACACCGGCAAAGTGCGTTTCATCTTCCGTGAATTCCCGCTGGATACAGTCGCCGCAGCTGGCTTTATGCTTGCGCGCTGTGCACCGGAAGACAAATACTTCGACATTATGTCTCTGATGTTCGAACAGCAGCGCAGCTGGGCATTCACCAATGATCCATACAGCGCCCTGTTGAATATGGGCAAGCAGCTCGGTTTCACTGAAGAAGCTGTAAAGGCTTGCTTGACGAATCAGGAAATACTAGACGGAGTAACCGAAGTTCGTGACTACGGCTCAGACACGCTGGGTGTAGATTCAACACCGACCTTCTTTATCAACGGTGAAAAAGTAAGCGGAGCACTCTCTCTTGAGGAGTTCAGCAAGTACGTGGATAAGAATCTGTAAGACAAGCGGGCAGCCCTCAGGGCTGAATCTCCTGCTCGCAGATCTATGCGCGTATGATCGCTTACACCCTGTTGTAAGAGTAGGGGGCGCTCCATGAAGTTTCAGCGCCTCCGTGTCCTTGGGTTCAAATCCTTTGTTGAGCCTATGGAGTTTGTCATTGAAGACGGCCTGACAGGCGTTGTCGGGCCCAATGGCTGCGGAAAGTCCAATCTTGTAGAAGCGCTGCGCTGGGTTATGGGAGAGAGCTCCTATAAGAACATGCGCGCCTCTGGAATGGATGATGTAATTTTCTCGGGCAGCCTCAACCGCCCGGCGCGTAACACAGCCGAAGTGACGCTCTTTCTCGACAACCAAGATCGAACAGCACCCACTGGATATAACGACAGTGATACGCTGGAAGTCACCCGCCGCATCGAGCGCGAAGCTGGCTCTGTCTATAAGATCAACGGCAAAGACGCTCGTGCAAGAGACGTACAGCTGCTGTTTGCCGACGCCTCCACCGGTGCGCGCTCACCGGCAATGGTGCGACAGGGGCAAATCGGCGAGCTGATTTCGTCCAAACCAACATCGCGTAGAAAGATCCTGGAAGAAGCCGCAGGCATCTCCGGTTTGCACAGCCGCCGGAAAGAAGCAGAAATCCGTCTGCGGGCTGCTGAAACCAATCTGGAGCGACTGGAAGATGTGGTTGTTCAAATTGAAGGGCAACTCGACGGCCTGAAGCGACAAGCAAGACAAGCCACCCGCTACCGCAACCTCTCCTCAGAAATTCGCAAGGCCGAAGCGACGATCCTTTATCTGCGCTGGCAGGAAGCAACAGCCGCGCTGGACGCAGCCCGCAAGCAATATGCGGATGCTGAGATCGGAATGCGAGACATCGCAGGCCTGCAGGCGTCCACGGCGAAAGAGCAGGCACTCGCTGCCCACGAAATCCCAAAGCTCAGAGAAGCCGCAGGTGGCGCTGCTGCTGCACTCCAGCATCTGATTATCGCGAAAAACGATCTTGAGTCAGAAGACCGCCGGATCAGGGAAAAGCTGATGGACCTTCAGGCGCGTCTTGCTCAGATGGAGCAGGACATCGAGCGTGAAGCACAGCTTGCCAGCGAAAACACCAGTCATTTGGAAGAGCTGGAGGAGGAAAAACAAGAACTCCTCGAAGCTGCCGAGACTTTGGACGAGCGTGCGGCTGAAGCCGAAGAACTGGTGTTGATCGCGGAAGACAATCTCGATGCCAGCGAGATGAAACACTCTCGGATCACACAGGATCACGCCAGCCTCCTCGCCAAGCACACCCAGCTCGACAATCAGATCTCAGGCATTCGCCAGAAGAGCGCCCGCTTTAAAGAAGAAGCAGACCGCTTCAAAGGCCAGCTTGAAGCTGTTGAGGCAGATATTAAAGCGGCCAGTGGCCCAAGCGATAAACGCGAAGAGCTGGAAAAGGCTCTGGAAGAGCTGGCTGAAGCAGAAGAAACCGCAGTCGAAGCAGAAGAAACTCTGGCAACGGCACGCGAAACGGAAAACAACTGTCGCACTCCATTGAATGAAGCGCATTCAGCTCTTTCCAGATATGAGACCGAAGCCAAGACACTGCAGGCCGTCCTCTCTGCTGGCCAAAGCGGAGACTGGACACCCGCTGTAGACCGCATGAGCGTGAACCCGGGTTTGGAAACAGCGCTGGGTGCCGCCTTGGGCGAAGACCTTGATGCTGCAATGGAAGAAGATGCGCCGGTCCGTTGGAGCCTGAATGCGGGGGCGGGCAGTGATCCTGCCCTTCCAGCAGGTGCTACACCGCTTTCCGAATATGTGCAGGCGCCCAATGAGCTGGCACGCCGTCTCGCTCAGGTTGGCCTGATTGAGGCTGAACACGGCTCAGCTTTGCGCAAAGAGCTGAAAGTTGGCCAGCGACTGGTCAGCAAGCAAGGGGACCTGTGGCGCTGGGATGGTTTGATCATCGCAGCAGATGCACCAACACCAGCTGCACAACGCCTCGCGCAACGAAACCGCTTGGCGGAACTGGAAGACCTTGTCGAACAGACGAGGGATCTGGTGGAAGAAAAGAAAGAAGCGCTGGAGACCGCGACCGAGCACAGGCGTCAGGCGGAAGTTGCTGAACAGGATATGCGTCAGAAACTGCGCCTGGAGCAATCTCGCATTGTCGCCTTGCGGGAAGAACTCGCGACTGCTGAGCGTGCCTTAACAGAATTGTCGGTGCGTAAAACAACGCTTGAAGAACAGCTTCGCCGCGCAAATGAAGATTATGAAGAGACTGCAGCTTCGCTCGAAGAAGCCGAGAGCGCTCTGGAAGAACTACCGGATATTGCAGGCGTAACAGCTGAGCTGGAAAGTGCGTCCAAAGATGTTTCCACCTGCCGCAGCAAACTGGCAGAGGCCAAAGGAGCCACCGATGCGCTGAAGCGGGAAGGGGAGCTGCGTGCGCGGCGCCTTGAAACCATTGAACGCGACAGACAGAATTGGGTTCAGCGCGCGCAAAACGCAGACAAGCAAATCTCCGTCCTGCGCCAGCGTCGTGATGATGCCGCAGAAGAGCGTCTCATCCTGTTGGAGAGCCCGGAGGAGATCGAGCTCAAACGTCAGGACCTGATGAATGGCCTCACATCTGCAGAGAGTGCACGCAAGGCAGCTGATGACAAACTCGCGGAAGGTGAAAAGCGCCAGCTGATCGCCGACCAGAAGGCCCGTGAAGCCATGGAAGGCTTATCTGGTGCTCGCGAGCGTAAGGTCCGTGCCGAAGAGCGCCTTGAAGCCGCCAAAGAGCGCCGCCTGGAAATTGAACGCCGCGTGGATGAGGTGTTGGAGGTCAATGTCTCTCGTCTGCATGAGATGGCCGGACTGTCGCAAGATGCGCCTTTGCCGGATGCCGAAGGCGCCGAACGCAAGCTTGATCGTTTGAAGGCTGAGCGGGAACGTCTTGGAGGCGTAAACCTGCGTGCTGATGAGGAAATGCAGGAAATTACGGAGCAGCGAGACACGCTGATCACCGAAAGAGACGACCTGATTGAGGCCATCAGGAAGTTGCGCACAGGAATCATGAACCTGAACAAGGAAGCGAGAGAGCGTCTCTTGAGCTCTTTTGATCAGGTCAACGACCACTTCAAGCGTTTATTCACACACTTGTTCGGCGGTGGAACAGCAGAGCTGAAACTGGTGGATGCGGAAGACCCGCTCGACGCGGGTTTGGAGATCTTCGCACGCCCTCCGGGCAAGAAGCCGCAGACCATGACACTGCTGTCAGGTGGTGAGCAGGCTCTCACCGCCATGGCGCTCATATTCGCAGTTTTCCTTACGAATCCGGCGCCAATCTGTGTTCTGGACGAGGTTGACGCTCCGTTGGACGATGCCAATGTTGAGCGTTATTGTGCTTTGCTGGAAGATATGACGCAAAACACGGCAACGCGTTTCACTGTCATCACACACAACCCGATTACCATGGCGCGCATGTCCAGATTGTTCGGCGTAACCATGGCTGAAAGAGGGGTCTCTCAGCTCGTATCAGTAGATCTTGAGACGGCTGAACGATTCACGGAACCGGCCTAAAATAGGGTACAATACGGGCTTGAAAGTATCCTTTATACGTATTCTCTGTTAGAAACTCTGGAAACACTTTAAATATCAGTTATTTAGCTTAAGTAGCTCTAACCTTGACAGTGCAGATCACGAGCATTATGGTGCCCCCGACTTTCAGGGGCATCCATGTCTTTGAACTATCTGCCGGTATCTAGGAAGAATGAACATGTCTCCCGATGAGAATAAGCAGAGTGAAAAAGACATGAAAGAAACTGATCGTCACCTGTCTGAGCGGCTAGAAAAGCTCGGCAAAACGTTGGATACACGCTTGGACGAAGCCTCTGCTAAAGAGGAACCGAACAAGACCAGCGCGATGTCAGGCTTGTCACAGGCTTGGAAGATGTCTTCCGAGTTTATTGCCGCTATCTTTGTCGGGGGGGCACTCGGCTGGATGGCGGATAGCTGGATCGGGACCAAGCCGTGGGGGATGATAATTCTCCTGATGCTTGGCTTCGTTGCGGGAATATTAAACGTCCTTCGGGAGGCGGGCAAAGTCGCCGGCCCTGAAAGACGGATGAATTCCGGCAAGAAGCAGGACTAACTAATTCATCGCGCTCTTGCGCTCGTAAATTGGCACTTCAGGGGTACTACCTGTGGCTGGAAATTCAGGCAACGCGATCGATCCGATCCACCAGTTTCATATCTCCAAGATCTTTCCTGTGGAGATTGGCGGTGTTGATTTCTCCTTTACCAACGCTTCCTTGTTCATGGTTGTCACCGTCGCTGTAGCGACCTTGTTCCTCGTTCTGTCTACCAACAGACGTGGTCTGGTCCCTAGCCGCGCTCAACTCATGGCGGAAATGTCCTACGAGTTTGTTGCTGCCACATTGCGAGGATCAGCAGGCAATGACGGAATGCGGTTCTTCCCGCTCGTCTTCTCCCTGTTCATGTTCGTTTTCGTTGCAAACATGCTCGGGATGTTCCCATACTTCTTCACCGTTACAAGTCAGATCATCGTGACATTTGCACTCGCAATTCTCGTGATTGGCACTGTAACGATCTACGGTTTCTTCAAGCACGGTGCAGGCTTCCTTAAGCTGTTCGTCCCAAGTGGCGTTCCAGTTGGGGTTATTCCTCTGGTGTCCACGATTGAAGTTATCTCTTTCCTTTCACGTCCAGTTAGCTTGTCCGTTCGTTTGTTCGCAAACATGCTTGCTGGTCATATCACTCTGAAGGTTTTCGCAGGTTTTGTTGTCATGCTCACCGGTTTCGGTGCAGTTGGCATCGCATCTGCGATCCTGCCTCTGATACTTACAGTTGCCATCACGGCTCTTGAGTTCCTCGTGGCATTTCTTCAGGCCTACGTCTTTACCGTTCTTACCTGCATGTATCTTGCAGATGCGCTCCATCCGAGCCACTAAGTAACGTGTAGAATCCGGGTTTTAAACCCAAAAACAAAGTCATAGACGCTATTGCTAGTTTAGGAGCACTTGTCATGGATGCAGAAGCAGCAAAATACATTGGTGCCGGTATCGCCTGCCTTGGTATGGGTGGTGCAGCTCTCGGTCTTGGAAACATCTTCGGCAGCTTCCTTGCCGGCGCACTGCGCAACCCATCTGCAGCAGATGGACAGTTTGGCCGCCTCATCCTCGGCTTTGCTGTGACCGAAGCTCTCGGCATCTTCTCCCTTCTCGTCGCACTTCTGCTGCTGTTCGCAGTATAATCGACGACAACGATTAGAGCGTTTTATGGTGACGGTTCCTCTTGGTAGGGACCGTCTCTAAAATCATAAAACGTTACGAAGAGCGTTCACGGAGAAGTTGATGTCGAATACTCAAGGCAACCTGAATACAACTGCCGAAGTTGGCATTGTAGAGGATAGCGGTAGCTTTCCTCCGTTCGACAGCACGACTTACCCGTCTCAGCTGTTGTGGTTGGTTCTTTCCTTCGGCGTTTTCTACTGGGTAATGTCGAAAGTGGTCCTTCCACGTATCGGCGGTATCCTTGAAGATCGTCGCGATCGCATCGCAGGAGATATGGCAGAAGCATCCCGTCTCAAACAAGAGACAGATGAAGCCATTGCATCCTACGAAAGTGCTCTAGCTGAAGCGCGCAAAAAAGCCACTACCATGGCTCATGATGCACGCTCTAAGGTGAAAGCAGAGACAGAAAGCGCCCGCGCAGCGGCTGAAGAGCAGCTGGCAGCTAAGCTTTCCGAATCTGAACAGAGCATTTCCAAGATCACAGCTGAAAGCCTGTCTCATGTTGGCGAAATCGCTGCAGAGACTGCAGGCGAGCTTGTGAAGGCACTTATCGGTGGCCGTGCTCCAGCGAAAGCTGAAGTTGCCAAAGCCGTTGATGCTGCACTTAAGTAAGGGGTGACAGAATGTTCGATGCAAGCCTTTGGGCACTCGTTGGTCTCATCCTCTTCTTTGTCCTGATGTGGTACCTGAAAGTACCTGGCAAGGTTGGTGCAATGCTTGACCAGCAAGCGGACAACATCAAGCAAGAGCTTGAAGGCGCCCGTAAGCTGCGTGAAGAAGCTCAGGCTCTGATGGCCGAGTACCAGCGCAAGCGTAAAGAGGCTGAAGCGGAAGCAGATCAGATCGTTGCTGATGCAAAAGTTGAAGCTGATCGTCTGGCTGAAGAAGCCAAGGCAGCTCTCGAAGAGATGATTGCACGTCGCACCAAAGCAGCCGAAGCGAAAATCGCTCAGGCTGAAGCAAATGCGATTGCACAGGTTCGCTCCCGTGCTGCAGATGTTGCAGTTCAGGCCGCTGAAACCATCGTCGCTTCCAGCACTGCCAAAGAAGAAGTTCAGGATAAAGTGCTCAAGCAGAGCATCAAACAGGTTTCTGAAAACCTGAATTGATCCTCAGAATTTCTGACAAGAATATCAAAAAAGGCTCCCGAATTTCGGGAGCCTTTTTCTTTGTCTAAACATTACTTGGCTTCAGCGTCCTGATAGCGAACTAGACATGCCATTCAGCAAGTCCCAACCGTTCTGAGGTGTCGATTTTAATTGGCAATGGGCTGTCATCCGGCTGATGCATCAAAACAACATCCGCTTCTGTGCAGTGCGGTCAACAACGCTATGATGCTGCCGGAGCTGAATGCATCAGCGTGAATGGTGTTCCCGGGCACCAGAATACCACTGCCATGTGGAACAAGGAAGTTGGTGAGAGCAAACTGATCTTCTTCAAGCTGCGTCCCTACAGTGATCACAATCTCACTCTGTTCAGAAGCTGGCATGAACACATGCGGGAAGTCATGCGTTTCAATAAAGAAACCGTTCGTCACATCCAGCCGGTACTGCGGATAGGCCTTGCCAAACTCATACTCAACAGCATTCAGATTGCCATCAAACTTCAGCGGGACTGTCTGTCCGTCATCGAAGATTTTGACCCCGAAGGCCGCCGCTATGTTATCCCGGTTAGGACTGATTGGCGTCACAAGAGGAATGTCGAGGCTTGTCTCAGCGGAGGCAAACAGTCCGCTTGCCCCAAACACGTTTCCGGGTGCAGGAACCTGTACGGTTGATGCATCCAGCCATCTGCCTTGCGTTTGCAGATAAGACCCATCAGGCAATTTCGCGATATCAGCAGGGGAGGTAGCAACTGACTTGTGTGTACCAGCTGTTTCCTGAGCTGGTTAGGAACGGGGCTTTGGCAGACAACACTGCATCTTTGCCGCCCTCCACGACGTTGTGAAGCGCATTTGTCGTCATTCCGAGTTTGTCATTCACCACGCGATGAACAGAAACTGCAGCAAGACTGGAATCCACTTGCCGCTCCGGAATAGCAGGATTGTATTTTACGTTGATACCAAGATCACCAAGATGACGTTCCTTATACGTCTCTTGGTGATCAGCAGGCTTGGCAGTGTTTTGAACCGCCTGTGGTTGGACTGGGAGGGTCTCGTTCCGCACGGCACTGTGATAGCTGGCATTTCAATGCTCCTGAATTTAGAGTTGCAATGCCGCTATGATGTGAGCTGTTACGCCTCTGGGTTGTGCCAAAATGCACTCAAAGGCGAGTAAGTGCCGCAAGGTCATTCAGCTCTGCATTATAATGCGAGAGCATTGGAAAGGCCTGTGTGCTTGGGTTCAAAGCTGGAACGCCTCTTTTAAATTGGCTATGACGGCCAGTCGGGATCATCGCTGATAATACGAAACACACATTTCCATTTACAATTCTAATCGATCACATGGACACCAATAGTGGCGTCCCTAAAATAAGTGCCGACCTCACACGAATTGGGGAAAGTTCTGCCGTCCTAGGCCAAACGAGTACCTCAAGAACAACGGTTTCTTGCGCTTCCTAGTGGCATAAGTCTTGCTTGATTGAATTCTGAATTCTGAATTCTGAATTTTGCTTAAATTATGAGTTTTGATCAATTGATGAGCCACGCTAATTTTTCACTCGCCAAACCACTAGCTTCTCTCAATGCTGTTCGCATTGAGGCTGATGAAGTAAGGCCAATCAATCCAGAAGAAGCGCTCAGTTTTATTAGGTTGGCAAATGCGGAGATAGATAAGTTCTACACGAAGGGCGCACCAATCAAAATTTCCACGAGCGGATCATCGGCGGAGATGATCGACATACAGCGTTTACTTCTGCAAACGCAGGAAATTTGGCAAAAGCACTTTGGATAAGCTGCGGACAGCTCTGAAATCCTTTTAGTTCAGCTAAGTCATGTCGCACTCTTTCTGACTTCGGAGAGATGCGTGGCTAAATTGTCTCCAAGTTTACCCCTACTGCAAGGCTGTCGAGTTTGTTTTGTACGTGCTTCAATGTGATGGTGTCGTTTACAGCTTGAACGCAACCTTCAAAGCCAGGAAACAGCTTTGCAGAATCCATATTATGCTGCTTCAAAATACGAAGTAGCTTTGGAACTTCCAAAATGGGGAGAGTCACACACTCCAAAATCATTTGGAGGCGATCTGCATTGCTAAGATCCTTATGCACTTCCAGGAAACGATGGCAGCAGAGTATTGCTTCATCAAGAGCCAGGTTTACTTTGTCTAAGTGTGCCCATTTTTCATTCATGATGTATGGTTGGTGTAATGTAAATGCACCGAGCTGCGCGACGATATTTTTGTTACTTTGTGTCGGAGGTTCAACAAAGTCGATATCAAATGGCATCGCTTTACGTGAGTATTCATTCTTTAGACAAGCCATTGCATTTTTAGAAATCGACTTGGCTCGGTCTCTGTTCAGTACCCAAACATGAATTTGTTGACATGATAGTTTTTTTAAAAAGTTGTCATCGGTTCTTACTCTAGGCTGCCCTTCTCTTAGCAGCTCATTAAGTATATTTAACGCGCCTGAAGCGGCAAACGTCATGGCAGCTCCAGAAGAGCGTGTCCAATCTAGTAGCCTGGTTTTCATCCCGTAATGCTGTGCTAGGGCAATCAATTCGCGTAGATTTTCATTTGGAAACCAAGGCGATAAGCTCGTACTAGAGTTCTCGTCAGCCTCCATAAGGCTGCGATGAACTTCACTAGGAACTCTAGGAAGATCTAACCCCAACTCTCTCGCCCTACGATAGAATTCAATAAGGTTTGCTAGTTCTTTGTTGCCACGAAATGGTTTTACGTTGTCAAACCACGGCATAGCATCAGGGCGTAAAGCAGATGGAATAAGTTTGAAAGAGGCGTCTTTATGTCCTCTAAAAAGTAAACGACCTTCTTGGTCTGGATCTGCAGTCTGACGTTTGATGAGATAATCGTAAAATTCTTGAGCAGTAAGGGTTGGTTGAGTACGGACAATAGATTTAAGATCAGATTTCATGAAAAAGACCTGCTTCTTTAAGTACAATAATATGATGTCTTTTCTTACCCCTCAATCATCTCCCGAATAGGTCGGAAGGAACAGCGGTGGAGCGGTGTTACGCCGTGTGCTGCCAGTGCTTCCTGATGCTGTTTGGTGCCGTAGCCTTTGTGTTTGGCAAAGCCATACTCCGGGAAATGCTTGTCCATCTTCACCATCAGGCGGTCACGGGTCACCTTGGCAACGATGGAAGCAGCTGAGATGGCGAGGCAGCGGCCATCACCCTTGATCAGCGCTTGCCCTTCCTGCGGCAGGTGATGGGGCACATCCCTACCATCAATGAAGAACCGTTTCACCGGAACGCTGAGCGAGCGGGCGCAGGTGCGCATGCCCTGCAAGGTTGCTTCGCGAATGTTGATCCGGTCAACGGTCTGTGCACTTTGCACGCAAACACTCACATCAGCCATCTCAAGGATCTGCTCAAAGAGCTCCTCGCGCTTGGCCTCGGCCAACTTCTTGGAGTCGTTCAGCCCCTCTGGCAAGTTGTTGTAGTCGAGGCTGGCAGCAGCAACCACCACAGGGCCAGCCCATGGCCCGCGCCCTGCTTCATCAATACCGGCAAACCGCCCTTGCAGGTCTTGCTCAACAGAGCGCTCAAAGCGCAGGTCAGGCGCATCAGGAAAGGCGATATCAAAGAGGGAGTTTGCAAAATACGACATGCCCCTCATTGCCATGTAGCCCAGCAGCTTTCAAGCATCAAAACACGCCTCGTCTACAGCAATGAAAGCTGCACACCGCCGCAAGTTGGTTTGATGAAATGGTCACAGGACAACTTCATTGAGCGCGAGGATAAACCCTTGCTCTTACACGCCAGCTGAAAGCGCTTTGCCAGCTGGTCAGCGTAAGGACCTTTACCCTTGAAGCGCTGCGTCCACCGAGCGTCATAGTCTTTTCCATCACGCATGGAACGCAAAAGGCTCAGCACACGCCGGTAACTGCCCGGAGCTTCCCGCAAAAGCCATTCCTTGAAGAGTTCAGAAACCTCTCGAGGAAGACGCAGCAAAATGTAACTGGCCTCTGTCGCACCATGCTCTTTACAAACCTCAAGAATGCTTTCAAGTTCATGATCCGTCAGTCCGGGAATGATCGGAGCTGCCAGCACAGCGGTTGGAATACCCGCATCAGACAGTGCTTTGATCGCTTGCAAACGGCGAGGCGGCGTAGACGCGCGTGGTTCAAGGCTCCGCGCGATCTTTCGGTCCAGCGTGGTCACAGAAATTGCCACCTTTGCCAGATTGCGCTCTGCCATTTCGCTAAGAATATCGATATCCCGCATGACCAGCGCTGACTTGGTGACAATGGTCACCGGATGGCCCGTCTTGTTCAACACCTCCAGAACATCGCGCATGATTTTGTGCGTACGTTCAATCGGCTGATAGGGATCAGTATTAGTGCCAATCGCAATGGGTTTGGGTTGATAAGAGGATGCACCCAGCTCCCGTTCCAGCACCTGTGCTGCATTGGGCTTGGCAAACAAGCGGCTTTCAAAATCCAGTCCTGGCGACAGGCCCATATACGCATGGGTTGGCCGCGCAAAGCAGTAGATGCAGCCATGCTCACAGCCCCGATACGGATTGATTGAGCGATCAAAAGGCAGGTCAGGAGAGCTGTTCTTGGTGATCACATGGCGTGCAGTTTCAATCTGCACTTCTGTCTTGATCGGGGGAAGTTCATCAATTGTTCCCCAGCCGTCATCCATCAGCTCCCGGCTTTCCGCCTCAAACCGGCCAGCCTTGTTGGAATGGGCAGCACGGCCCCGTCCTGTCATATTGACCGGAAGCGAAGACCCTAAAGGATCAGCGGCCTCAGTTTCGGCCCTGTGATTTTGTGCAGTTGACATGGGGCATGCACTTTCATCTTCTTATGAGAACATAAGTGGAACATTGCTCAAAATATCTGGATTTGCAAGCCTTTACTTTCCAAAGCTAAGGCAAATCACTGTAAGCTGTTGGAATGATTAGCGCACTTATTCCCACCTATAACAGCGAGCACCGGCTGGTGCTCACCCTGTCCGCTCTGGTCCCAGCTTCCGCAGAAGGTATCCTGAAAGAAGTCATTATCGCCGATGAAGGTTCATCTGATGGGACCGAGATCGTCGCGGATGCCAGCGGCGCAGATTTCGTCAGCACCACCGCAAAATCGGGCTCAGCTCTGGCGCAAGGGCTCAAACAGTGCACCCGTTCCAACTGGATTTTGCTGATCCAACCCGGAGCCATATTACAAGCGGGCTGGCAGACAGAAGCAGCTGCTTTTATAGAGCGCGCGGAGCGGGTAGGAACTGCCAAAAATCTGATTGGCGTGTTTCCCAGCCGCACAGAAGAATTCGGCACTGTCGCACAACTCAAGCAGAAGCTTATAACCCTCAAGCATCGGTTGCTGAAAGCATCATGCCACCAGCTCCCCATGCTGATGCACAAAGACCATCTACAACAAGCGCTCGCGAATGCGTCAGGAGTGAGCCAGCAGGATCAGCTCCAGAAGGTTTTGAGGGCTAGCCGGGTCCATTGGTTGAACGGTACAGTGATCTTTCAAAATACGACGAGATAACGCGGTACCAGCTTGGAGAGCTCATGGATTGGAATCAACACCTGAACCAATACTGCGAGCGCACCTCCGATGCATTCTGGTCTGAGCCACTCAATGCAGTGAGCAACGCTGCTTTCATCATTGCTGCGCTGATTGCCCTTCAATTCTGGTTGAACGCACGTAGCAACGCAAAAAAAACGCATTCAACGCAAACCAACGCACAAGATAACGCAGCTTTGGTTCTCATTGCTCTGTTGACCATAATTGGGATCGGGTCGTTCCTGTTCCACACCTTCGCAACCCTCTGGTCTATGCTGGCTGATGTCATCCCGATTGCGATCTTCATGCTGGTTTACTTCTACCTTGCCACGCGTCGATACATGGATGCCAACCTCTTGATATCACTGGGCGCAACGCTGCTCTTCTTTGGGGCAATGGCATTTGGCCCAAGGCTGTTTGAGGGGATACTCGGATCCACCGCTGGCTACTTCCCGGCACTCCTCGCAATCCTGCTTTTTGCAGGCCTGACCCGCAGCAAAAACAGGCAAACAACCAACGCTCTGTTAGCCGCTGGCGTGGTCTTCGCACTTTCGATGAGTTTCCGGATTTTGGACGAACCAATTTGCTCAATTTTGCCAGTTGGAACACATTCCTTGTGGCATATTTTGAATGCAATTGTTTTGCTTATTCTAATTCGCGCATTTATACGCTTTAAGACGTATTGAGATACTGCAAAATCCTAGGCGATGGTCTAGGTTTTGCAAAACTGCGACATCTGAACCGGAAGTCATAGTGATTCCCGGTGGCGAGCCGCTCATTCACTCGGTCAGGCAAGAATAGACGATGACGGACAAAAAACGCCCTACCTCCGGCGAACTCGATGAACAAGCGCTCTTTTACCATGAGTATCCGCGCGCGGGTAAATTGGAAATTCAGGCAACTAAGCCATTGGGAAACCAGCGAGATTTGGCGCTTGCCTATTCTCCGGGTGTGGCTGCTCCGTGTTTGGCAATCCATAAGGATGAGTCAAAAGCGGCTGACTATACCGCACGTCAAAACCTTGTTGGTGTCATCTCCAATGGTACCGCAGTTCTGGGTTTAGGCGCGATTGGTCCTCTGGCATCCAAGCCGGTGATGGAAGGTAAGGCTGTCCTCTTCAAAAAGTTCGCTGGCATTGATGTATTCGACATCGAAGTCGACGAGACCAACGTTGATAAGTTCGTTGATGCAGTTGGCGTTCTGGAGCCAACCTTCGGCGGCATCAACCTGGAAGACATCAAAGCGCCAGAGTGTTTCCAGATCGAGAAACGCCTGCGCGAAAGAATGAATATCCCGGTTTTCCATGATGATCAGCATGGTACAGCGATCATCGTGTCAGCTGCGGTGCGCAATGGCATGGAGCTCTCCGGCAAAAAGCTGGATGAGATTAAAGTCGTCGCTTCCGGCGCGGGCGCCGCAGCGTTGGCTTGCCTTAACCTGCTGGTGTCCTCCGGTGTAAAGCGCGAGAACATCTGGGTTTCTGACATTGAGGGCGTTGTTTATGAGGGCCGCGAAGCCCTTATGGATGAATGGAAATCCGTGTTCGCGCAGAAAACCGACAAGCGCACGCTGGATGATATCATCGAAGGCGCTGACGTCTTCATCGGCTTGTCCGCAGCTGGCGTGCTGAAGCCGGAGATGGTCGCCAAGATGGCAAAACGCCCTCTGGTGATGGGCCTTGCCAACCCGAACCCGGAAATTATGCCTGAAGATGCGCTGGCTGTTCGTGACGATGTGGTCATGTGTACAGGCCGTTCGGATTACCCGAACCAGGTGAATAACGTCCTCTGCTTCCCATACATATTCCGCGGCGCTCTGGATGTTGGTGCAACTGCCATCAACGAAGAAATGAAGTTGGCAGCTGTTGAGGCAATTGCTGCTTTGGCACGGGAAGAACCGACCGATGTGGTGGCAAAAGCCTACGGCGGTGTCACCCATACATTCGGCCCGAACTACCTCATTCCATCCCCGTTCGATAACCGCTTGATCCTGCGCATTGCCCCTGCTGTTGCAAAAGCTGCCATGGAAACTGGCGTCGCAACCCGCCCGATCGAAGACTTCGACGCCTACATGGATAAGCTGAACCGCTTTGTGTTCCGCTCCGGTATGGTGATGAAGCCAATCATCTCTCAGGCAAAGGCAGACAAGCAGCGCGTGATCTATGCCGATGGTGAAGACGAACGCGTTCTGCGTGCCGCTCAGGTGGTGCTGGAAGAAGGCCTCGCGACACCAATCCTCATTGGTCGTCCGCAGGTTCTGGAAAACCGTTGTGAGCGCTTCGGTCTGCGCATTCGCCCGGGCACAGATTTTGAGTTTGTGAACCCAGAAGACGATCCGCGCTACCGCTCCTATGTTGATACACTGGTGCAACTGGTTGGCCGTAAAGGCGTAACGCCGGAAGCAGCCAGAACGATGGTGCGTACAAACTCCACCGTCATTGGTGCACTGGCGTTGCATAGAGAAGAAGCTGATGCGCTGATCACTGGCCTCGAAGGCCGCTTTGATAAGCATCTGCGTGACATCAACAACATCATTGGTTGTTCCGAAGGTGTAACGGATTTCTCAACGCTCTCACTGCTGATCAACTCCAGCGGTGCGTACTTCCTGGCAGACACTTACGTGACTGAATGTCCATCTGCTGAAGAGATCGCAGAGATCACACATCTGGCGTCTGAGCAGATCAAGCGCTTTGGTATCACACCGCGTGTTGCGCTGCTGTCCCACTCCAACTTCGGCTCCCGTCCGTCAGAAACCTCCAACAAGATGCGGGAAGCCCTGCAGATGGTTTGGAAACAGCTGCCAGAGCTGGAAGCTGAAGGTGAAATGCATGGTGACGCTGCGTTGAAGCCGGAAATCTTGAAACGTTACATGCCAGATGCGCATATCTCCGGCCCTGCGAACCTGCTGGTGTTCCCAACTCTGGATGCCTCCAACATCGCATTGAACCTCATCAAGGCAATGACAGACGCGCTTCACGTTGGTCCGATTTTGCTGGGCGCAAAGAAAACGGCTCACATCATCACGCCATCCGTGACCTCACGCGGCATCGTAAATATGACAGCACTTTCAGCTGTTGATGCACAATGTCGTAAGCAAAATGCAGGCGTTTGCCTGGCACCACATAGCTAAAACAACTCCTTCGGCGGGCACTGGTTAATATGCCCGCCGAAGTTTTGTCAGCTTGAAAATACCTTCCCCTTACGGCATGCTGGCTGCATTGATACCGCTTAATATTACGGGGAGGGTAGTATGAGCTTTACAGAAGCGACCGGGCGTCGCATTGATCGCCTGCTGGGCGAGTACGGCGAAAGCCACCAAAATCACAAAAACAAAGCCATTCACTGGATCTGTGTGCCGGTCATTTTCTGGACGGTAACCGCACTGCTGTGGTCTGTTCCAACACCGATCGGGTTGTCGAACATCTCACCGTGGCTGAACTGGTGCACGATCGGGCTGGGGCTATCGATCATCTACTACCTGTCATTGTCCATCACGCTGGCAATTGGCATGGCCGTTTTCTCAGCATTGATGATTTGGATTAACATGACTTATCAGCAGTTTGGGCTTGGCATCCCACTCTGGCAGACAGCATTGGCAGTGTTTGTGATTGCTTGGGTGGGCCAGTTTATCGGCCATCATATTGAGGGGAAAAAGCCGTCTTTCTTTAAAGATCTGCAGTTCCTGTTGGTTGGACCTGCCTGGCTCATGCATTTCATTTTTAAAAAGATTGGCATCCCGTATTGAGGGACAAAATAAAAAACGCTGCTCTTAAGGCAGCGTTTTTTCTGGGTTGATGTAAACATCACCAATTTCGCGCGTATCCATCTGCTGAAGAGCAGGGTGTGAAAGTGGGTCAGCACAATAAGGCTTTGAGCCTGCAGCTGCTTTGGTCTTTCGGGGGGATTTGCCGCGCAATAGATCTTTAAAAAGATTTTTCATTGTCATTTCCTTTGTGACTTGATGGAGCGACAATGCGTCAATTGCATTGCAAGTGCTATCTGGAATAACTAAACCCCGGTTTAGATTTACTGCTCGGAACTGTCCTCGATGAAAAATCTCAATCAAGTCAGCCTCGCTGGCCTTCGCGTTGTTGAAGCCGTCGGGCGCCTGGGCTCCCTGAAAAATGCGGCTGAAGAGTTGGGCATTACGTCCGGCGCCGTCAGCCAGCAACTGCACAAAACCGAGCATCAGTTGGGCCGCCCGCTGTTCACTCGAGAGACAGGCGGATTGAAGCTGACAAGCCTTGGTGCCGAGATTTGTCACGAACTCACATCAGGCCTCAAGCAAATCTCAGAGGCTGTTGCATTGGCAGATCGGGACAGAGAAGAAAGTCTCTTTCTATCTGTAGCTCCGCTGTTGGCTGAGAAATGGCTGGTCTGGCGCTTGAGCAGTTTTATGAAGGCAAATCCGGACATCAATCTCAGGCTGGATGCCAACGACCAGTTGGTGAACCTCAATCACTCCGATGTAGACGCCTGTGTCCGCGTCCATAAACGAGCGCCTGATGATGTTTACTCAGAGCGCCTGTGTGAGCACTTCATCTATCCGGTCTGCTCTCCTGAGATCGCGGAGCGCCTCAAAGAGCCACGGGATCTTCTGAATGAAGTGATCATCCGCGACTATAACTCCTATTACCGTTGGAGCGACTGGTTGGCCCCGTTTGGTCTCAAAGAAAGTCAGCTTCCAAGAGGTCACGGCTTCTCCAACGCATCTCTCTGCATGGATGCTGCAATTGCAGGCCACGGCGTGTTCTTGGGCTGGGATACGCTGGTTGCCAATGCTGTGAAGCAGGGTCAGTTGAAGATTCCGTTCGGTCACCGCTGTTCAACAGGACGATCCTACTGGTTCATCTGCAGGGAAGGGGCCTTGCGCAGTCCTAGTGTTCGCAAGCTGCGGGATTGGCTGAAAGAAGAAATCGCACAAACAGCGGTTGAGTACGAAAAAGCTGTCAAAGTCTAATCAAATAAAAAGCCCGGTAACTCAAGCGAGTCCCGGGCTTTAAAATGTCTTATGGTGTTAGCTTATCCAGCGATCTTTGAGAAATCAGCGACCTGATGAACAGCTGCACGAATTTCAGAAAGGATCTTCAGACGGTTCTCGCGAACCTCCGGCTTTTCAGCATTCACGTGGATGTCGTCAAAAAAGCCGTCAACAGGACCGCGCAGTTTAGCAAGAGCAGCCATTGCAGCGGAGAAGTCAGCAGCATCAAGCAGCGGCTTGATTTCAACCAGAACGCTATCCAGCGCAGCTGCCAAGTCTTTTTCTGCCTGTTCTTCCAGCAGAGCAGCATCAGGCTTGCCTGTAAAGGCCTTGCCGTCCTTCTTCTCTTCCGCACGCAGAATGTTCGCGGCACGCTTGTAACCTGCCAGCAGGTTGACCCCGTCTTCGCTGCCCAGCAATCCAGCAAGAGCTTCTGCCTGTTTCACGATCAGATTGATATCATCCTGACCACCACGAGCCAGAACTGCGTCAACCAGATCATGACGCACGCCTTTGTCTTTCAGAACCACCTTCATGCGGTCTGCGAAGAAGCTGAGCAGATCATCAATCAGACCTGACTCCAGAGAGGTCTCAGGGATCTTGTCGGAAACGTTTGCCAGCACCACGTCAGCCGCTTTGGAAACCATGGAGAAGATGTCTTTAACAACGCCTTCGCCGGTTTTGCCTTTGCCGATGAATGGAAGATCGGACAGTGCACTTTCACCGCGTGCAGCTGCAATGTCTGCAAGGTTGCGGCGCAGGCTCTGAACCAGAACATCACGCAGTGGCAGGCGCAGGTCGTTTTCCAGCACAAGGCGGATAACACCCAAAGCAGCACGGCGCAGCGCAAACGGATCTTTGGATCCGGTTGGCTTCTCGTCGATTGCCCAGAAGCCAGCAAGAATGTCCAGTTTGTCTGCCAAAGCAACAGCGATGGAAACAGGTGATACTGGTACATCATCAGACGCGCCAGCTGGCTTGTAGTGATCTTCAATCGCCTGAGAAACAGCAGTATCTTCGCCCTGTGCTTCTGCATAGTAGCGACCCATCAGGCCTTGCAGCTCAGGGAACTCGAAAACCATTGCAGAAACGAGGTCAGCTTTCGCAAGACGCGCAGCACGCTTGGTTTGCTCGATATCAGCACCAACAAGTGGAGCGATTTCCGCAGCAAGACGCTCAAGGCGATCAACACGGGCAGCTACAGTGCCCAGCTTCTCGTGGAACACGATGTCCTGCAGCTTGGAGACGTTGCTCTCCAGCTTGATCTTAAGGTCCGTTTCCCAAAAGAACTTGGCGTCGGAAAGGCGTGCAGAAACAACCTTTTCGTTACCCGCAATGATCTTGGTTCCACCATCCTTTGCAACGATATTTGTAGTCAATGCAAACTTGTTGGAGAGGCGAGATGTTGCTGGATCGCTCAGCACGAAGTTCTTCTGGTTCACCTTAATGGTGAGCTGAATGACTTCGTCAGGCAGCTGAAGGAAGCTCTCATCGTAGGAACCGATAAGCACGGTCGGCCACTCGTTGAGGCCAGACACTTCGTCAAGAAGGCCAGCATCTTCAACCAGTTCAAGACCAAGCGCCATAGCCGCGTTTTTCGCATCTACATCGATGATGTCTTTGCGGCGGTCCGCATCAAGCACAACCTTGGCAGCTTCCAGCTTGGACATATAGTCTTCCAGGCGGCGCACTTCGATTGCTTCAGGCGCCATAAAGCGGTGACCATAGGTGGTCTGGCCGGATTTGATGCCATCAACTTCAAACGGAATAACTTCTGGCTCTTCGGTCTCAGGACCGAAGGTACAAACGATTGAGTGCAGTGGGCGAACCCAGCGCAAGCTGCCAGAACCCCAGCGCTGAGATTTCGGCCAAGGGAAGTTGCGAATGATGTCTGGCATCACGTCAGCAACAATATCCTCGGTCTTCCGACCTGGCTTCTCGATAACAGCGACGTAAAAATCACCCTTTTTCGGGTCATTTTGAACTTCAGCATCGTCAATAGAAGAAAGGCCTGCGCCACGCAGGAATCCGGCCAATGCTTTCTCAGGCGAGCCAACGCGCGGGCCCTTCCGCTCTTCACGGGTTGCTTTGGAGCCTGCAAGCAAGCCAGCAATGTGCAGTGTCAGGCGGCGTGGAGTGGCATAAGCCTTCGCGCCTTCATAGGTTACACCTGCATCAACAAGAGCATTGGTCAGGAGGGATTTCAAATCCTCAGCCGCACGACGCTGCATGCGGGCAGGAATTTCCTCGCTAAAGAGTTCGAGGAGAAGATCTGGCATTGGTGAACGACGCCTTTAACTGGTCAATCAATCGCGAATTTCTAAGGTGGATAGTGCCTAGCAATACTCAAGGGCATTGTCACCCCCAATAGGCAGCGCGGAACCGTAATTGAGCAAAAAACATCAGCCGGGCACAACCAATCAACAGGGGTGTGAACAGCTGCCTTGCATCAGACTTTGTGGTGCTGAGATAATCTAAGCGCGTCTACGCAGGTTCCTCAGTAGTTTCATTGAGTTCGCCAAACAGGTTGAGTTCCAGTTGCAGGCTGTTGGGATCCTGACTAGAGCTGCCCACGACCACATCGTAGATGATGCGTTCAACCACCATCTGGTTGCGTTCACTATCAAATATAGCAAGCTCCTCAATCGGGATGGAGACAGTCACTTGCCTGCTTTCACCAGCTGGAATACGAAGACGCTGGAAGCCCTTCAGTTCCTGTTTGGCGCGTTCTACTGCGGACCCTTTAGGGGCAATATAAACTTGCGAAACTTCTTCCGCCTCGATTTGCCCGATATTGGCGATGGAGAAGTGAACGTCAATGCTACCAGTAAGGAGCTCATCAGGCGGTGTAACAACAAGCTCGGAATAATGGAATTGAGAGTAGCTCAGACCAAACCCGAATGGATACGCTGGTGTAACATCATCTTTGTCCAGTTTTCTGTATCCATGCCAAAGGTCATAGATCACTTTATGCGCATTGCGATCAAAGTCAGGCAGGTCACTTTCTCGTCGTGGGATGACAAACGGCAGCTTGCCACTGGGGGAGACTTCGCCGGATAGAATTCGGGCAAGTGCAGTTCCTCCCTCCATCCCTGGATACCAATGCAGTAAGATGGCAGCAGGTTTATCCTGCCATTCGTTCATCAAAATAGTGCCGCCACCCATAACAACCACGACACAGTTGGAATTTGCGGCACAGACCTGCTTAATCAATTCAACATCGTGCGGAGGCAGACGAAGGCTCTGCCTGTCGCCGGAGCCATAACCGTCTTCAGCTCCTCCGGACTCCTGAGGTTTGCCCGCAGAACCTCCTCCTCTAAATGCGCGTAAAAACTGAGAGGCAATCTTCGCTTCTTCGCGGTTCCGAGGTTGAGGAAGAACCTCATGAAAGCGTGCTGCCAGATCAACGGAAACCCATTCACCTTCACGGCTGTGGTCATTTCCGACCACCAGCACAACGGCATCTGCTCGTTTTGCGATCTGCAGGGCGCGATTGATGTTCTGGCCTCTGTCCTGCCAGATGTCGATCTTGTGTTTGTAGTAGGAACGAAGGCCTGCGAGTGGCGTGGTTATATGTGTCGGCTGTGTATCACTCGTTCCTTTGTCACCTGTGTTGGCGACACTCGCCAAACGACCAATAACACCAATGCTTTGAATGTCCTTAAGAGGCAGAAACCCACCTTCGTTCTTCAGGAGCACGGTCGACTTCTCAGCGGCTTCCTGCGCAACAGATCGAAACTCCGCGCAGCCAACGCGGGTCTTCTCGTAACGGCCTTTCCGCAGCACTCTGAGCTGTTGCAGAATAAGCCTGTAACAGGCGTCATCCAATGCTGCCTCGGAGATCTCTCCATCATCGATCAGCTCTGACAGGTGCTGGTGAAAGTGCAGTTGGAACGGCATCTCCAGATCCATGCCGGCAAGGGCAGCCTCTCTCGCATTGCGAATGCCGAACAGGAAGTCACTCAGTACAAAACCCTTAAACCCCCAATCTGTTTTCAGCAGTTGGGTGAGAAGCTCTTTGTTGTGTCCGCAAAGCTCGCCATTGATGGAACTGTAAGACGTCATGACAGCCGCTGCACCTGCCTCAACTGCCTTCCTGAAGTGAGGAAGATACATCTCATAAAGTGCCCGCTGGCTCACTGTAACATTGAGGGAAAGCTTGGAGTGTTCCATGGATGCCAGAGCAAAGTTTTTGATGCATGCCATGCCATGTTGTTGAACACCGCGAACGAGAGCTGATCCCATTGCGCCGATCAGGAAGCTGTCTTCACCATAAGATTCCTGTGCTCGTCCCCATGCCGGATGGCGCATCAGGTTAAGTGACACCCCCCCAAACAACGTGCCACCAAAGGCGCGCATCTCATATCCAATGATTGCGCCAATCCGTTCTTCCAGCTCAGGGTCAAATGTTGCCGCTCTTGCAATCACTGCAGGAAACGTTGTGGCGCCCTTCAGCACGATCCCGCGTGAGCCTTCTGTGTAATGAACACCCGGCAAATGATGCTCTGGCAACGCCCCCGCTGCCCACGGGCCGGATTGAGAGCCACTCTTCATCATCTCCCGAACGCCTGGCCAGAAGGCTTGATCACCGTCTCGCATGATCAGCTTATCATCACGGCTCAACCGCGAAACAATCGCATTGGCGATCTGCTCATCACTCAGGTTTTGCGTGGAGGAAGGTTGAGCAGTCATCTCAGGTTGAGGAACGGAAGAGGCTGCTGCAGTGCCATCTTCATGCGCTTCGGTACTTTCGACAGTCATGGAACAGAGAACTCCGCGAATGCACCCCAATTTGGATCAGCGCATAGATACGCAGGCAGCTGGCAACAGGGGGAGTGATTGGCAAATCAAACAGGATATCGCTTTAAAAATATCCGTTTGATTGCAGTCCTGAAAACCTACTGATTATCAGCAGGCATCTTTCAAGGAGTCGAAGTGCAGAGAGAAGCGACAACAAAAAATGCCGAGGCATTTCTGTCCCGGCACTTAAAATTCATCATATTGGTTGGGACTAGCCTTTGTAGCCCACACCACCAGCTTCGGTCTGCAGGAAGGCTGCACCACAAGCTTTGGAAAGTTCACGCACACGCAGAATATAGCTCTGCCGCTCAGTTACGGAAATGACACCGCGTGCATCAAGCAGGTTGAACACGTGGGAGCATTTTAGCGCTTGGTCATAAGCAGGCATAACAACCTTCTGGAGGCCATCGCCAGCTTTCTCCATTGCTTCTGCGCTTACTGCCAGCAGACGCTTACACTCGCGCTCATGGTCCGCAAAGTGGCGGAACAGCATTTCAGTATCGGAATGTTCGAAGTTATGACGGGAATATTCCTGCTCGGCCTGCAAAAACACATCGCCGTAAGTAACCTTCTCGTCGCCTTCAAGGCCATTGAAGTTCAGGTCGTAAACATTGTCGACACCCTGAACATACATGGCAATGCGCTCAAGGCCATAAGTCAACTCACCAGCAACTGGCTTACATTCAAAACCAGCTACTTGTTGGAAGTATGTGAACTGAGAAACTTCCATGCCGTCACACCAGCATTCCCAACCAAGGCCCCATGCGCCCAGTGTTGGGTTTTCCCAATCATCCTCAACAAAGCGGATGTCATGGATGTCTGTATCAATGCCGATTGCACGCAAGGAAGCCAGATACAGTTCCTGAAGGTTCGCAGGAGAAGGCTTCAGCATAACCTGAAACTGATAGTAGTGCTGCAAGCGCATTGGGTTTTCGCCATAGCGACCATCGGTAGGACGGCGAGATGGCTGGACATACGCCACTTTCCATGGACGAGGTCCAAGCGAACGCAGTGTTGTTGATGGATGGGAAGTGCCCGCGCCCACTTCCATGTCATATGGCTGCACAATAACGCAGCCCTGATCGGCCCAGAATCTCTGGAGAGTCATGAGGAGACCCTGAAAGGACTTGGTTGGCTGCATATGTGCCGGAACGGCTTCACTAGACATGGGAGTGTTTCCTGAAAATCCAAAATGTACTGCACCGAAACGGCGCAAAATCCAAGTTGAGGCACAGGTGCCACGTCAAACGGGGAAGGTCAAGCATTCCTGAAAAATCAAAGATATTTTGTGAAAAAGACGGGGAGTAAGGCGGATTACTCTTCTCATGCTCATTTCCGGAATCGCAGCTGTGTTTCGGCGCAGGCCCATACCCCACAATATCAAGGATATTGAGCCCGGGAAAAAGCTTATTTAGTGGCAGGGTCATTGTAGTCTGCATAAAAGCTGGAGAGCGTACCGATGGTGATGTCCCGCCTGCCTGTTCTGAGTGATCGTCAAGGATTTGACCGCCGCTGGTATGCGCCAAGTCTGAAACGCGTCTACGCCCCTGCCTCAGCTGCAGAAGTAACAGCCGCTTGGAGAGAGGTGATTGCGTCAGGAGCAAAAGCAGGCGAACTGCAAATTACCTGTGGTCGCCACTGCTATGAGAACTTCGTCTACAATGCGGGCACAAAATACATCATCGATCTGACCGGGCTACGCGGTGTGGGCAGTGATCCAAACTACGGGTATTACATCGATGTCGGCTTTGGAAACTGGGATATGTATCGCATGTTCAACAACATGTTTGATACCACATTGCCAGCGGGCAGCTGCTATTCAGTCGGACTAGGCGGGCACATCACTGGCGGAGGGTATGGTCTCTTTTCCCGCGCATTTGGATTGACCGTTGATTACCTGTCTGCAGTGGACGTGGTGATCATGCCTCAAGGGGCTCCAACGCCTGAACTCTATGAGAAAGTTTCTCCCGTGTGAACCACCCGGATCTGTTCTGGGCGATCTGTAGCGGTGGTGGAGGAAACTTCGGCATTATCACCCGCTACTATTTCCAGGACACTCCGAAAGCACCGCAATATCTTTACACCACCGCGTTTTCATTTGATTGGCAGGATGAAAATGGAAACCTGCTGATCACAGAACCTGTCCTCAAGCAACTATTGGACAACTTCACCCAGTTCTCACAGGAAGGGCAGGACGGAGACAAATCCAAGTGGCCCAGCTTTGGCATATTCCATGCGAACCATCTTGCTGCTGGGAAAATGGTTTTCGCATCCTATTATTTTGATGCCCCATCACTCGGGGTTCAAGGACAGGAGTATGAGGCCTATTTGAATGACAGGATCAAGGACCAGAAGAAAACACTGGGCGAGATAACAAGACTATCAACCGAGCCGGGCCCCGTAAACGGACATCCATGGCACGGTACTGCAAAAGCTATCAGTCCGGTGAGTGCAACTGCCCAACTTCGTCGTTTCACGTTTCTGGAGGGCGTTCAAAACACAAATGGTTCTGGCCCCAATCAGTTTGGAAAATATAAATCCGCATACATGAAGAAAGGCTTCACTGATGACATGGTCGCCGCGCTTCATGAACATCTGCAGAAGGTCCCGGATGGAGTGTCACTGAGCGATATGAGCCAGAGCCTGTGCCAGATTGACAGTTACGGCTGTGCTATAAATCAGGTCTCCAGCACAACAACACCAATCGCACAACGCAGCTCAATCATGAAACTGCAATACCAAACCTATTGGGACAATGGCGCGGCAATCGGACAGGATAACAAGCAGCTTGAGAAAGCCCATGTTGGCTGGATCAACGAAATGTATACTGACGTTTACGCGAAATATGGCGGTTTTCCTGATCCTCGAAACGATCCAGACGACATTGTCGACGGTTGTTACTTCAACTATCCAGATTCATGTTTGGGAGTAAATGGGGAGAACTCACCCAGCATAGATCACGCCATGTATCTCTATTTTCTGGAAAATTACGATACAG
Source organism: Pseudovibrio sp. Ad37 (assembly GCF_001623075.1). Classification (GTDB taxonomy): domain Bacteria; phylum Pseudomonadota; class Alphaproteobacteria; order Rhizobiales; family Stappiaceae; genus Pseudovibrio. The sequence goes on from NZ_LMCF01000024.1 coordinate 166,033, forward strand.
GTCCAGCAGATCGAAACCTGCGGGCAATCAAATCAAACTGGAATCCGCAAAACTGGTTTGCAAGCGCACAATCTATTCCTGTTAAATAAGGAATACGCGCGAAACTACGACGGCACCAGGCCCGCAGACCAAACGTCATGCGGGCACCTGTCAGTCAAAGACTAGAGCAGGGCTCTTAGTAGTTGCTTACAGGGCGGTATTTGCCAGTGGCCGGATCTTCAACCAGACGCGTATATGCTGGGTCAACCGGACGCTTGCGAGCAGTTGCATAGGCAGGCTGTTTCTTGAATGCCATATTGGAAATTTCTTTCTTTACGGCTTTGTAAAGAGCATATCCACCTGCAATCAAAGCAACAGTTCCTAATACCTCAGTCATCTGCATTTTCCTTCCATCACTTATGTGAAGCATTGTTATTTCTGGCAATTTAGGCAATCCTATGGAGATTGCCTAAAGACCAAACTTTGCCCAAAGGCTTTTTTCTTCTAGGGTAGCAAGTGCAGCAGCAGGCAATGTGCCAGCAGCCTCATTCAGACCTCCCTGAAAGTTTGCACCGGGAATAAAGCGGCTAAGAAAGCGCTTTTTGGTGCCAACAAATTTCACTTTGGTTTCTTTGCCGTACCGTTCATGGATCGTGGAGTGAAGATCGCCCAGACTATCTACGAGGCCCAGATCACGCGCTTTGGCTCCAGTCCAAAACAAGCCGGAAAATAGGTTTTCGTCATCGCTCAGCACGTCACCGCGGCGGCTCTTCACCATGTCGATGAACATCTCATGGATTTCGTGCTGCAATGTTTTGAGGTGCTCAATGTCCTCTTTAACTTCCGGTGAGAACGGGTCCAGCGTGACCTTCTTGTCTCCGCTGGCATAAACACGGCGCTGAACGCCGGTTTTCTCCAGAAGCTCCGTAAAGCCAAACCCGGCAGATACGACACCAATGGATCCAACAATAGAGGACGGATCAACAATGATGTCATCACCAGCCAGTGCAATCATGTAGCCGCCAGATGCAGCAACATCTTCTACAAAAACAAGAATTTGCTTGTTGTTTTCATCAGCCAGCTGACGAATGCGTTTGAAGATCAGATGAGATTGAACCGGCGAACCGCCAGGTGAGTTGATGGACAAGGCAACAGCCGGAGCTTCTTTAAAGCTGAAGGCTATTTCTAGTGCGTCTTCAACACTGCTCAGGTTCAAACCTGATTTCAATGGAGATGCAGCACCAATAGCACCATTCAAACGGACGACGGGTACGATAGGTCTTACTTTGCCCAATTTGCCGGGAAGGTAGCTGCGCAGCTTGTTCAACAACTCAAAATTCTCCTTTGCGTCGATAACTTGTATGTCGTTGGGGTAACCAACTTCATCCAATATAGGCAGCAATCATCAGGAGAGAAGAGCTTTTGCCAAAAGAAATGGCAATTTACGCAATAAAACGCAACAGTGTGATCCTCATAACAAATCTACACCTTAAGAACTCAGAGAGCCTAATCAAAACAGCGGGGATTACTCGGTTGTTTCAAGCTCGGCACGAATCTGGAGCATGTCTCGCCAGGCATATCTTTTCTCAGCAGGGCTGCGCAGAAGATACGCAGGGTGATAAGTCGCAATCGCCTTGCGCTGAGTACCCTCGCCGCCATAGCTCAGCCATTTCCCACGCAACTTGCGAATACCGTCACGGGCACCGCTGAGCGTCTTGGCAGAGGCCGCACCGAGGAAAACAACAATCTCCGGATCAACCAGCTCAATCTGCCGCTGAATAAATGGACGGCAAATCTCAGTTTCATGCGGGGTAGGGGTGCGGTTTCCCGGTGGACGCCATGGAACCACGTTGGCAATGTAAACCATTGACCGGTCAAGTCCGGCAGCTTTCAACATCCGGTCCAGCAGGTGACCCGAACGCCCCACGAACGGCACGCCCTGAATGTCCTCTTCGCGTCCTGGAGCTTCGCCAACAAACATGATGCGTGCTTTGGAACTTCCGTCCCCAAACACAAGGTTCTTTGCCGTCAGCCGCAGATTACAGCCTTCAAAACCAGCAAGGATTTTCCGTAGCTCATCAAGAGACTGTGCTGAACCCGCTGCGGTTCTGGCCGAACCAACTGTTTCTGCATTCGGAATAACAGCATTCGCGTCTGTCGCCGCAGTCGGCGTAGATGTCGTGATAGCGGCTTCCTTGGCAGCACGCTGCCGCTCCAGAATCTGCTTCGCTTTCTGCTTGTCGTCTGCAGAAACGCCATTCTCGCGCAGGTTTCGTGCCATTTCGGCAGGCGAAACGCTGAGGTTTTTGGACTGTGACGGCGCTGGCTCTGGTGCGCTGAACGAACTGACTGGAGCGATGTTCTGCTGCGGAGCAGGGCGGGCCTGCACCTGCTTTTCCATCTGGCTCTGAGTTTGCGCAAAGCGGTCCACTGGAGCATCTTCCAACGCACAGTCGACGCCGACAGCGCTTAAAAACTCCAGATAAGCCTCCAGCTCGGCGGCATTTGCGACAGGAACTTCAGACATAGCCATTTACTAGTTGTGGCACACAGATCGGCACAGGCAAAAGGGAATAACTCTTTTGCAATGCACCATGGATGGGCAGCAGCCCAGTCCGCCCTATATTCATCATGAAAGCGCAACTGTCCAATAGAAAAACGAGAATGAGCTAACTCAATGGGGAACAGTGTAAAGTGGTTCACGTTAACTTGGGGAAATTACAATAATTCCTTAAGGTGTAGATAGTTTTTTTGCTGGGGTACCTGACGGAATGCACCTTAAAACGCATTGCGCTATAGTATCCGCTCAATTACACAGAGACTAAATAAAGTTTTGACACTTGAGGTGCTGGAAAATAATGCGCTGCCACATCATTTGACGCGAAATGAAGTGGATAAAGTGTAAAGGGAGAATACTATGTCTGAAGGGGAAACTCTGGCAGAGCGCGAATCCATGGAATTCGACGTTGTGGTTGTAGGTGGTGGTCCTGCAGGTCTATCAGCGGCAATCCGGATTAAGCAGCAGGCTGCGGAGAAGGGAGAGGAAGTCTCCGTCGTCGTGCTCGAAAAGGGCTCTGAAGTTGGCGCTCATATTCTGTCTGGCGCCGTGATTGATCCAATTGGCATCGATCGCCTGATCCCTGACTGGCGTGAAGACGAGAGTGCTCCGATCAAGACACCTGTCACAGCAGACCATTTCAATCTGCTTGGCCCTGCAGGTTCCCTTCGTCTGCCAAACTTCCTGATGCCGAAGCTCATGAACAACCACGGCAATTACATCGTGTCTCTGGGCAATGTCTGTCGCTGGCTTGCAGAAAGAGCAGAAGCGCTCGGTGTGGAAATCTATCCAGGCTTCGCAGCTGCTGAAGTGCTTTACGATGATGCAGGCAAGGTGATCGGTGTTGCAACGGGCGATTTGGGCGTTGCGCGTGATGGGTCTCATAAAGATGGCTACATGCGCGGCATGGCGCTGCTCGGCAAGTACACGTTGATCGCCGAAGGTGTCCGTGGCTCGCTTGCGAAGACGCTAGTAGACAAGTTCGACCTTGACCGCGACAGTGACCATCCGAAATTCGGTATTGGCATCAAAGAGCTGTGGGAAGTAGACCCATCCAAGCATAAGCCGGGTCTGGTTCAGCACTCCATGGGTTGGCCGCTGGACGGAAAAACTCAGGGCGGCTCTTTCCTTTACCATCTGGAAGACAATCAGGTTGCCGTTGGGTTTGTTGTCAACCTCAACTACCAGAACCCGTATATGTCTCCGTTTGATGAATTCCAGCGTTTCAAAACCCATGCGGGTGTGAAGGACGTCTTTGAAGGTGGTAAGCGCATTTCGTACGGTGCACGTGCTATCTCCGAAGGGGGATATCAGTCCGTACCGAAGCTGTCTTTCCCAGGTGGCCTTCTCATCGGGTGTTCCGCTGGCTTCGTCAACGTTCCGCGCATCAAAGGCTCTCACAACGCCGTTCTCTCCGGTATTATGGCAGCGGATATGGTCGTTGAATCGCTGGGCCGTGGTGAAGCACACGAAGAGCTGGATCAGTTCGACGGCGCATGGCGCAATTCCGAAATCGGCAAGGATCTCTGGAAGGTACGCAATGTAAAACCATTGCAGACCAAGTTTGGCAGCTTGCTGGGCATGGTCTTCGGTGGCCTCGACATGTGGACCAACGAGCTGATGGGCTTCTCCTTCTTCGGCACCATGAAACATGGCAAAACCGATGCTGCGAGCCTGAAGCCAGCGAAGGATTGCAAGAAGATCATTTACCCGAAACCAGACGGGAAGATCTCCTTCGACAAGCTGTCCTCTGTCTTCCTCTCAAACACCAACCACGAGGAAGACCAGCCGATCCATCTGAAGCTGCGCGACGAGACTTTGCAGAAGCTTTCCGAGCACGATGTCTACGCTGGTCCGTCGAACCGTTATTGTCCCGCTGGTGTGTATGAGTGGGTAGAAGAAAACGGCGAACCACCTCGCTTCCAGATCAATGCTCAAAACTGCGTTCACTGTAAGACCTGTGACATCAAAGACCCGAACGGCAACATCACCTGGACCGTTCCGGAAGGCACAGGCGGACCGAACTATCCAAACATGTAGTTTTTTCAAAAGCCTCTCCTGATTTGGGGAGGCTTTTTCTTTTAGGGATTACCAGTTGGAAGAGCTGCGCGATTGGCATGAACTGCGTGATTGGATGGGATGGTTGTTTGTTGCGCTTTGCGTTTTATACCCTGCTTACCAGACAAAGAAGGGCGGTATAAAACTCGGAATGCGCACGTACCTGCGCTATTCCATTTACTATAAGATACTCGCTCTGCTTTCTCTCGTTCTAGCAATTTACATTCTAATTATTTTTTTAGATTCCCCGGTTTTCCTGCTGTTTTTGGGAGGGCCTTTGGTCGTTCCGGGTTTCTTCCTAACTTATCTAGCTTTCTTTGTAAGGATCAGTTTTGATGAGTATGGTGTGTATTATAAGTTTCTGTTTTTTAATGAGAAAAATTCCCCGTGGAGTGCATGCCTAGGCCGGGGGACACTAGTCTTGCCCGGGACTACTTTTATGAGGTTCAAGGGTGTTGGAATAGTATTTTGCTCTGAAAAAACTCAGGGTTGGGAGGAGCTGGCAGAGATGATAAATCGTGTAGACATTGATCTGCCCCCGCAAGTTTAGCCAATTGCGGGGAATTTTGTCTTCGCTGAGTAATGGCTTAACATTCAGCCGATCTCAATATCGAGCCCCAGATCCAGAATAGGAGCGGAGTGCGTGATCCAGCCGGATGAGATGATATCAACGCCAGCTTCGGCAATCGCCTGAATGGTCGAAAGCGTAATCGTACCAGACGCTTCCAGCACAGCTTGACCCTTGTTGATCTCAACCGCCTGCCTCAAAAGACCAGGCCCCATATTGTCCAGCATCACCACATCAGGCTTTGCGGTCAGGACTTCCTTCAGCTGGACGAGTGTATCCACTTCAACCTCAATGCGCACAAGGTGTCCGGCAAAAGCACGAGCGCTCTCAATCGCGGGAACAACACCACCTGCAACGGCGATGTGATTGTCCTTAATCAGGATCGCATCATCCAGACCAAAGCGGTGGTTCATACCGCCGCCACAGCGCACCGCATACTTCTCGAAACTACGCAGTCCCGGAGTTGTTTTTCGGGTGCAAACCACTTTTGCGTTGGTATGTGAAATTTTGCGTTGAAATGCGTTCGTAGCGCTCGCAATGCCCGAAAGATGGCTCAAAAAGTTGAGAGCCACACGTTCCGCTTCCAGCAGTGCACGAGCGGGACCGTGAATGCGGGCGATAATGGTACCCGGCTCCAACTTATCCCCGTCCTGCGCCAGCACGCTAACATCGAGAGTAGGATCAACCTGACGAAACGCGGAAAGAGCCAGATCAATGCCAGCCAGCACGCCATCCTTACGAGCCGCAATCACACCCGTGGCAACAGCATCAGCCGGAATAGTCGCTTGCGAGGTGATGTCACCTGCGCGGCCAAAGTCCTCAAGCAAAGCAGCTTTGACGGCATCATCCACCATGATCAACGAAAGCTCGGGCAATGAAGATGGGCGGCTCATAGCATATCTTCCTCTTCAACGGCCCGCTGGCCAACATCGCTGGCAGCAGCCTTGCTCGCCAGCTTCTCAATTTGTGCAAGCTTCACAAAGGAGCGCTTGGCAGCCTCCGCCTTCTGCGGGAAGTCAGAACGGAAATGACCGCCACGGCTTTCTTCGCGAAGCAGAGCGGAGCCTGTAATCAGCTTGGCTGCAATCACCATGTTGAGGATGGAGTCGCGGCGGCACAGCGTCTCAGCGTTCTGCAACCGTGCAAGCGTCCTTGTCAGCCCTTCTGCATCACGAACCACACCAACATGGCGGGACATAGCAGAACGAACCATGGAAACGACTGCACGTTCCTGCGGGTTGCGTGTGGAGGCCTGATCATCAACATCATCGATTTCAGCCCAATGATGCACGCGGTGATGCGGCATGAGAGCCTGAATGTCTTCTGCAATGCGACCTGCAAACACAACAGCTTCAAGCAAAGAGTTGGATGCCAGACGATTGGCACCATGGGCGCCCGTCGCCGCAACTTCACCAGCTGCCCAAAGGTTGTCGACAGAGGTACGACCAGAGGCATCGGTCAGAACACCACCCATGTGGTAATGTGCTGCCGGAGCAACAGGGATCAAACCATTGATCGGATCAATACCAGCCTTCTCGCAGGCTGCATAAACGCGGGTAAAGTGCTCAGGGAAGCTTGCCCCAATGGCCTCTCGGCAATCAAGGAAAGCACCACAGCCAGCCGCAAGTTCTGTATGGATCGCGCGCGCAACAATATCACGAGGGGCCAGCTCAAGATCAGGATGGATGCCATCCATAAAGCGATGACCGTCATTGTTGACGAGGATCGCACCATCACCGCGGATCGCTTCACTTGCAAGCGGAGCAGGGTCCTGCTCAACATTGAGAGCTGTTGGGTGGAATTGAACAAACTCAGCGTCAGAAACCAGCGCACCTGCACGGGCAGCCATCGCAAGGCCATGTCCGTTTGCTTCACCCGGATTGGTGGTTGTCGAGTAAAGATGGCCAACACCACCGGAGGCCAACACCACAGCTTTCGCAGGAATGGTAATGCGCTGCGTCCCACCACGACGACGAGCCGTTATGCCGGTAACATAACGACCTTCCGCGATCAGCTGACAACCAATGTATCCTTCGATGATGCGGATAGACGGCGTCTTGTAGGCCGCATCAACAAGCGCCTGCATAATGGCTTCGCCAGCCATGTCACCACGCACACGCACAACACGGTGGCTGGAGTGGGCAGCTTCGCGGGAAAGGGCCAGTTTGCCAGCAAGGTCTTTGTCAAAGGGCACGCCATAACCCAGCAGATCGTGAATGCGGTCAGATGCTTCACGTGTCATGCCTTCAACAATGGCTTCTTCGCAAATGCCGTCGCCTGCCGTCAGCGTATCCTGCGTATGGGCGGAGTGGTGATCGCCCTCGGCCACAGCAGCAGCAATGCCGCCTTGTGCCCATGCAGATGAGGTGCCACCACCAATCGGCGCGTTGGTCACAATGGTCACTGGCCGCGGCGCAAGCTTGAGCGCGCAAAACAGGCCAGCAAGGCCACCACCTAAGATTACAACATCATCCACGCCGTTCAGGGCAACAGCAGGGGCGAGAGAAGAACCGAACTGAGACATTTCAGAGATTATTCCAGACTATGGGGACCTGATCTAAAAGGCCCGCTGCCGTTAAAGGCAGCAGGGTGCACTGAAGACTTTTCAATATGCCAGCTACACGAAAGCCTCTAGTTCTTCAAGTTGATCATGCGTTCTACGGAGGCGCGAGCGCGATCCGCCACACTTTCATCAACAATCACTTCACCAGACATATCGAGCAAACAGTCCAGAATTTTGGTGAGGGTGATGCGCTTCATGTGTGGGCACAAGTTACATGGGCGGATGTAGTTGACGCCCGGTGTAGAGGAGGCAACATTGTCCGCCATGGAGCACTCGGTGATCATCATCACCTTCTCAGGGCTGTTGTTCTTCACCCAGTCGACCATATGAGAGGTTGAGCCAGCAAAGTCAGCTTCTGCAACAACTTCCGGCGGGCACTCAGGGTGCGCGATGATCTTCACATCAGGGTCAATGGCACGGTAGTCGCGCAGCTCTTCCGCCGTAAAGCGCTCATGCACTTCGCAGGAACCAGCATAGGTCAGCACGTCAACATCAGTCTGGTTGTTGACGTTGGCTGCAAGGTACTGATCAGGGATCAGCAGCACCTTGTCAGTGCCCATGGCTTCAACAACCTGCGCCGCGTTGGAAGAGGTGCAACAAATATCGCACTCAGCTTTCACATCAGCGGAGGTGTTTACATAGGTGATGATCGGAACGCCCGGATTGGCTTCGCGCAGCTTTCGTACATCTGCACCTGTAATGGATTCTGCAAGGGAGCAACCTGCATCCATATCCGGGATCAAAACGGTCTTTTCCGGAGACAGAATTTTGGAGGTCTCAGCCATGAAGTGCACACCGCACTGAACGATAACCTGAGATTCAGTCTTCGCAGCTTCTTTCGCCAGCTGCAGGCTGTCGCCAACAATATCAGCCACACCGTGGAAGATATCCGGGGTCATATAATTGTGCGCCAGAATAACGGCGTCGCGGTCTTTCTTCACCTTGTTGATCGCAAAAATCAACGGAGCAAGAGCAGCCCATTCAATCGCAGGAATGAAGTCCTTTACCTTCTCATAGGCTTCTGCTGTCGCTTCTGCGACCTCAGGCGTGTAGGCAAGGTCTGGACGCTCCAAAGGCACGTACTGTTTTTGAACAGCAGCACCATCAATGCCGGCAGTAATGTCGTTGACAGCAAGGCTACCTGTTTCAGCGACTGTAGTCGTGGCGGACATGCGCTATCCCTTATTCTGCCGGTTTGAAACCGGATTATACTCAATGTGAGTATAAGGGACTTATAAAAACACGGCGACAACGCCGATGCCAACCCTTATGCTCATTTTGAGTTTTTATAGACCTCTTCCCTCGCGTCGACAACCTATTCTTTTGCCGGATGCATATGATTGCTGCGTTTAAGCTCGATTTAGCCTTACTGAGTAATCACTTAATTTCCTAAATTTGCAGGGTACAAATGAGAAAAGCCCGACATTTTCATCCATCTGGGAAAATGCCGGGCGCAAATCACTTGAGAGCCGAAAAGGGCTCTTACTTGGCTGGGACGTAGCTGGATGGGTTACCATCAGCGCCCTGATTGACCATGTAGTACTGGTTTTCACCGCTGTCGAACACGAGGAAGCCATCCTGATCAGCAGGCTTGGTCTGTGTGCCCCATGGAGATTGAATGATCACTTCAGCAGTTGGGACATAACCGATGGCAGACATGCGAACCATCTCAACAGGAACGGTCTTCAGCGCTCCTGTCAAGCCTGCGTCTTTTGCAGTAAACAGCGCCAAAACCTCTGGAGCCATATCCAGACGTTTTACAAGGCGGGTGTTTTTCGCAGCGACGTCTTCCAGACCAACCATCTCATACTTGGAGGTGAAGGTCTCTTTGCCAATCACGTAAAAATCAGGGCCAGTCTTGCTCATTTGCAGCGCAACAACAGAACCTACATTCTTTGCGATGTAAGCATCATCGTAGCTGGTGGAATCTACAGAACCCAACGGGCCACGGATCGCTTCTGGCAGGTCTGCCAATGTGTCGCCAGTGATCTTCCAGCCGAGGATTGGACGGTCCTTGATGTAAAGCTCTTTGGCAGGTGCATGCTTTTCAACGCGTGCAGTCAGCTCAGCCTGGCTTTGCACATCGTCCTGCGCAGAAGCTGTCAAAGGTGCGCTTACAGCAAAGGCAAGCAGGCCTGCTGCGAGTGTTTTTCCGAAAGAAAATGAGTAGGTCATGGTCGGCCCCTAAATGTTGACGGGGGAATTAGGTCAGGACCCAAATCAAAGTCAAGCGACTCCGCCAGTTTCGCTAGCAATTTGAAATATATTAGTATTCTCACATATGCCTGCGTTTGATCAGAGAGGGCTTTAAAGCAAAATGCCTTAGGGATAAAAACTCATTCCAATTGCTGATGGATGACCTAAGTATTTTCAATTATTGCAGAACGGAAAATTAGATTAAACCTGATTACTCCCCGCTGCTCAGCGAAAAACGGACACCATTGGTCCAGCGTCTGGTCGAAACTCTCTGCCGGATGCAGGAAAGGAAATTGCATGTCTCAAGCGACCCAGGTCGAGAACCAATCCTCTGTCCGGCGCGGCCCTAATGTCCCGCTCCTTATTATCAGCGGATGTATCATCGGCATTCTCTCGTTTGGACCACGGGCAACTCTGGGCTTGTTCCTGACGCCTATGTCCTCAGAGTTTGGTTGGGGCAGGGATGTGTTTGCCTTTGCGCTGGCACTTCAAAACCTCGTTTGGGGCGTTGCACAGCCTTTCGCTGGTATGATGGCAGATAAATTCGGCACAGGAAGAACTCTGGTACTCGGCGCGATCATCTACGCCATCGGCCTTTATCTTATGAGCCTGTCAGACACGCCACTCTTGTTGCAGGTCTCCGCAGGTGTTTTGATCGGTCTGGGTGTCGCCTTCACATCCTTCTCGCTTGTTCTGGCAGCCTTCGCCCGGTCTGTTCAGCCCAAATATCACGGTATCGCCTTTGGTATGGGTACAGCTGCCAGCTCCTTCGGCCAGTTTCTCTTTGCACCGCTGGGCCTGGGCCTGATCGAAAACTATGGCTGGTCCAGCGCACTGATCTATATGGCAGCTGTCGTCGCCATCGTGCCCCTGTTCGCTTATATCCTGCGTGGCCGTTCCGCAGCTCCAGCTGCTGGCAGCTCTGCCAACCCGCAGGACAACATGACCCTGTCTCAGACATTGGGTCTGGCCTTCAAAACCAGAGACTACATCCTGCTGGTCTTCGGCTTTTTCGTCTGCGGCTTCCACGTGGCTTTCATCACCGTGCACATGCCGACCTTCATTGTGGATCAGGGCTTTGATGTCTCCGTCGGTGCCTGGGCGCTGGCTTTGATCGGCCTGTTCAACATTGTTGGGTCCATGTCCTCCGGTGTGTTGGGGTCTCGTGTGCCGAAGCAGTATCTGCTCTCCTTCATCTATCTGGCCCGCGCCATCGCAATCACGCTTTACATCACACTACCAATCTCAGAGATGTCGACACTGATCTTCGCAGCCACCATGGGCATTCTGTGGCTCTCCACCGTTCCGCCAACTTCAGGGCTCGTCGCTGTCATGTTTGGCCCGCGTTATATGGGAACGCTGTTCGGCATCGTGTTCTTCTCTCACCAGATTGGCTCCTTCCTGGGAGTGTATCTGGGCGGTGTGCTTTATGAGCGCAGCGGCAACTACGATGCCATCTGGTGGCTCGGAATCGCACTCGGTATTTTCGCGGCCATCGTGCACTGGCCAATCCGTGAACAGTCTGCCACAGCAGGGCGTCTGGTAGCTAAGCCTGCGTAAGACGCCTATTGGGTGAACTAGCTAGGTTTGTCAGTGTGTTACACCGGAATATTGCCTAGCGTTATTTTCTTGCCTTATGGCCTTCCTTCTGCCAGCTTTCATGCAACATGAATTGGCGAGAAGGATTGGCCATGAGCGAGTTTGATGCCCTTTGGATTGAAGCAGATGAAAGCGGCCGTAAGCCACTGCCTGCCAAATGGAACAAGGTGACCGTTGATCAGCTCTCTGCAGGAGACGTGACGGTCAAAGTCACGCACACCACCATCAACTACAAAGATGGGATGGCCCTCGCAGGCGCACCGGGCATCACCCGCAAGTTCCCCATGGTGCCGGGTATTGATGTGGTTGGCGAAGTGCTCACCAGTCAAAGCGACCGCTTCAAACCGGGCGATCAGGTTCTCCTCAACGGCTACGGTGTCGGTGAAGTTCACACCGGCGCCTACGCGCAAGTCGCCCGCTTGAAGTCTGAATGCGTTCTGCATCGCCCGGAAGAAATCTCAGCCGCCCGTGCAGCCGCCATTGGCACCGCAGGTTACACAGCCATGCTCTGTGTGATGGCGCTGGAGAAATACGGCCTGACACCGGATCACGGTCCGATCGCGGTCTCTGGTGCATCCGGTGGTGTTGGATCAGTTGCAATCAGCCTGCTCTCTAAACTCGGCTTCGAAACCATCGCCTTCACAGGGCGCACCGAGGAAGCTGACTTCCTCAAAGGCCTCGGCGCAACAGAAGTGCTCGATCGAGCTGAGCTGGTTGAAAAAGGCAAACCACTTGGCAAAGAACGCTGGGCTGGCGCGGTTGATGTTGCGGGCAACCACACACTTGCAAACCTGCTGGCACAGACCAACTACGGCGGCGCTGTTGCTGCGTGTGGTCTTGCTCAGGGCATGGATCTTCCAGCATCCGTCATGCCATTCATCCTACGCGGTGTTGCTCTGCTCGGCGTGGATTCCGTAATGGCGCCAATGGCTCTTCGCGAACAGGCTTATCGCCGTCTTGTGCAAGATCTTGACCTCGCCAAGCTGGACACCCTGTCAGAGACCATCAAACTGGCAGATGTCGAAGAACGTGCCGCCAAGCTTCTAAAAGGGCAGGTGCGCGGACGCACAATCGTGGAAGTCGAGTAAAGCAGGCACACTCTTCTAGAGCGCATTCCGTTTGATTGGATCTAATCCAGCGGCACGAATTCGCTCCAGCAAGGATGTGAGCGCGCGTTCTGTAAATGTAAATGAACGCGTCGTGCTCTTAAGGCAAAAAGAAACCCCGCATCAGCCAATCGCTGGTGCGGGGTTAAATATTGGAGCGGTCAGGCCACCAAAATTCTCTCACATATGAGGTCGTGGATTAGCTCCAGCCACCTCGATAGGTCTTGTAGAAGATGTGCTTACCAATGCGCTTTTTACGCTGCATGGTCGGTGCCCAGTTCGGGTGAACATAAGTTGCATGGTAATGAGTGGAGGCGTCCACAGCTGGAATGCTCACTTCACCCTTTACGATTTGCTGCGCGATCTTCTTCGCTTTGGCCCATGGACCAGCTTCAGTCACACGCTCAGGAATGCCATCGCAGGCGAAGGAGAACTGGCAGGCGTTCTTCATGCCTTTGTTCTGATAAACTACACCGCACACCGTGTTCGGGTAAGCCGGGTTTTTCAGACGGTTGAGAACAACCTGCGCAACGGCAATCTGCCCCTCACGTGGTTCACTGCGCGCTTCAAAATAGATCGCCTCAGCCAGACAGCGCATTTCTTTCTTGGATTTTCTCACAGAGCTCGGCAACTGGCGCATGTACCACCAGTGCGGATTGGTCTCTGAAGTAGAGGCCAGCTCTTTGTCTGAAAGTCTTGGCTTGCCGGAAGGCGTAATCGAAACTTTAGGCTTGCTCAACAGCGCATCAAACGGTGCTTTGTTGGTTTGCGGTGTTGCTGGAGCATAAGCGGTTGCCAAAGCAATTTCGTTTTGCTTGGCGATGGAAAGCGTCGCTGGCTTAACTGTCTTCTGCGCAATCTGTTTGCGAGCTGCCAGTGCTGCACGGCGCGCTGCCTTGCCAAGTGGTGACGTGTCGGCCTGCCCATTGTTGTCGGCAAGTCCAGCCAGCGCATCTCCGCCGTAATGGCCGTTGAAAGCCATTTGCGGGAGCTGGGAAACAAATCTGTCGGAGCTCTTCGGTTTGCCTGCATTTTGAATGAAAGCCACAACACGGCTCGGCAGAGTAGTGACGAGCATATCACTCTTACCGGTGCGGTTCACCGCATGGCGCTGTGGAGTTTTCTTCTCAGGAGCTACGAAGTACTTTGCAAATTTCTGACTATCCCGTGCGGAGACAGATTGCATCCATCGCGGCGTTTCCTCGTCGAGGTTTCCGGTCAGTGCCGGAATATCCTGCAACGCAACTGGAGATGCAGCAAAGGTTCCAACTGCAAGCCCTGCAGCTAGAATAGGGTACCTAAAGTACATGAGGACAGCACGGCGTCCTGCATTCTTCTTCATCCCATGGCCCGACATACGCAATCTACTCCAAATCAACGCCCAAAAACTCAGCGCCTCTCACTCCCTGAAAAGGGAATCCAAACTCTGAGATCGACAGGATGAAGAAGCCCGATAAAACACTCCCGCCCGTCAATTTTCCGGATGAGTGCATTTTTCGCTTTTAACCTTGATATAAAGTTAAGCCCGCCAAAACCCCAGTTATTCTGCCACAGTTCACGCCGCTGACAGCCAGCATATGGTTAATATGCAGGAACGGTACTCACCAAAAAACTAGGGCTATTTCATGTCTGGGTGGATTTTTCAGTTGGCCAAAAATCATAGGAAACAAAAGGCTTCATGCAGGAAATGACACCTGTGATATCTTGGCGTGGCTGTAGGATATCAACACAATCAAAATCTTAACAAGATTAACCATAAGGCTCCCTGTTAAATCCACAACTCCGTTTTTCCTATGAATTTTTGCCGAGAAAAAACTCAAAAAAATTGTAGATAACCTTACGTCATTTAAGGCGAAAATGTGAATCAGAGCAAACTAACGCGTAATCCCGGGGCCGGGCGCTCTTTCAAAATGTCTCTTCTGAACCGGTAAAGAGCTGCTGGACGCCCGCCCGTCGCGGTTGAAGTTCTGCCCGTCTGCTTAACCAGTTGTCCCGTTTCCACCAAACGGCGGAAGTTCTGTTTGTGAATATGCCGGCCAGAAATCGCCTCTACCGTCTGCTGCAGATCGGTCAGGGTAAATTCAGGTGGCATCAATTCGAAGACAACGGGCCGATACTTCAGTTTTGCCCGCAACCGGGAAAGTGCCGTTGCCAGAATACGGCGGTGATCATGGGCAAGGCCCTCGCCAAGGTCTGGCAAGGTGCTGCGTTCCAGCGCAGTTGGCTGCTTATCGCGCAAGGCCTCACGCATAAGACCAGAGCCATAAAGCAACTCGTAACGGTCCAAAACGCGTTCCTCATCCCATTTCAAAGAGCCCACACCAAAGGCGAGCTGGTAACGATCTTTCCGGCTCAGCTCATGGTAAGTCTTGGCATCATCATCCGGGGCCTTGCTGAAGGTCTCCATACTGGGATGAATAGTCTCTTCCAGCATCTTCGGCTGACCGCCACGCCAGTCTTCCCAGGGAAAAAAGTCATACCAGGGACGCCAGCGAGCACCTTGTCTGGCAAGCAGCCGTTCAGATTCTGGTGTCTGACGCGTCAATGCCAGATAGCCGACAGAAACCATATGCGGCTCACCAATCCGCGCCAGAGAATATCTGTCGCGGTCACCAAAGGTGTAAAGCTGTTCCACATGGCCAATATGAAGGGCGGTCTGTTCTTCAACAAACGCACGCAAACCCAGCTCAAAGGTGCGGTGTACGCGTGGGTCAAACGGGCCGGAAGGCAGGCCAGACAACTCGTCAGGCACTTTTTGCGGCACAGTCAGCACAAAGGGCACTTTGTCTTTTACGGAAACAATGACAGCACTCAGACCAATGCCAAGCTGGACAGGCTCCATGTCAGCACCGCGTTGGGCTGCATTTCCTGTTTCCACTGCATTGCTCATCAATGTTTGCTCCGTATCCGTCATGCCAGTTCAACAAGTGCGGCAGGATCAAGCGAGAACAGGTTGCCCTCAAAAGTCTCTGCACCACGACCAAGCTCGATGATTGATTGTATCATGCGCCCATTTCGCTGCAAAAGAGTGTCTGCCAAAGAGATAAGCAGCGGGTTGGGTGTGGCTACAGGAGAAACCTTGCGCAAATGTTGGGCCAGCGCACGTTCATCCGTATCCGGCATAATCGCACAGGCAATGATGTAGGCAGCAGCTGTAGACCGGCTGACACCGGCCCAGCAATGCACCAGCAAACAGCCGTTACATGCAGCATCGCGGGAAAAATCCAGCAGTTGCTCTACATGCGTCGCATTGGGGGCAAGCAGACCTTCACGTGCTTCAGTAATGTCGTTGAACTCCAGCACCAGATGGTGAGCAGGCTTTGTCTCAGAAGGCAAGATCACCTCTGTTCCCGGAGAAACGAGAGAGAGCACATGGCTCGGCCTTGCTGAGGTCAACGTGTCTTCCAGCTTGGAAAGTGGACAGACATGCAGCATCAGCGGCCTCCAACTCTTTTGCGAGCGTCATCAAGCTCAGCAAACCGGGCCAGAAAGACCTCTTGCGCATCCTTGGTTGGCAGCGGCTCAATGCTTGCTGCCAAGGCGTCCAGTTGCTCTGCTGTAACCTTTGCAGGCTTACCAAAAATTTTGTCAGCTTCGTCCTTGCTAAAGCCTGCCAGATGGATTGCTTCCAGATAGGCACTGATAATGTCAGCCTTCTTGGCAAGCTTGGCAATGCTGACTGGCAAGTCGGGGGGCAGGTTGAACGCCCTGTGAATGGCATGGTGCAGCCGCTCTTCAACGGCCTTGTAGGTGCCACCCATCACGTTCTTGAAAGGGGAGATCATATCTCCGATCACATACTCAGGCGCGTCATGCAGCAAGACTGCCATACGCCATTGAATATCAAGATCAGGCTTGAGCATCAGCGCAATCTCTTCCACCACCACGCAGTGCTGGGCAACAGAGAACGCATGATCTCCAATTGTCTGCCCATTCCACCGTGCAACGCGCGCAAGGCCGTGCGCTATATCAGAGAGTTCCACATCCAACGGAGACGGATCAAGAAGATTAAGTCGTCTGCCAGAAAGCATCCGCTGCCAGGCACGGGGGGAAGATGAGGAAAGCTCTGCACACATTAGTCAATCAAGCCAGTCGTCAAGGTTAAGGTGGTGTCTACAGTGTATCTCCGAAAAGTGGAAACCGGTTTTCGGATAAAGATACGCAAAACAAAGGCTAAAGCAGTTCATGTGTTCCAGCTTAAATGCGAACTGCTTTAGCTGTATCTCTTAATCAGATGAAGGCCAGTTGAAACTTGCCCATTCTTGAATGGAAGGGGTGAGGGGAACACCATCACATGTCAGCGATACACCTGCATCCATCGCAGTTTTCACACGGTCCAGTCTCAGCAGGGCGAGCCCATCGGTATCTTGCGAAGACCCCAATGTTCCAACGCTCTTCTCTCCAGCCAAAACATCGCTACCAGCGGCAGGAAGAGCACTTTCAGCGGAAACTTTGATGATACGCTTGCGGGCGGTTCCGCGGTGCTTCATGCGGGAAACAACTTCCTGCCCGATAAAGCAACCTTTGGAGAAAGCCACTCCATTGAGACTGTCCATGTCCGTATCATGCGGAAAGACGTCTGCCAGCTGAAAGTCCAGCCCACTCTGCGGAATGCCAAGTTTGATGCGGTGCGCATGATAGTCAGCTTCTGAGGCAGTCTCTGCAACTTCGCCGGAGGAAACATAACGAACACCCATGTCAGCATGGCGAGGATCGCGCGGTTTATCCGCTGGCAAATCATCTCCCCAGTCTGCGATCACATGCATGGTCTCATCAGCAGGTTCCACAGTCACCTTGGCGCGAAGCTTATAAAAACCAAGACGCTTGGCAAACGCATCAAGTTCATCAGCGCTCACATCAATCAGGAAACCGCCTGTACTCTCATCTGCAAACACAATGAAGTCCCAGAGGATCTTTCCCTGAGGCGTAAGAAGAGCACCAAATGCGCTGGAGGTCGCACTAATCTCGCTGATGTCACAGCTCACGAGATTTTGCAGAAACTCCTTGGCATCTTCGCCAAAAACCTTCACGAGCCGACGCGAAGTGAGAATGGTACGTTGTGATGCCATGGGTCCGTCCTTCCAATGAATAAAACAACAAGAGTGTTTCATAACCCATCAGCTATGCGCACACCACGGAAAAAGAATAGTTTCTGTGGGTGACGAGGGAACTCCTCGCCTGCGCCCTGACACCTGCATGCGGGAGGAAAAACGCAAAATATGAGGCAGGTAAATAGAAATGTAAGTGCACTGAGTTGTTTACCGGAACATTCCAGTATTGCCGCGTTTTCAATATCTTTCTGCAATTACAATCAATGTTTCGACGTCGCAAAACTGTCGTGTGCGTGAACTAACTCTTTCTCTCGATTGATTTCAGTTCTTGATTCTGGAGATGCACGTGACATCAACTATCAGGCAGTCAAAGAAACGTTTGGATCGTGCAGTACATCGTTCAAAACTGATCTCCATAGAAGGCGCGTTGGAGCGTCTGTTCACCTTCGCATTTAAGGGACTGGTTTATCCGCAGATCTGGGAGGATCCAGAGGTGGATATGCAGGCACTGCAACTCAAGCCAGATTCCAAAATGGTGACAATTGCCTCTGGTGGCTGCAATGTCATGTCTTATCTCACCGCAAACCCGCAAGAGATTACGGCGGTCGATCTCAACCGCGCGCATGTGGCTTTGAACCGCCTGAAATTGACCGCGCTGGAAGAGTTCCCCGATTACGAGACGTTCTATCGGTTCTTCGGTGAGGCTGATGAAAAAGCCAATATTGCCGCCTATGAGAAGTATCTGAAGCCCGCCATTGATCCTGAAACCATGGCCTACTGGGAAGGGCGGGACATGACAGCGTGGGGCCGCAAGCGCATCACCCTGTTCTCACGAGACCTCTACCATCACGGCATGCTCGGCTACTTCATTGGTCTTGGTCACTTCCTTGCAAAAATTTACGGCGTTGACCTGCGCAAAATGGCAGACGCACGTGACCTGAACGAACAGCGGTCATATTTCGACAAGGTTCTGGCACCGCTGTTCGATAAACGCCTGATCCGCTGGGCGACCTCTAAAAAGATGTCGCTCTATGGCCTCGGCATCCCCCCGGCACAATATGAGAGCCTCGCCGCAGAAGGCGGTGGCAACATGGCAGGCGTTCTCAAACAACGCCTGGAAAAGCTGGCCTGCGACTTTCCGATGGAAGACAACTACTTCGCCTGGCAAGCTTTCACCCGCGGATACGCGCCCTCTCAAACACACAATGGAACCGGTCTTTCCGGCCCTTTGCCACCCTATCTGAAGCCGCAACACTTCCCGGAAATTCGGAAAAGAGCCTCTCATGTGCGCGTTGTTAATCGGTCTTTCACAGAGCATCTGGATAATCAGGATGCAAACAGCCTTGATGCCTACGTCCTGCTCGATGCGCAGGACTGGATGACAGACAGGCAGCTGAACGATCTATGGGCAGGAATATCCCGAACGGCACGGCAAGGAGCGCGCGTCATCTTCAGAACGGCTGGTGAGCCAAGCATTCTGCCGGGGCGGGTCAATAACGAAATACTGGGGCAGTGGACCTATGAGGCGGCTGAAAGTGTACGCCTCAACAAGCTGGACCGCTCCTCTATCTACGGTGGTTTCCACCTCTACATCTATAACTGAACAAGAATAAGCATGTGAGGGAAGTGAAATGGCGAATGTAAAGTCCTCAGCCTCACTGATGGATAAAATCTATAAGAACCAACGGCATTTTTATGATCTGACCAGAAAGCATTACCTTCTTGGCCGGGATCATTTGATCAAACATTTGGCAGCACCGCGTGGCAGCACAGTGCTGGAGCTCGGCTGCGGCACTGGTCGCAATCTGATTGAGGCAGCAAGAGCTTACCCGACCTGCCAGTTCTTTGGCGTCGATATCTCAGCAGAAATGCTGAAGACCGCAGAGGCCAACATTCACAAAGCGGACCTGTCTCACCGGATTCATCTGGCTCAGGGTGATGCAACGAGCTTTGATCCGTTCGAAAAATTCGGCATCGACACATTTGACCGTGTCTTCCTGTCCTACTGCGTCTCAATGATCCCGCCATGGGAAGACGCTCTGCGCAACGGCACAAAGCTTCTGGCAAAAGGTGGCCAGTTGTCTGTTGTTGATTTTGGTCAGCAGGAAAAACTGCCCGGCTTGTTCAAGCTGATGCTCAAGAAGTGGCTCGGCAGGTTCCATGTTTTACCGCGTGAGAACTTTCACGAAGTCATGAAAGGGCTGGCCGACGACAACAGAGCCAAACTGCGGTTCCTGCCTCTGTACCGTGGTTATGCCTACTACGCGGAACTCGACAGCAGCTTTTACACCCGCTTCATGGAAAAGCCTGAGCAGATGGACCTGCTGAAAGCGGAAAACGAAAGCCACCGCGAAATCCGCAAGGCGGGGTAACTGAGCAAAGAAAAGCCCACCAGAGCATCTGATGGGCTTTCATCAATCGGTCATTGAAGACAACTTAGTCTCCGGCAATAAAGCTCCGCACATCCCCATCCTTGGAAATGCCAAGGCGATAGAAGGTCCATGCGCCATAATCCAGCATCTCAAAGTAATCGGCTGCAGTGACGATCTGGTACATCTCAACCTTCTGCGAAGGCGTCAGATCATGCAAAGGGTAGCGGGCAAAATAAGGCCAGATGTAAGTCTCTTCTTCCGTTCCCTCATTGAGCCGCAAATATCCGGCTGTCACAATATCCAGTAGGATCGCAAGGATCTCGTGCCCTTCACCATCACCAGAGCTGTCTTTCAAAAAGCTGACCGGATCGCGCACAGGTGTGAACGAGAGTTCTGGTGGTTGCTCCTGCTTTGCAAACAAAGGTGCCAACGCAGCAACATTGCCACTGCGAGCAATCTTGATCAGCGTCGCACGGGTTGCTCTGACAGCCTCCGGCAATTCTGTATCGTCATAAAAGACGTCCAGCTTTGGCAACGGAGGTTCCTCTGCAAACTCACTGTCCAGCGCATCTTCACTGCTGGTATCTCTGTTGAAACCTTCATCAAGCAGAGGAAATTGTTCAGCCTTGGGGCGTTGGATGCGAATCGTTTCGGTCTTGATTGCCTGTGTTGCAGCCATAGCCGGAGCTGTAGTGCAAAGTAACCCTATGATGAGTAGGCGAAAATACATGAAGTGCTCCGAAACGGATAAGAGGCGCGTGCTTTGCCCTTAGTTTAAGGGCTTGTTGGGAATCAAGGAAGAAACGGACCCTAACCTATGCACAAGCTAGAGAGCCTTTAGAAAATTTATAGGAAGATCTGACAGGTCTTCTGCGCAGTTGGGAAGTATGGATTAAAGCGTTGAATATTGAACTCTTCATTACAGGCATGATTATCGGGCTCGTCACGTCTGCTCCGATTGGCCCTGTAAACGTGTTGGCGATTAGGAGGGCAGTGCACTACGGCTTCCTTCCAGGCCTTATTGCAGGCTTCGGGGCAGTTCTGGCCGATGGTGTATTTGCAACCGCTGCTGCCTTTGGTGTGACGGCAATATCGGAGTTCGTTGAACGCCACGAGTTCTATATCCAGACGATAGGCGGGTTTCTTCTGATCATCTTCGGCATCGTCGTGTTCCGGTCTCACCCACATTTAAAGGGTGGCAGCGATGGTGGTCCAACGATTTGGCGTGGGATGATTGTCTCTTTCGCCATGACTGTGACCAACCCAGGAGCAATTCTTGGCTTTATCGCTATTTTCGGCTCACTGGGAGAGCATGCGCCCGAGAAGGGGGACTATGTCGGCGCTCTGGCGCTCGTGCTGGGCGTGTTGAGTGGTGCTCTTCTATGGTGGGCTTGCCTGTCAGCGCTTGTGTCCAAGCTGCGAAACCGCATGAATGACAACTGGCTTTCCACCATCAACCACGGGGCAGGCATTATCCTGCTGCTCTTTGCAGCGCTCATCCTTGCCATGGTTGCAAGTGATTTGATTTTCTAGAGCGCGGTGCGTGAATGCAAATAAACGCTACGTGCTCTAACACACCGGACCGGAATCAAAAAAGCCCCGATCAATCGGGGCTCTTTGAAAAACAGCAGTGCTGAAATTAGTGCAGACGACGTTCCAAAGAGTAGTCACCGCGCTCAACGCGCTGTGGCAATTCCTGCGCAAATTTGGAAACAGCTTCTTCTCCATAAAGAGAAACCAGATCCATCATTGCTGAGAACAGCGCTGCATGCGCAAGAGCTGTACTGTCGATGCCGTGGGAAAGACCATCCTCCCAAGCTTCCTGAATGAAGCTTAGAGCCAGTCGGCGGATGTCTGCATCAGATGCATCGATCTCTTCTGTGAATTCGCCGGCGATAGCGTCGTCCTTGATCATGCTGGCTCTCATGTCCCTCTATGTGCTGCTTCTTGTTATTTGCCGTTACATGTAACGGGCAAACGAAAACAAATGAAGCGTCGCATGCCTTATCTGTTAAACGGAAGTTAACACGCAAAACGGCAGGAACAACCGACTCACTGATGTTTTGGTAAACTCGTCCAGAGCTTCTGTAAGTTATGGTTAATATTTGTGGCGAAGCCGAGTTATCCAAAAAACACGCAATAATTGTCTGTGGAAAACGGTTGCAACCGGCTTTTCTATCAATCGCGGCTGTACTTGCCCGTTACTTCTTGGGTGATAATTACACCTTCATCGGCGAATCTGCGAGAGGCTTCAACAGCCGCCGGAGTGCAGGTTTGATAGACCGATGCGAACCCCCGATAGCTCTGATTAAACCGCTCAACAAGACGCCGGCGTCTCAGCTCGTTCTGCACTTCTGCACCCAGCAAGGAGTACATGCGCTGACGCCATTCATCTGCTTCATCATGCCCACAAAGCGGGCGTAAATAATGGAGGGCGCCAAGTATTTCTGAGAGGCGAATAAGCTGTTGCTCGTAGGGAGGTTCTTTCAACTCTGGCTGTACAGGTTGACCCGGAGATTGCGGGGAGCTCTGAGCAAATGCAGCAGGGGCCGCCGCAACACTCAAAAGCATCAGACCAAGGCAAATCCCCCGGCCTGTCGGCCAGGCAGGTTTCGCAAAATTACGTGTCCAAGCTTTAAGTCTTGCAATGTCAGTCAAGCTACATCCCACAGCATGCTGGTTGCTTCAGATTCTGTAAGGATGGCCGTCTCCCGGCACTCTGTCCACTATGGAACCTTGGGGATTTCCGGTTTTCCCTTGTTGCACAGCAGGCTGCAGGACTGATGCTTGTGCGTATTCTAAAAAAGTAGTTCCGGTTTTCGGATAAGAACACGTGTAAAAATTAAGAAGTCAGAGCTTGAGGCGTCAATGTAAATGCACAGGTTCTGCTCTAACTACATCTTAGAAGATTTAGAATGTGCTGTTGCATGCCGGGCGCGAGAGGCAGGTTCATAGCCTCCTCCCAAGTGTACCATCCCAGTTCAGCAGCATCAGAGCGTGCTTCCTCCTCACCTTTGACCTGCGTACAGCGAAAGACATGGATGCGATATTGCTCCTTGCAGTCTTCCGCAGAAGGGTAGGACACTGTCCATTCCTTCAGGTCTGAGGCGCACAAAGATGTTTCTTCTTTAAACTCTCTTTGTGCGGCATCCTTAAGGTTTTCACTGGGAAGAACCTTACCGCCAGGAAAACTCCAGAGGCCTTTGGAGGGCGACTGGGCTCGTTTTACGAGCAGAACTTTTTCGTTCTGCACACAGGCAACACTGGTTGCCTCAATGTATTCCGGAATAATTTTTTTGCTCATGAGAACAGGGCGTCAACATCCGCTTGCGTGCTTTCCTCAGTGCTGATTGTCTCATCCGGCAGATGTCCATGGATGATTGACCCGGCTTGCGAAAGCAGGGGCCTGATGACGGTAACGGCTTTATCCTGAACGATTTGCAGCAGTTCACCTGTTACTTCAGCGGAGCCTAGCATTTTTTGTAAGGAGATAACTTCCTGATCAACTTCGCCAATACACTTCTCCAGAGCATTCCGCAGCGGCAAATCAACAGCTCCGTATGCACGGATAGCCAATTCTTTTGCTGAGAATTTAGAGGCACTGAAATGTGTGATATAGTCAGCGGGTTCCCAGGCCAGAACATCTTCTGCGCAATCGGGAATATCAGGAAGCATTTCAAGAAGCATAACAACCTCATTGAAATGATTAAGATAGTCAGTTGCAAGGCCCGTGGATGGATTGATGTTTGCATGCGTCAAAAGCTCAGGAGAAAGTTCTCCTACGCCGATTTTATCGCAGTACATATCCATTGCAGCCTCCCAGCTTCCTATCTGTCGCGCGGAACCTATCTCTCGATTGGTTGCAATTTTACTAAAATGCGAACAGAGTAATCTGCATGTGTGGTAGATATAGCCTGTCAGCGTCTCCGGAAGAAGTCAAAGCGTTGTTTGATTATATCGAACAGCCAAATTTTCCACCGAGATACAACATAGCACCGACTCAGCCAATTGCACTCGTAAAACACGAAAATGGTGGGCGCCACTTTGGGTTAGCACGATGGGGCCTGGTCCCGTCATGGGTCAAAGACCCAGCAAGTTTCACGCTTTTGCTCAATGCCAGAGCCGAAACTTTGGAGGAGAAACCCTCGTTTCGTGCAGCGGTGCGTCACCGTAGATGCTTGATACCTGCAAACGGTTTTTACGAGTGGCAACGCAAAGGTGCGGCAAAGCAGCCCTATTGGATTGCCCCAGCGGATGGACGCCTTCTGGCCTTCGCTGGCCTGTGGGAAACTTATTCCCATCCTGATGGCGGAGACATTGATACCGCTGCTGTAATCACCGTCGAGTCGAATATGACGGTGAAACCGGTTCACCACCGGATGCCCGCAATCATCGCGCCGGAGCATTTTGACGACTGGTTGAGCAACGGCACAATCATGGCTCGAGACGCTATAAAGCTCTTACAACCTGCAGATGAGGGGCTGTTAATCACCACGCCTGTTTCAACGCGGGTGAACAGCGTCGCCAATGATGACCCGTCCTTGTGGGAACGGGAGGTCATTCCAGTTCCTCCTGAGCCAGTCAAAACACCTGCCAAGCCAAAACCTCAAAAGAAGGTTGCAGGCGGCTCTTCAAGAAACAACGGGCAGTTAGACTTGTTTTAGCCTCTGAGCAACATACTGGACACCAACATGATGAGACGATGAGGGATCAAGCATGCTGGCGTCGCTTAAAGGTAAATCTGTCATTGTGACGGGTGGTTCTCGAGGGATCGGCTTGGGCATCTCACTGGCTTTTGCTCGCGCCGGAGCCTTTGTCACCATAGCAGCGCGCGGAGAAGAAGCTGGCGCCAACGCTGTGGAGGAAATCGCACTGGCTGGCGGGGCAGGGCAATTCCTTCAGTGTGATGTCACCCAGTGGCAAGCGGTAAAGGCCATGGTCGATGAGACCACAGAAGAAAACGGGCTGGACATTATATGCGCCAACGCAGGCATCTTCCCCAAGCAGACGATTGAGGAGATGGAGCCCGAGCATTGGGATCATGTGCTTGATACAAACTTGCGCTCCTCCTTCTACTGCGTAAAGGCAGCGCTCCCGCATATGAAACAAGCAGGGCACGGGCGGATTATCCTTACCTCGTCAATAACGGGCCCAATTACAGGGGATGCAGGCTGGTCTCATTATGCAGCCTCCAAAGCGGGGCAACTGGGCCTCATGCGAACAGCTGCCTTGGAGTTGGCCCCGCACAAGATCACAGTGAACTCGGTTCTGCCCGGCAATATCAGGACAGAAGCGCTGGATGATCTCGGTGATGAGTATCTGAAGAAGATGGGGCAGACTATTCCACTTGGCCGATTGGGTGCGCCACAAGACGTAGCAAGTGCTGTGCTCTTCCTCGCCAGCGAGGAGGCAGGCTACATCACCGGACAGCAGATTGTCGTTGATGGAGGACAGGTGCTCCCGGAAGGACTGGAAGCACCTGAACAGTAATGTCTAGAGAACACGGCCCGGATTGAACATGTTCGTCGGGTCGAGAGCCTTCTTAACAGAGCGCATCATGTTCATCTCTGTGGCGCTCTTTACCTCTGCCAGCAAATCACGCTTCAAAATGCCGATGCCATGCTCTGCAGAGATTGAGCCGTTGTAACTGGCAACAATCCCATGCACGACACGGTTCACATCATCCCATTTCGCAAGATACTCGGCTTTATCGGCATCCTTCGGCTGGGTGATGTTAAAATGGATATTGCCGTCGCCCATATGGCCAAACGGAACCGGACGACATCCCGGCACAGCCTCTTTAACAGCGGCGATCGCTTCTTCCAGAAACTCGGGAACCTTTGCAACAGGCACAGAGACATCGTGCTTGATGGATCCGCCCTCAAATTTCTGTGCCTCAGAAAGCCCATGCCGCAATCGCCAGAAGTCAGCAGCCTGCGCTTTACTCTGCGCCAGCAATCCATCGCGCAAGAGTTCGGCCTCAAAAGCCTCGGTGAAGATAGTCTCTGTCAGGCTGGCAATGTCGATATCTTTTGTACCCGCCGAGATCTCGATGAGCACATACCATGGATGCTGCTCTTCGAACGGATAGCGCGACAGTTCCATATGCTCACAAACGAACTGCATGCCAGTCTGTGGCATCAACTCAAATCCGGTAAGCATGTTCCCGGCGTGACTTTTTGCCAATGAAAACAGTGAAAGTGCCTTAGCAGGCGAATCTAGCGCGACCAGAGCCACCTCTACCGACGCCGGAGCTGGGTATAATTTGAGGCTGGCACCCGTAATGATCCCCAAAGTGCCCTCTGAGCCGATAAATAATTGTTTCAAATCGTAACCGGTATTGTCTTTGCGCAGGGTCCGAAGCCCTTCCCAGACCTCACCATTTGCGAGTACAACTTCGAGCCCGAGAACAAGATCTCGTGTGTTTCCATAGGACAGGACGGCAGTGCCTCCGGCGTTGGTTGCAATGTTGCCGCCAATCTCACAGGAACCTTGCGAAGCGAGCGTCAAAGGGAACAATCGATCATGCTTTTCAGCCGCATCATGAACAGCCTGCAGCGTAACGCCTGCATCTGCTACCATCGTATAACCTTCAGGGTCGATGTGGCGAATTTTATTTAATCTAGAAAGGGATAGCACGATTTCGCTACCATCTGGATTGGGGATTTGCCCCCCAACCAAACCCGTGTTGCCACCCTGTGGAACCACAGTGAGACCGTGCTGAGCCGCAAGCTTCACGCACTCTGCAACCTCTGATGTGGAACCGGGCCGCAGCACCATGGGAGTGGCGCCTCGAAATTTGTCCCTCCACTCAACAAGAAATGGGGCCTTGTCATGGTCGCTGACAAGCACATTTGCGTCCCCAATGATCTTTTGAAACGCGTTCACCAAATTTGGAATAGTCATGTTTCCGTCGCAGTGTTGGAAGTTGATCTGGCTCTAACTATCAGATAATGGGAGCGCAAGAACACGTCCATGTCTGATTGGACTTTTTTCGACGGCTTGAAGCCAAATGAACAGTATGCCATAGCATTTTGGGGCTGTTCACTAGATTAAGTGATATTCACTCAGGAGAAAAACATGGCAGAAGCGCAAGGATTGATGGCCGGCAAACGTGGTCTCATCATGGGACTGGCCAACAATCGGTCCATCGCTTGGGGTATTGCAACAGCACTACACGATGCCGGAGCTGAAATCGCACTCACCTATCAGGGTGAAGCGCTGAAGAAGCGTGTTGAACCATTAGCAGAAAAGCTCGATGCACTTGTTGTAGGTGATTGTGACGTTACGAACGAAGCAAGCATTGATGCAGCATTTGAAGTTCTGGAGCAAAAATGGGGCAAGATCGACTTCGTCATTCATGCGATCGCTTTCTCTGATAAAGAAGAACTGACTGGCCGTTATCTGGATACCAGCGCAGACAACTTTGCAAAGACAATGCAGATTTCCTGCTACTCGCTGGCATCCATTGCCCGCCGTGCAGAAAAGCTGATGACCGAAGGTGGTTCCATTGTAACTCTCACCTACTACGGTGCTGAGAAGGTCATGCCAAACTACAACGTCATGGGCGTTGCAAAGGCTGCATTGGAAGCAAGCGTCAAGTACCTCGCAGTTGATCTTGGTCCTAAGAAGATCCGCGTGAACGCGATTTCTGCAGGTCCGATAAAAACACTGGCAGCAGCTGGTATCGGCGATTTCCGTTACATCCTCAAATGGAACGAGTACAACGCACCGCTGCGTGAAACCGTAACCATCAATGACGTTGGAAACTCCGCTCTCTACCTCACATCCGACCTGTCCCGCTCTGTCACTGGTGAAACTCACCACGTTGACAGCGGCTACCATGTGGTTGGTATGAAGGCAGTAGACGCCCCGGATATCTCCGTCGTCTAAATTGCTTCAGCAATTAGGTTTGAGAAAAGGCGCTTCTTGGAGCGCCTTTTTTGCGCTTGAGAGGCTGGTAAAGGTACATATGACTTAAATCAAGAATGTGTGCATAACTGTTGTTTTCTAACGAGGAATGACACATGTACCTCGTAAGAAGCCGCTACAAATCGGTTGCCGACTAATCTCCTACAGAAGGCCCATGGAATGACTGGCTCGTTGATGCCCCTTGCGAAAACCACACCAACTCCGCTTTTGTATGTCCGTCACGGACAAACAGACTGGAACCTGGAAGGGCGTATGCAGGGCGGTCAGGATATTCCGCTCAACGACACCGGTCGCAAGCAGGCCCGGCGCAACGGTATGGTGATGAAGGATTTTCTCCCAGACCTTGGCAAGACCGCAGATGATTTCATCTTTGTCAGCTCACCAATGATCCGCGCGCGCGAGACCATGGAAATTCTGCGCAAGGAAATGGGGCTGGATCCGACCGATTACAAAGTGGATGACCGTCTTCGTGAAATCACATTTGGCAATGTGGAGGGAATGACCGTTCCTGAAATGATGATCAAGCGTCCCGAAGTGGTTCGTATGCGGCGTGAAGATAAATGGGGCTATGTGCATCCCGAAGGCGAGAGCTACAAAATGGTCTCTGACCGCATCGCCGAATGGATGTCTGAGCAAAAAGACCCCATGATCATCGTCGCGCACGGCGTAGTCATGCGCGTTCTGCGCGGCCTGCTCTGTGGCTACGCTCCTGCTGAAATCCCGGATCTGGAGACGCCACAAGATCAGTTCCTTCTTTGGAGAGACGGTTCCGAGGCGTGGATCTAAGTTCACAACAATCCGGATACACTCAGCTGCATTCCGATCAACGGACGTACCAATGCACGCTCTCACGTCCAGCGCTGTACCAAGCCTTTAAGATTGGGGGCTTACAACGCAATTCTTGGTCGTTAAATTGATCAGGTTTTTGCGTCAGCGACAAACTGTGACACATAAAGTGAATACTACAGCAAAGGCAGTCCACGACATTTTGGAGTGCTTTGCTACAATCTGCATAAAGACCAGCTAAACAGGCTACCTAAATCAGTTGTAACTCGTTATTTTTAGGCAACAAGAGCAGAACGCTCACCTATGAAATCTCGACACTCTTAAACTTTTTGGAAGATCTTGATGAAGACGTCTCGACCACTCAAGGCAATCAGCAGCAATACCGTTTTTGGAGAGGGCGATGTCTTCGTACTCTTCGGCGAACTTTTTGGTCGCGGATATGCGACTGGCTTGATCGATCAGGCAAAGGCAACCGGGATGACTGTGATCGGCATTACTGTCGGTCGTCCGGATGAAAACAACAAGCCACGCGCCCTGACACCAGAAGAGCTGGCAGAAGCCGAAGCCAATCTGGGCGGCAAAATCATCAACGTACCTCTGCGTGCGGGTTTTGAACTGGACGCACCTGAAGGCACAGCGACACCGACTGATCT
This sequence comes from Pseudovibrio sp. Ad37, assembly GCF_001623075.1. Taxonomy (GTDB): domain Bacteria; phylum Pseudomonadota; class Alphaproteobacteria; order Rhizobiales; family Stappiaceae; genus Pseudovibrio. Next base: position 195,453 of record NZ_LMCF01000024.1, read on the forward strand.
GGTCAACGAAATGACCATTAAAGATTGGCAGGATCACAAGCTCGACTGGGATCATGTTGAGATCTGCCGCGGTCTTGGCTCCAGCCGGTTTAAAGGCGCTCTTGCTCAGGTCATGGAACAGCTGGATACCATGATCCCAGCGGGTAAGAACGTCTTCTTCGCCCACACAATGGCAGGCGGTATTCCGCGTGCAAAAGTGTTTATGGCAATCGCGAACCGCATCTACAAAGGCCGCGGTGCACGCTACATGCCATCTCAGTCTCTTATCGAGAGTGATCTGGGCAAGCTGATCCTTAAAAACTTCGAGGAAGTAACTGCAAACAGCTTCGGTTACCTGCTGGAAGCCAGTAAGACGCTCCGCGACCGCGTGGAAGCAGCTGGCGGCGAAGTGCGCTACACTGCGTATGGCTATCACGGCACCCGCATCCTGATCGAGGATGAGTATCGCTGGCAGACTTACACAAACTACACGCAGGGCTACGCTAAAATGGCTCTGGAGAACTTTGCTGAAAGCGCGTGGAAAGACGGCGTGAAGGCAACAGTGTTCAACTGCCCTGAGATCCGCACCAACTCTTCAGACGTGTTTGCTGGCATCGAGCTGTCACTCTTGCCACTGCTGCAAGCTTTCAAGAAAGAAGGCGGCGGCGCATGGGTGGATGCACTCTGGCAGAAGTGCGAAGGCATGCTCAAGCCTGAAGCGTCTCTGGAAGAGGTTCTGCAAAAGGTATCCGATTATCAGACCAGTGAGGCAATGCAGCCATTCTACAACTTCGAAGCTTGGCCAATGCCAAACTCAGCGGAGCAGGTAGACAAGACTGTTGGTACCTCGCAGGAAATCGTGGATATGCATAGTGAACGCAATGTTCTGGTTAGCGATGAGCTTAGCCAGCATGTTGTTGCAGCAACTGGCATGCTCATGTTTGGCGAAGCCAGCCAGCCAGCCGGCCCGGCTCTTTGGCTCGACCATGACTTGGTTGCAAAAAGACTTATTCAGGAACACGGCGCCTAAGGTTTATCCAAGGCCAGCGTTCTGAATGAAAAGTTTGAATGAATGAGAAAAACCCGAGGACGTGCCCAACGCGTTGCTCGGGTTTTTTGCATGAAATGGAGCTTACGCATTAAAGTGGGGGTGTCTGAATGTGCATTTCACGCCTTGAGATTTCCCATTTCCAGACCTGCAACTGGGAACAAGCCTAAATCCAGCTTGTTCATTCGGGAAAATTACGCAAGTGCTGCAAGGCTCTCAATTGACCTGCCGTCGGAACCCACCTAAAACCACTGTAATTCTCAGAGCGCGTTCCGTTTGATTGAAGAGAGTCAGCCGGACAGGACGTGCTCATGCTCTAAAAGTGAACTGCTAGAACATGTCCCACAACACCTTTGGTCATCTGTTTCGCGTAACAACATGGGGCGAAAGCCACGGACCAGCGCTTGGCTGCGTCGTCGATGGTTGTCCGCCTCTGCTTCCAATCACAGCAGAAGAGATTCAGGTGTATCTGGACCAGCGCAAGCCGGGGCAAAACAAGTTTACCACCCAGCGCCGTGAACCAGATCAGGTCAAAATTCTCTCTGGTGTGATGGTGGATGAAGACGGCGTACAACGTACGACCGGTACGCCCATCTCCCTGATGATCGAGAACACTGATCAGCGCTCCAAGGATTACTCCGAAATCAAAGAGCGCTACCGTCCGGGCCACGCAGATTACGCCTACGATGCCAAATATGGTATCCGCGACTATCGCGGCGGTGGACGTTCATCAGCACGCGAAACAGCGTCCCGCGTGGCTGCGGGTGGTTTGGCGCGCAAAGTCATTCCAAACATCCTGATCCGCGGCGCTCTGGTCCAGATGGGCCCGCATAAGATCAATCGCGACAACTGGGATTGGAACGAAGTGGGCAACAATCCATTCTTTTGCCCGGATGCGGAAGCTGCCAAGTTCTTCGAAGAATACCTCGATGGGATCCGCAAGGAGGGCTCTTCAATTGGGGCCGTGATTGAAGTAGTCGCAGAACATGTACCAGTGGGTCTTGGTGCCCCGCTTTACGGCAAGCTGGATCAAGACCTCGCATCAGCCATGATGTCCATCAACGCTGTGAAGGGTGTTGAGATCGGCAACGGTTTTGAAGCTGCATGTTTGACTGGTGAAGAGAACGCTGACGAAATGCGTATGGGCGAAGATGGCAAGCCTGACTTCCTGTCCAACCAAGCAGGTGGCGTGCTGGGCGGTATCTCTTCCGGTGCGCCGGTTGTGGTCCGCTTTGCTGTAAAGCCAACCTCTTCCATCCTGACACCACGCAAATCCATCACCCGCAGTGGGGAAGAGGTCGACGTGATGACCAAAGGTCGTCACGACCCTTGCGTTGGCATCCGCGCAGTTCCGGTTGGAGAAGCCATGATGGCCTGTGTTCTGGCTGACCATGTCCTGCGTGACAGAGGCCAGTGCGGCGAACGCTAGAGCGTGTTCCGTTTGATTGGATGCAATCAAACGACAAGAATTCGCTCCACCAAAGGTGTTAGAGCCCGGTGCGTGAATGTAAATGAACGCGACGTGCGCTAAGATTCTATTCAACCTCTGATTTCATTCTTATTGAAAAGGCGCTGGCAAAACCGGCGCCTTTTTTACTACGGGCAATAGCAAATACATCGCAGCTGTGAGATGTTGCCTGTCTTCAAGCATGTGGCCGTCTCCAAAAAACTTATTCCCCTTCTGGGTTCCTCCCATACTCTGAACCTATGCCTACGTAACGGGCTGCTGGCGGAGCGACCGTCAGTTTGTCGTAGGTTGGGCGGGGCTTCTGGAAGACGTAACGCACCTTTCAGTGGTCCGGTGAACCGAACTTCAAACGTGACCGCATGGTTTGAGGGGAAGGGCCCAGGACTATAGGGTATCACGCGGCGACGGATACAAGAGCACCGGCAGGGGAACCCGCTTTTGCGAAGGTATCAGTCAAAGACGGAGGAACTGTTCGGGCATGGAAACGTGTCTGGATAAGCCACTGTCTTTTCAGGAAACTGACTATCGTGCCTTATAGGCAAAAGAGGCGACGCTGTTCATTATAAAAAGCCCGGGCAAGGCGTGTAGCCAATGCCGAAGAAACTAACTTAACAAACAGCGCAGGTATTGCCTGCCGCCTTGCTCATCCCGACTATCGGGAACTCTGGTTCAACACTGCATGGAAGGCCATGTGGTGCTTTAAGTGCTTCTTTGATCAGTTTGCGAACTCGGGGCAGGCCCAATGCATGCAATCGAGCGTGTTCGCACAAAGCCGCAAACCGTTTATTCACCTCAAGATCACCCACAGATACGACCTAGGTAGAAAGCGGTAAGCTTTTTTCGATTTGCCCCTTGATTTCCGAGTTCAAAAGCGCGATTTCAGTATCACTGAAAATTGCAAGGCCAAGGGGCTAGGATTATGCGCTTGACTGAATGGTTAGAAGACGCTGCTGAAAGCAGGAGTGCCTTTGCACGCCGCGCTGGTTTGTCTCCTGCATCTGTAACGGCTCTGTGCAACGACCCAAGCGCGTGGATTTCTCGAGAAATGGCCCAAAAAATCGCTGAAGCGACGGGCCATCAGGTGACCCCCAACGATTTTCTCGGACTAAAAGAAAACAAGGAGTACGTCGTGTCTCAAACAAGAGTAGCCGAAGCCCTGCGCGCTTTCGAAAACGGCGAGATGGTTGTTGTAACCGACGATGATGATCGCGAAAACGAAGGTGATCTCATTGTAGCAGCCAACATGATCACCCCTGAGCAGATGGCATTCATCATCCGTCACACCTCCGGGATCGTGTGTGCTCCAATGACGCTCAAAGAAGCAAAGCGCCTGCACCTTGAGCCGATGGTCGCCAACAATGACGCTCCACTGGCAACTGCATTCACCGTCTCCGTTGACTATGCGCCAGGCCTGACAACAGGCATTTCAGCTGAGCAGCGCTGTGCAACAGTTCGTGGCCTTGCCAATCCAAATGCTGGCGCAGCTGATTTCGTCCGTCCGGGTCACATCTTCCCATTGGTCGCAAAAGAGGGCGGCGTCCTCATGCGCTCCGGTCACACAGAAGCAGCGGTAGACCTGTGTAAGCTGACTGGCCTGCCGGAAGTTGGCGTCATCAGTGAGCTGGTGAATGATGATGGCACTGTAAAGCGCGGTGAGCAGGTTGAAGACTTCGCCCGTGAGCATAACCTGAAAATGGTTTCTGTCGCGGATCTCATTGCATGGCGTCAGCGTCATGAAAACCTTGTGAGCCGTATCGACGAGTTCGACGTAGAGACCACAGCAGGCAAAGCACGTGCCATCGTGTATTCTACTCCGTTCGACAATGTTGGCCACTTGGCGCTGGTTTACGGCGACGTGCGTGATGGTCAGGATATTCCGGTCAGGCTCCATCTGGAAAACGTTCTGGATGATGTGTTTGGGCAAACCAAACCTCTGGAAGCAATCATGGAAGACTTTGCGGAACGAGGCCGAGGCATTATTGTTTACCTGCGTGAAGGTGCGGTAGGCGTCGCAAGCAAGTCCAACCGTCATCGTGATAACCTGGAAGCTGCTGAGCATGAGCAGCACGATTCCGCTCAAGGCCGGTCTGAGGACTGGCGCGAAGTTGGTCTCGGTGCACAGATCCTGAAAGATCTAGGAGCCAACTCTATCCGGGTTATTGCATCGCGTGAGCGCCACTATGTTGGCCTAGAAGGCTTCGGCTTGAAAGTTGAAGCAACAGAAACTCCGGCGGACTAATAAACAGGCCCCCGGCGCAATATGGAAAGTGGCGGGGGCATGTCTCAGTTTGATCTTGATCCATGGCAGGAAGAGCAAAGCTCGGCTGAACCATTCACACTGGGCTATCGAAAAGGGACGGGCGAGCCCGTTGTCTACGGCAGCCTGCTGCTCGGGGCAGCTCTTCTTGGTACGGGCATTGTAAGCGGTTCACTGATCCCTGCATTGGCATCACTACCCGTTTTTCTCAGCGTTCACTGGCATTACCCTTTCGTCGATAAACGCCCTCAAATCGCAGCCAATGAGACCGGGCTCTATCTGGAAAGGCTTGGCGTTCTGCGCTGGTCAGCAATTGCTGAGCTTTCCCTTTACAAAACAGCTGTCCGCACCATGGAATTCAACCAACTGCACATCAAACTCAAAGGTCCGATTGACGACTGCCTCGTAAAGCGAGAGCCCCAGTCTATGCCGCGACGGGCCATGAGAAAGAACTGGCGCTTGAAGCAAGCCAAGTCGAACGCACCAGTACTTGAAGTGGATTTACATCTCCTTGCGTGTGACCCTGAGATCCTCTTGCAAAAAACTAGACAGTTCTGGCGGGGCCAATGATGTTTCTCTGCAACACTGATCTATAAACAATCATTGGGCAGATTAAATACCTCAGAATTCTTTGTTTAGCCGCAAATCCGCTTATCCTGTTACAAGACGTTAACACTCTTAACCTAACTTTTATTAGGAAGGACAGCACCCGGAAGGCAATTATCATGCAGCTGAACCGCACGGAGACAAAGGGAAACACATGCAGCTTTACCAGTCTGGATAAGGATTGGGGGGCCGATGATGATTATCTTTTCAACTTCGCTTGCACGCCAGGTGGAAGCGTTTTGCAAATTGCCTGCGGCACAGGTGCACTGTCCAACGCGCTGTCCAGACAAGGTGTAGACACTGTTGGTGTTGACCGAAATCCGAAGAAAATCGCACAAGCCGTGAAACGGTCTGAGACGGTAACGTGGTTGGAAGCAGATGCCCGAACGGTGCACCTCAATCAGAAATTTGACCGCATTATCATCACTGGCAATGCTTTCCAGGCCTTTGCAACCAATACGGATCAGATTCTCGTTCTCCAAACCATCGCTGCTCATCTGAAACCAAATGGCAAATTCGCCTTCGGCATGGAAAACCCGAAAGCACGCCCATGGGAGAAGTGGGGCCAGAAAGGCAAACCTCTTTTGGTACGCTCAGTTGAAGGGCAAAGAGTGTCGCTGTGGCAGGATACAGCCGGGCCAGACAAAAACGGTCTCGTGTCCATGCAAACCCACTACGACAGCGATGGTCAGCATTACTCCAGAAACAACATGCGCCGCTTCGTGCATCGCGATCATATCCGCGACCTGTTGGAAGCCGTTGGCCTGCGCGCAACAGCTTCCTATGGGGACTGGTCAGCACTCAACCTGAATGATGCTGCACCTTTCATTATCGTCAGCGGTGGCCTGAGCACCTAACGCTCCTCAGGCTCCCAGAACTTACACCCCATCAATAATCGTCAGGCTACACTTAGCAGCACCATGACGGATCTTGGCAACAGGGGCATACTCCGGACAGTTCAAAAACGCCTGCGCCTTTTCCATATTTGGAAACTCCACAATGACGAGACGGTGTGGTATCCATAAATCATTCTCAACCACATCCATATCACCGCCACGTGCCCTGTAGATGCCGCCGAAGCTCTCAGCAATCGGGCGAGCCTGGGCCTTGTAATCCTCATAGGCGATGGGATCTTCAATTTTTGTATCAACAATGACGTAAGCTGGCATATACTTCTCCTGTAATTGGAAAAGAGCCTACCTGATTTGGTTGTCTTGGGAAATTACGCGGCAGACTTAGTGCCGTTATCTTTAGGGGAAGGCTGCCCTTTGCCTCTTTGCCGCTTGAAATAACGTGGGCGGGTCCGGCGGATGATCTTCTTGAAACGACCACTGGATCGTACTTCAATCCAATGCAGAGCCTGATTGAGCCAGGTGAAGTTTTTCCTGTGCCGCCGTACGAATTTTGCAAACCTGCGGCTTGTGGCAATCAGCAGGACTGTCCCCAGCGCCAACAGCGGTACGCCCGTTGGAATAGGGGTCCAGACCGTGAGCAGGCCCAGTACGATGCAAATGATAGCGGCAAAAACTGAAAGGCCCTTGATCAATGGCTCGACCACCTGTGCGCGTCACAAACTTGGTTAAGTATACACAAGGGGCGTGAAGCTTCCGTAACACGGGCTTTCAAACTTAGGGCAAATATCGAAAGTTCAGGGAAGGCGGCAAATTACTCGCAACTTGCCGCCTGCATAATCACCGCTTATGCGCCGCGTTCCAGCAGAGCAACCACTTCAACATGAGGGGAATAGAGAAACTGATCAATCGGTACAACGCGTTTGATCTGATAGCCACCTTCCAGCAACTCTCGAATGTCACGAGCAAAACTGGCAGGGCTGCAGGAAACAGCAACGATCTTCTTGACTGGAGACTTAGCAAGTTCCTGTGCTTGGGCAAGAGCACCAGCACGCGGCGGATCAAACACCACACCATCAAAACCCTTGCCAAAGTTATCAAGCTCTTTAGCAACAATTGGTCGGCGGAACAGATCCCGGCGTTCAGTAGTGACTTTCTTAAGGCCCTTGGCCCGGCGCAATCCAAGATCAAGCGCTTTCAGTGACGTTGCTTCGCCTTCCACCGCATGCGCATTGGCAAACTGTCCGATATTGAAGGTCAGCGTGCCCGCACCGCAGAACAGATCAGCTACACGCTTGCAGCCGCTCAAACCCTCTGAAAGAAGATCGCCCATGGTTTTTTCGGCGCTCATGGCTGCCTGGATAAAGCCACCGGACGGGATTGGAACAGCGACGCCGCTCATGTCCAGTAAAGGAGGACGGATCTCAATAATTGTCTCACCATCAACAGTCAGGCGTGCAAAGTCATTCTCAACAGCACCCTGTGACAGTTCAAGGTAATGTTTGTCTTTGTTTTTACCCAACCCACCAATAGCAACATCAAGGCCGCTCTGTGTTGTCGTCACGGTGAACTTCAGTTCGCCCTTACGCGGCAAAATTTCGCCAGCAAGCTTGCGAAGTCCCGGTACGGCTTTCATGAGCTCAGGCGCAATCACAGGGCATTCTTCAATGTCAACAAGACGGTTGGATTTAGCTGTGTGATAGCCAAACAGCACTTTATGGCCTGCTTTTACAGCTGCAAACACAGCACGGCGACGACTGCCCTTGCCGCAAACCACAACATCTTCCACTGGCGTTTCAATGCCACGGGAGGCCAGCGCGTCAATCACTTGTTGCCGCTTGAAGTTCTTGTAGGAAGCCTCATCCATATGCTGCAAAGAGCAGCCGCCACATGTGCTGAAATGCTTGCACACGGACGCGACGCGATGCGCGCTCGGCTCAATGATCTCGTTAAGTTCCGCACGTGTTCCTTGCACCTGGGCGCTGACAAGCTCGCCCTCAAGTGTATAGGGAACAAAGATCTGTCCGGCATCGGTCTCGGCAACACCATCACCCTTATGGGCAAGGCGTGCAATACGGAGGGTTTCTACAGTGGCTTCAGGCTTCTTAGACATGGCACAGCGTTTACAGCGCTGCACTGAGACATGCAATGCTTGATCTCGCGAAGTCCGGCATTCTGTTTGAGGGAGAATGGGCGGCGATGTTTAGTCTTCGATCTGATCTAGGGGAAGTAATCCTCTATGACGCAAAGGTAATGTGGAAAATTGCTGTATAGGCGTACTCAGCGCCACTTTATACTGAGTTTCAGATGAGATTTTGTCGATCTATTTAAAATGTTCTCTGAAATAAACTTTTTGTTTGTCTATTTGATCGATTTCCCAACGTAATGTGCTGGTTGCATGCGTGTAGGTATACATTCTATGGCTGCAACTTCCCCAAAAATAATCGGCGATGTTCTGCAGGAGTTTTCAATGCCGTCTTTGAAATTAAAAGGGAAATTGACATTTTGGGTCGTCGTGATTGCGCTGGTGTCGATGGTTGCCTCATCGGGATCTGTCTTGTTCATTGGGGCAGGAGTTATTGAAGAACAAGCAATCAGGCTTTCTAACGAAATCGCCAAGGAAAGTGCAGCCGTCGTCAAAGCTGAACTGGATCAATCTTTTGCCGTCGCGCGAAACACAGCCAATGCATTAGATGCACTCAGGAAAAGTGGGGATGCTAATCGTGACGCTTCTGCTGAGATCCTCAAAAGCGTCCTCAAGAGCAATGAACAACTGATTGGCAGTTGGGCGGCTTGGGAACCTAATGCATTTGATGGCAAGGATCAGGGCTGGGCCAATAAGCCATATCATGACCAAACCGGAAGATTTATCCCGTACTGGTTCCGCTCGGGTGGACAGATTGGCCGGGAAGCACTTGTCGATTATGAAAAGGATGGGGCAGGTGACTACTACTTGCTTGCACAAAGAAGTGGTGAAGAGATCATTCTGGAGCCCTACACCTACTCTGTTGGTGGCGTGGATACCCTAATCACATCTCTTGTTGTACCGGTGGATGGCTTTGGAGCCAGAGACGGTGTTGCCGGTGTGGACATTGCGCTCTCTGACATACAGGAGCGATTGAATGGCATGCATCCCTATGAGCAAGGCTATCTCACGCTGATCAGCTCTTCCGGAACAATTGTTTCCAATCCAGATAGCCAGCTTGTGTCCAAAGCTGCTGGTTCAGCTGGTTTTTCAAAAGCAATTCTTGAGCCGTTAAACTCCCGAAAAACCCGCATTCTGCCCAACACGCAGGTCGGTAATGTTGAAATGCTGCAAGTCGGTGTTCCAATCAGCATCGCAAAAACCGAAGAGCCATGGCTGCTAGTCATCACCATCCCACGCAGTAAGATCCTTGAAGCATCCAATCAGATGTTCTCACTTGTTTCTGTCTTGGGTGTCGTTCTCGCACTCTTTGCAGCTTTGGGCGCATGGATATTTGCCAGTTCTTTGAGCAAGCCAATTTCTTCTCTGACCAGGGTTATGGGTGAGTTGGCATCAGGAAATCTGAATGTCGATATCTCAGAGCGCCGCCAGCAGGATGAGATCTCGGACATGATCACTGCTGTACGGGTGTTCAAAGACAATGCCATCAAAGTAAAGGAGATGGAGGCAGACAAGAAAGAGCAGGAAAGTAAGCGCAGAGCAGAAGAGAAGGCCACGCGGACGAGGATTGTTTCTGACTTTGAAAAGAGCGTGGGCACCGTCGTGCAGACTGTTTCATCCGCAGCCACAGGCATGAAGTCATATGCCGAGGTGCTTGAGCCTGCTGCAACGAGAGCACAGTCTCGTGCACAAGCTGGGGCAAGTGCTGCAGAGGCGACCTCTGTTAACGTACAAACCGTTAGTTCTGCAGCGGAGGAGCTGACAGCATCCATTCGCGAAATTGGGATGCAGGTTGATCTGGCCTCAAGAACGGTTGCAGTGGCAGTCTCTAAGTCCGAGCAAACCAACATCACCGTGCGTGGTCTTTCCGAAGCCGTGCTGAAAATTGGCGAAGTGATTGATATCATCAATGCCATTGCCGATCAGACCAACCTTCTTGCCTTGAATGCCACTATTGAAGCGGCCCGAGCTGGGGAATCTGGCAAAGGGTTTGCCGTAGTTGCTAATGAAGTGAAGGATCTGGCTAATCAAACAGGGCGGGCAACCCAAAGCATTGCTGAACAGATCAGCGGCGTTCAGGAAGCAACGCAAGGAGCTGTTGATGAGATCGCGGGCATTTCCAAAACCATCAGCGAACTTGACGAAGTAGCCTCCAATATTGCTGCTGCAGTTGAAGAGCAGGGCGTGGCAACCAGTGAGATTGCCAGAAGTGCCGAGCTTGCATCCAACGGAACCAAGGAAGTCTTCGCCAGCGTAAATGACATAGGCAAAGCGGCAGAGGATACCAGCGACTCCGCGTTGAGCGTAAAAAAGGCCTCAGTGGATCTGACTGATCTTGCTGAAGAGCTCAAAGAACGCGTGGAAGGCTTCGTGTCTCAGCTTCGCGCATAATTGCGAGACTTTAAAGAAGCACTGGACTACCCTCTCCTGAGCACTTCTATGCCTCGGGAGAGGGCTTCACGAAAACTATGCTGGTGTCTTTTGGCAGGCCATCAGATACTCAGCATTTCCGTCACCACCTTTGATCGGGGAGGAGGTGATGCCAAGGACGGACCAACCCGGTTGGGCATTCATCCACTCTTGCAGCTCAACAGAGATCTCCTCTGCAATCTCAAGAGTAACAAGACCACCTTTCCCAATCCGCTCACGTCCAGCTTCAAATTGTGGCTTGACGAGGAAGACACCTACAGCACCATCAGCAGCCAGCTCAAGAGCTGGTGGTAAGGCAAGTTTCAGAGAGATAAAGCTCACATCGGAAACCAGAAACTCCGGATGCTGACCTTCTAGATGTTCAAGCGTCAGCTCACGGGCATTCAGTCCGTCTTTACGGACAACGCGTTGGTTGTTGGAAATCTTATCCGCCAGTTGATCATGTCCAACATCAATGGCATGGACAATCTGAGCACCATGCTCCAGCAGAACCTGCGTGAAGCCTCCAGTCGAGGCGCCAATATCGAGGCAGATCTTCCCAGCAGGGTCGAGGTCAAAATGCTCCAGGCCTTTGATGAGCTTCAAAGCAGCGCGGGAGACATAGTCAGAGGCCGGATCATCGATAGTGATGTCAGGTTTGCCCGCTATCTTCTGCGAAGGCTTTTTTGCAGGCGTACCGTCTATCATGACTGTGTTGCGCAAAATTGCATCACGAGCACGGGCCCGCGTTTCAAAATAGCCATGTTCGACGAGGAATTGATCAAGCCGCATATGTCACCTGACTGGGATGATTAAAAGCTTAGCCTAAAGGCCGAAGCAACCAGCCAGTGCATTTAACAGTTTGTCTGAGAAAAGCAAATTGCCATAGCGCATCCAAAGGAATGCGGTGGCTGCGATCAGCAGAAGTCCAACGGCAGCTGTGCCAGCATAGAGAGCTGCATGATCTTTCATATCTTCATCCAAAAAAGGGTGCCTGAATACTCAGACACCCTAAACTTATATTAGCTACCAAGCAACTTTCTGATTTTTGGAAGCGCTGTTTCTTCAGGTTCCTGATAGCTGATGGTTCCCACGAAATCCAAATCACCGTTCAGCATGTAAACAGCTGCGGTGTGGTCCATGGTGTAATCACCGTCTTCCAATGGCACTTTTCTCGCATAAACGCGGTAGTCTTTGACGACTTTTTTAACCTGGTCGACGGAGCCTGTCAGTGGAACGACGTGAGAGCCAAACGCAGCAACATAATCTGCAATAACGTCTGGTGTATCGCGTTCAGGATCAACGCTGACGAAAACGAAGTTCAGGTCATCTGCCTTCGGGCCCAGATTATCAATCCATCCCTGCATATCAGAGAGGGTTGTTGGGCACACATCAGGACAGTATGTGAAGCCGAAGAACATCAGAGTTGGTTTGCCATCAAGGTTCTTGTCTGTAAAGACTTGTCCTTTGCCATCAACCAGCTCAAACGGGCCACCGATCTGCACAGTGGCAGCCTGCGGGACATCCTCGTTCACAAACTTCATTACTGTTACAGCAGAAACTGCGGCAACGAGCAATGCGACTGCAGCCCACGCTCCATATCGAATTGTTTTCGCAACGTTCATCTTAATCCACCCGTGCACAGTTCAATTGGTTAGTGGTGCATTTTACCGGATTTTGCACCCATTTTCATAACTGGGAATGTCACTTCTACTGGACCGGCTTTTTCGAATTCCAGAGTAACTTTGAGCTCTTCACCCATTTTGAATGCTTGGTTCAGACCCATGAACATGACGTGGTAGCTGCCAGGCTTCAACTCAAGTGTTTCGCCAGCAGGAATAACAATGCCATCGTCCAGCTTACGCATTTTCATGACGCCATCGTTCACAGCCATTTCGTGAATTTCAGTACGCTTGGCATAGCCGGAAACTGCACCTGTCAGGTGTGCATCTTCGCTGCCATTGTTGGTGATAGAAACGAAAGCTCCGCCACCTTTTGCTTTTGGTGGAGTAGCGCGTGTCCAGGCATCTTTAATGGTCAGGTCACCGTGTTGAATGCTGTCCGCGAGAGCAGCAGAACCAGTGAACGCAACAAGAGCTGCTGTAACAAGAAGAGCACGTGTTTTCATAATATCCATCCAAGGAATAGCTCCCTACCTGTAAACTCAGGCAGAAGAGATCAGTCAAATCAGGTTTTGTTGATCAAGGGAAAACCTAGGCGACTGGAGGAGCCCGGATGAGGAAATTATGACCACGGAGGCTTCTGTCAATTACGAGAGCACTATCAAGGGAGAGAGAACCAGCAACCACAAGGGTAGGACTCTGCCAGTTCTCGGGCTCTATCGAAAAATAAGTCGCCTGTTTGGACGTATGCGGGCACATGAACGTGCAATCGCAGCCTATTCCCAACGGATTTTCGGTATGAGTGGAGCCTTCGACCTTTGCAATCTGCGAGCCGCCTGAAGGGGCACACAATTGCATAAGCGCAGCAACCGAAGGATCAGCAGCTGCGCCGGAAAAACTCAGGACAAGCAACAGTACTCGGGCCAGCATCGCAACGCCAGCAAGCAAGACGAGCGGATGCCGCTCGCTTCTGAGTACATGTAATGTATTACTTGGCTTGACCATGGGTCTTTCTTAGTTGCTTCCGCTGAGTGTGTCTACACTCAGTCAGGAGGGCATTTGGAATTATCCTGAGTCTCATCAGTTGTAGGCGGATTTTCATCCTCATCATTGCGATTTGGCAAATCACCAACTTCTTCTGACGCCATGCCCTCATCCTGTTCATAGGCAGGGAACTCTTCAGGCGGAATAACGTAAGGATCTTCGATATCTAGCGGGTCAGGCGTGAGCACGGCACCCATGTTGGATGTTGCACCGTATTCGAAGTCTGTCTTCTCCAGGTCTTCGTCTGCAGGGCGAATAACCAGGCGGCTGACAACGAAGAGCGCAAGAGCTACTTCAACAAGTGCCACCCATATGAATAGCCCTTCAGGACCGATACTGAACATCAGGCCTGCTGCAACGGTTGGTCCAATCATCGACCCGATTCCGTTCGACATCAGAACGCCGGAAGATGTTTCGACGTAGTCTTCTGCTTCCACATAGTCGAATGCGTGGGCAGCAACAATCGCGTATGTTGGCTGACTAGCCATGCCAAGGATCAGGAATACGGTGAATGTGGTCCAGAAGTTTCCGCTCTCAAGCGTAAAGAGGACCAGTGCTGCCGCTGCCGCGGCGAAGCCCAAGAGCAAAATAATGATACGACGGTCTACACGGTCAGACAGACGACCAATCGGCCACTGTGTAATCGCACCACCCAAAACGATGGCCGCTGCAAAATACGCCGCCTCGTTGGTGCTGTAGCCGATCTGCTTGGCGTAAAGCGGCGCCAGCGCCCACATGGAACTGTTGGCAAGGCCAATCAGCAAACAACCAATCAGGGCCACAGCTGAGGTCTGATAGAGGTTGATCGGGCGGAAACGCACCAACGTAATAGGAGCTGGCTGAACAGCTTTGGTGAGCACAACGGGAACCACCGCAACGCTGACAAAAATTGACGCAATTGCAAATGGCACAAAGGTACTAACGTCAAAGCCCACAATCATCAGCTGGCCACCCATGGTGGCACCCAGATAGCAGATGATGTAAAGCGACATGACTGTGCCACGGTTCTCATTAGTTGCCCGGTCATTCAACCAGCTTTCAACAACTAAAACGATGCCAGCAAAACACACACCAGTGATGATGCGGAAAAGCGCCCACGCCAAAGGATCCACCAGAATAGGGTGGAGCAGTGCGGCGCCAGACATCAAAGAAACAAGTGCAGCAAATGCACGGATATGACCGGCCCGCAGAATGAGAAACGGACCAAACAGGCACCCAATCACAAAGCCAATGTAAAAACTGGACGAGATCAGACCAATCTGGAGGTCTCCAAATCCGGCCAAATCAGCTTTGAGGGGGATAAGCGTCGAAGAAAGTCCATGCCCTGCAAGAATCAGGGCGGTGGACAGCATCAAGGACGCAAAGGTTGCAAGCAGCAGTATCATGCGCGCACCAGCCAACGATGTAAAACTGGATTCACACTACATATCATATGCAAAAAGAAAATAAGGAGAGCAGCGAAAGCTGCCCCTCATTTAATTTTTTGATGAGTTATGAACACAAATACAATGTTCTACACCAGCCTTAACGGCAAATCCTCTGCTTTACCAAGGGTTTCAAAGACACGGTGTACAATCCCTGATGCATCTAATCCGGCATCTTTGTACATGGTCTCTGGCTTCGCGTGGTCCTGGAAAACGTCCGGCAGGATCATGCTGCGAACTTTAAGAGAGCCATCAAGTAAACCGTTGTCAGAGAGGAACTGAAGCACCTGGCTTCCGAAGCCGCCGATAGAACCTTCTTCGATGGTGATCAACACATCGTGCTCTTTAGCAAGGCGCACGATCATTTCTGTATCAAGCGGTTTGGCAAAGCGTGCATCAGCAACCGTTGTTGAAAGACCCGCTGCATCAAGCGTATCGGCAGCCCTCAGGGCTTCCTGCAAACGACCACCCAATGAAACCAAAGCAACGCTGGAACCTTCTTTTACGATACGGCCTTTGCCGATCTCCAGAGGCATGCCGAATTCCGGCAGATCAATGCCAATGCCTTCACCGCGTGGATAACGGAAGGCAATCGGGCCTTCATCATAAGCCGCAGCAGTGGAAACCATATGAACCAGCTCTGCTTCATCACCAGGTGACATGATTACCATGCCCGGCAGGCAGGAGAGGAATGCAGTGTCAAATGAACCAGCATGCGTTGCGCCATCCGCACCAACCAGACCAGCGCGGTCAATCGGGAAGCGCACAGGCAGCTTCTGGATTGCAACATCATGAACGAGCTGATCGTAGCCACGCTGGAGGAAAGTTGAGTAAATCGCACAGAACGGCTTGAAACCCTCAGAGGCAAGGCCGGCGGCAAATGTCACAGCATGCTGCTCAGCAATGCCCACATCGAACATGCGGGTTGGATGAGCTTTCTCAAACACATCCAGGCCAGTTCCGTCCGGCATCGCAGCTGTGATGCCAACGATTTTCTCGTCTTTGTTCGCTTCTTCAATTAGTGCATTGGCAAAAACGCGAGTATAGGCGGGTGCATTCGGTTTCGGCTTAGACTGCTCACCCGTCACAACATCAAACTTGGCAACGGCGTGATATTTGTTGCTTGCATTCTCGGCAGGCAGGTAGCCTTTACCCTTCTGGGTCACCACATGAACGAGGATCGGGCCTTCTTTGGCATCCCGAACGTTCTTTAGGACCGGCAGAAGGTGATCCAGATTATGCCCATCAACGGGGCCGACATAATAGAAACCAAGCTCTTCAAACAGTGTGCCGCCGGTAAAGAAGCTGCGGGCAAACTCTTCTGCCTGCGCTGCTTTTTCCTGCAGTGGTTTTGGCAATGCGCTTGCGACCTGCTTAGCCGCCTCGCGGAAGCCCTTATAAGTCTTGCCGGAAACAAGACGCGCGAGGCTCGCGGAAAGGGCACCAACAGGTGGAGCGATCGACATGTCATTGTCGTTTAAAATAACGATCAGGCGGGAGTTCAGCGCGCCCGCATTGTTCATGGCTTCATAAGCCATGCCAGCGGACATCGCGCCATCACCAATCACAGCGATCACATTGTTATCGCCGCCGGCAAGGTCGCGGGCCACAGCCATGCCAAGACCAGCTGAAATAGAAGTGGAAGAGTGTCCGGCACCAAATGGGTCGTAATCACTCTCGGAGCGCTTGGTGAAGCCACTCAAGCCGCCATCCTGACGCAGTGTGCGAATACGCTCTTTGCGGTCAGTCAGAATTTTGTGCGGGTAACACTGGTGTCCTACATCCCAGATCAACCGATCTTTGGGCGTGTCGAAGACATGGTGGAGCGCAACGGTGAGTTCAACAACACCTAATCCAGCTCCTAAATGCCCTCCTGTAACAGAAACAGCATCAACCATCTCCTCTCGAAGCTCTTCAGCAACTTGTTGAAGGCGGTCCTCGGGGACCTTTTTGAGATCAGATGGGTTTTGAATTTGATCTAGCAGGGACATCAGGGTCTTCTTAAGTCTTTTGACTATTTGGCAGCTTAACACAGAACGACCCGACCATGGCATATGTTCTAAATTATGGCCGAAACGACTGTCTTCCGTAATTGACCACGATTATAGCAAGCCTGCCCTCTGTGCAATTGCCTGTCATGAATAATTGATCGTTTATGCTAGGTCCTTTTGTAGGGATGCCTCTTCAAAACCTGTGTCAATAGGGGATGAGAACGTATTTTTTTTCATTTGCTAGTATTAATTGCGCTTTTGTCACCCCATGGGGTGATGCAATCTGCGACGAAACGTCCTATGTCGAATGTGTGGTCGATGGGGCCACGTGCACAGTGATCGACTTGGGGCTACGGTTTTCGTAGCCCCCTTTTTTTTGCCTATACCAATATCCGGCGATAAATGAAGAATACTTGTCGATTTAAACTAGACCGTCCGGTCGGTTATACGATCTATCCAGTGCTTTGTATTCTCTGTCTTGAAATAATATTCTGTGAAATATCTCCGGTTAAGTATTGTTCCAATTAAAACTTATCGGCTCAATAGAATAACGGGTGTGTTATGTGCTCAATAGTTTTTGTCCAATTTTATTTAGTAGGCTAAATAATAAATTATCACGAAATTTTTATCATTTAAGTAAAACGACGTTCCTGATGAATCAGGTGCAAACAAAAAACCCCGCTCAAGGCGGGGTCTGTTGAAAAAATGAACGCGTGTACTGGAGCGAAAATTCTAGTTATTGTGTTTAGAACTAGAATTTCAATTCCATATTAGCTGAATTTATTGCTCGTCCAGCGCTTCTGTGCCAACTGCGTTTCCAGATGTGTTCATCTGGATTTTCTCTACCTTCTCTTCAGCAGCTTTGAGCAAGCCATCGCACTTTTCACGCAAGGCTTCTCCCCGAGCATAAAGCTCAATGCTCTTTTCCAGAGGCACGTTGCCTTGTTCCAGATTGCGAACAATGGTTTCCAGCTCAGCTAATGCTTGCTCAAAGGAAAGGTTTTCAATGGAACCGGCTGCTTCTTCTGTCACCAAACTGTCCTCGCTCAGTTGGGAGTAGGTGCACTCCCAATTAGTAATCCATCAATGTCATTACATGAGCGGCGGCAGATCGCGCAAGACCTTCCAGATCATACCCACCTTCTAAAAGCGAAACGACACGTCCTTGACAGCAATCATCCGCAATTTCGATGAGTTTGCGGGTCGCCCACGCAAAGTCTAGCTCTGTGAGGCGCAGGCCGCCAAGTGGATCACGTTCATGAGCATCAAAGCCCGCGGATATAATGATCAGATCCGGTGAGAACTCACGGATGCGCGGCAAAATCGCGTAATCAAGGGCCTCGCGGAACTGAGTTCCATCATCGCCTGCCGTGAGTGGGGCGTTGACAATGTTGTTGTGCTCACCCGTTTCATTCACGGCACCGGTGCCTGGAAACAGCGGCATTTGGTGAGTGGAGGTGTACATCACGGTTGGATCGTTCCAGAAGATTTCCTGAGTTCCGTTTCCGTGGTGAACGTCAAAATCCATGATTGCCACACGTTCCAGCCCATAAACGTCTTGCGCATAGCGGGCAGCAATCGCGGCGTTGTTAAACAGGCAGAAGCCAGAGGTAAGAGCGGATTCTGCGTGATGTCCTGGAGGTCTGCAAGCAGCAAAGGCGTTGGAAGCGCGCTTACTCATCACTTCATCCACACAGCGCGTAGAGCCGCCGACAGCTCGCATCGCCGCTTCCCAGCTCCCCGGAGACAGGTTGGTGTCTGGCGCAAAGTCGATGAGGCCTTCTTCAGGGTTCATGTTGTGGATGGAGTTGATGTAGTCAGAGCTGTGAACCCGGGCAATATCCTGAAACGTCCCAAATGGCGCGATATCGCGATCCAGCATGAAGAACCTTTCGTTCTCAAGCATACGATCAATAGCCAGCAAACGGTCAGGGCGTTCTGGATGACCAAGCGGAGTAAGATGATTTAAAAAAGCCTGATGGTGCAGCAGCAAAGTACTCAAGATATTGAACCCGTTAAAAATGAAGTCAGGTACACAGCCCGTTTTAGAGATCGCTCCAATAGCGACGTTAGAGCGCGAAGTGGGCACACTTACTCTAGTGTGGTGGCACCTAAATCCAATCCTGTGAAAAATTGGGCGAATTACATATACAAGTCCACATTGCTGCGCAGTCTGTCAATTGTACACCCCTCCAGTTTATCTCGGTAATTGGGATGAGGTGCTGATAAATCTCAGTGGTTATGCCTGCGTGGAATGCCCGGCTGTCCCGTGAGTAAGACAAGAAAAATCCGGAGTGCGTGTATAACACGCAACCCCGGATTA
The DNA here is from genome assembly GCF_001623075.1 of Pseudovibrio sp. Ad37. Taxonomy (GTDB): domain Bacteria; phylum Pseudomonadota; class Alphaproteobacteria; order Rhizobiales; family Stappiaceae; genus Pseudovibrio. Next base: position 214,621 of record NZ_LMCF01000024.1, read on the forward strand.
AAGGTGCGAGCAATCTGTGTTGCTCGTGGGGGAGGTCCGCTGCATCTCTAAGAAATACATGACTGTAATATTGGGCCAATTCTTTAAATTTGCACGCTGATTATTCCCCCACTCCTTGAATTCATACTGAGCGGAAAGAGAATAGGTTAACACCTATTCTTTAAGTGTTGCATAAATACAAGGAATTATACAATAAGCCCAAAGTATTCAGGGGTAGTTATCCTGTGCTCTCAACGGGTTGCAGCGGAGAGGTCTTGAGTAAATACAAAGAAGAAGGCAAAGCGCGGTCTGTTTTCGGCGTTCTGAACAGCGTTTAATCGCGGGGAGCAGCAGCACGGGCAAGCCGGTCATTAATAGCTTCCCCCAGTCCATGATGAGGGATTGGCATGACTGCAATTTTACCGTTTTCTCCAAGATCAGCCTGACGCAATGCAGTAAACAAGCGCGCAGCAGCCTCGGTCAGATCTTCTGAGTCGCTGAGAGGAACCAGCTTGGCAGCTTTATCGGAGCCTTTGGGCAGATTAGCACCAAAGGTAATCAACGCTTCCCCTTCCGCCACATCCTCTGCATTCAGGCGAATGTGGGAGTTGGGAGCGTAGTGGGATGTCAGCATCCCGGGCGCCATCGGGGCGCTGTCATCTGTTCCCGCACGCACCAGAGTTTCACCAAGCACAGCTTCAATATCTTCACGGGCAAGGCCACCAGGTCGCAGAAGTGTTGGGCGGTCCCCCACAAGCGAAACGATTGTTGATTCAACCCCCACAGAGGTCGCCCCGGAATCGATGAGGTAAGACAAGTGATCTTTAAGATCGTTGATAACATCTTCTGCAGTCGTGCCGCTGATCCGTCCAGAAAGGTTGGCCGAAGGCGCAGCCAGCGGGCGTCCCGTATGCTTGCACAATGCCCGCATCACCTCTGAACGAGGTACTCTGAGCGCAATTGTTTCAAGACCTGCCACAGCCAGATCCGAGACCGGGCTGGTTGGTCGCTTTGGCAACACAAGAGTCAACGGACCCGGCCAAAAAGCCTCGGCGAGTTTGAGAGCGCGGTCATAAAAAAAAGCGTGGGTTTGTGCAGCTTCCAGACTATCTATATGAGAAATTAAGGGGTTGAAACTTGGCCGCCCTTTCGCCTCATATATACCAGCACAGGCTTTGCCATTGGTTGCATCTGCAGCCAGTCCATATACCGTCTCAGTAGGTATCGCGACGAGTTTCCCATCGCTCAGCGCATCGCAAATATCTTGGAAAATTTGCGTATCTTCCAACTGGGTGTCAGATGGGTGTAAGCGCCAGAGTTTCATACCTTTTCTTTCTTACTAAGACGAATGTAGGGGGCTACCTGCCTCTAAGGGACGCTTGACGTATAGGTTAATCACACTACTGTCCCAAACAGGAAAAATTCTGTAGCGGCCTTTTGATGGGCAAAAGCCAATTCGTCAAGTCGCTATAGCGTATTCCCGAGACGTGAGCGTCGGTTTTCGGATGAGAGTATGCGCAAATATACGCGTATTTCCGAGGAGTGGCCGCCAGCTGTCGGTGCGGACTACGCATAAATACATCTCTAAGGCGGTTTGCTGGCCCTATATGGAAGGCAGGCGGCCTTAGAAGGGGAGGAAAACAAAATGTATCGTGCACCACTGAGTGAAATTGTATTCACGCTGAAAGAAGTCGCAGGTTTAGGACAGCTTCAGGCGCAGCCGGGACAGGAAGAGCTTTCGGATGATTTGATCGAAGCTATTCTGGGCGAGGCAGCAAAGTTTGCAGAGGAAGAGATCGCGCCACTCAATAGGGTTGGAGATGAAAATCCGGCACAATTGATCGATGGAAGCGTCAAAACCTCACCGGGCTGGAAAGAGGCCTACACCAGTTGGCGTCAGGGTGGTTGGAGTGCGTTGACGGGCGACCCGGAGTACGGAGGGCAGGGCCTTCCAAACATGCTCCATGTTGCCGTGTTTGAGATGTGGAACGCAGGCAGCATGGCCTTCACTCTGTGCCCTACACTCACCACAGGCGCTGTAGAGGCCATCGAGAAGCATGGCTCCCCAGAACTCAAAGCCAAGTACCTCGAAAAGCTCACCAGTGGCGAGTGGACAGGCACAATGAACCTGACTGAGCCACAAGCAGGCTCAGACCTGAACGCTCTACGTGCCAAGGCAGAGCCAGTGGGAGACGGGTCCTACAAGATCTCTGGCCAGAAGATCTTCATCACCTATGGTGACCACGACATGACGGAGAACGTGGTCCATCTGGTGCTGGCACGTTTACCGGACGCGCCAGCTGGCACGCGTGGTATCTCGCTGTTTGCAGTGCCAAAGTATTTCGTCAACGACGATGGCAGTCTCGGCGAAAAGAATGACGTGACCGTAGCTGGTGTGGAGCACAAGCTCGGCATCCACGGCTCTCCAACCTGCACCATGTCCTTTGGCGATAAGGGCGGTGCCGTTGGGTGGCTCATCGGTGAGGAAAACAGAGGCTTAGCCTGCATGTTCACCATGATGAACAACGCCCGCCTCGCAGTGGGTGTGCAGGGCCTCGGCATCGCAGAGCGTGCCTTCCAGGAATCCCTGGCATTCTCTTTGGACCGCAAACAGGGCCGCGGCGTTGGGTCAAAGACCGATGGTATGGACCCGATCGCGGTTCACCCGGATATTAAACGTACCCTTCTTTCAATGAAGTCACAGACGCAGGTTGCCCGCGCAATCTGTTACGCCTGCGCGCACGCACTGGACATGGCGAAAGTCGCGCCAGATGCAGACCAGAAGAAGTTCTGGGCAGAGCGTGCTGGCTTGCTCACACCAATCGCAAAAGCACTCTCCACCGACTTTGGGGTGGATGTCGCCTCGCTTGGTATCCAGATTCACGGTGGTATGGGCTTCATTGAAGAAACCGGCGCAGCCCAACATCTCCGTGACGCACGCATCGCTCCTATCTATGAAGGCACCAACGGCATTCAGTCCATCGATCTTGTGATGCGTAAGCTGCCAATGTCCGGTGGTGATCAGGTGCGCAGCCTCATCTCTGAGATCAAGGAGATCGCAGCGAGTGTGAACGCCGACAACACCGGCGAGCTGGGTGATCTTGGCGCCAAGCTTGATGCAGCCGTTGCTGATCTGGAAACCGCTACCGAATGGATGTTGGCCGCGCAGGCTGATGGGAAGGTTCCTGAAGCGCTTGCAGGTGCGACGCCATACCTGCGTCTGGCAGGTATCACCCTAGGCGCAGGCTTGCTGGCAAAAGGCGCGCTGGCATCCAAGGATGCACCGGAGACGTTGAAGAAGCCGCGCTACCTGATGGCGCGCAGCTTTGCAGAAACTGTTTTGGGTGAGAGCGCTCCGCTGAAAGACGACGTAACACGCGCAGCTGAAGCAATTCTTGCATTCGATGCTGCTGAACTTGCCTGATCCAAGAGGCAGTCAACCGTATTTAAAGGGTGAGGCGGAACAGGCCTCACCAATCAGTTTGGGAGGGACACATGATCAGCATTGAACGGGACGGCGCAGTCCAGATCATCCGCATGGATCGCGTAGAAAAGAAAAACGCACTGACACAAGCCATGTACATGGATATGGCAGATGCGCTGAAGACAGAAGACGAAAGCATCCGCTGCCATGTCATGCTTGGCCGTCCGGGTGTCTTCACCGCAGGCAATGATATTGCAGACTTCCTTAAGGCCGCAATGTCAGGCGAAGGCTTGGAAGCTGGCGGTGTAGGTAAATTCCTCGGCGCACTCCATGAGCCGTCCAGACCTGTCATCGCGGGCATCGATGGCCCTGCTATCGGCGTGGGCACCACCATGCTGTTCCATTTCGATATGGTGTTTGCTACGGAAAATGCGCTCTTCAAAACGCCGTTCACCGATCTCGGCATCATTCCTGAAGCAGGCTCAACGCTGATCGGCCCAGAGACAATGGGTTACCACAAAGCGTTCGAAATGTTGGCCTTGGGTGAGAGCTTCACTGCCGAGATGGCTAAGGAAGCGGGCTTTGTAAATCACGTGGTATCCCCTGATGAGCTGGAGGATCGTGTGCTTGCGATAGCGCAGAAGGTAGCGTCCAAGCCTCAAAATGCCCTACGCATTTCCAGAGAGCTCCTGCGTGGCAAGCGTGAGCCGCTTGAAAAGCGCATTTTTGAGGAAATCGGTCTCTTTGCTGAGCTGCTTAAATCTGATGAGGCTCGCGAAGCCTTCATGAAGTTCATGAGCAAAGCTTAACTCGTTCAGATGCGGTGTTTATCGCCGCATCTTATTTCAGGAATTTGGGGGAAACATGGGAAGTCTGAAGGGTAAAACACTGTTCATTACCGGTGCATCTCGTGGAATTGGTCTCGCGATTGGCAAGCGGGCAGCACAAGATGGCGCGAACATTGTGATCGCCGCAAAAACGGCAGAACCGCATCCGAAGCTGGAAGGAACGATCTACACAGCGGCCAAAGAGGTTGAGGATGCCGGAGGCCAGGCGCTCCCGCTCGTGGTTGATGTGCGCAGTGAAGAGAGCGTCGACAATGCAATGAAGGCAGCTGCTGAGAAGTTCGGCGGCATCGATATTGTGGTCAACAATGCCAGTGCGATCAACCTGACTCCGGTTCAGAAAATCGACATGAAGCGTTTTGACCTGATGCACCAGATCAACACGCGCGGTACTTTGCTCTGCTCTAAACTGGCGATCCCGTATCTGAAAGAAGCAGAAAACCCGCATATCATGATGCTTTCTCCGCCGCTGGACATGCAGGAGAAGTGGTTCAAGAACCATACACCGTACTCCATTGCCAAGTACGGCATGAGCCTTGTTGTACTGGGACTTGCCGGAGAACTGCGCTCTAAGAAGATTGCTGTAAACGCCCTTTGGCCGCGCACGACCATTGCCACGGCTGCTGTTCAGAATCTGCTTGGTGGTGATATGATGGTTCAGGCAAGCCGGACGCCAGACATTCTGGCAGATGCTGCACATCTGATCTTCACAAAACCGGCAGCAGAAACCACTGGCAACTTCTTCATTGATGATACATTGCTGGCGGAAAACGGTATGATCGATTTTGACAAGTACCGCGTGAATCCGAAAGTGAATCTGCAGCCAGATTTCTTTGTTCCCGATGACAGTGTAGCGCCAGTCAGCCTGGCTGCAATCGAAGCTTAGCTTTGATCGTTGAGGCACTCTGCTTCTGAGAGATTCAAAGCATGGCAAAATAAAAGGCGGGGTAACCCGCCTTTATCATTGGTAATGATTAGTCGAACTCGGGACCGCGTGCCGAATACGGCTTCACTTCTTTCCAGGCGCGCATCAGATTTTCAAGTTCTTCATCTGTCTGTTCTGGCAGGACAATTTCAAGCCCAACAAGAAGGTCGCCGTGGCCACCTTCTTTCTTCGGCAGGCCCTTGCCTTTCAGCCGCATGGTCTTTCCGCTGCTGGTATTTGCAGGGATTGTCAGGTTAACCGCGCCGCTGAGAGTTGGAATGCGTACTTTCCCGCCAAGAACGGCTTCATAAAGGGTGAGGGGGACATCTACACGAATATCTTCTCCATCCACTTTGAAGAGCTTGTGTGTGGAAATACGAACTTCTACCAGTGCATCACCAGCCTGACCACTCTTGGCAGAAGCAAAACCTTGCCCTTTCAGGCGGATCTTGTCGCCGCTCTGCGTGCCAGCCGGAATTTTTACATTCACCGTCTTGCCGCTTGGCAGCTTCACCTGAACCTTGCCATGGTGGGCAAGGTCTTCAAGTGTCACCCGTGCAATCAGGTTGGCATCAGCTCCCTTGGTAGGGCCAGCATGGAAATGAGATTCTCCACCGCCTGCGCTGCGGCGTTTGCCGCCGCCAAAGCCACCAAGAATATCATTGAGGATATCGTCAAAACCGCCAGCATCCTGAGGGCCACCTGCACCGCCGTGGCCTTCGCCAAAGCCCTGCTCAAACCGGAAACCACCATGACGCCCTGAATTACGGAAACCTTCGAAGCCACCGCCACCACCCGGGCCGCCATAAAACTTGGGTTTGCCATCCGCGTCTATCTCACCGCGATCAAACTGTCCGCGCTTATCTTTGTCGCCCAAAATTTCATAGGCTTGGTTCGCTTCAGAGAAGCGCTCCTTAGCCTTTGGATTGTCTGCATTCTGGTCTGGGTGGAACTGTTTGGCCAGTTTGCGAAACGCTTTCTTGATCTCTGCCTCACTGGCATTTTTGCTAACACCAAGAACAGAATAGGGATCTCTCATCGTCATCCATCAAATTGAAATAAGGGCAGTTTATAACTCACCCTTTACATAACCTTGAGTTCGACGGGGCGCAAGCAGCCGTAGCCGAACTTAGCTAATCAGACGTGAGTATTTCAGTGGTTTTAATCTAGTAGGACACGTCGCATTTGCGAAACTGAAGCGAGGAAGAGTTATTCAGTGACAGTTGCATCGGTTTGGAACGGAGCAAGCTGGACAATCTTCATTTTACGATTGGTATCCGGGCAGCTGCGCCCCTGATAGGCTCTGACGCCGCCAACAGTGTTTGCGCTGGTCACAAAATCGGTGCAACCCGCAATGCTTTCTGTTTTATCAACGGACATGAGAGAAGTGATTGTCCCACTGTTGCCGCTGACAGGGTTAGTCCAGGCCATAGGTGCAAACCGGTTTTTGGCTTGCCCACTCTCGTTCAGAGCTTCCTCAATGGTATTCGTAATAACCGTACGGTCGGTGCGATGAATCTCGCTATCCGCGACCTTTTGCTTGGTATCAACTGTCTCTGTCAGGTTCAGAGGTTCTTGATACTCACTGTTGTTCACAGATATGGACATCTGAGTGCAGGCAGGAAGTGTCAGCAAGAGCGCAGCCGAGACAAAACACGACTGGCGTAAACGGGTTTTCTTGCTATACAAAACTGCCATATTACTACTAGAGCCTCAGGTTGAATCCGTTGTTTTAACGAATTCCGGTTCATCCACAGTGTGAGGATCCTAAAGGGACTATTAACTATGAATGGTGACATCCAAAATCTGGAAGAAAAGTTTACAAATAGTTACTCCGAAAGCGTAGAGGTTCCTTTTCAACTATTTGGTGAATGGCTTGCACTTGCAGAAAAGAACGAGCCTAATGATCCTAATGCCATGTCAGTCGCGACTGTAGATGAGAATGGCATGCCCAATGTGCGGATGTTACTCCTTAAAGGTTACAGTCCACAGGGTTTTGTGTTTTATACAAACTTTGAAAGCACAAAAGGCCGTGAAATTCTTGCTCACCCTAAGGTTGCTTTGTGTTTTCACTGGAAAAGCTTGCGCAGGCAAGTCCGGGTACGTGGCAACGTTATCCACGTAACTGAAGACCAGGCCGACGAATACTATAACTCACGGCCACGAAAAAGCCGCATTGGTGCATGGGCATCCAAACAATCCCGTCCATTGGAAAGCCGTTTCGCGCTTGAGAAAGAAGTTGCCAAATACGCTGCTAAATATGCTGTTGGTGACATTCCGCGCCCCGAATATTGGAGCGGCTGCATTTTGGAACCATTGGAAATCGAATTCTGGCACGACCGTGCCTTCCGTCTGCATGACAGATTTGTCTTCAAAAGAGACAGCGCAGAAGATCAATGGGATAAAGTGCGTCTGTATCCATAATGCATTTCAGATGAAGGCTGAGCGCATCACAAACGTGGTGCGCTTCGTCATTTATCAGCAACAGAACATGAGCCGCTATATAAAGCATATATAGATATGGGGCAGGGCTGCGGGATCGTTACGCAGAAGACGTAACGGTTGATGCTTCTACGAGGCAGGCATAAAAATAAGGCGGCTCGCAATCCTGCGGGTCGCCTTCTTTATTCAGATAACCAGATGTCCGTTCAGGCCATCAAGTTTCTGGAAAGCCATGTCCAAATAAGACGTGGCTTACGCATTGAAGCAGTTATCAATGTGATTGGAATACATAATCAAGCAATTCGGTTCTTGAAAAACAAGCTGGAATTTCTGATTTGTAGCCCCTGACGCATCAGTCAGTCGGAAGAGGGTATTCTTCCTGAACCTTAGGCTGATATGCCTCTTTCTGCTTACCGTTACAGCAGTTTGCAGCATTGACAGCCTGAATGCCCACTGGACGATAAAGTTTGTCCAGATCAGGTTTAGCGTTTTTCTTTTGTTGCTCAGTCGTTCCGAAGGCCATTTTAGTCCGTCCCCTTGGGACAAGTTGTGTTGCAGAAATCGTGATGCTTATCCAGAATGAGTAGCCGGATAGCCCGATATAAGCGTCAGCTCATATGCAGGAGTGATACTCAAATCGGGCATGAATATGTTAGCGCCAAAAAAACTAAAAAAGCCAATCTAATTTCAAGGGGGGAATTTCCCAATAAACTCAGCAATTTGAATGCATGAAACATGACGTTAACTAATTGCTCAGCAGGCTTTCCGGAAATTATTATTATTATACAAAAGGATAGGATCTCAGGTTGTGAGCTAGTTAAAATTATCGCGACTAAACCATTAATGTATCAGGCTATTTTGAGTGACATTTGGCCGCGATTTCCCTGACTGCGAAACTGACAAAAAACTGTGTATTTAGTGTGCCAAGAAGCTTGTGGCCGATTGATTAGCATCGCTCATAGTGATTGGTGCTCGTAATACCCTGTATAAGTGCGTAGATTGAGCCGCTTGCATAAGAACTATTTTGCTCGGGTAATCTCCCGAAGACGGTCTCCCATATAAACCGTCAAATGCGCTGAAGGAAAATGACAATGAACGTGCGCGCCGTACTGTTTGATCGCGATGGAACTCTCATTGATTTCAATAGGACATGGGGCACGGTGCTCCAACATGTTCTGATGGATCTGGCAGATGGAAATCTAAAGCTGGCCACTGAACTTGGCAAGCTCGTGAAGTTTGATTACGCCAGCTGTGCCTGCGAACCGGGCAGCCCTATTCTGACCAATCCGCCAAGCGGTTACAGCGAACCATGGGCCAATCATCTTGGTGTTGAGTTCAACCGCGCGTTCTTGGATCGTATTGAAGACCTTATTCTGGAACATGCAGCAGACTGTGTTGCAGCATTTGATGACACAGCATCATCTATCAAAGCCTTGGCAGCTGCTGGTTTGCCGATCGGTCTGGCAACGAATGGTACAGAAGCGAGTGCCATAGCCCAGCTGAAGCGCCTTGGTATTCTCGACTACTTCACCTTCGTTGTGGGCTACGACAGCGGTCATGGTGAAAAGCCGGAGCCGGGCCAGCTCTTCGGGTTTGCAAAGCACACAGGTATAGAACCTCAGCACATCGCAATGGTGGGTGACAGCCTTCACGACATGCATGCAGCCCAAAACGCAGGCATGGTGCGCGTTGGCGTAACAACTGGCGCTTTGACCACTGAAGAGCTGAAGGATCACTGTGACCACCTGCTCGACAGCCTGACTGATCTTGTGAACCTGGTTGGCCTGAAGGCGACAGGCGAGGGCGCTGCTGTTTAATAAGATGCTGTTAATGCGGCGGTTCATCCGCCGCAATTCCCCTCTCTCAAAATCTGCGCGAAAATAATGGCAGTATTCAACCCTCGGTAATTCTGAACTGCTACTATCTGGTATCGTAAAGTAAAGAGCTGTAACCTTCATGCCGAACGGTTAAGTTGAACTCTGAGCTGCAGATTGAAGAGAGTGGGATAGAATGACCCTGCAATTGCCCTCGAAACATTCTCGCACTGCCCTGCGCAGTCGTCGCATTGGCGCAATTGCGATCCCGTTCCTCTTTATCTCCGTTGCTGGTCATTACTTCGAGTTGTTCAATACAGAAGTGCTGCTCGTTCTCTTTGTAATTGGCTTTTTCATGGGCGCTGCCGCCATTGCGCTGGCTGCCATGGCCGTGGTTGATTTGTGGAACAACGGCGGCAAAGGGTTCGGCAACAGTTTCTTGGGCACTTTTTATGGTGCCATCGTCCTTGCCCCACTACTTGTCGCGACACTGGGGCTCTATCTGTTCCCGCCACTCAATGATGTCTCAACAGATATGGACGAGCCACCTGCGCTGATTGCCGGAGATCGTATTGATGATGAAATTGGGCAGGACAAGCAGCTCATGCAAAAGGCCAGCTATCCTGACATCGTCCCGCGCCGGTTCCGCCTGCCTCCTCCTGAGCTGCACAACGCTGTTTCCAGCGTGGCCTCCAGCATGGGGTGGAAAGTGATTTATGAGTTACCCGCGGGTTTCCCGGATGAGCCCACCTACCTGCTCATGGAAGCGCGCATGCCATACTTCTCTTTGAAGGATGATGTCGCCATTCGCATCCAGCCCGATAGAGTAGGTACACTTTTGGATATCCGCTCTGCGTCCCGCTTTGGCAGTCATGATTTTGGCACCAATGCCCGCCGTATAAGAGGGTTTCTGGCAAGTCTGGATAAAGTGCTCTTGCAAAACTACGGCATCACAGCCCGGGTTGAAGAACCTGAGCTGGTCTTGCAGGATGAGGCCGAGCAACCGGCTCAGCTAAAAATCTCAGAGAGCGTACCGCTGCTGGAAGCGCCATTAGAGCTACCACCTTCAATTGCATCCATGTTGAAAGAGCGTGGCGCCGCGCCAATCCCATCACAAAAGCCTGCGCAATAAATCGCGAGTATCTCTCATAAGATCAGCTGTTGTTTTGGGGTGTGTGGTCTCGAGATGAAAATAGGCCCAGAAACGACATAACCAGCGCCGGGGAAGCACTGGTTATGAAAGCTTGCGTGAACAACGAGTACCGCTTTAAGGCTATCGCGAAACTCTGAGAGTTCTGAAGCCAGGGAAGCCGTTGAACTCTATGAATTCAATATGACTCATTTAATAGCATATGTGTGTGATAATTGTCACGACCTCACAAAAAAATACGCCCAGAAACGGGCGTATCTTTGATAACTCAAAATATTGCTTTGAAATCAGGCGTTTGCTTGGATGCGAAGATCTGCAAAAACATCTTCCAAACGTTTGATAGCCTCTTCAACAGTTGATTTTGGACAGGCCAGATTGAATCGCAGGAACGTTTCTCCGCCTTTTCCAAACGTGCTGCCGATGTTGACGGCGACCTTTGCCTGCTTTTGAATACGCGTCACGATCTCATCAAACGGCAGGTCTACTTCTTTGAAGTCGACCCACTGCAAATAAGTGCTTGCCATGCGCATCACTTTAGCGCCGGGAATAGCAGCTTCCAGCCCTTCAATCAGCAGCTCCTGATTGGCCGCAATGTAGTCGCAAGCTTCAGTGAGCCACTCATCGCCATGGTTGTAAGCCTCAGTCGTGGCCTGTGAGCCAAGCGGGGTGGCGTGAACTCCACAAGCTGTAAAGACCTTGCGGATTTTATCGCGCAGCTCTTTGTTGCTGATGATGCACGCAGCCGTCGCAAATCCAGCCAGATTGAAGGTCTTGGAAGCAGATGTGAATGTTATCGTCCGCTCTGCAATTGCCTCAGACAATGTCGAGGTTACCACATGCTTGGATCCATCCAGAATAAGGTCGTGGTGGATCTCATCAGAGATGATCAGGATGTTGTGCTCAAGGCAGAACTCGCAAATGCGGGTCAGCTCCTCTGCAGTCCAAACACGACCACCCGGATTGTGAGGACTACACAGCAGCAGGATCTTGGTGCGTTCATCAATCTGATCGGCCAGATGGTCAAAGTCCATGTAGTAAGCGCCATCACGCTCAATCAGCTGGCTTTCAACAAGGCGGCGGTTGTTGTCGCGCACGGCGCGGCCAAATGCGTGATAAACTGGTGAGAACACCAGGACACCATCGCCTTCCTCAGAAAACGCCTGAATAGCCATGGAGTAACCAGCAACAACTCCCGGTACTGTGGTGATCCAGTCTGGAGAGACATCGAACTGGTGACGTCGCTTCATCCAGGAAATGACGGCTTCCTTGTAAGGCGCATCATTGCCGTAGTAGCCGTTGATCCCGTGCTCCGCAGCGCGGGCAACCATGTCATTCACGGCTTGTGGTGGGCGGAAGTCCATATCAGCGACCCACATCGGCAAACCGTCATCAGGACTAATGCCATAGCGACTTTCCATCTCATCCCATTTCAGGGAATGAGTGTTTCTGCGATCGATCTTCTGGTCAAAAATACTGGTCATTACGTCTCTAAGTGTTGGAGAGATCGGTTTCTCTGGGGTGTCCTGACAGTGTGTAAGCTAAGCTATGTCAGCTCACGCAACGTGAATTTTGCGGAGAGTGTAACCTTAGCATCGCACAAGACAACCCCTTGCGCGATGAGATCATCCAGTTGTGCAAGAACATTGAGCGCGGCTGCGCCATGCAGCTTTGGGTCCACATCCGTGTAGATGGCTTTCACCATGGTCATGACGTCATCATCCCCAGCATGCAAACGTTCAAGAATAGCATCGGAGCGCAACTGACGATGCTGCTTTAACTGAGGAAGAAAGACCTTCGGGTTGTTCACTTCGCCGCCATGGGACGGGAAATAGCGAGTTTCACTGCGCGCTATGAGCTTGTCGAGCGACTTCATGTAGGCGTTCATGGACCCGTCTGGAGGCGCCACAATGGTCGTGGACCAAGCCATCACATGATCACCGGGTAGCATCACACCTTGCTCAGGAAGGGCGAAAGACAGGTGATTCTCTGTGTGACCCGGCGTTGCAACCACTTCAATTGTCACGCCATCAACAGAGATTTTGGCACCATCCTCCAGCTCTTCATCCGGTGCAAAGTCCTTTTGAGAGCTCGCATCCATAGGCGTTTCGGCCATATCAGCAAACGAAACTGCTCGTTTATGAGGTCCGCACCCCATCACGGGAGCGCCTGTCTTTTCCTTCAAAGGGCCAGCAAGAGGGGAGTGATCCACATGGGTGTGGCTGACGAGAATAGCTTTGACCGGTCGGCCATCAATGGCCTTCATCAACGCGTCCAGATGCTCCAGATCCATCGGGCCCGGATCGATGACAACAACCTCGTTTTTACCAACAAGGAAAGTGTTAGTTCCTGCAAACGTTAGGGCACTCGGGTTATTGCAGGTTACGCGCGACAGCTCATCGGTGATCGCAACAAGCTCACCATGTCGTGCATCAAAATCGCGATTGAAGTCCATCTTGCTCATGTCAGGTCTCTCCCATTGCCTCCATAAATAAGCCTTTGGCAAATAAGAGGCAATGGCAACTAGGCCTGATTGATGGTCGACTTTCTGCTCACGCCGCGCTTTCCATCGCAAACGACGCAAAACACCAATTTTCAAAAAGCTTCATTTTTTTATTGCAATTAAGAATGAGTTGCAACTAGACTGCCGGAAGAAACAGGATGCCTGCAGAAATTCTAATGGTATCTTTATTTAAAGAGCTCAGGGCGAAGATGTTGGCTGAGAACAACGAGGCCGGGTCCTAAAACTGTGCAAGATGATGAGCGTGAAAATTTGCTCAAGTCGTTTTAGAAAGTTGGATTTTATGCGCTACTTAAAAGCTGCTGTGCTTGCAGTAACAGTCATGATTTTCGCAGGTCTCTCCGGCCTGTCAGCAGCATTTGCAAAAACTCCGATCAATGCAGTTGCAACAGTCGGCATGGTCGCCGACGCTGTGCGTGCAGTTGGTGGAGACAATGTTACCGTTGAAGCGCTGATGGGAACCGGCATCGATCCTCACTCTTATCGTCAAACCCGCTCTGATGTGGTGAAACTGGGCCGTGCAGATGCAATTTTCGCAAACGGTCTGTTTCTGGAAGCGCAGATGGAAGATCTGCTGCTGAAGCTACAAAAACGTAAGCCTGTCTTCTTCATCGGTGAATCCATCGACTCTGCCAAACTCGAAGGGTCAACCGCGTACACCGGCCGCTATGACCCGCACGTCTGGATGAGCCCGACCCTGTGGCAAGGCGCAATCAATGGCGTGACCGAAGCCTTCATCTCCATAGACCCTGAAAACGAGCAGGAATATCGCGACAACGCAGCAGCCTATCTGGTTCAAGTGCAGAAGCTGGCAGACTACGGCGATAAGATCCTCCAGACAGTACCTCAAGAGCGCCGTGTTCTTGTAACCGCGCACGATGCCTTCACCTATCTTGGTCGCGACTTCAATCTGGAAGTGGTCGGCATTCAGGGCATCTCCACAAACTCTGAAGCTGGTTTGCAGCGGATTGAGACACTGGTTGATCTTCTTGTAGATCGCAAAGTCACAGCAGTGTTTGTTGAATCGTCAGTATCAGAGCGCAATGTACGTGCGCTGGTCGAGGGGGCAGCTGCCAAAGGCCACAAGGTCGAAGTCGGCGGCGAGCTGTTCTCAGATGCAATGGGCCAGTCCAATACCTATGAAGGAACGTATATCGGTATGATCGACCATAACATGACCTCGATTACACGTGCTCTGGGCGGTGAAGCACCAGCACAGGGTATGCAGGGTAAGCTTGGAGCAGGTCACTAAGATGCATGATAGAAGTTCCTCAGGTCTGCACTTGTTGCACGACACCAACACCTCAAAAGCTGTGAGCTCGCAAGATCTGCCGTTCACCGTGCAGGGCATGACGGTCGCATACCATCACAAACCAGTTCTTTGGGGGGTGTCATACTCTGCCCCCAAAGGCTGCCTGACAGCCATCATCGGCCCTAATGGTGCTGGTAAGTCCACATTCCTGAAAGCCGCTCTTGGCCTGATCCCGAAACTCTCCGGCGACACCAAAGTGTTCGGTGCGCCAATCGAAAAGTCACTGAAGCGTATCGCCTACGTTCCGCAGCGTTCTGCCGTAGATTGGGATTTTCCGGCAACCGCGATCGATGTTGTGTTGATGGGTCTTTATGGCCAAATCGGTTGGTTCCGCTGGCCATCCCGTAAACACCGGCAAAAGGCGATGGACTGCCTGAAGTCCGTTGGCATGCAGGATTTTGCAAACCGACAGATCGGTCAGCTCTCTGGTGGTCAGCAGCAGCGAGTGTTCCTTGCAAGAGCATTGGCGCAGAATTCTGAAGTCTATCTCATGGACGAACCGTTCGCCGGTGTGGATGCTGCAACAGAAAAAGCAATCGTAGCGGTGCTCCGCCAACTGGTAGCAGATGGCAAGACCGTTCTTGTAGTTCACCACGACCTTGAAACCGTGCGTGATTACTACTCCCACATCCTGCTACTCAATGGGCAGCATGTGGCAGACGGCCCGGTGGAGACAACCTTCACCGCTGAGAACCTGCAAAAAGCGTATGGCGGACGCCTTGCCAGCACCCAGCTGGATGGTCTCTCTGAAGCCTCAAACGCGTAAGGCGACGTCATGGAACAGTTCTTTGCCGCCCTTACTTTGTCCGCAGGCTACAACACAGCGCTGGTTTGCATCGGCGCAGCCCTTCTGGGGGCGGCCAGTGGTGCCATCGGTGTCTTTGTTTTGCTCAGAAAGCGGACACTGATCTCGGACGCCGTCAGTCACGCAACACTTCCCGGCGTCGCGCTCGCCTTCATTATCGCACAGGTTTACTTTGACTCTGGTCGCTCCCTGCCAGTGCTCCTGTTTGGTGCGGCCTTGTCTGCTGGTATCGGCGTTCTCGCCGTGGATTGGATCAAAACCCACACTCGCCTCACAGAAGATGCCGCCATCGGCACCGTACTCTCCACCTTCTTCGCCGTGGGTATGGTACTGCTGACGATCATCCAGTCCATGTCCATTGCAGGGCAGGCGGGTCTGGAAGGCTTCCTGCTTGGTGCAACCTCCGGCATGCTCAAGTCTGAGGCGCTGACCATCTCAGTGGCAGCAGCACTCGTTGGCCTTGCCGTTGTGCTGCGCATGAAAGAATTCTCGCTGCTGTGCTTTGATGAAAGCTTTGCAGCAGCCTGTGGCTACAACGTGCGTTGGCTGGACCGCACATTGCTTCTGCTTTTGCTGGGCATTGTGGTGATCGGCCTTAAAACAGTAGGTCTCGTTCTCATTATTGCTTTAGCAATCATCCCACCTGTAGCTGCCCGTTTCTGGACAGACCGCGTGCCGGTGTTGGTTGCCATTGCAGCAGGTATTGGCGCCTCGGGAAGCTACATCGGAGCTGCTCTCTCAGCCAGTGCACCAAACATGCCAACAGGCGGTTTGATCGTGCTGGTGCTCTTCAGTTTCTTTGTAGTTTCCCTGCTTATTTCGCCTGTCAGAGGCATTCTGGCAGCAGCGCTCAAGCACTATCGTTTCCAGCGCATCGTGCACTTGCGTCAGGGTTTGCTTGCCATCGCACACGATGAACCGGTGCTGGAACCTCTCACCCGCTCCATCCTCCGTCGTGGTGGATTCATGGGCGGTGACGGTCAGCCAACGGTCAAAGGCCAGTCTGAAGCTCGCCTCATTGAGCGAGATCAGAAACTCTGGAACCTCTACCGCGAAATGCACCCAGAAGAATCCCATGCACTGGCAGACTGGTCTCTGAAGCCAATCGGAGAAGTTTTGCCCGCTGATACAGTCAGGGTGCTGGAACAGGAACTAAGCCCGCATGTTGTGCGCGGTGGTGAAACAAGCAGAGGAGGAGCAGTCTGATGGATATTTTCCTGCAATTTGACCTCCCAAGCATCCTGCTCGGATCTCTGGCAGCGCTCGCTTGCGGTCTTCTTGGCAACTTCCTCGTTCTGCGCAAGCAGGCGCTCATGGGCGATGCAATCTCCCATGTGGTTCTGCCAGGTATCGTGATCGGCTTCCTGTTCACCCATGAGACCAGCTCCTGGGCCATGATGCTCGGAGCAGGGGGAGCAGCTATCTTCGCAGTCCTTCTGATTGAGCTTATCCGGCGTATCGGCAATGTAGATCCGGGGGCAGCCATGGGTGTGGTGTTCACCACCATGTTCGCAGCAGGCGTTGTGATTCTGGAGCAAACCGGGACCGCTGGCGTCCATCTGGATGTGGAGCACGCGCTCTACGGCAATCTGGAAAGTGCAATCTGGCTGGATGCCTATTCGCTCTCAGACCTGTGGAACTGGCAGGTGCTCATGACCATGCCGGAAAGCATCAAGCAGCTGTTTGTTGTTAACATGCTGGTGATTATGTTTATCGTGCTGTTCTTCAAAGAGTTGAAGATCTCCAGCTTTGACCCGTTGCTCTCTGCAAGCCTTGGTTTCTCGCCTAAGTGGCTTGGCCTTTCACTCATTGTCATGGTGGCAATCGCGGCTGTTGCTGCATTTACAGCTGTAGGGTCAATCCTTGTGATTGCTATGTTTATCTGCCCGGCAGCAACGGCTCGCATGCTGACAGATAATCTGAAAGTCCAGCTCTTCATCTCCGGCATAGCATCTCTGTCCGCTGGCCTGTTTGGCTACTTGCTGGCAGCGTTTGGTCCGGGCCTCCTTGGCTACGAATTTTCCGTGTCCGCAGCCGGTATGATTGCGGTTGTCGCTGGTCTGCAGCAGGTGCTTGCCATGTTGTTTGCTCCGCAGTATGGCGTCGTTATGCGGCGTCGCCGGCAAAGAGCGCACGCAAGCGTCTGATAGAGCCTGTAGGCTGCGACAATTGAAAGGGAGTACCTGAAAAGGTGCTCCCTTTTTAGTTTGCCAAATAAATAACAGATTGAAATTACCTAGAGTTTTCAGGTCAACCTATAGAAATATAAATACAATATTGCCTAGCCCGCTAATAATGAGCTACGCTCCATAAGTTAATATACGTAAATTGTCATGGGTCTGTCACAGGTTGCAGTTAGCTGCCTAGGTGATGGAACCGGAGGGGCGCCGAATCTAAGTATCGCGCCTCGGTTGCTATTAAGAATTCTTTGTCTCTTGAGGGTCCGTAAATGTCTATCTCTCGTCGTTCGGTTATAAAAGGCACTGCCGCAGCCTCCGCTGCTGCGATTGCCGCTCCTGCAATTTTGAAGGCCTCTGATGCGCTGGCATCTTCTGGTCAGGTGAATGTGTTCGCATGGGGCGATTACGTTCAGGACAACATGATCAAGAAGTTTGAAGGTGACACAGGCATCAAGATCAACCTGTCCACCTTTGGTTCCAACGATGAAGCTGAGCAAAAGCTGAAAGCAGCTGGTGGCAAGGGCTTTGACGTGATCTTCCCGTCCATCACCAACGGTGCCAACTACTACCCGGATGACCTGCTGGCGCCTCTCGATGAGAGCAAGCTCAAGGTTGATGCTGTTGTGCCTTCCATGCTGCGCGACAGCGTGAAGCTGGGCGGCACCTACCGTGGCAAGCGTATGCTGCTGCCATTCGATTGGGGCACAGAGGCAATCACCTTTGACAGCTCCGTGTTCCCGCTGTCAAACGACGAAGTTTCCTTCGGCTCCCTCTGGGCACCAGAAGCAAAAGGCAAGGCTGCCTTCCGTCAGAAGTCCGCTCTGATCGGCACCGGCCTATACCTCGATGCAATCGGCAAAGTGAAATCTGACCGTATGCTTGATGTTTACAAGACCGAGGAAGACGCCCGCCGCGTTTGGGACGAAGTGGCCAAGTTCATCATTGAGCGCAAAGCAAATATTGCTGCGTTCTGGAACAACGCAACCGAAGCAACAAACGCCTTCAAACAGGCTGGCGCGTCTATCGGCCAGACATGGGACACAACCGGTCTGCTGCTCAGCCGCGAAGATGCAAAATGGAAGTACCGCATGCCAAAAGAAGGCGGCATGACCTGGATGGATTCCATGGGCATTCCAAGCGGTGCGGCCAACACAGAACAAGCCTACGCCTTCATCAACGCCATGCTTGACCCGCAAATGGCAGGCATGTTCAGCTCAAACACCGGCTACAACTCCGCCGTTGTTGGCGCTGCAAACCATGCAGGCGAAACCTACAAGAAGCAGTTCCTGGAAATCTACAACAACGACACGCTGGCGAACCTGTGGTGGTACCCGGCAGATACGCCGTGGTTCGCTCCGCTGCGTCAGGAATACGTTGACAAGATCACCAACGCTTAAGGGCGTTGAAAGCAAAGCGCGGCATCAGCCGCGCTTTGCACATCCGCTCCTAAGAAATGCAGCAGCAAGACTGCGCACCTTACGAGCACGGACTGTGCACTGGTCAAAATGTCAGGCACGCAGAAAACCTCTGAATTTCCAATCTTTAAAAGATTGAAGCGAAGCAATAGGCACTTCATGCACGGCAATGATGTAATTCTTGAAAACCTCTCCATGAAATTTGGCGATTTCGTCGCCGTCCAGCCCACTGACCTTAAGATCAACGCTGGTGAGTTTTTCTCCATCCTCGGCCCGTCTGGTTGTGGCAAAACAACCATTTTGCGCATGATCTCCGGCTTTCTCACCCCATCACAGGGCCGTGTCGTGATCGGCGAGAAAGACATGTCCGGCATCCGTGCAAACGCCAGACCAACCGCTCTGATCTTTCAGAACCTTGCGCTGTTTCCGCTCATGAGCGTACGAGACAACATTGCCTTCGGTCTGGAAGCACGCGGCATCGCAAAGAAGACCCGGCTGGAAAAGGCGCAGGAGCTTTTGTCTCTGGTCGCGCTGGATGGTCAGGGCGACAAACTGCCAACAGCATTATCAGGCGGACAGCGCCAGCGCGTTGCCATTGCCCGTGCCCTTGCAGTTGAGCCCTCTGTGCTCCTGCTTGATGAGCCGCTCTCCGCACTCGATCTCAAACTCCGCCAGCACATGCGCGCAGAGTTGAAAGACCTGCAGCGCAAAACGGGTGTAACCTTCATCTACATCACGCACGATCAGGGTGAAGCGCTGACCATGTCAGATCGCGTTGCGGTCATGAACAAAGGCGTAGTGGAACAGGTTGCCACCTCTGACGAGATCTACGCGCACCCCAAAACGCCATTTGTAGCAAGCTTTGTGGGTGAGCAGAACATCTTCAAAGGCAAGGTCATTGGCAAAGAAGGTGACTTCGCAATTCTGGAAACATCGCAAGGCAAGCTCTTTGGCCAGAACGCACACGGCTTGAATGAGGGAGAGGAGGCCATCCTCTTCGTGCGTCCTGAGCGAATGACTCTGGAAGAAAAGCAGGGCCAGCAAAACGGCCTCTCCGCAATTCTGGAGCGCCGCGACATGGAAGGTCCTTTTGTGAACCTCCATATGCGTGCAGGGGACCAGCCCGTTGCAATCCATGTGACCAATGTTGAGCAGACCCATCAGCCTTTGGGCGCAGACCAGAAGCTCTGGTTTGCTGCGCAAGATGCCGTTGTGATGCGTCCGGGAGAGCTGGCCAGTGAATAGTCTGATCAAGAGTTACGGCAAAGGCCTGACCTCCCTCTTTATAGGCTTGGCTGCGATCTGGATTGTGGTGCTGATTATACTGCCGCAAATGTCCATGATCGACCGAGCCTTCACCTATGAAGACAGGGGCGGAGCCGCAGCAACGCTGGCGTTGGAAATTGATCGCGCTTATGAAGATGTGTTCCAGATCAACACCAGACTGGTGGAGCTTCAGGCCGAAAAAGAAGACCTGATCGCTGGCACGTCCACGGTTCCCCAGCAAGACAGTGCCTCCGCACTCAACCCGTTTGCCACACCCGCACCCTCCGATGATACCACTGGCCTCAATCCATTTGGAACGCCGTCAGTACCAGAAGCAAATGATACATCCGGGCTGAACCCGTTTGGTGCACCATCAGCAGGCAACACAAGCGCGGTAAGCCGCAGCCTTGCCGAAATTGAGGCCGAAGAAGCACCGCTACTAGCGCAAAAAGGCGAGTTGGAAGCCCAAATTGCTGCGCTGGAAATAACTGAGAAATCCACGACAGACGCTGTCGGCTTGGATACCTCTTATTCGCTCAAGAACTTCACCATGATGAGTTCTGTCCATTTCCAGATCTTCCTTGCTACCATCATCTACGCGCTGTGCGTCACCATTCTTGCGTTTGCGCTGTGCTATCCAGTGGCCTACGCCGTTGCGATGACCACGAACCGCAACAAGCTTGCGATCCTGATGCTTGGCCTGCTGATCCCCTACGCAATCAACGAGCTGCTGCGCATCTTCTCGTGGATCATGATCCTGGAAAAGCAAGGCGTGCTCAACGGCCTGCTGGACCTGCTGGGCATCATCAACATGGAAGCGGGAGAAGGCTTCCGCTTTGTTGCCTCCAATGGTGCCGTGTTTACTGTGATGGTCTACGCCTACGTGCTCTTCATGGTTTTCCCGATCTACAATACGGTCGATACGCTCGACAAAAACCAGATCGAAGCAGCAAAGGATCTGGGCGCGTCCACATGGCGTATTCACTGGCGCGTGGTTCTCCCGCACGCCAAACCCGGTATTGCCGTTGGCGCGATCATGACCTTCATGCTCTCTGCAGGTTCTATTGCAGTTCCAAGTGCTGTGGGCCGTGGCCTGCACCCCGATTGGTTCTCTCAGGTGATCTACCGCCGTTTCTTTGAGGCAGACAGCTGGAACCAGGGTGCCGCATACTCGTTGGCGCTTCTGGTGGCCTGTATCATCTTTATTCTGTTTAACATGTGGGTCTTCCGCGTCGGCATTCGGGACATCGCGAAATGACATCAACAACACTCGAAAACGGCGCCATGAAAGAACAGGTTAAATCTCCCATTGATTGGGCTGCTACCATCCTCAATGGCTATCTGGTGATCTTTTTCGCCTACATGTTCCTGCCCATGATCTTCATGGTGATTGCAGCCTTCAACGCATCACCAACCCCCTCTGTCATCGACTGGCAAGGCTTCACGCTGGACTGGTTTCGCGCACTGCCAGAGGATCAGCGTTTCATTGACGGGCTTTGGCATTCGTTGGTCATCGCGCTGGGCGTCATCATCATCTCAATCCCTCTTGGATTGGCTGGGGCTTTGCTGCTCACACGCCTGCAATCCCAAGCCACCACATTCCTCTATACCGTCCTTGTGTCGCCCATGCTCACACCGGGCATCGTGCTGGGGGCAACCACGCTTATCTTCTGGCGGGATGCCTTCGGGGTGGAAGGTGGCCTGCTGACCGCAACCATCGCTCAGTCCAGCTTCATCGCCTCCTACTGCATGCTCATGTTCATGGCACGCCTGCAACGTCAGGATATCGTGCAGGAAGAAGCGGCGTTGGATCTGGGGGCCTCCTCGTTCTTTGTGTTCCGCAAGATCACACTGCCATTCCTCATGCCGACCATTCTCACAGCTGCTGCAATCTCGTTCTTGCAGTCTATTGAGAACTACAACACCACCTTCTTTGCCATTGGCCCAAGCTGGACATTGGTTACGGAGATTGGGGCGCGCATGCGGTTTGGCATATCCCCTGTCATCAATGTCATCGGTGTTCTCTTTGTAGCAATTACGATAATTGCTGCTACAGTCTACGTGATGGCTCGCCGTAGGAAGGGACGCGGTTGAGTGTAATTGGGGGATGCGATGACATCAGGCGAAACGGGCGTCTTGGAGCAATTTTCACTATGCAAGGCAGAGGTGCTTCTGCCTGCATCAACTCAAAGCGCCTATGCGTGCTTTCTGGAGAAAATCGACGCCTGGTGGCCCGCAGAGTACAGGTTCGCACCTGAGGGTGTACTCGGCATCGAGCCACTGGTGGGCGGTTCGTGTTTTGAAGATGTGGAAGATGGCAGGCGCCTGCATTGGGGCACCATTCAGGAGCTGGAGGAGGGCTGCAAGATTGTCCTTGCCTGGCAGATCTCTCCCAAGCGCCTGCTGATTGAAGACCCGCAAAAAGCTGGCATCGTCACAATTCAGTTTTCAGATGTTGAGGGTGGAACGCAGCTCAAACTGGTGCATAGTCATTTCGAGCGCTACGGAGACGGCTGGCGGGAGTACCTGCGTGCCATGAACTCCAGCGCCGGATGGGCGTACTGCCTGAACAAGCTGAAAACTGCCATCGTGAAACTCTAAGGCGTATCACCGAGAAGTGGACGCTGGATTCCAGATTAAGAGACGCATTTAGGAGCCTTCATGAAGCTCAAGTTTCGTTGCCTGCCAGAACTCCACGGACATATTCCTGAGCCGGTAGAAGCAAAGGCATCACTGCCTGATTGGTTGAAAGACATCCCTTCAACGGCTGAAAGTGAGTTGCTGGGCAACGAACAGGTGCGCACACTCAAACACTGCCCACCAATCATCGACGGTTTTTCAACGGGCATCCTCTTCAAGCTGCCCTGTGATGTGACGATGAAAGGCGGCGAGTTCTCATGGCACTGGCCAAAGCCAGTCTCACCAAAAGCACAACAAACCCGATCACCCATCGGCCTGCATGTGCCAGAACAGGCAACCGGTGCGCCACTGAGAACAAACCCGGGCGACTTCATTATCAAGCTCAATAACTTCTGGAGCATTGAGGCCCCTGAAGGCATCTCACTGCTCTTCACCCATCCGCTTAATCGCGAAGAGTTGCCGTTCAGAACACTGGCAGGTGTGGTGGATTGTGACCGCTTCAAAGGTGGCTTCGTTCATTTTCCAGCGCTTTGGAAAGACCCAAAATTCGAAGGCACGCTAAAAGCAGGCACTCCAATCGCACAAGCTTTCCCATTCAAGCGAGAGGCGTTGGAGCTGGATTGCGCTCCGATGGATGAAGACGAATTCGAAACCCATCTGGACACACAAGGCAAACTACAGGCAGAACCGGGCCACTACCGCAAATCTGTCCGTGCCAAGCGCTCCGTTGAAGCTTAAGAGGCCAGTCATAGACCGTCTTATGGAAGCATAGCTTTCGAGTTCAATGGCACGCGCCCGAATGATCCTTGGCTCATAATTTTCAGCAATTCAGGGCGCACAGGCGGATTGTTGGCAAACAATCGCCGCAACATGTTGATGCCTTCATCATTGCCCTGCATCTGCATGGCTTCTGCTGCACCAAGAATATTCTCAGCATCATTTTCCAGCTCAGCCCGCTTTTGGAAGGCTTGCAGGGCCAGGTCCGGAACCTCCATGTGCAGTGCAATGCGGGCAAGGTTCAGCAAACCATCGCTATCATCAGGGTAGGCGGCGGTGAACTCGGCAAAGTCATTGAGCGCTGAGGCAAAATCCTCCATGTCCAGACAAGCCGCAGCCCGTTCAAACATAGCGCCTTTGTGTTGTGGGTTGAGGTCCAGTGTCTTCTGGAAATTCTCAAGGGCCTGCACATTGTTGCCCGCACGGCGGCGCACGAGGCCAAGGTTGTACCAAAGGCTCGGGTTGGTCTCATCCTCCTCCAGCATGAGAAGAATGTACTTTTCCGCTACCGCCCAATCCTTCTGTGCAATCGCAGCTTCCAGCTTTTCGAGAATCTCTTCCATCGTTCGCCCTTTGTTACGCCCCACAAACGCGGCCCCATCACGGAAGCCGGAACCCGCTTGCAAGACCTATTTAAAGACGCAGGCCATTTAAATACAATTACCAAAGGTAAGAGGGGGAGGACACTGCACTTCAATTGAGCACTAAACGCTAAACATGATAGTTGCATGACGTCTGCACTGCCGCATATGAAGGTTTGCCGATTAATTATTATTCCTCAGCTTCTTGAGCCTCCCCCTTTGAAGTGGTCCACGCCTATAGTTAGGAAACCGGAGGACCATAGATGGCTATCAAGCGCCCCAAACCTGAAGATATTGTTGTGAAGTTACGGCAGGTTGAAGTTCTGATGGGGCAAGGCATGCCCCGGAT
>NZ_LMCF01000025.1 GCF_001623075.1 Pseudovibrio sp. Ad37
TTACTCGTTGCGTGAAGCCCAAATAATCATCGAAAGGTGGAGGATACACTACAATACCAAACGCCCCCATAGTGCGCTGAACTTCCGCCCACCGGCTCCTGAAGTAATCATTCCAGTAGACCAAAGGCCAGTCATGCACTAACTTTCAAACCGGACCACTCAAGTGGGGCTGATCATTCTCTTCTGCTTGATTTGTTAAACCTGCTAAATATATAACCGCAGCAACTCGTCGATACGATCTCAGCGGATAAACATTGTTTGCCCTTGGGCGCAGGCCCTCTAAGATCCTTGGTTTCGCTACGTCTTTGACAATCTCCAGTTGGGAAAACTGAAGAAATGAGGTGCCGCCGTCGCGAGAATGTCATGCTGGCCCTGTTAAATTCTCGGCCAGTCTTGAAAGAAAAACAACGTAAACGCACAGCGGCGTTTAGAGAGTGGCACGTATGTCCCTGGATACCGACAAGGAAGAAAAGCAGGCCAATCAGGAGCCGTTGAGATTAGGTCTCAACCGGCGTGCGGTTTATCGCAAACCCGTTGATGTGCGCTGGATCCTTCTGGCATCTGCCGGCATTTTTGCTCTCTTCTCCATAGCCTTCGACGTACCCGTCTGGGCCTCGTTCTTCGCATACGCCCTCATTTTTGTTCTGGTCATCGGCGGCGGCATGAAAAGCCGCACCAAGGTCAAAGCACCAAGCGGTGTCAGCCGCAAGGAAGCCAGCGAGATCGTCGACCGCGGCATGAAGTCCGCCGTCAATGCTCTGCCGGACCCGTGCTTTGTCGTCGATTATCGTGGCACCACCCAATACGTGAACCTCGCTGCACAGCGCCGCTTTGGCACCATTGCGGTTGGCGATCCCCTGTCCTTCCGCATCCGCGCACCATCCCTGCTGGAAGCGCTGGACCGTGTCTCCAATGGCGGCTCTACAGAAGTCATTGATTGGACCGAGAAAGTGCCGATGGAACTCTGGCTGGAAGCGCACATCGCGCCGCTCTGGTCCGTCTCCAGCGGAAACCTCGCCGTCCCACGCGGACGTCCGGGCCTCATTCTCGTTGTCATTCGCGACCTGACCGAAGCGCGCCGCCTGGAGCGGATGCGGGCCGATTTTGTCGCCAACGCCTCCCATGAGCTGCGCACCCCGCTGGCATCACTGACAGGCTTCATTGAAACTCTGCAGGGCCCAGCCAAGGGCGACCCGAAGGCACAGGACCAGTTCCTCGGTATTATGCTGGATCAGGCAGAGCGCATGCGCCGCCTCATTGACGATCTTCTGTCTCTGTCCCGCATTGAGATGAAGGTGCACGTTCAGCCGGAAACCCTCGTGGATCTCAGCCTGATCATGCGCCACTCCGTGGAAACATTGCTCCCGGTTGCGAAAGAATCGGGTGTTGAGGTGAATGTGAATGTGCCTGAGGAGCCTGCCGAGATTCGCGGTGAGAAAGACGAACTCGTACAGGTCTTCAGCAATCTCATCGAAAACGCGCTGAAATACGGTTCCAGCGGGGGCCGAGTCGATGTCACATGCCGTCTGGACCCTGATTCTACTGAGACACCACATTGGATTGCAGAGGTCCGCGACTTCGGTCCGGGTATTGATCCTGAGCACCTGCCGCGGTTAACCGAGCGTTTCTATCGGGTTGACGTGGTTACGAGCCGTCAGATGAAAGGGACAGGTCTCGGTCTGGCCATCGTAAAACACATTCTGACAAGGCACAGGGCTCGCCTGGAAATTGAGAGCAAACCAGATGAAGGCGCCTGCTTCCGCGTGTTCATACCCGGCGCTGTTATTTATGATGAAAATGATATCGATTAAAATAATCTAATAAATTCAAACACTTGCAATGTCATAAAACTGATACGCAACGTTCATATAACCATCACAGCCAAACGCTAGGTTACAGCCAGCTCGCAGCCGGGGCGCTGTGAGGTGAACGTAGTTAAACAGTTTAGAGCGCGTTCCGTTTGATTGGTTTCAATCAAACGAAAAGAATTCGCTCAAGCAAAGATGAGAGCACGTTGTGTGAATATTATGAACGCAACGCGCTCTTAAACCAAGACTCCCAGGAGACTTCAGGTGAAAATCAAGGCATTCGCAAGCGTTGCAGCGCTCGCTCTCGCAGGTACCATTGCTGCTGGTTCCGCACAGGCTCGTGACCAGATCCAGATCGTTGGTTCTTCCACTGTTTTCCCATTTGCGACAGCAGTTGCTGAGCAGTTTGGTCAGAAGACAAACTTCAAAACACCAGTTGTTGAATCCACTGGTTCAGGCGGCGGCATCAAGCTCTTCTGTGAAGGCGTTGGCGAAAACACTCCTGACATCACCAATGCTTCCCGCCGCATGAAAGGCAAGGAGCTGGTGAAGTGTAATGAGGCTGGCGTAACTCCAGTAGAAGTTACCGTTGGTTTCGACGGCATCGTTCTTGCGAACTCCAAGGCTGGCACTCAGCTGGACCTGACACTGGCTCAGATCTTCCTCGCTCTTGCGAAAGAAGTTCCGGTCGACGGCAAACTGGTTGCAAACCCATACCAGACTTGGTCCGACATCGATCCTTCCCTTCCTAACTCGAAGATCGAAGTGCTTGGCCCTCCACCAACATCCGGTACCCGTGATGCATTTGCCGAGTTGGCAATGCAGGGCGGCTGTAAAATGGTGCCAGGTGCTGCTGACCTCGGTCTGAAGAAAAAAGCGTGTCACGAAGTCCGTGAAGATGGCGCGTACATCGAAGCTGGTGAGAACGACAACCTGATCGTTCAGAAGCTTGATGCGAACCCGAATGCACTCGGCATCTTCGGTTTCTCCTTCCTTGATCAGAACGCTGACAAGATCCAGGGCGCAAACATCGCAGGCGTTGCACCAACATTTGATGCAATTGCTGCAGGCGACTACCCAGTGTCCCGCTCTTTGTACTTCTACATCAAGA
This sequence comes from Pseudovibrio sp. Ad37, assembly GCF_001623075.1. Lineage (GTDB taxonomy): Bacteria > Pseudomonadota > Alphaproteobacteria > Rhizobiales > Stappiaceae > Pseudovibrio. The sequence goes on from NZ_LMCF01000025.1 coordinate 2,920, forward strand.
AAGAGCACGTTGGCGTAATCCCAGGTATCGCTGAATACCTCGGTGAGTTCACCAATGAAGACACTTGGGGTGACGAAGGTTACCTGGCTGACAAAGGTCTGATCCCGATGCCAGCAGCTGACCGTGCAGCAGTTTCCAAATCTGCATCAGCGCTGACACCACTTGCATTCTAATTGCAAACGCTAAGAAAGCGGTCAGCATGTCCAGCTGACCGCTTTCCTGCATCCTCCAAAAATTAAAGCCAGATAAGGCGAAACAACAAATGTTCTGGACTTACGCTGCCCTTCTTCTACTGGTCTTCGTAACCGCGAATGTCTACGGGCGTTTCCGGGCGATGCAGGTTGCTGGTCGTCAGCTCTCTGCACTGCATTCCCGTCCAAGCTACCATGGTGGATACCTGGCCATTCTGGCCGCCCTTCCAGCATTTGTCCTTTTGATTGCATGGGCAGTCGTTGAGCCGCGCTTGCTTGATACAATGGTGATCAGTGCAAAGGCCGAGATTGTCGAAGGGCTGTCCAAAGCAGAACTTCAGGCATTTCTGCGGGACGCGCGCGCCATCGCATTCGGCGGCATTGTGGCCTTCTCAGATGCTGGCAAAGAGCAGGCGGCAGAAGTGTTCAGCTCGCTTGCGCAAACATCCTTCTTTTTGAAAACAACACTGATCATCGCTCTGGTTGCTGGTGGTCTGTGGTACGGCAATCGCACCATCACACCGGCAATGCGAGCCCGTCATTTTGTAGAGCGCACCGTCATGGGATTGCTGATCCTGTGTTCTGCTGTTGCGATCTTCACCACCATTGGCATCGTTCTTTCGCTTATCTTTGAAAGCTTGATGTTCTTCCGCCAGATCCCAATTCTGGACTTCGTCTTCGGAACTCACTGGAGCCCGCAAAGCGCCTTTGAAGGGGCAGGGGCCGAGCACGGCGAAGCCAATACTGAAATCTTCGGTGCAATCCCGCTTCTGGTTGGCACCATGCTGATCACAGCAATTGCTATTTTCGTGGCCGCACCTGTTGGTCTACTCTCCGCAATTTACCTCTCCGATTATGCAAGCACGCCAGTGCGTGCCATTGCAAAGCCGGTTCTGGAAATTCTGGCCGGTATTCCAACCGTGGTCTACGGCTTCTTCGCGGCGCTGACTGTGGCACCCTTTATCCGTGGCTGGGGCGAAAGCATCGGCCTGTCAGTCAGTTCAGAATCTGCACTGGCCGCTGGCCTTGTCATGGGCATTATGATCATTCCGTTCGTCTCCTCCCTTTCTGACGACGTGATCAACGCGGTGCCACAGTCACTGCGCGATGGCTCTGCCGGTCTTGGTGCAACCAAGTCGGAAACAATCCGCCGGGTTGTTCTGCCAGCCGCTCTTCCGGGCATCGTGTCCGCTCTGATCCTCGCCATCTCCCGCGCCATTGGTGAAACCATGATCGTGGTGATGGCTGCAGGGCTTGCCGCAAACATAACGGTAAACCCGCTGGAAGCTGTAACAACCGTGACCGTGCAAATCGTCACCTTGCTGGTCGGTGACCAGGAATTCGACAGCGCGAAAACACTCGCAGCATTTGCACTCGGTCTTCTCCTCTTCTGCATCACACTTGCTCTGAACATCTTCGCTCTGCGCGTCGTGAAGAAATATAGGGAACAGTATGATTGATATCGCTCAGGACACTGCCGGTTCTGCCATTGGCGGGCGTGTCAAAGGCATTCCTTCCGGCGTCCATACGACAGACGAAGCTCGCAAGCGCCTGAAAAAGCGCTACAGCATGGAAGCGCGTTTCAAAGCCTACGGCATGGGTGCCATCGCACTGGCCGCAACATTTCTGGTTCTGCTGCTCTTCACAATTGTCGGCTCAGGCTTGCCAGCCTTCACTTACAACTACGTAAGCGTTCCGCTCAATCTAAGTGCGGAAAAAGTCGATCCGGCCAACCCGGCTGGCGCTAGCTACAACAAGATCATTCGCGACGGTCTGAAGGCAGAGCTGCCATTCGCATCTGACCGTAAAAACCGCCGTGTGCTCTACTCTCTTGTGTCCTCCGGTGCCAATGTCACGTTGCAAAAGCAAGCGATAGCCGATCCTTCCATGCTGGGTGGGACTGGTCCGGTTGCGATCCCGCTCTCCGACTTTGCTGACCTTTATGTCAAAGGCTTGATCACGAAGAAAACCGAGATCGCCGGCTCAAGCGCAGCAACGGTTTCTGGCACGGAAGGTCAGGTGACCATTACCGCGGAGAAAGCTGAGTTTGACCAGATCCTTGCAGCGTTGAAGACCTATTATGACCGCGAGATCGAGTTGCTGACAGGCAAGATCGAAGCGCGTGGTCGTTCACAAATCAGCGTGAATACAAAGATCTCAGGCTTAGAGACCCGCTTGGCCAATGAGAAAGATCCTCTCGTTGCGCAGCGACTGACTTCTGAGGTCGAAGGTAACAAAGCTGCTCTGGTCAAGATCATGAGCGCACTGGAAAAGCAAAAAGCTGAACTGGTTACTCTGCAGGGCCACCTTGCTAACATCGGGACGGGCGGCACACTCAACGCCAACATGCCAAGTTTCTTTGTAGAGGTGAACGGCGGAACCATTAAAGCAGAAAAGGTAACACCGACCAGCGTCACCGGAACAGCCTTTATTCCGCTGTCTACGGATGCTGCCGTGCCTGCTGGTCAGTGGGGCATTGAAGAGTTAGAAACGCCAGAATCTTTCCGCAAATTCTCAGATAAAGAGATCGCCTACACCGACTATCTGGTCTCCAAAGGCACTGTCGCAAACGAGTGGAACTCTATCTTCTTCAAGTCCGGTGCAAGCCGTGAGCCGGAGATGGCAGGCATTTGGGGTGCAGCCGTTGGCTCCTTCTGGACCATGCTCGTCACACTGTCCCTCTCGTTCCCAATTGGTGTGTCTGCTGCGATCTATCTGGAAGAGTTCGCACCCAAAAACCGCTGGACCCACTTGATTGAGGTGAACATCAACAATCTGGCTGCGGTGCCGTCCATTGTGTTTGGCCTGCTTGGTCTGGCAGTGTTCCTCAACGTCTTTGGATTACCGAGATCGGCACCGGTCGTCGGTGGTATGGTGCTGGCGCTCATGACTCTGCCGACCATCATCATCGCCTCCCGCGCAGCGCTTCAGGCCGTGCCGCCAAGCATCCGCGAAGCCGCACTCGGCGTCGGGGCCTCCCGCTTGCAGGCTGTGTTCCACCATGTGCTGCCACTGGCAATGCCAGGTATCCTGACCGGAACCATCATCGGTATGGCGCAGGCATTGGGCGAAACCGCACCGCTTCTCATGATCGGCATGGTGGCCTTCATTGTAGACATCCCGGCAAGCCCGGTTGATCCCTCTACAGTGCTGCCAGTTCAGATCTTCATGTGGGCAGACTTCCCGGAACCTGCCTTCCAGCAGAAAACCTCTGCCGCGATCATGGTGCTGCTCGGCTTCCTGATCTCGATGAATGCAATCGCAATCGTCCTTCGTAAACGTTTTGAGCGCCGCTGGTGATTTGAAAGGCAAGATCATGGCATTGGAAATGACCACAGACACCGAGAGTGCAATGAATACAATGATGAGCGCCCCTCCAGCCATTTCAGCTGAAGGCGAAACACTCAAGATGCGTGGCCGCGATGTAAAAGTGTTTTACGGCAACAAACAGGCCCTTCATGGTGTCGATCTGGATGTCCGCAAAAATCAGGTGACCGCGCTGATCGGCCCGTCCGGTTGCGGAAAATCCACCTTCCTGCGCTGCCTGAACCGCATGAACGACACCATCGATATCTGCCGCGTGCAAGGCGACATTCTCCTGGACAACGACGATGTCTACGACCCGCGCATTGATGTGGTGGAACTGCGGGCACGTGTTGGCATGGTGTTCCAGAAGCCAAACCCGTTCCCGAAATCAATCTTTGAGAACGTGGCTTACGGCCCACGCATCCACGGTCTGGCACAAGGCAAGTCGGATCTGGAAGATATCGTCGCAAGTTCCCTGCAGCGTGCAGGTTTGTTTGAAGAAGTGAAAGACCGTCTGGACGAGCCGGGCACAGGCCTTTCCGGTGGTCAGCAGCAGCGCTTGTGCATCGCGCGCGCAATCGCTGTGTCTCCGGAAGTGATCCTGATGGATGAGCCATGTTCTGCGCTCGACCCGATTGCCACTGCAAAAGTGGAAGAGCTGATGGACGAACTGCGCCAGAACTACACCATCGTCATCGTAACCCACTCCATGCAGCAGGCCGCACGTGTGTCCCAGCGCACCGCGTTCTTCCATCTGGGTAATCTGGTGGAAGAGGGGCTGACCAACGACATCTTCACCAACCCCAAAGACCAGCGCACGCAGGATTACATCACAGGCCGTTTTGGTTAAGAATAAAAGAGCGGTACTCTAAGGAGATATCCGATGAAAGATCATATTGTCTCTTCCTTCAATGAAGAGCTGAAAGAACTGGCCGGACGTGTCGTTGAAATGGGCGGACTGGCAGAAACCCTTGTTCACGACGCTGTCACCGCACTGCTGAGGCAGGACCGCGAACTGGCAACCCGCACCATCGCCGCCGACCAGCGCCTGGACAACATGCAGGCCGAGCTGGAAGAGCTGTGCATCTCCGTGATCGCACGCCGCCAGCCAATGGCAAGCGACCTGCGCGACATCATCGCCGCCATGCGCATCTCCAACGATCTGGAGCGCGTCGGCGACATGGCCAAGAACATTGGCAAGCGAACACTGGCGATTGAATCTGAGTTCAACAACAAACAGCTCGCTGTGGGCGTTGAGCACATGTCTGATCTGGCGCTTGAGCAGCTCAAAGCCGTTTTGGACGCCTACACCTCTGGCGATCTTGAAGTTGTCCAGCGCGTACATGTTCGCGATGACGAAGTGGATGCACTTTACACAAGCCTGTTCCGTCAGCTGCTCACCTACATGATGGAAGACCCGCGCTCCATCACCATGTGCGCACACCTACTGTTCTGCGCGAAGAATATTGAGCGCATCGGTGATCATGCAACCAATATTGCAGAAAACATCTACTACATGATCTCCGGAAGTCACCTTCCAACAGATCGTCCAAAGACGGACGAACTGGCGCAGAGTACAACCGTGTAGACCGAATTCACTTATAACGAGCAGAACACACGCAATTGCTTTATAAGAGAAGGTGCAAAGAGAGCACTTTAATATGCCTAAGATATTGATTGTAGAAGACGAAGAACCGCTAAGCCTGCTGCTGCGCTATAACCTTGAAGCAGAGGGCTACACTGTTGACGTGTGCGCAAGAGGAGATGAGGCGGAACTCCTCCTACAGGAAAGCCAGCCGGACCTGCTGCTGCTGGACTGGATGCTTCCGGGCCTCTCCGGCATCGAGCTCTGCCGTCGTTTGCGGGCACGCTCAGAAACCGAGCGCATGCCGATTATCATGCTGACAGCGCGCGGCGAAGAATCCGAGCGCATCCGCGGTCTGGCAACCGGGGCTGACGATTATGTCGTCAAACCGTTCTCCGTTCCGGAACTTATGGCCCGTGTTCGTGCGATCTTCCGCCGTGCATTGCCAGAAGTTGTCTCCACAATGCTCAAGTCTGGCGACATCGAGCTCGACCGCGAAACCCACCGCGTGCGCAGAACAGGCCGTGAAATCCACCTCGGCCCCACAGAATACCGCCTGCTGGAGTTCCTCATGAGCGCACCGGGCCGGGTGTATTCTCGTGAACAGCTGCTGGATGGAGTCTGGGGCCATGATGTTTATGTAGATGAGCGCACCGTAGACGTCCACGTAGGCCGCCTGCGCAAAGCCATCAACAAAGGCCGCATGAAAGACCCGATCCGCACTGTCCGGGGCGCCGGATACGCTTTTAACGACCAGTTCGCTGTTGGGTAAGTGTTTAAGGCACAAAAGGAAATCTAAAACCGCCCAAGGGCGGTTTTCTCATATCTACAGGTCACCGACATTAGCAGCTGGCAACCCCCAAAACAGCAAAAAGCCGGGCTTCGGACCCGGCTCAATACGTTGCTTTTTCAGCTCAGATTAGCTTGCGCGGCGGTTGCGGCGGTCGCTGACGGGCTGATAGGCAATGCTGCGGTGATGCGCACAATAAGGTGTGCCTGCATCTGACTGGCGCCCACAGAAATAGAAGTCGTCAGAACTCGGATCACCAATCGGCCACTTACAGGTGCGCTCATTCAATGTCAGGATGGAGGCGCGTTCTGAAACCGGAATAAAGAGATCGGAGGTTGGGACTGGAGAAATTTCTGGTTGGATAGCTTCAATCGGTTCAACTTTAAGGGCGTTGGCGCCTGCTATTGTTGGCTGAATCTGTCGGGGACTTGGAGAAGGCGCAACAGCTGCAATCGCTTCAGCCACTGTTGGTTTGGTTGAAGTGACAACCCTTGCCGTTGGGGTAGGCACCTTTCTCGTTTTGGTTGCGCCGCCTCCCGACTTAGCGCGACCTGAAAGACCAAGGCGATGAACCTTACCAATCACCGCATTACGGGTCACATTGCCAAGTTCCCCCGCGATTTGACTGGCGCTTAACCCGTCTGCCCAAAGTTTGGTTAGTAACTCTACACGTTCTGCTGTCCAGCTCATTAAAGGGCCCCGTCTTCCTTCAGTGGCGCGCAAAACAGCATTCGCTCAGTTCGGACGCATCCGAAAGTGCCGCTTACCTGAGCGTGTGTGCTTGCAGCGTTCAGTAACTACGAGATGGTGTATAACTCTTAACACACAGTACTATATGGGCGTTGATACGAGCAACAACCTCAAAGAATTGAGGTGGGGAAGACTCTGGTTTTCCCCAGAATTGCCGTACTACTACTTACCTATAACAGCCGTGTTGTGGTGGGAGAAGATTATCAATCTAAAGAATAGGAGCTGTTTGTTAAACCAAGTTCCACCGCATTCTTTCCAACTTAAAGTAAGAGTTGATAGCGTTACCCCGTTGATATTTAATACATATATTTACCACTGAAAAACAACTAGTAAAAAACACTAGTAAACTACAAATTGCATAATACAAGAACTAAGCGCACTCCTCTCTCATATGCCGTAGTACACGCTAGAGGTGTATTGAATAAACCTTAAGAACCGTGGAAAAAAACTGGTCATAGAGCATGGGATTTAATCTCTACTCTATCCTCTAAAAATGCCACAATGCATGCTTCTTCCGGTAGCAGCCTGTTTGAACGGCACCAGAGGGAGACACACAAGGCTGGCAGCCAATTCCTGAACGGGAGTAAGGTATTGCTGGCAATACGTGTTATTGACTGCCCTGAGGGAACGCGGTTTATATGTCGCTTCTCTTAGTTTCAAAACGCCACACGGCGTTTTTTTGTTTTTGTAGCAACCAAGACTTTTGAGCATATCGAGAAAGCTCAATCCATGAGGAGTAAGAAATGACGACTTCGTCGCTAATGCAGACTTATGCACGCTCAGACCTCGCGTTCGAGCGTGGGGAAGGTGTCTGGCTGATTGCGGCTGATGGTCGACGATACATGGATTGTGCTTCAGGTATTGCCGTCTCCGGCTTGGGTCATGCACACCCAAAGCTCGTTGAGGCGCTCAAATCTCAGGCTGAAAAGCTGTGGCACGTCACCAATCTCTATACAATTCCTGAGGGTGAGAAGCTTGCAAAGCTGCTGACAGACAACACCTTCGCTGATGTTGTGTTCTTCACCAACTCCGGGACGGAAGCAACAGAAGGGGCCATGAAGGCCGCGCGGCGCTATCACTTTGCCAAGGGCAACCCTGAAAAGAACCGCATCATCACCTTTGAAAATGCGTTCCATGGCAGAACCATGGCAGCGCTCGCTGCTGGTGGCCAGCAAAAGTACCTCGAAGGCTTCGGCCCTGCGCCAGAAGGTTTCGATCAGGTACCGGTTGGTGATCTGGATGCAGTCAAAAAGACCGTTGGACCAGAAACTGCAGCGATCATGCTGGAACCTGTTCAGGGTGAAGGTGGTATCCGCACCATGGACCCGGCCTTCCTGAAAGGTCTGCGCCAGATCTGTGATGAGAATGACTTGTTGCTGATCTACGATGAGATCCAGACAGGCGTTGGCAGAACCGGCAAACTCTTTGCCCATGAGTGGGCAGGCGTTGCACCGGATCTAATGGCGATTGCAAAAGGCATCGGTGGCGGCTTCCCAATGGGGGCGTTCCTCGCAACCAATGAAGCGGCCAGTGGCATGGTTCCTGGCGTTCACGGCACCACCTTCGGCGGCAACCCGCTGGCGATGGCTGTTGGGAATGCTGTTCTGGAAACGGTTCTGGAACCAGGCTTCCTGGAAGCTGTTCAGGAAAAAGGCTTGCAGCTGAAGCAGAAGCTGGCCTGCGCTGTTGATCAGCACAGTGATGTGTTTGAGCTGGTGCGCGGCGAAGGCCTGATGCTTGGCCTGAAATGCAAAGTGCCAAACACACAGGTGCTGGCCCACATGCGCAACAACGGCCTGCTGCCGGTTGGTGCCGGAGACAATGTGCTCCGCATTATGCCGCCAATGACCATTACCGCTGAAGAAATTGACCTGCTCGTTGAAAAGATTGAAGCCGCTGCTGCGGACATGGAAACCGAGCTGAAAACTGCCGAGACTGCCAAATGACCACTATGACAAAACCACAGCACTTTCTCGATATCAGCGATTTTTCAGGCGATGACCTTCGCCAGATTATGAAGGTCTCCAATCAGATCAAAGCCACCCGCAATGGTGTTCATCGCGGGCAGGGCCCTCTGGCAGGCAAAGTGCTCGCCATGGTCTTTGAGCAGCCATCCACCAGAACCCGCATCTCCTTTGATTTAGGCATGCGGGAACTTGGCGGCGAAACCCTGATGCTGACAGGCGCTGAGATGCAGCTTGGCCGCGGCGAGTCCATTCCTGATACCGCCCGTGTTCTGTCTCGCTTTGTTGACATGATCATGATCCGCATGCTGGACCATGATGCTGTGAGAGAACTGGCAGAATACGCTAGTGTTCCCGTCATCAACGGCCTGACCAAGGTTTCGCATCCTTGTCAGATCATGGCCGACATCATGACATTCGAAGAACACCGCGGAAGCATTAAGGGTAAAACCGTTTCCTGGGTGGGCGATAGCAACAACGTTCTTTACTCTTGGATCGAAGCGGCAGCGAAATTTGACTTCAAAATTAACGTCGCCGCACCAAATGAACTGACAGTACCTCTTGAATGGATCGAAAAGGCCTATACATCCGGTGCTGAACTCTCAGTAACAGACGACCCGTTTGCTGCTGTGAAAAACAGTGATTGTGTTATCACCGACTGCTGGGTGTCCATGGGCGATGACGAAGCACAAACGCGTCATAACCTGCTGGCTCCTTATCAAGTCAATGAACGCTTGATGAGCGAAGCCAACGATTCATCTTTGTTTATGCACTGCCTGCCTGCGCATCGTGGGGAAGAAGTGACAAATGAGGTGATCGACGGCCCGCATTCTGTGGTATTCGACGAGGCAGAAAACCGACTCCACGCCCAAAAAGGCATTATGGCGTGGTGCATGGGTGCTTTGCCTGAAGGATAAAAAAGTAAAATGACAAATACACCTGCTCAACCGACCGCCGCTGGCGTTGACGCTGTTGTTCCTTTTGCTGTTGAAGCATTGGACGTTCGCGGTCGGGTTATCAATATGGGGCCGGTGCTGAACTCTATGCTGGCGCGGCACAAGTACCCTGCGCCAGTTAACAAGCTGCTGTCAGAGGCAATTGTCCTGACAGCCATGCTTGGCAGTACCCTCAAATTCGAAGGTCGCCTGACCTTGCAAGCCCAGACCGATGGTGCAGTCTCCACGCTCGTTGTTGATTTCAACGCGCCCGACGGGCTGCGTGCTATGGCGCAGTTCAGCGAAGACAAGGTCGCCGAAGTTGCAGCCAAAGATGGGTTCAAACCAGACCACCTGCTCGGCAAAGGCCATCTGGCCTTCACCATTGATCAGGGCGCACACACCAGTCGCTATCAGGGTATCGTGGTCCTGAACGGCACCACCCTGGAAGAGGCGGCTCACGAGTACTTCCAGAAGTCAGAGCAGATCCCGACATTCGTCCGCCTTGGCGTGGCTGAAGTGTTGACCAAAGCCGAAGAGGGTGGCGCTGATCACTCCTGGGCTGCTGGCGGCATCATGGTTCAGTTCCTGCCTCAGTCTCTGGATCGTCTCAAACAGGCCGACATCCATCCGGGCGACGCGCCAGAAGGACACGAAGCTCACGAGATTGATGAAGACGATGCCTGGGTTGAAGCGCGCTCGCTGGTCGAGACCGTAAAAGATGACGAGCTCATCGATCCAAGCCTGACTGTCGAAGGTCTTCTGTACCGCTTGTTCCACGAACGTGGTGCATCCGTCTTCTCCCCGCAGGAGATGGCAGATAAATGCACCTGCTCGGAAGAAAAGATCACCGCCATGATGCAGAACTTTTCTGAGGCAGACAAAACCGAGATGAAGGCGGAAGGAACCGTCCACATCATGTGCGACTTCTGCTCCAAGGATTATGAGCTGGACGCGAACATAGTGTTCAAGGACTAAAGCGCGTTCCGCTTGATTGGATTCAAACAAGCGACAAGAATTCGCTCAGATAAAAAGTTGTGGCTGGCAGTGTGAATGACCATGAATGCTGCATGACACAACAGCTCAGGAAAAGCGTAAAAAACGCAAACCAACGCACAAAAAAGCGCTGTCAGAAAATCTCTGGCAGCGTTTTTCTTTAACTCATTGATATTGAATGAGAACCGCAACTACACACGGTCAAAGATCGATCCCATGCGCGGGCTGAACAACCGATCATAGGTTTTTAGAAGCATCATATCCGTCATGCTTGCCACGTAATCACAGACGATCCGTGAACCTTCTTCAGCTTGTTCGAAGTCAGTATAAACCTCTTCCGGCAAGAAGGCTTTTGGCTCGCTCATCAAGGTTTCAAAGACAGCCACCACCATGGTTTGTCCTTTAAACTCAAGATGCTGCACATTTGGTGCTTGAATAACCCGTTCAAACACAAAGCCTTTCAGGGCTTCAAGCACCTTATTATGACCTTCTGGCAGCACCACTTTGTACTTCAAAAGCGGCTCGCTGAAGACCTCGCTTATCTTGATCTGAGCAGCCACGATAAAGAAGTGAACCAGCTTACCGATGAACTGCTTTCGCCGATTGGCATTGCCAAACAGCCCAGCAATCATCTGCTCATAGGCATTGCCGGTATACTTCTCCGGATTGCTCTCAATCAGATCATCCAAAAATGCCGCGCAAACCTCTGCTGAGATATCCTCCCGGAACTGCTCTTCCCGAACCAGCCCCAAAGCAATTGCATCTTCAAAATCATGGACCCCATAGGCAATGTCATCAGCCAGATCCATGATGGAGCAATCCCATGATTTAAAACGGGATTTTCCGTGCTTGCCGTTCTTGGATTCAAAACTGCAGAACAGCGAGCGGTCTCGCTCAGAGAGTGGTTCCAGCACCCAATCGACAATCTCTTGTTCCCCATCCATGAAGCATTTTGGCGGAGCAGAACGCTTGCGATCAATCAGGCTCACTGCAGAGGTATTGGGGTTAAGTCGCGGGGATAACTCTGGATTATGAACCCGGGAAAAGGCCACCGGATATTTCATCATGCCCAGTAATGCCCGCCGCGTCAGATCAGCCCCATGTTTGGCCGACATCTTCTCCAACCGGGAAACAATGCGCAGAGTTTGGCCGTTGCCCTCATACCCGCCGGTATCGCGCATACAGTAATTCAGCGCAACTTCACCCCCATGCCCAAAAGGCGGGTGCCCGATATCATGACAATAGCTGATTGTTTTTACGAGGCTTTCTTCGGGAATGTAGTCGTAGGTCGGATGATCCTTGAAGAACGCCCGAAACTGGCGCGTGATGCCCGACGCGATCTGCGCAACTTCCAGTGTATGGGTCAAACGGGTGCGATAAAAGTCGCTGTCGCCCAGATTGAGGATCTGGGTTTTCCCCTGGAGGCGACGGAATGCGTGAGAATGAACGATGCGGGCATAATCAACGTCATAGGGCGTTCGCGCATCATCTGACTTGGGAACCCATCCACTTTGACGCGCAGTCCAAACAACATCACTCACTTCAAAAACTCCGCAATAAATTGAGCAAAAAAAAGCCCCACACAATAAGGTGCAGGGCTAAAAATATTAGGAAATCAGCGACTTAAAGAACTCTGCGGTCTCTTTCGCAGATTGCTCAATATTGCCTTTCCAGGTCGCAGGAGAAGCACCGCGCGGGGCAAGATCGTGGTTTCCATCCTCCAGCCAGAAAAGCCGAACAAACTCAGGTAAATCAACAGCTTCCACCTCAGCCTGATGCCCCATCTGATCCCGGTCACCCTGCGCTATCAAGATAGGACGAGTGGATTTCTGCAACGGCTCAAGCCGCCAGTCCGCCAGCTCTTTCTTCGCTTCTGTATGGAACGGATACCCAAGACAAACAACACCAGCAATACGTTTCGGTAGGCTATCTCCACCCGCCAACATCGCAGCAACACGCCCACCCATGGACTTGCCACCAATCAGGACAGGGCCTTGAGTCTGTTCAAGAATATCCTGCATGGCGCTCTGAAATTCGCCAATGAGTTTGTCCACCCTCGGAGGAGGAGCCTTCTTGCCTGTCTCCCGGCGTTTTGCCATGTAAGCAAATTCAAACCGCGCAACAGCAATGCCATTCGCAGCCGCAGCTTCCGCAAACCGGTTCATAAAATTGGCATCCATCGGCGCACCCGCACCATGAGCCAACACAAGAGTGCCATGGCACTCACCTTCAGGACGTGTCCATAAAATCTCAGTCATGAAGCTATTTTAGCGCCTCTTTCACGACAAAAGTGACAGGAAATTTACTTGTCCCCGTCTTCAATAAGCACCATATTCAAATTAACTAATATAAATGCGTAGAAGATGTGCGCTAATCGAACGGAATCTATCATGGAAGAAGGCGTCATTCGCCTGGGAGTATTTGCGGGCGCATTCTTAGTGTTCGCATTCTTGGAATTCTTCATCCCAAGGCGTTCAGAGAGCCAGGAGCGGCCGCGGCGATGGTCAACCAACCTTCTCCTGTCGATAATCAATACTCTGATGCTACGGTTCGCTTTGCCTTTTGCAGCAGTATCAACGGCTTACTGGGCGCAGGTGGAAGGGTTTGGTCTTGCGCACTGGCTGGCAATCGACCCTGTTATAGCGGGCGTAATTGCCTTCTTCGCACTCGATTTTGCGGTCTGGGCCATGCATGTCGCCAGCCACAAAGTTCCGTTCCTATGGCATTTGCATAAGGTCCATCACACCGATCCACGCTTTGATGTGACAACAGCTCTGCGCTTCCATCCGCTGGAGATTGCGGTCTCTATGTTATGGAAGGTGATCGTCGTCGCATTCCTCGGCGCACCCGTTCTCTCTGTGGTGATTTTTGAAGTTGTCCTCAACGCAGCCGCTATGTTCAATCACGCAAACATCAAACTCTCTGACAAAGCAGACCGTATCCTGCGTTGGATGATCGTGACGCCGGACATGCACCGCATCCACCACTCCACCCGTCCAATCGAAACCGATAGTAACTATGGCTTCAACTTCCCTTGGTGGGACAGGTTATTCTCCACTTATGTGAATGATCCAAAAGGCGGTCAGGAGAACATCACCTTCGGCCTAAGCGAGTTTCAGGGCAAAGAACCACGCCAGCTCGGTTGGGCATTGATGTTACCCTTCAAGGCTTTAGCGCATGTGCAAGGTTGGCTTTCCAGTCGCGTCAACAAAGACGGCACACCTAAAGTGAGATGATCAGAAGAAACCGCGGGGGAAATATCTGAGATAGAGTTCCCCGAGACGACCGTTGGATTGAAGGCGGGTAAGACCAAGATTGATTGCATTCAACATCTTGGTATTGCCTGCCTTTGTTGCAATCGCCAATCCGCCGCTGAAGTAACTCGGATCCAGCCACGGCCCTCCTGCAAACTTGCAGCATCCGTCAGCAGTGCGTGTATCCAGCCAGAATGACAGCCTCATTCCATCGCCAAACAAGGCGTCTACAGCTGACTTTGACAAGGCATTTCGGGCAAGCTCTTCATTTTCAAATGGAACAGCAATTGCGTCCGTAAAGAACCGTTCCAGAAATGCTTCATGACGTGACCCTTCGACAACTGCAATGCGCTTTCCGCCCAGAGTTTCTGGCAGAGGTTCCAGCGTACTGTTCCTGCCAACAACAAAGCGTCCCGGAAAACGCATGTAAATCTGAGAAAATGACAGTTTCTCAAGAGTATCCGGCGTCATGCTCACTCCGGCAATGACAGCGTCGGCCTCACCATTAAACACCGTATTGGCCAAGTGGTTAAATGGAATGATCTTGAGGCTACAAGCGGCCTTAAGGCTCTGGCAGATCTCACGGGCAAGATCTACGTTGTAACCCATCAAACGCTCTTCACTATCGCGAAAAATGAAGGGCGGAAAGTTATCTGCAGCAATAAAGCGTATCCGCTCCGGCGCCTTACCGGTTGTTGCAAGACCGGACTGCCCGCCAGAGAACAAAGGGATGGTTACCGAAGAGGAGCCTGATCGGGACCTTACTCCAATTTCAGAGCCACTGTTTCCCCCTCCCAACAATGGAGAGCTCTGGGAAATCTCCCAGGTATCTGAGCCATTCGCATTCTGTGCCATAGCATTTGACGCCGCGAAAATGAGCGGCTGGGCACTACATAAAATCAGCAATATGAAGAATATGGGGAAACGCAAAAGCTATCCAATCCAGTTTGCAACAGAGCGTAAGCCTAACGGGAAATTCTCAAGGAGATACTAAGTGAATGTCTGCGTAAGGGGAAGGCCCGTAACTGAAGATCAGCTTCCTAGATTAACAAGGGCCGGGGTATCAAAGGGCTGTCAGGAATACTCCGAGATATCAGTAGGCAATGGGCTGCCTTTCTCAGTACGACAGGCCAATACTCTACGTTCGTTATCTCTTTCGATTGGTTGTATTGAAAGCACACGCTCGGTTGAAGCGGGACAAGCCCTGCGAAGCCGCATGACAGCGATTACTCCCCTAGAGCAATCCATCGATGATCCTACGCCTCATGAACGTGCTGGACCTCTTATCAAAAATATCCCCAAGCCTTCACAGAAAGGCCAATATGTTCCGAAGTTTGTGCGTCTGAAGAATGCGTTGGAACGGGAAGTCCTGCTGCAATGTAATTGCTCCGAGGCCTTGATTGATTTCGCAAAGTCCAGGATGACGGCGGAAGACAAGTGCACCAGCAATTATCTAATTGAACAAGGATTTCTCGATGCCTCAGTGTTCTACTGGGGAATTTCCGGCAAAATGAATGTCCGCTATGCGTCTGATGGCAGCCTGTCAGCTATTGCGCCAATTGATAAAAAGCTAAAACCATTCGAGACTGAAGGGATTTTGTTTGTTCCTGCACTGGACCTCAATCAAAAGGTCGTCTTCGCAGCAGCACCACTTGGGCACCAGCTAGAGGCTTTTGAGCGAGCTCTAGGCTATTTTGATGAAGCCACGAGCAAGATTGTGGTGGTGACACCGAAGTACCAAAAGGCGTTGACGGTAACGACGGCCAGCGCCAACGCATTGGCACAAGACGATGTTTCAATGTCGGCAGTGTATCGCTTTTTGCCTTCACAGCGAAAGCTGCTGACAGTTTCTCCAATCATCTTTCTGGGAACAGCTGGCTTTGCGTTTGACGTATTTTTCTGGGGCCTCTTTATTCTGCTGACTTTATCACTCGGTGTCACAGGGTTACTTCGCCTTGCATCCTTCTTCACCTACTCTGACCGGCAAGAATTCACTGTCCCAAAGCTGGAAAAGTGGCCGCACTACACCGTGCTTGTCCCACTTTACAAAGAGTCAGCAATCTGCCGCCAATTGGTTGATGGGCTGGATGCGTTGGATTACCCGAAAGATGCGCTCGATGTGATCTTTCTGGTCGAGCAAGATGATGAGCTGACACAGAAAAACCTCCGCAAACTGTTAAAGAAATCAATGCGGATGATCATCCTGCCTCCCGGAAAACCGCAGACCAAACCTCGTGCGCTTTCCGTTGGCCTTACGGCGACAAAAGGTGAGTTCGTAACGGTTTTTGACGCAGAGGACAGGCCTGAGCCACAGCAACTGAAAAAAGCCATTTGCCAGTTCGCGCTTGAGGGCCATGACATCGCTTGCTTGCAGGCTGCATTGTCCATCGATCACGCCGAGGAAAGCTGGTTGGTCCGCCAGTTTGCTTTTGAATATGCGGCACTCTTCGATGTCTTCCTACCATTTCTGTCTCGCAAAAACCTTCTGCTGCCTCTGGGAGGGACATCCAACCACTTCCGTGTCAGCGCATTGCGGAAAGTTGGCGGGTGGGATCCATTCAACGTGACAGAAGATGCGGATCTGGCAGTCAGATTTGCGCGGCAAGGATTTAAGACACGCACGCTAAACAGCTCCACTTTTGAAGAAGCGCCGCTTACGCTCAAAGCCTGGCTACACCAACGTACCCGCTGGCATAAAGGATGGATACAAACGCTGGCCGTTCATCTGCGCAATCCAAGGTTGGCTTACAAGCAGCTCGGCCTGAAAAACTTTGCCTTGCTGCTCCTAACATTCTTTGGCGGCATGCTGTGTCTATGGGCTGCACCATGTACAGTTTGGATGTTTGGAAAGCTTGCTCTGAACTATTACAGCACCGGAATGCAAGCATTTGATGCTTTCAGCATCTATGCCATGTTCTGTTTCCTCTTTGGTCTTGGCGGCTCTGTTGTTACGGTCTTACAAGGCAGTGCAAAGCGCGGCTTTTGCCCTCGAGCCTGGGAGATTGCAAGTATCCCACTCTATTGGGTTCTTGGGTGCATCGCCTCTTACAAGGCCCTTATTGAGTTCGCGATAAAACCGCATTACTGGCGAAAGACGGAACACGGTATTGTGCGTCAGAGAGGTAAAATGAAGAGTGCTCAGAGATTATAGGACTGCCGAGATACTAGGTCTTCCATGGCATCTTAAGAGCATCCACGGTGAGTTCGCACGGCTGTCCCTGATAGAATTGATCGAGCAACTGATGAAACACTGTTGGATCATCTGCAGCATATGCAAAGAGTGTTGCACTGCTGCGTACTTTCAAACTGTCGATTTCACCAAGGATTTGCTTGGAAGTGAGGTCAGTGTGCTTGAGCAGTAACCCACTGCATCCACGCAGCCGCGAGGCCAAGAGAGGATAAGCAAGGTATCGCTGAGCTTCTTCAAGATCGGCAATGCCAAAGAAATGTGCGGTTGAAGAACGACCCAGTTCACGTAATTGAGGAAAGATGAACCAGATCCAGTGCGAGGTTTTCTGACCTTGTGAGAGCTCCTGTACCACTTCTGAAAATACCGGGTCCTGGGCAATGACAAACCGGGTTATGTCATCCTTCGTCGTTTTTGCCATTTGATACTCGCCCTCAAGTCGTCATCGTTGCGGTTACTTTCCGCCGAACAGTCTTTCATATTGGTTCTCAAACTCGCACGACAGATACAAAATCCTGGTGGAAATCTGGAGTTGTCTAAGAGTGAAGTATATTTTTAGACCCAAGCATAATGAACTGTTCTCTTTCTTGGTGTTTTTCTGAGTTGGTTATTGCAGAAACATAAAAACAGCCGGTTTCGGAGTTTTAATTATCATTCCCTAACGTAATGTCTCGGTACATGGACGATGCGAGAAAAACTTCGTGCGATCATCGAAAGTAAGGCTTGGGAATACACAATCATATCTATCATCTCCCTAAATGCGATAACTTTAGGGGTGGAAACCAGCCAGACTGGTCAACAACATTACGGCCCAATACTCCGCACATTGGATGATGTCGTAGTGGGCATATACGTGATTGAGATCTCCCTTTGGACTGGCTCAGGAAAACTGGAGAGCCTTCTGATACGATAAATTGAGGAGGACTTCATGGGTCGAAAACATTATACGGAAGAGTTTAAACGGGAAGTGGTACGGCTGGTAGAAGTGAGTGGTCGGCCCATTCCTGAAATCGCTGCTGATCTGGGCGTGGGACCAGCTACCTTGAACCGCTGGATCAAGTAATTTCGGGATCAGGATTTGCTGTCAGGACCACATGAGGATGCCAGTA
>NZ_LMCF01000026.1 GCF_001623075.1 Pseudovibrio sp. Ad37
TACGGTTACCTCACGCTATCATGATGTCGCAATGGCTATGAGCCAGACTTGAACGGAGAGCCGGATGCGCTGAAAGGTGCACGTCCGGTTCGGGGAGGAGAAGCTCTTTGGAGCTTCTTACTCCACTCTGGACTTCAGAAGGCTGGCTGTATCTGGCGATCGTCGTAGATCTGTTTTCAAGGCGTATCGTAGGCTGGGCAACCAGCAATCGCATGAAGACCGATCTGGTGACAACGGCATTAAAGCGAGTTCTGGCTACACGGACTTCTCTAAATGGTCTCATTCATCATTCCGACAGAGGCAGCCAGTATTGCTCCGATGCTTATCAGCGGCTCTTATCGAGGCACAAGATTACCCCTTCGATGAGCGGCAAGGGTAATTGCTTCGATAATTCCATGGTGGAAACCGCGCTCAAGACCATTAAGTCTGAAATGTTGTGGCGAACTACCTTTCAGACTCGTCAGAAGGCAGAAAAGGCACTTGGCCTTTACATTGAGGGCTTTTACAATCCAATCAGGCGACACTCGTCGTTAGGCTATCAATCGCCAATCGCGTTCGAGAGACAGAAAAGAAATAGTGAGACAGAGGCTCTCCATTTTCTTTAGGTCAGTCCACTAGAGAGCATTCTCAGGACGTGGGCGATGGTATTTGTGCAGCACGGAAGCACATCAGCGCACCAACACCAACACCGGCACTTGGTGCGCTGTCCTTCAGGAAGCGTCTCTGCCCCTTCTTGGAATAGCTTAGGTTGTATCTGCCAATAGGAATACAGAGCATTTTGAGTTGCAGAGAGTGCCCTAGCAACATCATTCATTGTACCCAAGCGGTATGAGGAGAGGGGGAAACCGCAATTGCAGGGTTCAAGCCGGGTGCATTCGACGGGTGTTAAACTCAGCCTCTTATTCTTCAGAGCATACATTCAGGAGGTTTTTGCTCTGGTGTCGAGCGATACCCACGATTTCTACAGAGTTTATGTAATTTTTTGTTAGCTCTTGTGGAAATGATCAAGCCTATGGAAACTATAAGTTAAATTTGGTAGTGTTGTTTTGATTTTACTACCTGAAGTTCTTGGCTATTTCTTCATCTATACCAGTCACTATTTTGCTGGCCCCTTTCAACTTGAAACCATCAGATAATTACTTAGGGTGGGCCCAAATTCGAAATGTGAGGTCAAGTGCCGAAATGCGGGCGAAGTTGCGATCCATCATTGAAAGCCGCCAATGGGAATTCACAATCATAAGTATAATCGCGTTGAACGCTGTTGTTCTTGGCTTGGACACAAGCCAGATGCTTATTGCCAAGTATGGCCCCATACTGCGCTTTCTTGATGAGTTGATCCTTATAATTTTTGTTGTTGAACTGACACTGCGTATCATCGCGTTTGGTCCGGGTTTCTTTAAGGGGCCATGGAACCTCTTTGATTTCTTCATCATCACGATTGCAGTCATCCCGGCAACGGGTCCGGCAACCATTCTGCGATCTCTCAGGATTCTGAGGATTTTGAGGCTTATTTCGGTTGTCCCTTCTCTGCGAAGTGTCATTGGTGGGTTGATCCTCGCACTTCCGGGCATGGGCTCAATCGTCCTGCTCATGGCTCTTGTCTTTTATGTCTTCTCCGTAATGGCCACTCGCTTGTACGGCTTGGTATTTCCTGAATGGTTCGGCTCAATTGGAGCATCTGCCTACTCGTTGTTCCAGATCATGACACTGGAAAGCTGGAGTATGGGGATCGTTCGGCCGGTTATGGATGTCTTTCCCAATGCATGGCTGTTCTTCATTCCCTTCATATTATGCACGGCCTTCACCGTCCTGAACTTGTTTATCGGTATAATCGTTGCAGCAATGCAGCAGGAGCACGATAAGGATATTGAGCAAGATCGTATCAACGTGCATGAAGAGACCAAGGTTGTCTTGAATGAACTAAAGGACCTGAAACTTGATCTGATGGTTGAGCTGGAAAAATTGCGGAAAAACCGCGAGTAAGGTTACCCACCGGCAGAACTACTTATGCTGAAGATCGTGATCAAGTTCTGATGAAGTAATCTTGATCACCGCGCGTGTGGATTGCGAGCGGACTGTTATAGGCACCTTGGAAAAAAAGCCCTAAGACGAAAAGCATATCTGATAGGATACGATATGTTTGATGCAAAGCTCCGCGGCTATATAGACCCACCTCTCAATAGAATGGGAAAAGCGCTGGCAGATCTGGGGATTACTGCAAATGCAGTGACCTTGGTCGGGCTTGGGTTTGGCCTAGCTGCGGGGGCGGCGGTAGCCGCTGGGCAATTTAACACAGCTCTGCTGTTTATCCTGCTCAATCGCTTTGCAGACGGGTTGGATGGTGCCATCGCCAGAGCGGCGGGATCAACACATCTCGGTGGGTTTTACGACATCACATTCGACTTCATCTTTTATGGTGCAATTCCACTGGCCTTTGCATTTGTCGCGCCGGAGCAGAACGCTCTTGCTGCGGCAGCCCTACTTTTCAGCTTTTACATTAACGGTTCCACTTTCCTTGCATTCGCAACTCTGGCACAGAAGTTGGGCATGCAAACCTCATTACGAGGCAAGAAGTCCTTCTATTATCTGGGAGGGCTCGCTGAAGGCTTTGAAACCATTGGTGTCTTCGTCGCATTTTGCTTGTTCCCCACTTACTTCTCATGGGTTGCATGGACTTTTGCTGCGATCTGCACACTTTCGGCCATTTCTCGCGTTTTTATGGTTCGACATATGGTTTTGAACCACCCAGATCCTTCGGTGTGAGATCGCTGCTCTTGCGAAGATCGGGGTGAAAAGGCTAGACTTATTAAAAATAGGATGCGTACTGCTGTTGTATTTGCAGTGGAATTTTCCTTAGAAATGGGTTGTGCTATGTATCGTGCCGTTACCCGAAATATACAGATCACTGTCGAACCGTATTATCTTGCTGAGGAGTCCACTCCCGAAGATGAGCAGTTCTTCTGGGCCTATACGGTCTCAATTGAGAACCTGAGTTCTGATACTATCCAACTGCGGTCTCGCCACTGGCATATCATCGACGCCAACGGCAACACGCAGGAAGTCAACGGGGCAGGTGTGGTTGGTGAAGAGCCAGTCATCGAACCCGGTGGGTCGTTTCAGTACACCTCAGGCTGTCCACTCAATACCCCTTCAGGCATCATGACGGGCAACTACCGTATGCAAACTGAAAAGGGGGAGTCCTTTGCGGTGAAAATTCCAGCTTTCTCGCTGGATCTGCCGGATATGGTCAAGACCGTGCATTAACAGCTGCAAACAATATTTTGCAGTGCAAAGAGCAGGATTGGCGGGCAGTCGTGCTGCCCGCCAATCAGATTGAACTAAGTTATTGCGTGCGGAAGCGGGCCTGAGCGCCGCGCTCAATCGCTGCGATCGTCAGCTTGTCCAGCTTCAGGTGGTCACGCAGCAACTGCAACATACGCACTTCTTCAGGGCTTACCCGCAAATCTGCCGCAGCAATCTCCACACCAAGAGCATAAGCAGTGTCATGCAATTTGGTTGGCAATGACTCTGCCACAAGCGCCAGTGTTGCGTTCATGCCGTTTTCGCCGGAAAGACGCTCAGCGCACTGCTGGGTAATCTTGATCAGGTTATTGTCGTCAAAATCTTTGAAGACAGGGAGAATGCCTACAATATCGCCAAGCTGGCGCAGCTCTGCGTCGCTCATCGCGCTATCTGCGGCGGAAACCATCACCATCACATGAATGAGAGCTTCTTCTACGCTTAGTAATCTTTCTATTGTACCCATATCTCCCCAAAGCGAAAAGCTTTGCCTCTTGGTTTGCTTTAGTTTTTCGCTCTGCCAAATTGTATGGCGGCGGTTAATGACTGCAAAGGTAAGGGGGCTTCCGGCCTCATACAAGGGGGTAGAGCCGAAAACCCGAGAACTGTCATTGACGCGGGCGCTAGTTTTACATAAGTTCGCGCAGCTTTCCGGCATTAAATCCTGCTGGAGAAAGCGAAACTCAGTTACAATTTAATCTCCAAATACGGATCTCAAAATCCATGTCTATGAACAGTTTGCCTCAACTCGATCTCAGCCCAGAACTTATCGAGGCGGCACAGGTATCTAAAGCCTGGCCGTTTGAAGAAGCACGCAAACTGGTCAAACGGTTGGAGAAGAAACCCAAGACCGGGCCGGTCTTGTTCGAGACCGGCTATGGTCCATCTGGTCTGCCTCACATGGGCACCTTTGGCGAAGTTGCACGCACCACCATGGTGCGCACCGCATTTCGTGTGCTGACAGAAGACAAGATCCCGACCAAGCTGATCTGCTTTTCAGATGATATGGACGGCTTCCGCAAAGTGCCAACCAACGTGCCTAATCAGGAGATGATGGCGTCATTTCTTGGCAAGCCACTGACCAGCGTGCCGGATCCATTCTCCAACGAATACCCAAGCTTTGCAGCGGCCAACAACGCAAAGCTCATGGCGTTTTTGGATAAGTTCGGATTCGAGTACGATTTTGTCTCCTCTACCGATTACTACAAGTCTGGTGTGTTCGATAAAGCGCTCCTGCGCATGCTGGAAGTCTACGACAAGATCATGGCGATCATTCTTCCAACATTGGGTGAAGAGCGTCAGGCCACATACTCTCCATTTCTTCCGCTCTGCCCGCGCACAGGTATTGTGCTGCAGGTGCCAATGGTGGATCGCAATGTCGAAAAAGGCACTGTGACTTACATTGACCCTGAGACTGAAGAGCGTGTTGAAGTTCTGGTGACAGGCGGCAACGTCAAATGTCAGTGGAAAGCTGACTGGGCGCTGCGTTGGTACGCGCTGGGCATCGACTATGAAATGGCTGGTAAGGATCTGATCGACAGCGTGAACCTGTCTGGCAAGATTTGTAAAGCTCTGGGCGGTCCTGCTCCGGAAGGCTTCAACTACGAGCTCTTCCTGGATGACAAAGGCCAGAAAATCTCCAAGTCCAAAGGCAACGGCCTGACCATGGAAGAGTGGCTCCAGTACGCCAATCAGGAAAGCCTGTCCCTGTTCAACTTCCAGAAGCCAAAAACTGCGAAGAAGCTGTATTTTGACGTTATCCCGAAAGCGGTTGATGAGTACTGCACCTTCCTGTCCAAGTTCGACAACATGGATGCAACGCAGAAGCTGATGAACCCGGTCTGGCACATCCACTACGGCACACCGCCAAAAGAAGAGATGCCGATCTCCTTCGCAATGCTGCTCAACCTGGTGTCTGCATCTAACGCAGAGAACAAGAACGTGCTGTGGGCGTTTATCTCCCGCTACGCACCGGGCTCTTCTGCTGCAACGCATAAGATGCTGGATGAGTTGGTTGGCTACGCCATCCGCTACTACGACGACTTTGTGAAACCAACGAAGCAGTTCAAAGCAGCAGATGAAGTTGAGACAGAAATGCTCACCAAACTGGATGAAGTGCTCGCTGGCCTGCCAGCAGAGACTGACGGCGGCGATATCCAAAACGCAATTTACGACATTGGTCGTAATATTGAGCGTTACCAGAACACTGCAAAGCCGGGTCCTGATGGTCGTCCTGGTGTCGCGCAAACCTTTTTCTCTGCGATTTATCAAGTACTTCTGGGGCAGGAGAAAGGTCCACGCTTTGGTTCTTTTATCGCCCTCTACGGTATTCCGGAAACTCGTAGTTTGATTGCAAAAGCACTTGCAGGAGAACTTGCAGCGTGATGAATTAGCCCCCTCAAACGAGGGGGCTTTTTTTATGTCTTTTCCCAGCTGGCTAACTTGGGCACTTTTACCCGTCTACATTTTCGAAGGCTTACGTGCTCGGGCCAACTCACTAAGGCTGTCACCCGCACCAGGACCGCAATTTGGTACCGTTCCCGGTCAGGGCCAGTCGATCAATCTGCTTGTTATTGGCGATTCCTCCGTTGCCGGAGTAGGGCTGGACCACACGACAAATGGCTTGACCTGCAAGATGGCCCACAAAATCGCAGAGGTATCCGGACGGCCTGTTAAATGGCGGGCTGCTGGTAGTAATTCTGCAACCTCCAGCCAAATCCGCGATGTAGTCGTCCCCAATCTACCGCATGCCGATTATACGCACATTTACATCAGCATCGGTTTTAACGACCTGAAGAACTTCCGTACTGGCAAAGCATGGAAGAAAGGGTTTGGTGAGTTGATTTATGCATTGCGTACCAAATACCCTCATGCACGGATTTACTGGTCTAACCTCATGTCACCAATGAATGTGCCTGCGCTCTCGTGGGGACTAGGCGCCGTTCTGGAACCTCGCCGGCAGATGATCAATCGTGTCGGCACACAGCTGTGCCATGAGCGCGGTGCCATTGCTATCTCTGTAACACCGGGAATAACGCCAGAAGGCTTTTGTGAGGACGGAATCCACGCAGAGCCGATTGGTAATCAGCACTGGGTGGATCATGTGGTCAACGAGTTGATGCAGGGCAACCTGCTAGGGCTGGAAGATCAGGATGAAGTAGAAGATAAACAAGACCAGATGGACGGCGCCCTGTAGGGCGTTCGTTCGGCTGCCGGTAAAGGTGATCATACTCAAAATGAGTGTCAGGAGGAGCAGGATCATGTCCGTATCCTTCACACCCAGCACAATATGAATGTCAAAGATCCCGGCTGCGATCAGAACAGCCGGAACTGTCAAACCGATGGTCGCCAGAGCTGATCCAAGACAGATGTTGACGGAGCGTTGTAACCTGTTCGACAACGCTGCACGGAAACTGCCCAAACCTTCAGGTGTCAGAACCAGAAGCGCAACAAGAACACCGCCAAATGCAGCGGGCATATGAAAGCTTGCTATGCCAAAATCCACCAGCACAGCGAATTTCTTGGAAAGCAGCACAATCGGCAGCATGGTCAGGATCAGGAACGTGGCGTGATAGCCGGTTGAATAGATCTCCAGATCGTGATGATCATCCTCATCATGAGCATGCTTGTCGTCTTCCACCTCATCCTTCGCCATCAGGAAGGACAGTGCCACACCGGAGTGTGGTTTGGGCTGAATGAAGAAAGACTTATGCCGGATGCTCTGGGTGGCAAGGAAGATCGCATAAAGCAGGCTGATCATCACCGCAAACGAGATCTGCTGTCCCGTCGAAAGGGAAGGGTCAGCCGTTGAGGTCGTATAGCGGGGAAGGATCAGAGAAAAAGTAGCGAGCGGAATGAGGACTGAAAGGAAAGAACGGGCGCCCTGTGTGTTGAAAGGCTGCTCCCCGTACTTTAGCCCTCCCAGAAGCAGACTGATGCCCACCATGCCATTCAGCACGATGTTGAGCACCGCTAGCATCGTATCCCGGGCCAGAGGCTCGTTTGTCCCACCTGTCAGCATAATGGAAACGATCAGCGAGACCTCAATGCCGATCACTGAGAGTGTCAGGATCAGCGTTCCGTAGGGCTCGCCAAGAATGACTGCCAGACAATCTGCATGGCGCACCACACCAAAGGCGCACCACAGCATGACACCGAAAAGCCAGATAAAGCAGAACATCTGCACAAGGAGACCGGAGGTCGGCAGTAACAGATCCGCCCCAGCCAGAAAGAAGAAGGCTGTGGTTGCAGCACCTGCAAGAAAGCAGGCCTCTCGTTTAAGTGTATTCCAAAACCCTGACATTATATTTTTATTCTCCAAGGCCCTGTAAAAAATAAGTTATTCGGTGGCAGACGTCTCCGCAGTCGCGCTGTTGCGTGGACGCCAGATTATTGCAGGCTCTCCTTCCATCACCAGCGGTGTGGTTGAGGTGCTGTCATCATCCAGCTCCTCCCAGGAGTTTACCAGCGTTGCGGTTTCATCCTCGCTCAGCTGAACCAGCTTGGAACGCCAGATACCCTGCTCAGACCGCCGAGCCCGTGCCGCGATCTCTTTTAGTGAATCTGTTGCATTCCGTTCAGCCTTGGCCCAACCATTTTCAATCAACCAAGTGGCAAGATCATGTTTGCCCACACTGCAGGAAGCAGCATATTCATCTGTTTGCACTGATTTTATGTCTGAGCAGGTGACACGCTTTTGGCGGATAAAAGCACGCAAAGCCGTCCGTGCTCTGATACCGCACGGCCATCTTTCACCATCTTCACTGGGGCATGTTGTGCTGAGCGGTACAGGCTGAATGTGATGAAGGGATATTCTCTTCTTTTTATCACTTAGAGTTGCACCGTCAACGGCAACAGGGCGATACAGCACGAGTTCTTTCGGAGGAGGCTGTTTGGATTTACGAGGTACTTTCACGTGTGCAACGCGTTGGAGTTGCGTCGTTACGGGAGGAGGGGGCGTGCGACTGCCGCCAACATTGCGAAGTGTTTGAGGATGCTTGGGCGGTGTCTTGGGAATTTTCGCCTCAGCTGCAACACGCGCAGCTTCAAGCGCAGCCAGCTTCCGCTGCTTCTCTTCTGCTGTCGGCTTATGCTCAACAGGAAACGAAGAAGGGCGGTACAATGTGCGCGCATTCCCACGTAGGGTTGTTGCTGCATTGTACTCTGTCAGCGCATAAAACCCGGCGCCAAGAAGCAAAGCTCCAAAAAGAATACTTGTGGTCTTGGTAATCCGCATAAGCGCCCTGCTTGCTTATTGGCTCACCCATGAAACTCTTGCTGTCCAAACCAGATCTGCAACCTGAACCACCCTTGGGTTATCGTCAGGGGTATCCCGCCGAAATTCAATGCGCTCGTTTGTTTGCCGTTGCAAAGCACCGCAATGAAAATCTCCGGATTTAGTTGCTATCAAAACATGATCATGACGCCGCAATGAAGTCTCGGGAGAGACGATTAGAATTTGTCCTTCCCGGTAGTATGGTTCAAAACTATTACTCGAAACTTCAAGCGCGAAGAATTTCTCATTCTGAGAACTGGGAAAAATGAAGCTATCGCAGAATTTATCCAACTGAAAATCGGTCAGCTGCTCCAGATCTACCTCCCGTAACTCATCACTCGTGCACAGATATGCTGGAAAAGACCTGAAATGTGTACTTGAGATCTCTGCTTTATCTTGCAGCAAAGCGGCAAAGTCCCGGAAAGGCATCTGAGTGACTTCCAGCACCTTGGCAAGTGACTCGGTGGAAGGCCAGCGCGGACGACCATCTGCAGCGAACCGCTTGGAAGGATTGAAAGAGGTCGGATCAAGCCCAGCTCTGCGTGCCAATCCTGAAGGCGTCAATTGATGCTGCTCAGCCAGCTTATCAAGTGCGGCCCAAAGGTGTTCGTGATCCAGCATATATCCTCCAGCGATAGCAAGGGCGTTACCTGAAACGAACGCAGATATGATCAGAAAAACTAACTGCGCCTGCATCTCAAAGAAATCTTGTATGTGGTGAATAAAATCCTATTGCAAGCTCTAGACGAAAGAGAGGGGTTGCCAGCCACTGATTTGTGGATGTAAGAGCATGACTTCAGTTGAGTAGACGTCTCTCCTGAAAGGCAAGTCCCATGTCCCTCATATTCAAGATCGCCCCCAAGGCGCTTTGGCAAGAAGCTGAAGCAGCCGGTTTCTTTGCGGGTGCACCGATCGATCTGGCCGATGGTTATATCCACTTTTCCAGCGCCGAAACCGTGAAAGAAACAGCAGCGCTGTACTTTGCGGGACAAACTGACTTGCTGCTGATTGCCGTCGAAAGCGAAGATTTCCCTGAAGAGCAAATGAAGTGGGAAGCCTCCCGGGGTGGAACGCTCTTTCCACATCTGTATGGCAAGTTTCCCGCCTCCAAAGCTATATGGGTCAAACCTTTACCATTGGATGCAAATGGCAATCACGAGTTTCAGGAGCTGTAAATGTCGATTGAAAACCTCATAAACAAAGTCGGTATCCGGGCACTGCATTGTCTGGACCCGGAGACCTCCCACAACGCAACCATCAAGATGCTTGCCTCAGGTCTCGCACCCACATTCGGCCAGATCGAGGACAAGGCTCTTGAATATAGGTGGGGTGATTTGACTTTTAAGAACCCAGTGGGCATGGCAGCAGGCTTTGACAAAAATGCCGAAGTAATCACGCCGCTGATGAAACTTGGCTTTGGCCATGTTGAAGTGGGAACGGTCACTCCTCTGCCGCAGGAAGGTAATCCAAAGCCTAGGAATTTCCGCCTGAGTGCTGACCGCGCCGTAATCAATCGCTATGGCTTCAACAATGACGGCCACGATGTCGTCTACGAGCGCATCCGCAAAGCAGGCCGCACACCAGGAGTGCTTGGCATCAACGTTGGTGCCAACAAGCTCTCAGAGGATCGTGTTGCGGACTATGTTCTGGGCGTAAAGCGCTTTGCAGAACTGGCGGACTATCTGACGGCCAACATTTCCTCTCCCAACACACCGGGCTTGCGAGACTTGCAGGAAAAGGATGCGCTGGGCCATTTGCTCACAGCCATCATGGAAGCGCGTAACGAGCAGGAAGACCGTCTGGGCCGTAAGGTGCCTGTCATGCTCAAAATCGCCCCAGACGTGACAGACGAGGCGCTCAAGGAAATCGCAGAAGTCGTCCTGACCAGCAAGGTTGATGGCATGATTGTCTCCAACACCACCATTGCCCGTCCAGCCACGCTGAAGGATCAGCTGCAGGCCAAAGAAGCAGGCGGGTTGTCAGGCGCACCGCTGTTTGAACGAGCCACCATTGCATTGGCGAAAACCCGACGCGCAGTCGGTCCGGATCTGCCGCTTTTTGGCGTCGGTGGTGTAGATACACCAGAAAAAGCCGCAGCAAAGATCTTTGCAGGCGCAAACCAGATTCAGCTTTATTCTGGCATGGTTTATGAGGGACAAACGCTGGTGAAGAAGATCAACCACCATCTGTCCCGTCTGGTCGCCGCTCGCGGTGTTGCCAACTTGCAGGAACTTGTCGGCATCGACAATGACATCTGGGCCGATAAATCGCTGGAGAACTGAGGCTCACACCTATCGATAAATGAGGCCGGGCTTCGCAGGAAGTCTGGCCTTTTTCTTTGTGAGAACACCAGTCAAAGATATCCGCCGTCCGCTGAGTGGCACGAAAATCTCTACAACTGTCAATATATAATGAACAGACATTCTATTTAATGTAATATTGTTCATTTATGTCGGTGCTTTACCTTCACTGTAAGAGCAACATGAAGGAAGACCCATGACCAAAGTTCTCGTTTTATATTATTCAAGCTACGGCCACATCGAAACCATGGCAGAGGCCATCCGTGAGGGGGCAGAAGACGTCGCCGGAACGACTGTGGTTGTAAAGCGCGTGCCGGAACTTGTGCCGGAAGAAGTTGCTGTAAACGGTCACTTCAAGCTGGATCAACAGGCGCCGATTGCGCAGCCGGGTGAGCTGGCAGATTATGACGCCATCATCTTTGGTACCCCAACACGCTTCGGCAACATGGCATCGCAGATGCGTAACTTTCTGGATCAAACCGGAGGGTTGTGGGCTGGTGGCAAGCTGATTGGTAAAGTCGGCTCGGTGTTTACATCCACTGGAACAGGTGGTGGTAACGAGACAACCATCACCAGCTTCTGGTCGACACTGGCGCACCACGGCATGATGATTGTTGGCCTGCCGTACTCAAGTCCGGAACTCTTCAATATCACCGAAGTGCGCGGCGGTTCCCCATATGGCGCCAGCACCATTGCAGGCCCGGATGGCTCTCGCCAGCCAAGTGAGGATGAGTTGAAACTGGCCCGTGACCAGGGGCGCCACGTCGCAACAATTGCAAGCAAACTCGCCAGCTAAAAGCAAGTGCCACGCCTGATCACATCAAGCAGCACGTTGCCTGCGTTGTGTGATCAGGCGCATCAACTCAACAAAACCTTCAAGGCTGCCAAGGCCTGCCTCATATATTTCATTAAGAGATCATTCAATGACCGTTCCTAATCACGCGCAAAATCATCATCAGGGTATTGTTTTAAACGGAAATACATTCAGCTCCCATAAGTTCCCTGCAGAATCGCTTGGACCATTCGAAGTAAAGATTGCTCTGCAGTCCGCAAGCCTGAATGCACGAGATCAGATGATCCGAAAAGGCCAGTACGGTGAAATGCCAGCGGATCTTGTGCCTTTGTCCGACGGGGCAGGGGAAGTCATTGCTGTAGGTGAGCAAGTCACAAAATGGTCTGTTGGCGACCGTGTCATGCCAACCTTCTTTCAGGACTGGCTTGAAGGCTCATTCCATCCAAGTGCATTATCTTCCGCAATCAGCTCAGCTGATCAGCCGGGCGTTTTAAGAGAGCAAGCGCAGTTTCATCAGGATACTCTTGTGGGTGTGCCAGATCATATGAGCTTTCAGGAAGCAGCGACACTCCCTTGTGCTGGCGTCACAGCATGGCATGCCCTTTTTGAGCAACACCGGGCTTTGCGACCAGAAGACACCGTCCTGATACAAGGCACGGGTGGTGTTGCCATCTTCGCTCTGCAACTCGCCAAAGCGTTTGGAGCCCGCGTTGTTCTCATCAGCTCCTCAGATGAAAAGCTGGAGAAAGCAAAGGAGATGGGAGCAGACATCACCATCAACTATAAAACAACACCAGATTGGGACGTCGAACTGAGAGAACTGACAGATGGGCACGGCGCTGATGTGGTTCTGGACCTTGGCGGGAAGGAAACACTAGAGCGATCCATACGTGCCGTTGCCGCACATGGCCTGATTACACAAGTGGGTGTTCTGACTGGTTGGGCACACGCCCCTGAGAATATCAGCCAGCTTGTCCTGAATAACTCGTCGCTGTCAGGTGTTCTGGTCGGCTCCCGCGCTTATTTTGAGAACCTGTGTGCGTTTGTCTCCAAGCACCAGATCAAACCGCTCATATACAAATCTTTCTCCATGTCCCAGATCGACGAAGCCTATGCCTACATGGATCAGGCACAGCACATGGGCAAAGTCACCATCGACATTGCTTAGCATGTGACTTGCGTCTTGCCCGGGTATGCATATCGGGCAAGACAAGCTGCTTTCAGCTGAGGAAGTCCTGAAATTATGCCTTTTGGAGAGCTCCAAAATACTGGCGTTCGCGAACCACACAGAGATAGCTAAGGGTCAAACCACGCGCCCCGAAGAACACCAGCAATGAGAACCACAGGCCGTGGTTTCCGTAGAGCGGATAGAACAAGTAATAGCTGGCAAGAAACAGGATGGTGGAGACCACAACAGAGTTTCTCATATCCTGAGACCATGTTGCGCCAATAAATACACCATCCATCTGGAAGGCCAGTGTGCCAATGATTGGCGTCAGTACAGCCCAGATCATATAGGTACGCGCTGTTTCTCGCACCTCTGTATGCGTTGTCAGCAGGTCAATAACCGGTCCGCCAGCCACCCACAACACAACCGCCGCACCAAAGGAAAGCCCAAAGCCCCAACCGATGGAGAGCCGCAGTGCTTTGCGGAAGGCAGTCCGCTGTTTGGCCCCGATTGCTTGCCCTATTACCTGTTCTGCAGCTGATGCCGTACCATCAAGAAAGAATGCCGCAATCAGAATGAACTTCTCAAGCACAGCATTGGCGGCAAGCACTACTTCTCCCTGAGCAGCACTGCGAGAGGTAAAGAAGCCGAAAGCAAACAGCATCACCATGGAGCGGATCATGATGTCCCGGTTCAGTGCCAGCATCGGCTTCAGTTTCTCCCAAATGATGATCTGAGAAAACGAAGGCAGGCGTGCGCCGCGGAGTTCGCGCTTGATTAGAAAAAGACCGAGGCCAAATGTAAGCATCTCTGCAATAAAGGTTGCCACAGCGACACCGGGAATACCCCAGTCAAACCCGAGCACAAACACAACAGAAAGCACCATATTGATGACATTCAGGAAGGTTTGAATGAGCAGCCCAATACCAGCTTTGCTGAGGCCCAGATACCAGCCAAGAATGGAATAGTTGGCAAGTACGAACGGTGCTGAAAACGCACGGATCGCAAAGTATGTTGCCGCGGCTTCCTGCACCGCATCTGTCCCGCCAATAATAGGTAAGCCAAACCTTAGAAGCGGCCACTGTAAAAAGATGACGACAATGCCGCCAATGATCCCAAGCAGAAGGGCACGGGCGAGCACTGCACGTAGTTCATTGCCATTGTTGGCACCAAGAGCCTGTGCGGCAAGGCCTGTCGTTCCGGCTCGCAAGAAATAGAAGAAAGCGCCAATCACATCAAAAAGGATCGTACCAACAGCCAGACCACCCAAAAGGGCAGCATCATGCAACTGTCCAATCACCGCGGTATCAACCAGCCCCAATAAAGGAGTGGAGATATACGCCAGTGTCATAGGCACGGCGAGCGCAAGGAAAGAGCGGTTCGTCACCTTGAAACTTGTAGACACGCGGGAAACCTTCAAACGCACGAGTGCAGCACCAGCAAGCAGCTCAAAATGGATTGGATAATCAAAGTATCATTTGCATATTTGTTTGTTCTGCGTTTGTCCATACCATATTGCGCAGAACTGCTATAGATAAGAATGTATCTCCGAAACGTGGGAACCGGTTTTCGGATAAGGAAACGAGAAAGTAAAAGCGAATTCTAAGAAGGTACTGCCCCTGTGAAGCTCCCAATTGTGCACCATCCTGCTTACACGGCAGACATTCCGGAAAACCATCGGTTTCCAATGCGCAAATATGCGGAAGTAGCTCAGTGGTTGAAGCAAACTGATCCAGACGGTGCACTCTATGATTTCCACGAGCCGGAACCAATCTCCAGACAAGACCTGCTGCGGGTGCACGCAAAAGACTATGTAGATCAGGTCCTCAGCTGTAATGTTCCTCACGCCATCGCGCGTGAAATCGGCTTTCCCATGACCCAAAGCGTTTCCTTTCGAGCGCAATGCGCAACAGGTGGGTCTTTGCTCACGGCAATGCTGGCTCTGGAACATGGCGTCGCCTGCAACACCGCCGGTGGGTCGCACCATGCCCGTATTGCACAAGGAGCAGGGTTTTGCGTGTTCAACGATGTCGCCGTCGCGGTGAGGGCGATACAGGCCATGCGCATGGTACGCCGCGTGCTCATTATTGACCTGGATGTTCATCAGGGAGACGGGACTGCCGATATCTTCGCCCATGACACCAGCGTCTTCACTCTCTCCCTCCATTCAGAAAAGAACTACCCCGTCCGCAAAAAAGCTTCCACACTGGATGTACCGCTGACCGATGGCATGGAAGATGACGAATATCTTGAGATCCTAGAGGACACGCTCAAACAGGTTCTCACCAGTTTCAAAGCTGACCTGGTGTTCTTCAATGCAGGTGTTGATCCTCATCATGATGATCGTTTAGGGCGTCTTGCACTCTCCGATGAGGGGCTGAGAAAGCGAGAGGAACTGGTCTTAAAACTGGTAAGAAATGAGGGGCTTCCACTTGCAGGTGTGCTGGGAGGTGGTTATTCGTATAATCTTCGACTATTGGTTAACCGGCATTCAAATCTGTACCGAGTGGCAGCGAAGTACTTATGATTAAAAAAACAAGTCCTATTTATATAAAATTTTAGTAAAATGTAATATTCCACCTATAAGAACTGAATAAGTAAATGTGTCTTGCCATTTTATGAAAAATGCGCAGTATCCCCTCCGTAAAGTGCAAATAAAATGCCTCGGAAGGCTAGGAGACACGTATGGGTGTTGTGGTCACCAATAGAAGCGTTGTACTGGATACTGCGGATTACATGATCCGGGAAAGCGGGCTGTTGGGCTTGGATGTCGATCAGCTTGCCAGCAGTACTGGAACAAGCGAGCAGGATATCTCGAAAATGTTCTCTTCCAATAAGGGGGTAGAGCATGCCGTGCTGCAAAGGTACATCGACCGCTTCCTGCAGATCCTGGGTGACCCTTCCACGCAAACCCTTCACTTCCGCAGAGCGCTGGATACATACATCGCCGCCTTCCAGGCAGGTATGGCAGATGGTGGTGAACTGTTCCTCTCAGCGGTGCTGGGCGATAAGGACGAAGAACTGCCGGATGAACTTCAGGAACTTGCAGCGACTTTCGCTCGCCGCAACCGTGTCTGGCTGGCAGACTTGTTGGAATACAGTGGCAGCTGGTCCTCTGAAGAAGCGCTGGTGAAATCCGATTTCGTGCTTGCAGCACTGGAAGTCGCCGTTTTGATTGGCAACACAAGCGAAGATCCGGAGATCTTCGACAACTTGTCAACCAACATACACAACATCTGTATGCAGTAATGGTTTCCCTGCCGGAGCAGGCGCGGTTAACGTCCGCGCCAGTTCATAAGGCGAGTAATGAACCACAACGGCACGACGACGATGGCTCCAAGGAAGAAGTAGGAGCCAAAGCGTTCAATCGCTGAAAAGCCCATATTCCAGATTCTGACAAAGAAGTCCTGCACGGAATAGATCAGGCTCAGCGGTGAAAAGTCCAGCGCAGCCAAAACAATCCCAACAATCAAAGATAGAAAAATCAGCCGAATGAGAACGCGCCCCGGCGAGTCTCCCAGAAAACGGTTGAACTTATCGTTTGACATCAAAATCTCCGCAAATTTTAAAGCGCACCGCAAAAGCCAAAGCCGGTTTTGGAATAAGGATACGCGCTGAAATCAAAGGCTAAAGCAGTTTGACTGTTCTAAGTTTAGTGCATACTGCTTAACATTGATTTCTATATAGGAAGCCTGAGGGATATTGCATAGATGCAAATCCAAATTGTACGCTCAGGTTAGTGCTGAAAGTTATTGGTGTGTCGTTTATTGTCTACGCTGCGGAACCACACGACGCAGATCTCCTCGCAAACATTCGTGTTCAGGCCATGCGCGAAAGCCTTGAAGCGCTGGGTCGTTTCGACCCTGAAAGAGCGCGTGAGCGTTTCCTGAAAAGCTTTGCCTGCGAAGACACTTTCAAGCTCGTGAGCGGACAGCAGATACTTGGGTTTTATGTTCTGCGGGACCGGCCAGACCACATCTGGCTGGACCATCTCTATGTCCACCCAAGCGCTCAAGGCACTGGCATCGGAGCTGCAGTAATCGCCCGGATCAAGGCACACGCGGTTTCAAACGGAAAGCCCATCCGCCTTGGTGCGTTGAAACAAAGCAAAGCCAACGCCTTTTACCAACGTCACGGTTTCCAGCATACCCACAGCGAAGATTTTGACAACTACTACGAACTCCCGCTGGAAAACATCGAGCCAAGTACGCCAGTTTTCATTCTGAAACGTGCCGAACCGGAAGATATCGAACAGCTTGCAAACCTGCGACATGAGGCAATGAAGGACGAATGGGCAGCCAACAGTCTGATGGAGTGCGCCCTTGCCCGCAGACATTTCTTTGAAGACTACAAACCGGAAGCCACACTAAAGATTGTGCTAGACGGAGAATTGCTCGGCTTCACAGCTGTGCATGAATATCAGGACTACATCCATCTCGACATGATCTACCTGCACCCGAAGGCACAAGGACAGGGCATAGGTGCACAGATTGTTGCAAACATCAAACAGCACGCAGCTCAGGTGGGCAAACCAATCCGCTTGGGTGCGCTTCGTGTCAGCAACTCCAATAAGTTCTATCAGGCACAAGGCTTCAACTTCACGCATAATGTGGAGTTCAACAACTACTACGAGTTCACGCCCAACAATATTGTGCAAGCGAGGCCTTCGTTCCTCTTGAAACCAGCTGAACAGGCCGATGCTGAACAGTTGGCGGATCTACGACATGAGGCCATGAAGGATGAGTGGGCTGCCAATGGTTTGACTGATTACCATCTTGCTCGCAGCCATTTTTTTGATGATTTCAAGCCGCGGGTAACCTCACAGATTTTGCAAGATAAAAAACTCTGCGGGTTCTATGCATTCCATTCCTATCCAGACCATTTCTATCTGGACATGCTGTTCCTGCATCCTTCTGCGCAAGGAAAGGGGATTGGCTCCCGAATACTCCGTCAACTGAAAGATATTGCCGTCAAAGCAGGCAAACCAATCCGGCTTGATGCGCTTCGGATCAGTCGCTCCAGCGAATTCTATCAGACCCATGGTTTCTCAGTGATCCATTCGGAAGGCTATGAGAACATTTACGAGTTCACGCCGGAACCGGCCTTCCAGCTCGAAACGACTTCTCAGGGAGACTTCGAAGAACTTCAGCACATTCGCTATACGGCCATGAAGGAAAGCGCGGAAGCCAATGGGTTGTTTCAGCACGACAAAGCCCGCGAGATCTTCCTAAGCGAGTATGTCCCTGAGAAGACCCGGAAAATCCTGAGGAACGGCAAAACCATCGGCTTCTATGTAGTCCTGAACCACCCTGATCACCTGTATCTGGATATGTTCTACCTGCTACCTGCTACCTGAAGCGCAAGGCCTAGGCATCGGCTCGAAGATCCTGCAACAGATCAAGACACAAGCGGATGAGCAAAACAAACCCATCCGCCTTGACGCCCTCCGCATCAGCCGCGCTAACGATTTCTACCAGGGCTACGGCTTTGGCATGCCCCATTCAGAAGGCTCCAACAACTACTATGAGTATGCGCCAAAGTGCTCTCTCGAAGCAAGTGAGGCGTGAAACTGGTCTTTACGCCCCAAGGACTTCTAAGGGCTTCTTGGCGACGGTAATGAACTCCCAGGCATTGTTGGGATCAGCACCCGCTTGCCGGAGCAGTCCGTCAATTTTATCTCTGAACTCATAGCGCTGAGTGTCCGAGAGTGTTCCGTTTTCTTCCAACGCATCCTGTAGCTGAGATTTAACCTCCAGAAACTGGAGTTCAATTTCATAATCGCCGGATTCCACATTGAACCAGCCTTTAGCTGCCTGATAGTAGGTTTCTGGATTTTCTTTTGTCAGCTGAAAAAGCTCTTCCGGGCCAGCCTCCTGGAGATTGCTGCTATCGCCCGGTCCAAACCACAGGCTCAGCACCTTGCCGTCTTCCGCTCCCAGCGCCACATGCGTGTCCGCAAAAAAGAACACCACATCACCCGCTTCAAAGGAGGTTGCTGGCTCGCTGTTGTCATACCCGACAACCTCATCCAGAATTTCATTGTAGCCAATGTCGTAGTTGAGGTTGTCTTCCAGCTCGCGAATGACCCGGTTGCTCTCTGGTGTATCCGCATAGGCCTTAAGCCCCATCAGCAGAACAGCTTCCTTGCAGTTCATGCAGCTGTGCGCAGTGGGCTGTAGCAAAGCAGCTTGATTGGTCAGGTGGTCGCGAAAGTGGGAGTTGTCTTCAAGCGGCGTCGCCCCTGATTGCCAGTTGAGGCTTCCTTTCCAGGACTGCCCAACCTCGACAGCTTTATTAGCGCTTTGCACGTTTTGTGCACCAGCTGCTGATTGCAACGGATGTGTGGACTGAACATTAGTGAGGCTCTGGGTATTGATAGGCATCGCGAGATCTTTGCTACATTATTATCATCAACCTCTGGTATAGGATTTGACAGGCTTCGCGAGTGTCCTTCAACACATTGCAAGGTCGACGTGTAATCAAGAGGCAGAGACAAAATCATCATAGGGGGATATGATGAAACACGACGAGGCCTAGCAGACGCTCTGAGAGCAGCCCTGCTTTCGAAAGGCGATAGCCACATGCCCTATTCTCTTTATTTATTTCTTCTCGCTGTTTCTGCCTTTTACTTCTTCTACAGTGTTGTCTGCAGCCTTGCGCAATGGACGCAGTTGTCAAAAAAGAAAAGCGGTAGAGAAAATCTACACGTCATCAAAAGGGTCTTACATTTTTGGTGCGTCGGGGTGATTTCTGGGCTTGCAGTCTTCGGAACTATACATATCAAAGAAGAAGCTGATAAAATTGATTTTAGCAACCTGCTAGAGAAAAACGCCGGCGAGATTTCTCCCACCGGCGCTTCAATCTCAAACCAGAGGGCTGAGCAATAAAGCTCAGCCTGGCCTGTCTTACTCAGCAGCTTCTGCCACAGCTTCTGCAGGGGAGAACTTACCGTAGTAGGTTTCGCCAGCGTCGGCCATTGCGCGCAGCTGTTTGTTTGGTGCGAAGCGGTCGCCCCATTTGGCTGCCAGCTTGTCACAGCGCTCTACGAACTCTTTGGTGCCAATGCCGTCGATGTAGGACAGCGTGCCACCGGAGAATGGTGCAAAGCCGAAGCCGAGGATGGAGCCGACATCTGCTTCACGAACGTCTGTCAGGCAGTTCTCTTCAAACACGCGTGCGGTTTCAAGAGCCTGAATGCCGAGCAGACGGTCCTTCAGTTCTTCAACGTCAAACTCATCGGCAGACTTGGAAGGGCCTGTGATGTCAGTAATGCCAGGCCACAGAGCCTTGTCCTTGCCTTTGTAGTCGTAAAAGCCCTTGGTGTTCTTACGGCCAAAACGCTCATTCTTAACAACCATTGCATCCAAAATGGTGTCAAAACCACTGTTAGGATACGCATCGCCAAGGTCTTTCTTGGTCGCTTCTTTAATCTTCCAGGCAAGGTCCAGAGCAACTTCATCACCCAGAGACAGCGGACCAACAGGCATGCCTGCCATTTTGCCAGCGTTCTCGATCATCGCTGCCGGAACACCATCGGAAAGCATCATGATGCCTTCACGAACGTAAGTGCCAACCACGCGGGAGGTGTAAAAACCTCGGCTGTCATTCACAACAATTGGGGTCTTCTTGATGGCCTTCACATAGTCCAGAGCAACAGCAGTTGCCTTGTCCTCGGTCTTCTCACCCAAAATGATCTCAACAAGCATCATCTTGTCCACTGGGGAGAAGAAGTGAATGCCGATGAAGTCAGCTGGACGCGATGACGCTTCTGCCAGTGAGGTGATCGGAAGAGTAGACGTGTTAGACGCATAAACTGCGGAAGCTGGCATTGCTGCTTCTGCTTTCTCGGTCACAACGCGCTTCACTTCACGGTCTTCGAACACAGCTTCGATTACCAGATCCACATCGCTCAGGGCGTTGTAGTCAGTCGTCGCAGTGATCAGGCTCAGCAGCTTCTCTTTTTTCTCAAGAGTAGACTTGCTGCGCTTGATGGCTTTGTCCAAAAGGCCCTCAGAGTAAGCTTTGCCTTTGTCAGCAGCTTCCTGAGACTGGTCGATCAGAACAACCTCAAGGCCAGCTTTCGCTGTCACATAAGCAATACCTGCACCCATCATGCCAGCACCAAGCACACCAACCTTCTTCAGGCTTGTCTCAGGCACACCAGCAGGGCGGCGAGCCCCTTTGTTCAGCTCCTGCATGGAACCAAACAGGGAGCGAACCATAGCGGCAGCTTCCTTGCTCTGCAGAACATGGGCAAAGTAGCGGCTCTCAATGGTCAGGCCAGTGTCCATTGGTACCATCAGGCCTTCAACAACAGAGTGCAGCATGTAGCGTGCGCCCGGATAGTTGTCATAGGTGTTCTGACGGTAAATCGCGTTCGCAGCAGGCCAGAACTGCATACCGGATGGGGAGTAAACCTTACCGGTCGGGATTTTGAAGCCCTTCTTGTCCCAAGGCGCAACTGGGTCAACACCTTCGCTCAGCATCTTCTTGGCAGCAGAAACCAGCTCTGCTTCAGGTGCAACAGCGTCAATCAGCTTCAGGCGCATGGCCTTTTTCGCATCAAGGTTCTGACCCATCAGCAAGAACTGCAGACCGCCCTGAAGGTCGCCAACCAGGCGCATAACACGCTGAGTGCCACCAGCACCTGGGAACAGGCCAACCTTCACTTCAGGAAGAGCCATCTTCAGGCTTTCCTCAGCGCCGATACGCTTGTGACAGGCCAGAGCCAGCTCAGTGCCACCACCCATGGAAACGCCGTTGATCGCAGCCACATATGGCTTGCCGGAGGTTTCCATTTTACGGAACACGAGAGAAAGCTTGCGAGTGCCTTCAAACAGTTCTTTCGCAGCGCCTTCCGGGTCAACGCTCTGACGCTTTTTAAAGCCGGCAAGAGCCTTGCCGATCATGGAAAGGTCAGCACCAGCGGAAAACGCTTTCTTGCCAGACGCAACCACAACACCTTTGATGGCGTCATCAGCGGTGATGTCGTCGATGATTTTGTCCAGCTCGTTAATGACGGACTCGTCAAACACGTTCATCGGCTTTTCAGGCGAGTCCCATTTCAGAACTGCAAAGCCGTCCGCATCGGTTTCAAGGGTAAAGTGTGTGTAAGTCATGTTCGTCTCTCCCCTTAAACGCGCTCAATGATGGTTGCTGTGCCCATGCCAGCACCAATACACAGCGTAACAAGAGCAGTGTTTTTGTCCTGGCGCTCCAGCTCATCAAGAACTGTACCAAGGATCATTGCGCCGGTTGCACCAAGTGGGTGACCCATTGCAATTGCACCACCGTTTACGTTCATGTTGGCGTGGTCAATCTCAAACGCCTGCATGTAGCGCAGAACAACAGCAGCAAAGGCTTCGTTCAGCTCAAACAGGTCGATGTCGCCAATTTCCATGCCAGCGTTTTTCAAAAGCTTCTCGGTCACATCAACCGGGCCTGTCAGCATCAAAGCCGGATCAGAACCGATGTTTGCAAACGCTTTGATGCGTGCGCGTGCTTTCAGGCCATAAGCCTCGCCAGCTTCTTTCGTACCCATCAACACAGCCGCAGCACCATCCACGATACCGGAGGAGTTACCAGCATGGTGCATGTGGTTGATCTTTTCGATCTCAGGATGTGCCTGAATACCAACAGCGTTAAAGCCACCCATACTGCCCATCATCTCAAAGGATGGGTTCAAACCTGCAAGGGACTGCATGTTTGTTTCAGGGCGCATGTGCTCATCACGGTCCAAAATGGTCAGGCCATTGATGTCGCGCACAGGAACAACTGAGTTCTTGAAGCGGCCTTCATCCCATGCCTGTTTCGCACGGCGCTGGCTTTCTACAGAATATGCATCCACGTCATCACGGGAGAAACCGTATTTGGTGGAGATCAGGTCAGCCGAAACACCCTGAGGCATGAAGTAAGCAGGAATAGCCACCTGCGGGTCTGCAGGCCAAGGACCACCAGAAGCGCCAAGACCAACACGGCTCATCGCTTCAACACCACCGGAAATAACCAGTTGGTTTTGACCGGCCATGATCTGCGAGGCACCCATATTCACCGCATCCAGACCAGACGCACAAAAGCGGTTGATCTGCATACCAGGGACTGAGCGGTCATAATCTGCTGCGAAGACAGCAGCGCGTGCAATGTCAGAGCCTGCGTCACCCACTGGGTCAACACAGCCAAGCACAACATCGTCTACAAGCTTGGTATCAAGCTCATTACGGTCTCTGATGGCTTCAAGAGCGTTCGCTGCAAGGCGCGCTGTCGAAACTTCATGCAAGGAGCCGTCTTTCTTGCCGCGCCCGCGTGGGGTGCGCACATGATCGAATATAAGGGCGTCTGCCATATTGTCCTCCGCAAAAATTGGTCAGGCTGGTGTAGGCAAGGGGTGGCCGGGCATCAGGTCATAAGGGGCTACCCAATGGGGCAGGGCCTTAATCCGCTCAAGCCATGCATTCACATTTGAATAAGGGCCGAAGTCCACACCAATCTCTTCTGGCCAAAACAAGTATCCGCACACCGAAAGGTCTGCGATTGTCGGGCGATTTCCAACAAGGAAGTCACTGTTCGCAAGGCGCTGGTCCAGCACCTTCAACGTGGCGATGGTCCGGCCTTCAAAAAAGCGGGTCACATCGGTTTCACCGGTCTTCACCATGGCTCGCATATAGCGCAGGGTCGCCACATAGCTGGTCAGCTTGTGGTTGTCCCAGAAAAGCCAGCGCAGGATTTCCCGGCGTTCTTCCTCGCTCTCCCAGCCAAATGTGCCAAGCTGCTGGGAAAGGTATTCCAATATCACGGCAGACTGGGTCAGCCGTGTTTCCCCGTGGATCAGCACGGGAATCTCCCCCATCTCGTTCTGCTCACTGCGGAACTCAGGATCGCGGGTCGCACCATTGAAAAAATCAACCCAAGTCGGGGTCCATGATGCCTGGGAAAGCTCCAGCATCAGCGCAACCTTGTAGGCATTGCCGCTTTGCGCAAAACACTGAAGTTCATATTCCGCCATATCGCACTCCTAAAATCTGTCAGCTTAATATATCAGATTGAGAATAGGGCAGGACAAGAGCCCTGGATAGGTCCCGGGCTCTTGAGTTACGGTAATGTGATTAGAACGCTTCTGCGTCCAGGCTCATCATTGTGTCCGCACCAGTGGAGATGCGAGCCAGATGAGCAGAAGATTCCGGCATGATACGCTCCATGAAGAAGGTACCAAGGGTCAATTTGGTGTTCAGCCAGTCTTCCTTGCCGTTTGCGCCTTCAGCAATTTTACCTTTTGCTGCAATCGCAATCTTGGTCCACATGTAACCAAGGGCAACAAGGCCAAACAGGTGCATGTAGTCGTTGGATCCGGCACCCGCATTGTCTGGGTTCTTCATTGCGTTCTGCATAAACCACATGGTCGCGGCCTGAAGGTCCTTCAAAGACTGCTTCAGCGCTGTGGTGTAAACGCTCAGCTCTTCGTCGCCTTCATGCTCTTTTACAAGTGCGCCAACTTCTTTGAACCATGCCTGAATAGCGCGGCCACCATTTGCTGGCAGCTTACGGCCAACAAGATCAAGCGCCTGAATGCCGTTGGCACCTTCATAGATCATGGCGATACGAGCGTCGCGAACGAACTGCTCCATACCCCATTCCTGAATGTAACCATGACCACCGTAAAGCTGCTGAGCCATCACAGCGTTGTCAAAGCCCTTATCGGTGATAACGCCTTTGATCACTGGGGTCAGAAGACCCATGATGTCGTCAGAAGACTGTCTTTCAGCTTCATCCTCGGAAAGATGAGAGACATCGCCATGCAGGCCAGTCCACATGTAAAGAGCACGCGCTGCCTCATTAAAGGAGCGGATGGTCATCAACACGCGGCGCACATCCGGGTGCACGATGATTGGGTCAGCTGGCTTTTCCGGGTTCTTAGGTCCGGTCAGGGAGCGACCCTGCAAGCGATCCTTCGCGTAGATAACTGCGTTCTGGTAAGCCACTTCGGACTGGGACAGCCCCTGAATACCAACGCCAAGACGCGCTTCGTTCATCATCACGAACATGGCGCGTAGGCCTTTGTTTTCCTCACCAACGAGGAAACCAATCGCATCGTCATAGTTCATGACACAGGTTGCATTGCCGTGGATGCCCATCTTCTCTTCAATGGAACCACAGGAAACGCCGTTCATTTCACCCGGATTGCCGTCTGCATCGAGCTTCTTCTTCGGCACAACAAACAGGGAAATACCCTTGGTGCCGGCAGGAGCGCCTTCGATACGAGCCAGAACGAGGTGAATGATGTTCTCGGAAAGATCGTTGTCACCTGCAGAGATGAAGATCTTTGTGCCGGAAATCTTGTAGGAGCCATCCGCTTGCGGAACAGCCTTGGTGCGCAGCATGCCCAGATCCGTACCACAATGCGGCTCGGTCAGGTTCATGGTGCCAGTCCACTCACCCGTTGCCATCTTAGGCAGGTAAGTGTCCTTGATCTCATCACTTGCATGCGTATGCAGAGCAGCCATCGCGCCAGCTGTCAGGCCCGGATACATGGCAAACGCCATGTTGGCCGAACAGATGTACTCATTCACAATGCCGGAGAAGATGGACGGAAGGCCCTGACCACCATACTGCTCAGGAACGGACAGACCACCCCAACCAGCTTCAACATAGGCGTTGTAGGCTTCTTTAAAGCCTGGAGGCGTTGTCACAGAGCCATCATCATGGCGGATACAACCAGCTTTATCGCCAGAATGGTTCAGCGGCTGCACGATCTCCTCAGAGAACTTTGCGCCTTCTTTCAAGATGGCTTCAACCAGATCCGGTGTCGCCTCGGAGAACCCGGGCAAGTTGGAATGTTTTTCGTAACCCAAAACATCTTTGAGCAAAAA
The DNA here is from genome assembly GCF_001623075.1 of Pseudovibrio sp. Ad37. Taxonomy (GTDB): domain Bacteria; phylum Pseudomonadota; class Alphaproteobacteria; order Rhizobiales; family Stappiaceae; genus Pseudovibrio. The sequence continues at coordinate 25,700 of NZ_LMCF01000026.1, forward strand.
GAGAGTGTCTTCGACGGGAGCACTATAACTCGGCATAGCAATTTTTCCTTCCGACCAACCCTAGAGGCATGGCTTTAACGTTTGCGTAAACGTCAACTTGTGACGGAATATAGAGCGCCCTCGCGCCTGCGGCAAGTTATACCCAAGTGTAATTTCTTAGGGGTAGGTACGTATCCGCGGAATCCTGCGGGTTTGCACCTGATAACTTCCCTGTGAAATCTTAGTGGACCCTGCCTCTAGCACTATGAAAGTGACGGGTAAGCTTTGTCTGCCCCTCAATTTTAAAGGGAAAATATGGCGTGAAAGCGAGAATCGCCGCTTTTGGAAAACTCGATTATGCGGCTCCCGTCCACACGCTTGGCCCAGCCTTGCTCCAAAAAGAAGGAGAGCAGGGAGGTGCCCACAATTCCTGCCAAGTGCGACCGCCGTGCACTCCAGTCCAGACAGGATTTGCACAAGGGCCGCCGCTTGGTCTCCTTGTCCGGTAACACCACGCCCAGTTCACTCAGGAAGGATCGGCCGTCTCCGGTCAGATGAAGCTGCTCGCCATCTTCCACCAGAAACGCTCTCGCCAGCAGACTGTCATAGGCCTGCACCCCATACTCTCCAGCCAGATGGTTGTAGCAGACACGGGCTTTGCGCAGGGCAGGCTCCTTCGGCCCGGTCCGCACACGCGTCATGCCAGAGCGCATGGCAATTCCGCTCATGGCCTCCAGCAAAGCCGCAACATCAGCATCCGCAAGGTTGTAATACTTGTGCCGCCCCTGTTTGCGCAGGGTGACCAATCCGGCCTCCGCCAACCGACCCAGATGAAAACTGGAGGTCTGTGGCGTGACACCAGCCTCCTGAGCCAGCTCACTGGCCGTCAACGCCACGCCGGTCATAAGAGCCTGCAACATGTTTGCCCGTGCCGGATCTCCAATGAGCGCGGCAATCCCGGCAATATTCGGACCTTCTTTCATGTGGGGCTCCATTCTTGAATTCTGCCCGATGACTATAGCACACACGCAAAATTGATAGTTCGATCACGATCGAAACAATAGCGCAGACCAGCTTGCTACACCGGGGGCATTGATGAACTGAACCGGAGATTTGTGATGCTCACCTGTGTCATCCGCTACCAGATAGACCCGACGAAAAAGGCAGAATTCCAACAATACGCGCGCAATTGGGGGCAGGCGATCCCGCGTTGTGGGGCAGACTTGATTGGCTACTATGCCCCTCATGAAGGCTCCACCACATTGGCCTATGGCATCTACAATGTGCAAAGCTTGGCTCACTATGAAGAATACAGAGCCGCTCTTGCAAATGACCCGCTCGGGCGCGAAAACTATGAGTTCGCTATGAGAGAAAAGTTCATCCTGAAAGAAGACCGAACGTTTCTCACTCTTGCATCCACGCCGCATGCAAAGCCGTAATCGCCAAATAAGCCGTGAAAGTTCCCAGCATGATTGCCGTTATTTTTGAAGTTGAACCCTTCGCAGACCACAAAGCCAGTTATCTGGATGTGGCCGCCTCAATTAAGCCTGAACTGGAGAAAATCCCGGGGTTTATCTCTGTTGAGCGATTTCAGAGTCTCACCAATCCTGAGAAAATTTTGTCACTGTCATTTTTTGAGGACGAAGAAGCCGTGAAGCGCTGGCGCACTCAGGAAAAGCATCAGGAGGCGCAGCAACTGGGAAAAAATGAATATTTCCAGAAGTATCGCATCCGTGTGGCAAGCGTTTTGCGAGATTATGGCTTGGATAACAATTAAATTAAGAAAGTTCGGGAGATGTGCCGGTATTTTATAGGTGAAAAATATTGAACGTATTCTTCATGAATAAATTCAGGCACCTATAAGTGGCTATAAATCAAAAAGGTGGGGTAAAAGCCCCACCTGACCGGACTGGAAATCAGCCTCTTTTTTCGCGCAGCATACCTTCAACAATCGTGACGGTTCTCTGCAGGTCTTCAATCGCTTCATCAATGTTGGCGCGCTGACCTTCAAGCACTTTAATCTGCTCCTGAAAGCGGCTCAGTGCCACCTCAAGCTGGGTGACTTGACCGTCACGCAGATCATAAAGATCCAGCATACTGCGGATTTCAGTGAGAGAAAAACCAACACGTTTTCCCATCAAGACCAGCTTCAAACGCGCACGATCCCGACGGTTGTAAATGCGATTAAGCCCGTCACGCTTAGGATTCAGGAGGCCCTTGTCCTCGTAAAATCGAAGAGTGCGGAGGGTAACATCAAATTCTTTTGCCAGGTCGCCAATGGTAAACTGTGTCTTCTTTCCCTTACCCAGCTCATTGGCAACAGCATCAACAATCATCTCATTGATATGTAGGGCTTCGCTCATCTGCTTGACCTGTTCTTCTTTGCTCTCACGACACTGCCTCTAATGTACGACATCCGTACTTAAGTACATGCTAAATGATGCACCGCGCAATTTCCATCAAGTTTATACATTGGCAAGAACACGTAGGTCCAGCGTGCGCGGCTTGATAACCCTTAATTCGAGTAAATCGGGACACGAATTATTTTCATGAGTTTGTTCCGTACTCCCTGAAATAGCAGGGTATCTGCATGATAACCGCCGTAATTCACATTCCTTAAGGGCTCTTCACGCAGAATTCGAGCTATTAACCCGCTATTTACCCTAACGAGTAAAAAACTAGTCCTACGAGTTTTAAGATCGGTGCAAAACCGCAAAGTGATTCGTTTCTTGACCCACTCACAGACCACGTAAAGTGGTTGACGTTTATTTTTATAATGTGATTTGGGCAGGGAAAGACGACATGGCGCGGTCCGGACAGTTTTATGAGGCCCTTCAGGCATGTCTTGGAATAAACCAGAATTTGGAAAATCCGCGTCAGACAAGTCCTTTGGTGAAGGGCTGGATGCAGACCACGTAAAGTGGTTGGAGGAAAGTGGAATGGCGCAACATAATCCTGCAGCAGCAAGGCATGCGGCCCATTCTCCTTATTCTGATGAATTCGGTACAGAGGCACAGCAGCCCTACGGAGAACCTCATCCCACCTCTCAGGAAGCGGCGATGAATGAAGTTGCGCAGGCACTAAACCGCCTGATGCAGTCTGAAGGCCGTACACCGCGCGCCCATACAGAACCACAGCCGCGCGCACGCGATCGACATATGCATGCGCCGCATGCGCATAATCCTCATGTTTGCGACCCTCAAATTCGTGATCCCCAAAATCGTGATCCATGGCACCGCTCTGACCTGAGATCCGGTCTCGACCAGTCAACAAGCCCACATGCCTATGAGGATCAGTATGATCCGTCTGCCGCCGAGCACTTATATGCGCGCGCAGGTATTTCGCGTGATCCGCTCATGCATCCGAGCCCGCCAGTTATACGCAGACAGGAACAAGCTCCTTTACCACAGGCTCCTGAAACCTATGCGCCGCAGCGCCGTGCCCAGCAATATGCTAAGCCTGCACCAATGCAGCCGCATGCGCACCAGCCATCCGCTCATCCTGCTGCCCCTATGCAGCCGGAAAAGCAGGAATGGGCTGCACCAGTGGCCAGACAGGACGAAGATCCAAATGCGGAAAACTCCAAAGTCAAGCGTATCAGTTCTGTGCTGGATGCCTTGAACGCCCTGGATGAACGCTTGAACTCCCTTGCTCATAACGAAAATGAAAAAGGGAAGGGTGTTCCGCCAAAAGCTGAAAATGCTGCGCCTATGCAGGAGCCAGAGCCTGCACCTATGGAGCAGAACTGGGCACCTGCCGCACAAGATTATGCTCATCCTCCTGTCACTCAGATGGAGCCTCGCTTCAACGCAGGTGCAATGCCACACGGTGTAGAAGCACGGCAAAGCCAGAGACCAGCAGCACCGCAGCCAGCACAAACTGCGGAGTATTCTGAGCTCAACACAATGATTGATGGCCACTTCAAGCAGCTGGCCAGTAAACTGGATACATTGCGTGAGCCAGATGAAGCACGCTTTGAGCAACTGCACGATGGCATGCAGACACAGCTCAACAGCCTGCGTGACGAAATGATGGATCGTACCTCTGACAATCGCTCGCAGCTCTCCGAGATTATTGGGCGCCTGCGCGATGAAGAGGGCAACGGCCTGCTGCTCAAAGAACTGCGCCACGAACTGGAGCAGATGAAGTCTGCGCTGTCCCGCTCTGACATTGAGGATAGCCTCAATGCTCTGGGCATGGCGCATTCATCCATCCAGTCTCGCTTGCAGGAACTGGCAGAAAAGAATGTTGATCCGGCGATTTACGAGAGCCTGTCTGAGCGGATGGCCGAGGTGGAAAACCAAATCCGCCAGCTGCCTCGTGTTGATCAGCTCAACCCGCTGGAAAACCGTCTGTCCTCCATGGGCGACCGTCTGGAAGATGTTTTGCTTCGCTCCGGTACCGCTGGCCTGGAAGTTGTCCGCGATGAAGTTGCTCAGCTGAGACAAGTTATTGATCGTCTGGATTCAGGCCGCATGATCCATGATGTGGATCAGCGCATCCGGTTCCTGACAGCCCGTATGGATGAACTGGACCACTTCTCCGCAATTCAACGTGATATCCAGTCTCGCCTCAGCAGCGTTGAAACACGCATGCCAGATGGCGAAGTGATTGACCGTCTGCATGGCCGTTTGGACTCCATCTCCAACATTCTGGCTGAAGGCCCGGAAAAAGCAGGCAACAACGATCAACTGAACCGTTTGGAAGATCGCCTTTCTGATATCGGCCAAAAGCTGGACCGCATGGAGAAAAGTCCGGAAGCCTCAACTGGCTTCGATCAGGCTTTCTCGTCCATCGAAGGTCGCCTCGACCATCTCTGCAACAAAGTGGATGGCATCGAAGTCCGTCTGGCGGAAACCTCCTTCGAGGTTGTTTTGAACGAGAACGAAAGTGCGGCTCTTGCCCGTCTTGAACAGCGTGTGATGACGCTGACCCAGATGGTTGAAGACAGTGCCCATGCTGGTTCCTCCGACAAAGCAATGTCCATGATCCGCGCCGAGATCGCAGAACTACGCGGCCACATCGGTGCATTGGCAACTTCCGGCGACATTGAATCCCAACTGCAGGAGTTGGCTGCAACCATCTCCAGCCCGTCTGGTCTGTCCTCTGATGTTGAGATCGATCATCTGGAACAGCAGATTGCGGACCTCTCTCAAAAGCTGGATATGTCTCAGACCCAGTTTGGCGCGATCGGCAATCTGGAAAACAGCTTCGGCACCATCGAGCAAGAGATCAAAGGCCTTCACACTGACATGGTGGATAAGGCGCAGCAGATCGCACAGGATGCAGTAAAGGCTGCAACAGACAGTCTGGCTCTGGGCAATGGCGCTGAGCAGGGTGAGGCTGTTGAAGCCGCCATTTCCGCGCTGCGTCTCGACCTGCAGTCACTGCTGGAAGCATCCGGCCAGAAAGACGATGTAGACCAGCATGCTCTGCAAGATGTGCGCGATGTGCTGGGCACCATTTCCCATCGTCTGGAAAATCTGGAAAGTATCCGCAACGCCATTGGCAACACAGAGATTTCCGACGAACACCAGAAACTGGTTGGCGACACGCAAATCAGCAGCATTCTGGGCGCCTTCAATATGGGGCGCAAAGGAAACTCAGCGGAACAGGCTGCTGCCGCAGCGGAACCGGAAGGTCCGCGTAACCGTAAAGCAGACTTCATAGCAGCGGCTCGCCGTGCTGCAAAAGCAGCTGCCAAAGAAGTGAAGACAGCCAAGCAGGAAGAAGAAAAGCCAGCATCCGGCACGAGCAAAGCACCAGAACGGGCACGCCGTCTGCGTGACTACATCAGCCCGAACCGGACCAAACATGTTGAGGTTCCTGAAAACCTGCGCGCCAAAAAGGCAGCTGCAACGGCTGAGGTTCTCAGCAAACTTCAGGTAGCCGAAGAGCCTATTTCCTTAAGCTCAGAAGATATAGTAAGCGAGACAGAGACTGCGGTGAAAGAGCCGATCAATCTGTCTGCTGCACCTGTTGAGCTGGGCAAAGTTGAAACAGAAACAAAAGGCAAGAAGAAGGAAAGCAAATCCAACCGCCGCCGTGCAATCATGCTGGCAGCAGCGGCTCTTCTTCTGACCATCGGCGCGTTGCGGGCGTTCGACACAGGTCTGTTCTCCAGTTCAGACGGCGTTGACACTGCAGGATCTGACACAATGCCAAGCATCATGGCGCCAGATGCACCAATGCCAGGCAAAGACAACTCCTCCCTGCTGAGCGGTGGTGTAGACGCAATTGCAGTGCCTGATGTTATCAGCCGCGTATCCTCCATGCCTTCTGGGGCAGAGTTACCATCACCCGTCAGTTCCACAAGCATCTGGCAGTCTGGCTCCGCCACCGCACCGTCCGAACCAACCAAAGAGTTGATCTTTGGTCAGGCAACCGACATTGGCGGGGGAAATAGCAAAGCACAGCCAGCTCAAAAAGTTGCTTCCAATGTGGCCGCTGATCCAATCACAACGGCCAGCGTTCCTACCACACAGGCAACAGCCTCTGGCTTTGGCGAGCAGGTGACACCATTCATTCCGCAGCAGCCAGTTCAGCAAGTTGCGCCAAAACAGTCAGCTTACGATCTGCCGTATGCAATCGGTCCGATTGATCTGCGAACAGCCGCCGCGACTGGCGAAGCCGCCGCCCAGTTCGAAGTGGCCCGTCGCTACACCGAAGGCAATCTGGTTCCGGCCAATCTGGGTGCAGCAGCGGACTGGTACCGCAAAGCTGCAGCCCAAGGTCTGGCGCCAGCGCAATACCGCCTCGGCAGCTTCTATGAAAAAGGCCGCGGTGTTGAGAAAGATCTGGCACAGGCACGGGACTGGTATTCTCTGGCAGCTGCGCAAGGCAACATCAAAGCCATGCACAATCTCGCTGTTCTCTTCGTAGAGGGCATCGATGGCAAACCGGACTACACCTCCGCCGTCAAATGGTTCCGCATCGCCGCTGACCATGGCGTCGCAGATAGCAAGTTCAACCTTGCAATCCTGGCAGCGCGTGGCCTTGGCATGAAGCAGGATCTGGTGGAAAGCTACAAGTGGTTCGCCCTAGCAGCCCTGCAAGGCGACGATGACGCCGCCGGAAAACGCGACGAAGTTGCCGCCAGCCTGACAAAACGCCAGCACGGACAGGCTCTGGAAGCAGTCGCGACCTATCAGATGAAGCCGGTCGACCCTGCTGCCAACAAAGTCATGATCGACACCAAGTGGTCCGGCAAGCCGAAAACCACAGTTTCACAAGCCGGTTCTCCATCTGTGAAAAAAATACAGCAAGCCTTGCTCGATATGGGGTATGATCCAGGCAACCCAGATGGTGTAATGGGACCTAATACACGGCGCGCAATCAAGAGTTTGCAAGCGCGCCTGGGAATGGAAGCAACGGGTGAACCTGATCGGCGTCTGATGACGGCGCTGGCCTCTCAGACCATATAATTTCACGTTACTAGGGGATTTCTGGTTAGATTTGCACTTGCTGCTCCGCGTAGATTGACAGGGCGTCTGGAATGGCGCTTAACACTCTACAATGTTGTTGGATAAAAGGTGACACGGGGCGCACTGTCAGGTCACCTGAGTGACCCGCGGTGCCATTTTGCAGATCTATCTACCCATTGCAGAACTACCGATTAATGTCTTTATGATCTTCGCCATGGGCGGAACCGTCGGGTTCCTCTCAGGGCTTTTCGGCATTGGCGGCGGCTTCCTGCTCACGCCATTGCTCATTTTCTCCGGAATTCCGCCAGCCGTCTCTGTTGCAACCGTCACCACACAGATCGTTGCCTCTTCGGCTTCCGGCGTTCTGTCGTACTGGCGCAAAGCGGGCATTGACTTCAAACTCGCCGGAGTTCTGCTGTGTTCGGGTATCATTGGCTCGGCAATCGGCGTCTGGATCTTCGGCATTCTGCGCAGCCTCGGGCAGTTGGATCTGGTGATCTCACTGGCTTATGTCACCTTCCTCGGCACCATCGGCGTGCTGATGCTGGGTGAATCCATGAAGGCCATCATGCGCCGCAAAAGCGGGAAAGCACCTGCTGGCCGCAAACCCGGACAACACAACTGGGTACATGGCCTGCCGTTCAAGGTCCGTTTCCGCCGGTCTAAACTCTATGTGAGTGTCATCCCGATCTTCGGTATCGGCAGCTCCATCGGTTTCCTCGGCTCTGTCCTCGGCATCGGCGGCGGCTTCATGATGGTGCCAGCACTCATCTACCTGCTGCGCGTACCGGCCAATATCGTCATTGGTACCTCGCTGCTGCAAATCCTCGGCACAATGGCCGTGGCAACCTTTCTGCATGCCATCAACACCCAGTCCGTTGATATCGTGCTCGCCCTGACGCTCATGATCGGCGGTGTGATTGGCGCTCAGTTCGGCGCTCAGGTGGGGCAGGGCATGCGCGGTGAGCACCTGCGCCTCGGCCTCGGCCTGCTGGTGCTGCTTGTCGGCCTGCGCTTCGCGTTCAACCTCATTGTGGAACCGGACGACCTCTACTCCGTCAGCGTGATCGAGGAGCCTGTCAAATGAGACAAGCGATCCACTCACTCACAATGCTGCTGACGGTCCTCTTGCTGGCACTTATCTCTGGTGCACCAGTTTTGGCTGAAAAGCTCGTGTCTGCCATCTCATCCTCTCACGTGGCCATCACCTCCAACTTTACCGGAACGCAGATCCTCGTTTACGGAGAGATCGCCAGAGACGCAGAAACCGTTTCCAGAACCGGCAATCAGGATGTGGTCGTGGTTGTGGAAGGTCCGCTGGAGCGCGTCACTACATGGCGCAAGGACCGTATCGTCGGCCTCTGGATCAACGCCACCTCGCAAACCTACATTGCAGTCCCAAGCTTCTACGCCGTCCACGCAACCGATGACCTGCGCAACATCGCATCAGAAGACTGGCTCAAGCAGTACCGCATCGGCTTGGAACACCTGCCGCTCGCAGCCTTGGGCACCCGTGCGCCAGCGTTGGAGCGCAATGCGTTCAAGGCAGCGTTCCTGCGCTCCCGTGTCCAGCACGGCCTTTATTCTCAGATGTCCAAGTCCATCAACTTCCTGAGCCCAACCCTGTTCTCCACCACGGTGGACCTGCCAGCCACCATCCCGACGGGCGACTACAAGGTTACGACCTTCCTCTTTAGTGGAGGCGTGCTGCTGGACCAGCAGGAGCAAGTGCTGACCGTGGCGAAAACAGGCTTCGAGCAGGTGACGTTCAACCTGTCACGGCAACATCCGGCAGTCTACGGCACACTGGCCATCATTCTGGCCCTGTTCACCGGTTGGCTCGCAGGCGTGATCTTCAAGAAAGATTAGGAAGTAAAGTTCTGACGTACAGATAAAAGAAAAGGCCCTCAACTCAGAAGGGCCTTTTTTGCTATTCGCTTAAGAGCTTAGAGGCTGTGAATGGGAACAATCGCCCGTTGCCCAGCATGAACACTGAGAACCGCTTCTCGGTAAACACATCAGAAAAAGCTCTGTCCATCACATTCAGGCCACCTGTCAGCGCACCAAAGGCTGGCAACACAAGGCGGTTGCCGTTGGTTGCAAAGCAGGCTCTGCGAATGGTACGGCCCATGCGGCGCACTTTGGCGGCTGGGTGCAAGTGCCCGCAAATCTCGCCGCGCTCGGCCTCTTCATTCGGCTCATGCCGGAAACTGAGGGATTTGATGGAGAGCTCTTGATAGCGCTCACCGCAAATGTGCCGGGCAATCTCAGGGTCGTGGTTGCCGGTGATCCAGATCCACTCCCGTCCCAGCTGCATGGTTGCCAGCATGGCGAGATAGGCCGCAGGCATGCGCTCGGAGCTTTCGCAGTCATGGAAGCTGTCACCAAGGCAAATCACGCGGCGCGGATCGAACAGATCGATCAGGGCGGAGAGCTTTTCCAGTGTGGCAGCTGTATCATAAGGAGGCAGCATCAGGCCCTTGCTCTTGGCAATGCTGGCTGCTTTTTCCAGATGGAGATCGGAAACCACAAGGGTCCGCTCTTCTGGCCACCACAGGGCTCCACTGTCGTGAAGGCCAACAAGTTCTCTTGCGAGAGACAAGTCGTGGCATACAGGAATAGGTTGACGATAACTCAGTTCTACTCGTGGCTGCAACTGACTGTTAAGTCTCACAATTGGGCCTCCAGTAATAAATCATCTGCTGCGTCCGCCAGCAGTTCTTCTGTCGCACTTCCAAAGATAGGCTCTTTCCCAATTTCAAGAAGAACCGGGATAGCCAAAGGAGAAACGCGACTTAAAGCACTATGCGTGATTCTTTTGTCGATACGAGAAAGAAAGTGACCTAAACGAGAGATATCCAGAAGTCCTGTAGCGGCATCCGTCCAGGTTGCTTGTAAAATCAGGTGATCGGGCTCGTGTTCGTGCAGTACGTTATAAATAAGATCCGTATTTATAGTTATCTGCCGCCCGGTTTTCTCTTTGCCAGGGTGCCGTCGTTCTACGAGACCTGAGATCATAGCGCAATTTCTAAAGGTTCGTTTCATCAAACTACTTTCAGCAAGCCACGCTTCAAGGTCATCACCAAGCATATCTTCTTCAAATAGGTCATCCAGCGTCAAACGCCCGCTTTTTATGGCAGCGCCCAAATCTGTCAGCCCCCACAGGGCCAGTGAATACTCAGTTGCCACAAACCCCAGAGGATGCAGGCCAGCGCGCTCAAGACGGCGTGTCAGTAGCATTCCCAGCGTTTGGTGAGCCAATCTGCCTTCAAACGGGTAGCACACAAGGTAGTGCTTATCGTTTCGCGGAAAGGTCTCTACCAGAAGACGTTCATAATCTGGTAACTGTGATTTCTCTTTTTGTAATTCCAACCATTCACGAACCTGACCTGGCAAAGAAGACCAACTGTTAGGATCAGAAGCAAAGTTGCGTACGCCTTCAGCAAGATAGGTGCTGAGCGGAAACTTGCCGCCCTGATAACTCGGGATCTTCGGGTCTTGCGAAGCACTGCGGGACACATAGGCCTCGCTCTCCTTAAGGCCTTCAAACTTCAACACCTGACCGGCAAACACAAAAGTATCGCCTACAGCAAGCTGCTCAATAAACCACTCTTCAATCTCTCCCAGCATCTTGCCGCCAAACCCAAGAGGCCGTTTGCTGTTGGCCCCCCGTGGTTTCACCTGCCGTACTTTGAGCGTTGCTGCATCTAAAATCGTGCCGGAGTTGAGGCGATATTGCTGGGCAAACTGCGGGTGGGATACCCGAAACAAACCCTCTTTGGTTGGGCGCAACTTGGCGTATCTGTCATAGGCTTTCAGGGCATAGCCACCAGTTGCCACAAACTCTACAGCCTTCACAAACAGATCATAATCCAGATGCCTGTAGGATTGACTGCTGATCACCTCTTCGTAAAGCTGCTCGGGTTCAAACGGCGCAGCACAGGCAACGCACATAATGTGCTGGGCCAAAACATCCAGTCCTCCTTCGCGAAGAGGAGGGGTGTCTTGCTCACCTGCTTCAGAGGCTTCCAGGGCTGCCTGACATTCCAACACCTCAAACCGGTTGGAGGGTACTAAAATGGCCTTGGAGGCTTCATTCATGCGGTGATTGGCGCGCCCGATGCGCTGTGCCAGTCGGCTTGCTCCTTTAGGAGCGCCCACATTGATCACCAGATCGATATCACCCCAGTCAATGCCCAGATCCAGCGAGGAGGTGCAAACCACGGCTTTAAGCTGGCCCGCGGCCATATGCGCTTCCACTTTGCGGCGCTGGCCTACATCCAGCGAGCCATGGTGAAGCGCAATGGGCAGAGTGTCCTCATTGATACGCCAAAGCTCCTGAAACAGCCGCTCCGCCTGCGAGCGCGTGTTTACAAACACCAGTGTGGTGGTGTGGGCTTTAATTTCCTCATAGATCTCCGGCAGGGCGTAGATGCAGGAATGACCAGACCACGGTAGCCTTTCCCGCGTCTCCAAAATGCTGATATGAGGCTTGGCCCCACCTTTGGCTTGCACAATTTCAGCATGGTGAACTTGTTGCGACAAAGGTTGTTCTACCAGATAGGCACGCAGATCATCAGGGTGCGCAATGGTGGCTGAAAGCCCGATACAGCGCAGGTTAGGCGCCAGCTTGCGCAAGCGGGTCAGAGCCAGAGCGAGCAGATCCCCGCGCTTGGAGGTCACCAACTCGTGCAACTCATCCAAAATGACATAATGCAGATCAGCAAACAGCCGCTCGGCGTTCTTGTCAGAAAGCAGAAGCGAGATCTGTTCCGGCGTGGTCAGCAAAATGTCTGGTGGAAGACGTTTCTGCCGCTGCTTCTTGTGGCTGGGCGTATCTCCGGAACGGGTCTCCAGCTTGATGGAAAGCCCCATCTCCTCAATTGGCACCTCAAGGTTCTGGTGAATATCCGTCGCCAGCGCTTTAAGGGGAGACATGTAAAGCGTGTGCAGACCGCCCGTCCCTGCAGCCTTCGCTTCTCCGGCCTTGCGCTTGTCCGCTTCTCGTTTGTGATGCAGGTCCACCAGTGACGGCAAAAAGCCCGCCAGTGTTTTACCGCCACCAGTCGGAGCGATCAGAAGGGCAGAATTGCCAGCGGTCACCTTGTCAAACAGCTCCAGCTGGTGGGCACGCGGTGCCCAACCACGGCTGCCAAACCAGTTGTTAAAGACTGAGGGAAGGTGAGAGGTGTCTGTCATAAACGACGAAAAGGTCCGATCCTGAAAACAGTTGAGCGCACTTTGCCACCAATGATCACATGTGCCAATCAGAAACGGGGCAAACCAAGAACATTTTAGCAAAGAGGAGAAGGGAGGGGGATAAAGCGATCTCACTCAACCCATTGGTGTCAAACCATGAGATTTATTCTGTGAGGTGGTCGGGATATCGGCACAAAAAGCGGAAAATACCCATGAAATTTGTTTCCTTCTGAAAAAAGGACTGGCAAACTGAGCCCTATCCACGGCATATAAGGGAAAACGGGCTCCAGCAGCCTTACCTTCGTGAAAAATGCTGGCACATCAATAAGCTGGGAAAAGGGGCAGTCACTATGAGTGTTCAGGACGAAACAGAACTAATGCTCTCCGAGTTGTTTGATAGCTATGCAGATGCCTATGAGGATTATGACGCCGGGCTGATTGCAGATTGCTTTGCGTTTCCCTGTGTCATCTGGCAGCTGGAAGAAGGCCATGTCTTCAACGACAAGGCTGAGCTTTGCGAGAACATCGAAGCACTCTTGGAAGTGCATCGCGAGCATTATGTAACCTCTTCCATCTACGAAGTGGTGTCCTCTCACATCTCCGGCTCCACCGCGAGCGTCAGCCTGGACTGGCAGCAGGAAGATGACGAAGGCGAAGCAGTCTTCGATTTCACTTGCCACTACCTGCTTATCAACATTGAAGGCCGGTGGAAGATCGCAAGCATTGTGAACGAGCCTGCCTGATTGAACTCGGCTCAGCAATGAAGAATGAAGCTCCCGACTGCGAAGTTTGGGGGCTTTTTTGTAACCAACGCACAAAAAACGCCTTTAACGCAAACCAACGCACATAAGAACGCAAAGCTGGTTTCTGATGTGTATCCGACTCCAATGTGACCGGTTTTCAGATAAACAGCCGTAAAAACAAAACTCTACAGCTGCTCATACGGTCTGCGCGTTTTTGTGAACGCCAGCACAGGGCTTTCTCATTGAAATCGGTCTGTTTTTGCAACAGGATAGGCTGAGTGTTTACATTGGGGAACAATCATGACTGCACAGATCGATTACTTCTATACGCACCTTTCACCATGGGCGTATCTGGGCCATCAGGAATTTCTGCGCATCGCGGAAAACTATGATGTCACAGTAACCTTTCGGCCAGTCAATCTCGCTGTCTTATTCCCGCTGACAGGCGGCCTGCCTCTGGGCAAACGCCATCCGGCCCGCCAGAAGTATCGTTTTATTGAGCTCCAGCGCTGGGCAGAAAAGCGCGGCGTTTCAATGAACTACAAGCCAGCCTATTTCCCGACGGACATCGCACTGGCAGATTCCATCGCAATTCGTCTGCAGGAGCAGGGCGGTCCGGTTGGCACTTATTCCCAGAAAGTCTTTGAAGCTGTCTGGCAAAAAGACCTCAACGCAGCCGATGAAAATGTCCTGACAGCCATCTTGAATGAGCTCGGTCTGGACGCGGATAACCTCATCGCAGCTGGAAAGTCTGATGAGATGCTGGAAGCTTACACTGTCAACTCCCGCATGGCTGAAACGGCAAATGCGGTCGGTTCACCAACCTATCTGCTCAACTCCGAACCATTTTGGGGACAAGACCGCCTCGATCTTCTGGAAGATGCGTTGAAAAGTGGCCGCAGCCCTTATCAAAGCCTCGAGTAGTCCCCATTTCACGCCTATGTCTGATCAGATGGTCAAGGCGCTCTGATTGCTGCTAAACTGAAAGCCATATCTGCCAGCAGGTATGGCGCTGCAATCTCCAACCGCTTTAAGTCATTGATTTGAAACAGAGATGGGAAGAAATCGTGAAACAGTCTTATCTGGCCAGTGGAATTCTCGCGGTCATCTTTGCGATGAGCGGACAAGGCGCATTTGCTCAAACTGAGCAGGATGTGCCCGTTCGCTTTGAAATGCAGCAGACGGATAAAGGGCTGGTTCGCCTCGATACCCGCACGGGGATAGTCTCACTCTGCGCCACCAAGGCCGAAAAACTCGTCTGCCAGCCTTCCCTTGACGGCATCATGGTCTACGAGGACGAAATCACCCGTCTGGAAGCAGAAAACAACAAGATGCGTCAAGAACTTAGACGCATCTCCGAAGCACTTGCTACCCTGACCGAAGACGCCAGCATCGCCGCCATCAAACCCGAAGCAGGCCTCGACCTCTCCATCGCCAAACAACAGGAAGAAGGCTGGTTCGGCGATGAAGAAGAACAAAAACTGGAAGAAGCACTGGAGTTTACCGAAAACGCCATGCGCCGTTTCTTCTCTGTTGCCGAAGAAATGAAAGACGATTTCCAGAAGGGCGAAAACGAACAGCCAGCGCAGTAACAAGCGGGCATAAAAAAACCGCCTTCAAAGGAAGGCGGTTCTTAACGCGTTGATCGCAAAGCTTACTGTGTTTGTAAGGCCACCAGTGCTGTGCGGAAATCTGCAGTCAGAGGGACAGTCTTACGGCTGTTCAGATCCATGCTGATAGACACCTGATCACACACCGCCGCCAAACGCTTGGTGCGAGATTCAAACAGATGATGGCGGATTGTGAAGGTGTTTTCCTGAACGCTGGTCAGCGTAGAAATCACCAGACCCATATCCCCCAGCTTCAGCGGGCTGATCCAGGAAAGCTTCTGCTCCAGCGCAACCCGGCCATATTCATTCTCATCCAACCACGCCGTGTTCATCGGAGTCCGCTCCCACACATGCGCTGCTGCATCAGAGAAGCAGGCAAGTGCAAATGCGTCTTCAGCTTTCTGTTCAGCATTCAGATTCCGTGGCAGAACTGTTGAGCGGCCAGTAATCTGCGCACCGCTCTTGAGCAAATCATCAATGGTTGGTTTGCCAGAGAACGGGCTTGGAGAGATGCCACGTGGAACCGCTGGCTTGGAGATATTCTCCTCAACATCTTTGAAGCGCGCCCGCAACTGCTTTGCAGAACTAGGATTTGGCGTATAGCCATCAATCGCAGTTGCGCAGATCTCCCCGGTGGAGCCTTCAATCATTTCATGCACAACAGAGAGCATGTGCGGCCCGTCAAAGGCCACATAAGACTTCACGGTAATCAGGGATGCAGCAACCAGCTCTGCATGGTAACGCACGTGTCGAACACGCCGCGCACCAACCAGTGCTTCGCTAAATCCGGTCATCATTCTGAATTGACGGTCAGCTTCTTCAAATTTGGAGAAGTAAAACTGCACGTTCAAATGGTCGTTCTCGTCGCATTCCCATGTATTCACAAACGAGAGAAGTGTTTCTAAGCTTGCCATATCCAACCCTTTGTGCAGCCTCGGTCCATAAGCGCTACTGCGATAACCCACTAATTATTAATAATTAGGTCAGGTCGAACCGAATTTCGTCCGAAAAAAACTATCTATCCTTTGGGTGCTCAGCTTGGCAAGAGCAAGATCAAAACTTTGAAAAACATGACATCCATGGGGATAAACCTCAAGTGAAGTCTCCACTTCAGCAGATTTCAACCTGGACGCGAGAAAACAAGTATCATCCAGTAGTGGATCTTCTGTACCTACACTTAGCAGTGTTGGTGGCAATCCTTCCAGCCGGGCATACAAAGGAGAAACAGCTGGATCTTCCGCGTTTTCCTCTCCAAGCAGAAAATGCCTCCTGAACATCTGAAGGTCACGAGTTGTTGGAAAAAGCACTTCTTTACCCCAGAGGCGGGCAGATGGCGTAAGGCCGATGTCATACCAACCTGATAACAAAACCAACGCCTTAAAGGGGATCATCCCATGCTTGTCACGCAGGCGCAGGGCGGTCGTCAGGGCCAATGTCGCACCCGCACTTTCCCCGGTCAGAGCAAAGGCATCCCAGCCATACTGACTTGCACCTTCATTCAGGATCCAATGACAAGCCGCCTCACAATCATCAGGCCCTTGCGGAAAAGGATGTTCCGGAGCAAGGCGATATTCAACTGAAACTACGTCAAGCCCAGTGTTATTCGCCATACTCTCCAGATAAGGATCCTGAAAGGAAGCTGAGCCGAAAACAAAGCCTCCACCATGAAAATGAATTATCACACCTTTTGATGAGTTTTTATCAGCTTTGAAGAGCCGTAGGGGAATAGAACCATGCTGCCCTTCAATCTCCAGATCCTCAGCCTGCTCTGAATAGGTGGGGATAGGAAATGCACCAAGCCCCTGTAACCGACGTTCACGGGTGACAGTTGGGGGGAAACTCCATGGATCAGGAAGCGCGCGCAGCTGCTCCGTCATTTCCTTGTTAAATTCCTTTGCTTCAGCGACGGCCTCTTGACTTATCGACAGAGGAGCGAAATTCTCGGACATGTAGTTTCTCCGGAAGCGACAATAAGATGTTGCCAATATGTTTGTTATAGAAGTTGTCGCGCAATCTCGCGTCAATGACAACGACACGATCTTAATTAACGAATAATAAGGGGATGGATTTCCAGCATGTCGGGTTGGTCAAAAACGAAGAACAGCTGTGAAGTCTGGACCATTGATAGTGGTCAGACACAGCTTTCTCAGTCCATGGGACGACTAGTGTTCATGACGGAGGGGTTGGGCTTTTATGAAGTTACCAAAGAGATCCGGGAATGGGCTAAGTCGCTCCAATTAAAAGATGGATTGCTCACATTATTCGTTCGCCACACTTCGGCCTCTGTCACCATACAGGAAAATGCTGATCCGACTGTTTTGCAGGACCTGCAAAAGGCCCTGACAAATCTCGCGCCTGAAAATGGTGGGTGGCTCCATTCCTATGAAGGCCCGGACGATATGCCTGCGCACATCAAAACCATGCTCACAGGAGTATCTCTGCAAATACCGGTGGTCGACGGGGAGTTGGATTTGGGGACCTGGCAGGGGATCTATCTGATCGAACATAGAAGAGCGTCGCATCGACGCTCCATGACCCTGCATTATCTTGGTTCCTGACTACTGACAGCATTCAGTCAGAAATACTAGCCACAACACTTACGAACCAGAGCCCCAGAGCGACAACCATCGCCCGCTTGGAATACTCATGATAGGCGGTGCGTAGCGCGTCGCTTTGCATTCTGTTTGGGTCTTGCCCGCTGCTGTCCTGTCCCTTGATCAAGGCCCACGCATCATCGCCGTCATGCTTACCGTTTGGCATAATCCAAGCTTTGTAAACAAGAACAGCACTCAGAGTGATTGCAAGCATAGCGCCTGTACGGAAAGAACTGGCCGGATCAAAACTGAGCGCTGCCATAATAAGGAGCACGCCGAGGCAATAAAATCCGCAGATACGAGCAACACTGGCACGGGCAGCACGTTGTAAAGCGTCCATAGGTTTCTCCTAGGCTTCTATTGGAGATAAACTATAGACGCAGCTCTATTGAATTCGACTTAGCGGAAGTTGTAAATTTGAATCGGCGTAAATGGAGTGCAAACGACGGTCAGTGTTTGTAAGAGTTTACTTACAACTTTCTGAAAATTACGTCTTAATCTCTATGAGTTCTTCTGGTTCATCCTTGTCAGAAGTGTCAGGTAGATCTATCGAGAGGTCTCGTTCGCCTGGTTGCTCCAATAAACTTGCCAGATAGAAATGACGCTCATCCTCGGAAAAAGTAACGTACGAAAGTGAAATTCCGACGGCAAACCCAAGGAACACACCGAGCAGCCCGCCCATTTCCGCAGGAAACCCAAACCAGAAACCGGTAGAGCCACTGGTCACCGCAACAGCGTAAAACAAGGTCGCTAAGCTGCCTGCAAGCATTGTGCTGTAAGCCGCAGTTGCGTGAAACCTGCTCCACCAGCATGAAAGTACAAGTACAGGAAAGAATGCAGCTGCTGCAAGGGAGAGCGACAATGTCAGCATGTCCAGAAACAACAAGCTCTCGCTATAGGCCAGGTACGTGACAAAGGCACAAATCAGCAGCACCACAACACGTGCCAGCACGATCTTCTGGTTGAGTGAAGCACGCGGCAGCACCAAAGCTTCAATGAGATCTCGCGAAACGCTTGTTGAAAGTGCCATTAAGAGGGCCGAACTTGCCGCAAGTGCTGCTGCAACAATCCCGGACCTGATCAGCGCGGCAATGAGACCGCTTTGATGACCTTGATCCAATGCGTTCGGCCCAAGCAAACTCTGAAGCCGCTCATCTGCCAGCAACAGGAAATAAGCCGAACCAACGACCATCAGGAGTAAAAGGAAGGAAAGAGAATACCCGGCTGCACGACGAGAAGACGACGAACTCCCAGTACCCAAAAATTTGCTGAGAAGGTGGGGAAGGCTAGCCATGCCAATGGCAAAGAAAAGAGCTGTTCCAATCAACGGCCAGAGCCCACCAGCATATGGACCTTGCATTAAGAACCAACCGATACTGGTATTCTCAAGATCAATGATTGCAGTGAGTTGCTCTGTGAGCGAGGTGCTGACAACGCTGGTGAAACCGGCATTTTCAGAGATCATAGGTGATGTCAGCTGGTCTAACCCAAGCAAGACGACTGGAGAAAGACAGGCAAACACCATCAGCACGCCTTGCAGAGCCTGGGTCCACACAGCACTGCTGACACCGCCAAGCACAACAGAAATGAGCAACACGATAGAAAAGAGCAGAATACCCGTTGTCGAGGTCGCGCTGAGAGATGTTGCCAGTACCTGACCGCCAATCAACATCTCGGTGCATAGGAAAGGAATGCCAACAAGAATAACCAATCCGCTGGCAATCAACCGAACCAAATTACTCTGCAAACGGACACCCAAAAACTCAGGAATCGTCGCTGAACCAAATTTCCGGAGAGGGGAGGCAAATAGCACTGCACACAAGACAAGACTGCTCACCCATCCCAAAACAATTGGGAAACTGATGTATTCTGGCAGGAAAATGACAGAGAGAAACAGCGGAAAGAAGCTGCCGCCAACAAAGCATGCAGCCAAGGTCACACCTGTCAAACCAGCAGGCACGCTCTTACCGCCCCAATGATACTCGGAGAGCTTCATGGTCCGTGCCAGAACGCCCACCATGGCGAATACCAGCAATGGCAGCAAAGCCATCAACGCTTCGATGAGCACGACAACAACACCGGCTTTCTCCATAACGGCAAGTAAGCCAGTCAGCAAAAAGAGTGCGAGCGTAAACAGAGAAAGCGCTAGTGGAAGGCCTTTGTATTGCGAAGGATGAGGATCGAGACTGGAGAGTGTCATGATGAGCTCCCCCGTCGCTGAGATGAACCAGTGCTGCCTTCATCAAGCCTGTCCTGTGCACCGCAAAACCATGAGATCAGGATACTGGCGACGAAAAACAGGAGGCATCCCCACACATAACTGTTTGACAGAGAACCGAAAAGCCCACTCAATCCATTTTGAGGGGCATTGGGATCAGAGCCGGGTGCTCCATAAAAGACAGCGACGCCAAAGAAGATGAGCCAGAGAATGAGCGTTGCAGCCATGAGCGCACGTGTTTTGGTCCAGTAGGCGACTCTATTTGGTGTACGCACTCCCACCTCCAGTAATGATTACCCAACGTATACATACTCTACAGTCCCCTAAGCGAACCGCTAGACTAAAATTCTACTACCTAATACTAATCCCCAATCCTCGAAGTGCCCAAAACAGAAAAACGCCCGATTTAGGTAGCCCATACTTTGGGAGCAACTCTTGAGTTCTCTGCATGCCTTCTTGCAATATCTTAATGATTACTGACGGTTTTGTGGTAAAAGTACGTGAGATGAGTGAAAACAATCAACTTCATGCTTGCCAGCACCTCCCTGTTTCGCATAATGCTTTTGTATAGGGGGATGCGACCGGTTGAAACTCCGCGGAGTTCTAAGGTTGTAAAATATCTATCGTGGCGTTTTGGGAGAGCTGCGAAATTCTCGTTTATGCTCCCGAGGCGTCGAAAACTGCAAATCTGATGATCTTATTTCGACGAGACGGATCGAAGATCATTGGAGGCAGTCCACGACAAGAAATGGAGGAGCACAGCGTGCACAACGCGGTCCACCGCTTTATTATCGCTGATGACCACCCGCTGTTCCGTGGTGCAATGCGTCAAACAATCGAGAAACAGTTCGCATCGGTAAAGATTATCGAGGCTGGGAGCCTTGATGAAGTCACCGCTGCTCTCGATCGGGAGGAAGACGTAGACATGATCCTTCTGGATCTGTCCATGCCGGGCATGCGAGGGTTCTCTGGATTAATGTACTTGCGTGCTCAATATGTGGGTGTGCCAATTGTTGTCGTTTCCGGAACAGAAGATCCGACTACAATTCGCAGTGCCATTGAGTTTGGCGCGTCCGGGTATATTCCAAAGTCACTTGGTATTGATGTCATTCAGGATGGTGTTTCAGTAGTTCTGGAGGGAGGCGTTTGGATTCCACCAGACATTGACCTGAACACCGTTGATGAAGCAACCAAAATGGCTCAGCGTCTCGCGTCTTTAACACCGCAGCAAGTGCGTGTGTTGATGATGCTTTCGCAAGGTTTGCTGAATAAGCAGATCGCCTATGAGTTGTCTGTATCGGAAGCGACTGTAAAGGCGCACGTTTCTGCTATTTTGCAGAAGCTGGGCGTTGAAAGTCGGACACAGGCAGTCATTGCAGCGGCAAAAATCGAAGCTGGTCAGTGGCAAAGCATCGCTGGCTAGGCATTCTTCGAGATGATCTACGAAAAAAGGCGCTCTTTGGAGCGCCTTTTTTGTTGGCAATGCCAAATAAATGTCTCCTGAAAGATCACGTATCCCCAAAAGCTGCCTTACAACGCATCAGATGTGCTCTGAGCACAGCTGGCTTCAGTGGTTTATGGATCATCTCCATATCTTTATCAAAGGCCTCTGCTCGAACCTCAGCTGTTCGGTCTGCAGTAATAAGCATAGCAGGGAAGTGTACGCCAAACTTCCAGCGCAGGTGCACAACGGCTTCAATGCCAGTCCCCTGATCCAGATGGTAATCTGCCAGAATGATGTCTGGTTGTGTCTTGCTGGCATAGATTGCCTTGGCAGCATCCTGCGCATTTGGAGCCGTCAGCACGTTACATTTCCATGTACGCAACAAAGACTCCATGCCCTCCAGAATCTGCGGTTCATTATCGATAGCCAGCACATTGAGACCAGCCAGTTGACTGACGATAGCACTAGGCTGAGCTTGTTTTGCAGCAACCGGTACACTCATGGCTTCTTTAATGGCAAGAGAGAAGCGAGAGCCTTTCCCATCCTGAGACTTGAGTGCCACGTTAAGCGCCAACACCTTACTAATGCGTTCCACGATAGAAAGGCCCAGCCCAAGCCCGGAGGCGATGCGTGCGCCATCATCAAGGCGGCGGAATTCCTTGAAAATCAGCTCCTGCTGCTTTTCTGGAATGCCGATCCCGCTATCGTAGATCTCAATATTCGCCATGTTGTTCTTCGTCTTGCGAACACCAACTACGACGCCACCTTTTGTGGTGTACTTCAGCCCATTTGAAATGAGGTTCTGCAGCAAACGCCGCAAAAGACGTCGATCTGAGCGCACGCAAACATCAGTGCTGCGGATTGTGAGCTTGAGCCCTTTTTCCTTAGCAATTGGAGTAAACTCTACGCGTAATGGATTGAGAATATCATCAAGGCGGAATGTCGAAATCTCTGCCTTGAACGCTCGGGTATCCAGACGGGAAATATCGAGTACGGCACCAATGATCTCTTCCACAGACTCCAGCGATGCTTCGATATTGCTAACCAGTTTGCGGTCTTCCGGGTCTCCGTCCATGAAACGGTCGGTCAGGGTAGAGGAGTAAAGTCGCGCTGCATTCAACGGCTGCAAAATGTCATGGCTTGCAGCAGCCAGGAACCGCGTTTTGTCCTGATAAGCCAGCTCTGCTGTCTTCTTGGCAGCCTCGAGCTGCTCATTCACCTTCGTCAGCTCTTCGGTCCGATCACGAACACGCTGCTCCAAATTCTCATTGGCGCGGGCAAGAGCTTCCTCTGCAAAAACACGCTCAGTAATATCGGTGTAACTGGTAACCAGGCCACCATAAGGCATTGGGCTGGTACGCACTTCCAACACTGTTCCGGTGCTGACCAGATGCTCCTGATAGGTCTCTTGGCGATTGATGAAATTGTGCATGCGCAGACCGACAATCTCGTCCACGTCGCCATCACCAAACTCGCCTGCTTCTGCAATATGGCGGATCATCTCCTCAAGCGAAGTGCCAACTTGTCCAAACTTGGCCGGCAACATAAGCATTTCGCGATACTGCCGGTTCCAGCAGATCAGACGCAGATCCTTGTCATAAACGGAGATACCCTGCCGCACTTGGTCCAGCGCGATCTGCAAAAGGTCGCGGTTATATTGGATGGCCTCGGTCGCATCATCCAGCAGTTTGATGGCTTCCTGAGTGCCCGGGTCCCGCCGTTTGAGGAGAAGAGAAAGCACCAGTCGTGCGGATGCTGATCCGATTGCACTGGCAAGCAGTTGCTCGGAAAAACGCAGGATCACGGCATCGGCTTCTTCACTGCTGTCAATCGTGATGCGATGCTCCGCAGCATAAGTATCAAAGGAGCGTTGTGTCCGCTCTTCTCCAACATAACGAGAAATCGTTGCTTGTAGATCTCCGATCGTCACTGTTGTTCGCAGCTTCCGCAGGGCAGGGGCCTGTGCAATCCCAGTGGGCACAAAGGTGTTGGCCTGAATGCGCTCAATCGCAGTTGGTTGGCGCGTGAGTGAGAAGACCACGAAAAACAGCAGTCCCGACAAAAGGCTCCAGAGCACACCGTGCACAAACGGGTCCATATCAAGATACAGCAGTGCTTCAGGCTTCAGGAACTCTATGCCGAACGGGCCGTTACTAAGGATGTTTGAGCCAAAGATACTCTCCCGCGCAAAGACTGGAAGCAGCAGAGTGTAGAACCAGACTGCAAATCCAGCTGTCATACTGGCAACCGCGCCGCGCGCCGTCGCTCTGCGCCAGATTAAGCCGCCGATAAAGGCAGGAGCGAACTGCGCAATTGCTGCAAAAGAGAGAAGGCCGATGCTCGAAAGAGCCGCGCTATCACCCGCAACGCGGTAGTAGACATAACTTCCCAGAATGACGAGGAAGATCGACATGCGCCGAATGCCCAGCACCAATTGGCTCATGTCTTCGCCTGAAGTCGAAATGATCTCGTCCTCACTACGCCGGCGCAGAATAATCGGCATCACCAGATCATTGGAAACCATGATGGAAAGTGCAACGGTGGTCACAATCACCATGGCAGTTGCTGCAGAAAGACCACCAATAAACACCAGCAGGGTCAACCAGTCAGCATCATAAGCACGAGGCAGCGCCAGCACGAACATGTCCGGGTCGACCGTGTTGCCCAAAATGGTCATACCTGCAAGAGCAATGGGCACGACGAATAGATTAATGGCGATCAGGTAACTTGGAAACAACCATGTCGCCCGTTTCAACTCAGCTTCACTGTTGTATTCCGTCACAGTCACATGGAACTGGCGCGGCAGAAGCACAATCGAGAATAAAGACAGGAGGGTGATAACCGCCCACTTGCTGGCATTGATATTCGTGAACAGGTCCTGTGAGCTGTTGGTGTTGGCAAATGAAGCGTGCAGGAGATCCCATGGCCCATCAAACAGCATGAAGGTAACCCAAATGCCGATCGCGAGAAAAGCAACGAGCTTAACAACGGCTTCAGTCGCGATGGACAGCATCAAGCCTTCTTGGTGCTCTGTCGCATCAATATGACGGGTGCCGAATAACCATGTAAACACGGCCATGAAAATGGCGATCATCAGTGTCTCATCACCGAAGATCGAAATCTCTGCATCATCAAGCGACAATAAGGGATGCAGCACAATCGTACCGACAGACAGATCCAGTGCCTTCAGTTGAAGCGCGATGTAAGGGATCATGCCGATAAAGGCGATCAACGTAACAATCGCACCAACCATAGGGTTTTTGCCATAGCGTGCAGCAATAAAGTCGGCAACGGATGTAATCTTTTCTGCCTTCGCAAGTTGGATCACCCGCAGGATCAGCGGAAACCCAAAAGCGAACACAAGGATCGGTCCGAGGTAAATGGCAATAAACTCGAAACCATTTCTCGAGGCAGATCCGACAGATCCAAAAAATGTCCATGATGTACAGTAAACGGAGAGTGAGAGGGCATAGATGAGTGGCCGCCCTCTTGTCTTCTTAACGCGGTTCTTGGCGACTTTGTCACCGTAACTCGCGATAACAAATAAGAGCAGTATATATGCCAAAGCGACAAGGACTACGATCCAACCTTGAAGCATGCTTCCCCCGCCGGACTGGTAGTCCGTTACTTCCATTAAGTGTTTTTTGTCTCTCAATGTTGCACAGTTGACCGATCTTTTATGAAAGGCAAGAGTTCAATACGAGTTATTGCGTCTTTGTAACTGTAGATTTTTCCGACCACGACGAAAGGCTATAAGTTGGGACAGCAGCGCAATTCCACCAAAGAGAACCTGCTGGGTGCCTTTGAAAACATCGAGAATGTATCTCTCGACAGTCCAAGCTGGCTGAAGCGCATCTATGCTTTCTTCTTTTATAGATCTGACTTGGATACCCTTGTTAAGCTGAAGGTGTATCTTGGGCGCAGTGCGGCGTATCTGACTTATAAAAATGTGCAGGAATATTCCCGCTCTCGGGCTGGAGTCCATTGGAATGCATTGCTTGGCGAGGAAGATTTTCAGCAGGCTCTGGAAGCCTCCCGCTGGAGCTCCTTCTCCATCACTGTTGAGCTCGTCGGCGAAATGGCTCTCATTGTGTTGCGGCAAAAAACGAGAATGGACCCGCAGGATCTTGCTGGCATGATCGGGCAACTGCTTAAGGAAATCCTGGTCGAACATCAGGACGCTTCCGTTTGTTCGGCGCAGGAATTGAATGCATTAGCTCAGAACATGTCAACCAAAATGCGCACGGATGCTTTAGTGCCAGCCCGCAGTGTTGTAGACATTGCGGCTACACAAGTCTCGAAGATCTTTTGTAGCTTACCGGTTCACAAACGCCTGCATGGTCATGATGAGCTGTTGCTTCTCAACGGATTGCGCTTGAACCTTTTGCAACTGCAGCATGAGTTTTCAATACGTGCCAACTTCAAAGCACTTACAGAACTGGCACAAAACCATCAGACCCGATCTCCTGACCCCGATTTGTGAGTGGCGAAATAAAATTTCAATTGCCGCACGCGACTCAAGGAGGAGACTTCAATACCGGACGAAAAGAGCCAGAAACGTTGTGCTTCGGTGGAAAACCTGGGCTCAGAGTATGATATATCCTGCGACATATACGCGCCGTATAGGTGAACACGCTTACTACTTTTGGTTTGCTCTACTTAGTCTTATTCCAAATTACGCAATGATTTTGCGTTGCGACCCGAAACTTGTAAAATAATATTATATATAAACTAACCTAAGGGTTCTCTGGGTTTTACAATAAGTAAATGCATTATCCAGCCGGGGATCAGCCTCGCTTTCAATGTCTTCACACTTCAAACTTACACGCTCAGGTTTAGAGAACGCTTGTCTCCTACATAATATATCAATGAATTAGCGGAAATTAATCGTTAAATCAGTCGCAGGCTAGGTGATTGACCTAGCTCAGGCCATGGGATAGCTGATTAGTCAAAATACCCATCTGATACCCGTTTAGATAAGCGTACGGGTACGCCTACAACAACTAGGAAACTACTATGGTCTCCTCTTCATGCTTGCACAGTGTTCTGGATACAGCCGTTAATGGCATCATCGTCATAGATGATAACGGAACTATCCTGATCTATAACCGTGCTTGCGAGAACATGTTTGGCTATAAGAGCGCCGAAGTCGTTGGCAAGAATGTCAACACATTGATGCCGAGCGCCATTGCTAAGCAGCATGACCAGTTCATTCGGAACTATCTGAAATCCGGAGACCCGAAAGTTGTCGGCATTGGCCGCGAAGTTGTCGGTCGCCATAAAGACGGAACCGAAATTCCAATAGAACTGTCCGTTGGCGAAGCTCAGACAGAAAGCGGTCATCAGTTCATTGGCGTCCTGAAAGATCTTAGGGCAACCAAGGAATATGAAGAACGCCTTCGTGTGCTGCAATCTAACCTGGTGACGATGACCCGCGTGAACGCGTTGGACGAAATGGGCGCAGCGATTGCTCACGAAGTTAATCAGCCACTCACGGCTCTGATGCTCTATCTGCAAACGGCAGCGCGCCGTGCAAGAGCTGCCGATCAGCCAGATGATCCCATGATCAGCCTGATGGATAAGGCTGTGGTGGAAGCTGAACGTGCTGGTCAGATCATCCAGCGGATGCGTAACTTTGTCGAACGACAGGCTCCGCAATGCATCGGAACCGGCCTTGCAACACTCATTGATGATTGCCTTGAGCTTGTTCGGGTAGGGCACGAAGCGGATGATGTCGAGTTCATCTCTACTTTCGTGGACTATAACTACCAGCTTGAGTTGGACTCCGTACAAATACAACAGATTCTTGTAAACTTGATCCGAAATGCAGGCGAAGCCGTAAAGGATCAACCTGTTAAGCAAGTAGTTGTTTCTGTCGAACGCGACGATGACAATGTGTTTGTTAAGGTTATGGACACCGGACCAGGGCTGGATGAGGAAGCAGTGTCGCACCTTTTCAAGGCCTTTACTGGGACAAAGCGGCGCGGTTTAGGTATTGGACTTGCGATTTCTCGGAGTATAGCCCAAAATCATGGTGGCGATTTACTTGTAGAGCCATATGAGGAAGGTAAAGGTGCAACCTTCACTTTGAGGCTCCCGGTAAACTCAAAAGCAACGAGCTAAGCTGAAGCTGTTGCTTAGAACAACAAGAATAAGGACCTGAGCAATCATGACCATGCCGTCTGTGATCCATATTGTTGACGATGACCCAGCGGTTCGCGACGCGCTTTCTCTGCTGTTTGAAACAGAAGGGTTTCGCGTAAAATCCTTTGCGAATGCTGAAGAGTTTCTTGGTGGGGTAGAAGAAGAAACACCGAACTGTGTTCTTCTTGACGTTCATATGCCAGGACGCTCAGGCATTGATATTCTGAAAAGCCTGAATGGTGAGAATTTCCCTGCACCAATCTTTATCATTTCCGGTCAGGGCGATATCCCAATGGCTGTTGAAGCGATCAAATCAGGCGCTTACGACTTCATTGAAAAGCCATTTGACGTTGAATCCATCATCTCCCGTGTGCGTGAAGCTGTTTCCAGAAACGCTCAGGCGAGTGGTGCAAATACGCTGACATTCCCAGGCGCAGAAACTTTAACGCCACGCGAACGTCAGGTGTTGACTGAGATCACTGCCGGTTCCTCCAACAAGGAAGCTGGTAGAAACCTCAAGATCTCTCCACGTACTGTTGAAGTTCATCGCGCGCGCATCATGGAAAAACTTGGTGCACGTAATGCTGCGGATCTCGTCCGTATCGTCCTCACGGGTGAGCCACCAGCTGCTTGATGTAGCGCAACTTCATAGGGAATGACTGGCTATACTTTCGGCCAATCTTGTTATTCCCGAGTGTTACTACGCATTACAAGACCCCGGCGCTTGGTTATGGTGACTGGTGAGACAAAGTGCTGCACCTTTGTGCTTTGTCTCATGAGCTACGAGAACAACGTTGGGGTTTGTTGTGATCTATATTGTCGAAGATGATGTATCTGTGCGAGATGCAATTGCTAGGATGTTTGAGAGTCTCGAACTCTCATGCACCGCTTTTGCAGATGGAGAATCGTTTCTCTCAGATGCTTCACCTCGTATAGATGACACTGTCTTTGTTGATCTGCATCTTCCCGGATTGGCAGGATCTGATCTGATTGAGAAGGTTGCTGCTTTGGATGAGGCGCCACAAATTGTCGCAATCAGCGGCCAGCCTCTCTGGAAGATCACGCGCGATTTACCAAAAATCACCACAACGCCTGTTGTTCGTAAGCCATTGAAAGAACAGGATTTATTGGTGTACGTATAAACTTGATCTAACGCAAAAATTCGATTGTTTCAGATCAAATTACTGAGATATGAACCTGCTCCATAAGTTTTAATGCGTATTTTGACGTTGCATTCTAATCAGTAAATCTGCATCAACAGGTCAGGCAAACAATGACGGATGTTTGCCATGGCCAAGAGGCATTTAGAGAATAGACGAATAGTTCTCGCTACTTGCCCAGGCACGATGTTTGCGGAGATGTCCGCGAGGAGGGATTATGGTATCGGCCACATTGACAAAGCTTAGCGACCTTGATGGCCAGGCACCATTCAACGGTTGTCAGGAAAACTTCAAGCAACCAGAAGCCGCGGGAAAGCATCTTGGTCGTAAGCAGCGTTTGTCTGCGCATGACGTGCTTTTCTATGAAGGTGATAAGGCAGAGCGCCTCTATGAAGTCGTGCGTGGGGTTATGATGCTCTACAAGCTGCTTCCGGATGGTCGTCGCCAAGTGGTCTATATTCTGCGTGAAGGCGATATGCTCGGTTTCTCCAACCGTGACTTCTTTGACTGCACAGCTGAAGCGCTGACCGAAGTTGAGCTGCAGGTTTTTGAAAGCCGCGAGATCTCTACTTCTCCGATGATGCAGCATTATGTAAATCGTTGCTTGCTCTCCCAGATGGAGATCCTTCACGAACATACAGTTCTGCTGGGCCGTAAATCCGCACTAGAGCGCGTTTCTACCTTCCTGATGAGCTTGGTGCCAAATCGTGGTGGACACGGCTGCTCAGGCCCGAATGAAGAGGGTCGACCAGATACCAAGACTGTTGCTCTGTCCATGACCCGTCAGGAAATTGCCGACTATCTAGGTCTGACCATTGAAACCGTAAGTCGCGTGATTTCTCAGTTGAAGCGTCGCGGTCTGATCAAGGTTGAAAAGCAGGACAGCATCCACATCACCAACATCTGTGGCATCTGTCAGCTGACTGGCATGCACTAAGAAGCTCACTGTAAGATTGAAGTTGTCCGACTAAGGCATCCGCAGTACATGAATGAAACAGGCGCTGAAAACTCAGCGCCTTTTTTGTTGTCCGGACAAAAGAAAAGCGACCCATAAAGGCCGCTTCTTTCATCTTTGGATCCGATCAGGATTAAACCGCGACAGAGTGCCGTGCTTGCTGAGTTGCAAGGTAAGTATCAAACGCCGCTGCCACGACGCGAACATAGCGTCGGCCTGCATCAGTCACCGTAACAACCGTTCCCTCAAGGGTCGCAACGCCATCATCGATCATATCCTGCATGTCAGCTGGAATGCTGTCAAACTCACTAACTGGCAATCCGTGCTTTTCTGCAGTAGCTGCGTAATCGACCTCATAGTAGGTCATTAGCTGCATGATGATTTCAGCACGACACAGATCAACCTGATCAACGGCAATGCCTTTCTTGATCGGCAGTACATCATCAACAACCATACGCTCCCATTCGCGAGCTGATGGTGTCGTTTGCACATAGCCCTGTGGCAAGAAGCCGATGGAGCTGCAACCGAAGCCGATCAAGGTATCAGCTGTGTCGGTGGTGTAACCTTGGAAGTTCCGGCGTAGGCGGCCTTCCTTCAAAGCGATTGCCATCTCATCCGTTGGCAGAGCAAAGTGGTCAAGACCGATCACTTCATAGCCTGCATCGACAAGAGCATCGCGAGAAACGTCAGAAAGGCGGATACGCTCGTTCGCGCCCGGCAGGTTCTCTTCCTTGATCAATTGCTGGTGCTTCTTGAACCAAGGCACGTGCGCGTAACCGAACAGAGCAACACGGCCCGGCGCAAGTTCTTTGGTGTACTCAACTGTCTCGCGAATTGTCTGCTCAGATTGCCCCGGCAACCCGTACATCAAGTCAAAGTTGATATCGTTCAATCCAACATTACGAAGAGCGGTAACAGCCTTCATCACTGTTTTGTAGGGCTGAATGCGGCCAATCTGTTTCTGAACGTCTTCATCAAAGTCCTGAACGCCCAAGCTGGTCCGTGTGATGCCAGCCATCTTAAGTGTCTCGGCCAGATAATCACCAACGGTTCTCGGATCGAGCTCGATCGCGTGCTCAATGTCCTCGGAGAAAACGAAGTTGTCCTTCAGCTTTTCGACAATCTTCAAAAAGGCTTCGCGCGGAACGAGGCTTGGTGTGCCACCACCCCAATGGATGTGGTGCACCAGACGGCCTGTACCAAGGCGCTTTAGCACAAGGTCGATCTCTTTGAGCATCAACTCCACATACGCAAGCACCGGCGCCATCTTGCGTGTCGCCTTGGTGTTACATCCGCAGTAATGGCACATTTCCTGACAAAACGGCACATGCAGATAAAGCGACAAAGGAGTGTCATGAGGAATACTCTCCAGCCAGTCACCATAGAGAGACGGCGTCACAGCTTCACTGAAGTGAGGGGCTGTGGGATAGGAGGTATAACGGGGTACGTTCAAGGACGCATATTTTTGCTCTAGATCGGTCATGACGCTACCATACGCAAATGGACTAATTGAACTTTGATCCCTGTCAACAACACTGAGTTTTTAAAAAACTCAAGTCCCTTCAAGCAATTCGTGGCTGTTTGCGAACAGTTCTAAACTCTCTGGTTGAAATTATATATTGATTGGTTCTATCAAGATTGATCATATGAATTGCGATTTGTACTTCTTGTGTCGTGACGACATGAGGAGGTAAAGCCGTGAGCGGAAAAGACATTCTGAGTTTAGTTGGAGTTCTTGCGCTTGGAGGGGCAGGAGCTGCTGTCTTTGAACTGCTTTCTCTTCCTGCTGGTTTTCTGGCAGGGCCTATGGTTGTCTTGGTTCTGGCGAAATCTCTTTCTCTGCCTTTGATCGCTAATCAGGATTTCACATTTCCCAAGCAACTAACCTCTATAAATTCCATATTTATCGGCGCTGCAATGGGGACTGCAGTCTCTCCAGATTTCTGGGAGGGGGCCTCTTTGTGGCCTTTGTCGATGTTAGCACTGGGTGCTGTTGTCGGCGGCATCACCTCAGCGGTCTACCTTTACGCTTACAAGAAATGCAAATGGGGTAGGGATGAGGCATTCTTCGCAGGTTTGCCGGGCGTACTGGGAATGACGACTGCGCTCGCCCTTGAGAGGGGAGCGCCCATGGACCGAATTATGATTGTCCAGCTCGTGCGCCTCTTCCTTTTGATTGCTGTTCTGCCTTTGATTGTCACAAATATGGTCGATTCAAATGGGGCAGCCGACGTTATAACTAAAGATGCCGAAGTGGCGTTCAGTCCAACGGTTGCAGTTGAACTCATAGCTGCTCTTCTGGTCTGCGCGATCTTTGCAGTGCTGGCCTTAAGGCTGAAGGCACCTGCTGGACTGCTCATCGGAGCATTCTTTGCCAGTGCTGCCCTTAACTCAACGGGGATTTTAGAGTTTACTTTGCCTGCTTGGCTTGCCATACCTTGCTACGTAATCTTGGGAACCAATGTAGGCCTTTATATTGGGAAGATGGACAGCAGCACCTTAAAGCCCATGCTTGGCACGTCTCTTGTGGTGTTTGCGATCAGTCTGTCAGTTGCGCTAACAGGAGCGCTGGTGACGTCTTGGGCTCTGGACATCTCATTCGATAAGGTTTTTCTGGCCTTTGCTCCCGGAGGTATGGAAGCAATGCTTCTTATATCGATCCTGCTGGACATTGATCCGGTGTTCGTTGCCACGCACCAGTTAGCTCGTTTTATGGGGCTTTTAGCATTCATGCCGGTCGTAACCAGATACGTGCTGGGGCCAATCTCCGCACAGAAAACAGATCCCACGGAAAACTCGGTTGCGACCTAGGTCGAGTTTTGCCGCGAGAGTTTGGTGCGCTGCGGGATGGATACGAGAACTTATCTAACTAATCATGGTTCCATGTATACGTGCCGTCGCCACTTCACCTATCAAATTACGCTAATTTTTTCAGGAACCAGTGAAACTCACTTCAAGCTGCGCCAAAACAACGCATCTTACCCTAAAATTATGTAATATATGACGAAAACCCAATAATGGGGGGTGTAGTTGCGAATTAGAGTAATTTTATTTTTTTTGTTCGAGTTCTTTTTGACATGTATCAAGGGCGGGGCAATTTGCCACCCATAGAACTACGCTCAGGTAGTCCTATCTGGACGAACTTGTTTACTTTATATGGGGCGAACATCATGGGTGAGCGGAAAGTCAGATATCTGTCACTTGAAGAAGGCGGTTACACCGTACTTCTTTTGGTAGCAGCGATTTTCTGTCTGATCATTGCAGGGAAAACCTGGGATCAGGTCTTGGCATTTCATACCGCTTTGATTGCATTAGCATCACTGGCGGGTATCTTCTTTATTTTTCGCCGATACTTCGACGGAAACAACAATCCGGCACCGTTAGAGATTAACGGCAAACCGAACTATAATATGGGGCCCGTAAAATTTGCGACTTGGGCTTCTGTTTTTTGGGGTATCGCAGGCTTTTCAGTCGGCGTGATTATCGCTTCGCAGTTGGCATTCCCAGCGTTGAACTTTGATCTGCCTTGGACCAATTTTGGGCGTCTCCGTCCTCTCCATACTTCAGCCGTGATTTTCGCATTTGGCGGAAACGTGTTGATTGCAACATCGTTCTACGTTGTGCAGCGCACGTGTCAGGCCCGCTTGATGGGTGCGATTTCGCCTTGGTTCGTTGTTCTGGGTTATAATCTGTTTATCGTTGTTGCAGGTACAGGCTACCTGCTTGGTGTTACACAGAGTAAAGAATACGCCGAACCAGAATGGTACGCAGATTTGCTGCTAACTATTGTGTGGGTGGCTTACCTGTTGACATTCTTGGGGCCAATCTGGCGCCGCAAAGAAGCTCACATTTACGTAGCAAACTGGTTCTACCTCGCGTTTATCGTGACAATTGCAGTTCTGCATTTGTTCAACAATGCGGCTATTCCTGTCAGCATCTACTCCACTAAATCCTATATTGTTTGGGGTGGCGTTCAAGATGCGATGGTGCAGTGGTGGTATGGCCATAACGCTGTTGGCTTCTTCCTGACTGCTGGTTTCCTGGCAATCATGTATTACTTTATTCCAAAGCGTGCTGAGCGTCCGGTGTATTCTTACCGTCTGTCAATCGTGCACTTTTGGGCTCTGATCTTCCTTTACATCTGGGCTGGTCCTCACCACTTGCACTACACGTCTCTGCCTCAGTGGGCGGGCACGCTCGGTATGACCTTCTCCATCATCCTCTGGATGCCATCCTGGGGTGGTATGATCAACGGCCTGATGACCCTGTCAGGTGCTTGGGACAAACTGCGGACAGATCCTGTCCTGCGTATGATGGTTGTTTCCGTTGCATTCTACGGCATGGCGACCTTCGAAGGACCTCTGATGTCCATCCGCGCTGTGAACGGCCTGTCGCACTACACCGACTGGACGATTGGTCACGTACACGCTGGCGCACTCGGCTGGGTTGGTTACATCTCCTTCGGTGCTCTGTATTGCCTGGTTCCTTGGCTTTACAATAAGTCATTGTATTCTTTGCGCTTGGTTAACTGGCACTTCTGGGTCTCAACATTGGGAATCGTGTTCTACATCTGCTCAATGTGGGTATCCGGCATTATGCAGGGTCTGATGTGGCGTGCTTACGACAGCCTCGGCTTCCTTGAGTACTCCTTCATCGAAACGGTTGATGCGATGTACCCGTTCTATGTCATGCGCGCATTCGGCGGTCTGCTCTTCCTCGCAGGTGCTCTCGTCATGGTTTACAACCTCGTAATGACAGTTCGTGCCGGTGAAGCAGTTGAGAGCGAAGGTGCAGGTCAAGCTGCTCTGACGCCAGCGGAATAATCGGGAGATCACGAATGTCTGCTTGGAAAAAACACCAAATCTTCGAGAAAAACTCGCTGATCCTGATTGTTGGCATCATCATCATGATCTCAATCGGCGGTCTCGTAGAAATCGTGCCTCTCTTCTACTTAAAGAGCACGATCGAAAAAACTGAGGGTATGCGCCCTTATACGCCGCTTGAGCTTGTTGGACGTAACATCTATGTGCGTGAAGGCTGTTATGCATGTCACTCACAGCAGATCCGTCCAATGCGTGACGAACTGCAGCGTTATGGCAACTACTCACTGGCTGCGGAATCTATGTATGATCGCCCATTCCAGTGGGGTTCTAAGCGTACTGGTCCTGACCTCGCTCGTGTGGGTGGTAAGTACTCTGACGAATGGCAGAGAGACCACCTGATTGACCCACGTTCAGTATCTCCGACTTCTGTAATGCCTGGTTACCCATTCCTGATGGATGCCAAGCTCTCTCCGATAAAGATCGAAATCGAAAATAATCTTAAGGTAAATGCGCTTTACGGCGTGCCTTACACTGACGAACAGATTGCAAATGCAAATGCGGACATGATGGCGCAGGCAATGCCGGATAGTGATGCTGCGGAAGGTTTCTTGGAACGTTATCCAGAGGGCAAGTACCGTAATGTCGTAGTTCGGGATTTCGACGGAAATCCAGATGCAATCACGGAGATGGATGCACTTGTAGCTTACCTGCAGATGCTTGGCACGCTCGTAGACTTTAGCCTCTATGACGAAAAAGCCAACTTGCGTTAAGGAGAAGATGATGGACGCGACGTACACCGCTCTCGCACACTTCGCGCAAACTGGTGGCCTGCTCTATTTCATGGCAATCTTTGCAGGTGTAGTTCTTTACGCTTGCTGGCCAAGCAATGGGGAGCGCTTTAACGATGCTTCACAGATCCCGCTTCGGGAGGATGACTAATGGCTGAGCACAAAAAGGAAATCGACCAGGTAACGGGTATCGAAACCACTGGTCACGAATGGGATGGCCTGAAAGAGCTCAATAACCCGCTTCCTAAGTGGTGGCTCTACATGTTCTACGGGTCCATCGTATGGTCTGTAATCTACTGGATCCTCATGCCAAGCTGGCCGCTGGTCAACGGTTATACAAAGGGTCTTCTGGATTACAGCCAGCGTGCAGTAGCAACAGAGAATTTTGATAAAGCGGCTGCAGAACGAGCAGAAATCGGCACGATGCTTCTTGAAGCGTCTCTCGAAGAAATTCGTGATACTCCGGCACTGCTCGAGTTTGCTATGGCTCAGGGTGAAGTGGCATTTGGTGACAACTGTGCACCTTGTCATGGAACTGGTGCGACAGGCTTTGAGGGCTATCCAAACCTTCAGGACGACAGCTGGATCTGGGGTGGCGATTTGGACACCCTGTCAACCACTATCTCTTATGGTGTTCGTGCAGAGCATGACGAAACCCGGTATGCGGAAATGCCTGCATTCGGTCGTGATGAGCTGCTTGAAAAAGAAGAGATTATTCAGGTTGCAAACTATGTCGGTTCTGTAGCTGGTCTGCCAACGCAAGAAGGCGTTGATCTGGAAGCGGGCAAAGTGATCTATGAAGAGAACTGTGCTGCCTGCCATATGGAAAACGCCAAGGGCGACTTGGAAACAGGTTCTCCGAACCTGACAGCACCAACCTATCTCTATGGCAAGTCTGTAGAAGACATCATCGCGCAGGTGAATGCACCACGTCACGGTGTGATGCCTGCATGGATCGACCGTCTGGGTGAGACCACAGTTAAATCACTGGCTGTGTACGTTCACTCTCTCGGTGGCGGTCAATAAGATCTCTGAATATTTTTGAGATGACGACATAAGCGAGGACGCGTAAGTGCCCTCGCTTCACTTGCACAAAGCACATCGCCAACTGAGGAAGACATTATGTCTAGCCAAGTTGAACCCATCGATAAAGAAGAGGACGAAGCCTGGTTCGCGTCAGCGGCTAAAGTTTACCCCATGGAGGTAAAAGGCCGTTTTCGGAAAATCAAATGGGCAATCCTTTTTATTACCCTTGGAATTTATTACTTTACTCCCTTCATTCGTTGGGACAGAGGGCCTTTGCTCTCTGATCAGGCTGTTCTCGTCGATTTTGAGAGAAAAAGAGGTTACTTCTTCTTTCTCGAAATTTGGCCGCAGGAAGTCTACTACCTTGCCGGTTTGCTCATCATTGCATCGGTAGCTCTGTTTTTGATGAACGCGATCGCAGGTCGCCTATGGTGCGGTTATCTTTGCCCGCAGACAGTTTGGACAGACCTGTTCTTTCGCGTAGAAAGCATGATTGAAGGCGATCGCCGCAAACGGATTACGCTGGACAAACAGCCTTGGAATGCAGAAAAAATTCTCAAAAAGGGAACAAAACATTTTCTTTGGCTAATGATTGCCTGGTGGACCGGAGGGGCGTGGGTTCTTTACTTCGCGGATGCACCAACCCTTGTATATGATCTTGCAACAGGGCAAGCTGCATTCTCTGCTTACGTCTGGATTGGAATCCTGACGTTCACCACCTACTCGCTGGCTGGTCACATGCGTGAGCAGGTCTGTGTGTATATGTGTCCTTGGCCACGTATTCAGGCAGCTCTCACTGACGAGCACGCTCTAAACGTAACCTATCGTTATGACCGTGGTGAACCTCGCGGTCACTTGAAAGAGAGCAAAAAACGCATCGCAGATGGCTTGCCTGCGGGTGACTGTATCGACTGTAACCAGTGTTTCTATGCATGTCCGACAGGTGTCGATATTCGTAAAGGCGCGCAGCTCGATTGTATCCAGTGTGGCTTGTGCATCGACGCCTGTGACTCGATCATGACTAAGGTTGGCAAGCCAACGGGTCTGATCGCGTATGACACGGACGACAACATTGAGCGCCGCGAAAGAGGTGAGGCATCAGTTTATCGTCTGATCCGTCCTCGTACTGTTGTATATACAGCAATCATTGCGTTGATTGCGGGTGTGATGTTGTACGCACAGCTCAACCGTTCCATGACGGATCTGTCTGTCGTTCATGACCGGAACCCGCTCTACGTTCAACAAAGTGACGGGTCCTTCAGAAACGGCTACTCGCTTCGCCTGCTGAACAAACACAACAACGAGCAGTCCTTTACGCTGAGTGTTGAGGACATGCCTAAAGGGGCGACCCTTGAAGTTGTGGGCATTCACAAGAATGCGGATGACGTGACAAAGGATACTCAACTGAGTTTGTCGGTAGATGCTGACACGACCCGTTCTGTACGAGCACTCGTGTTCTCTCCAGCTGGTGTCGAAATGCCAAGTTCTCTGCCTATGAGCTTTAAGCTGGTGGACACAGAGACTGGTGAAACAACAGT
This sequence comes from Pseudovibrio sp. Ad37, assembly GCF_001623075.1. GTDB lineage: Bacteria > Pseudomonadota > Alphaproteobacteria > Rhizobiales > Stappiaceae > Pseudovibrio. The sequence goes on from NZ_LMCF01000026.1 coordinate 63,345, forward strand.
GATCAGCGACTTCTTCCGGGCACCCGGCAAGTAGGCGTCACAGGCTATAAAAGCACCTAATTCAACTTGCGTGATAAGGGGTACGCCCCTTATCACTTAAACGATCAAAAAGGCGAAGCTCACCCCCCATCTTATGAGCCGCCAAAAAGGAGCTAGGATATGACAATGGCTGTAGACCACAAGTCTCCGCGTAAACCTCGGCAGATTACCGGCCGCACGGTTCTGTTCAGCCTCATTGCGTTCTTCGGCGCTATCGCTGCAATGAATGCTGTTATGGTCTATATCGCAATTGACACCTTCCCAGGACTGGAAGTCGATAGCTCCTATAAGGTAAGCCAGCGATACAACAAAGAAATCGCCAATGCGAATGCTCAAGCCGCTCTTAACTGGAGCGTAAATGCTGCCATTGAACGCAATGGCGACGGTTCTGCTCATGTGCGCGTTTTGGCAAAAGATAAAGCCGGTGCTCCGATCACCGGTGAAATGGTAACCGTTAAACTACATCGCCCAACAATCACAGCAGCTGATCAGGATCTTATCTTGTCTGAGCGCTCCGCGGGTGAATATGTAGCCAATGCATCTGGCATTGGCGCTGGCAACTGGAACGTGGTCGTAGAAATCGCGGATCGAAGCGACAAGACGCTTCCGATTTTCCGTTCCAAAAACAAGATCTTCTTCGCTGAGTAAGGCGGTAATAGCATGTCTGCGCCTGAAAGGGATTGGGCTGCATTCGTAACAAACACCGACGATGGCAAGGCTCATATGGACCTTGCCGTCGACGGTATTACGTGTGCTGCATGTATGTACGAAATTGAGCGCGGCCTCCAGAAGTTGGATGGCGTAGAAAAAGCGCGCGTGAACCTATCATCCCATCGCCTCTCAGTTGACTGGGATGGCGAAAAGACCAACCCATCTCCTATTGTCGATCTTCTCCAAAGGCTGGGCTATAAAGCGTATCCTTTTGATCCTGCGCAGGTGAAGTCGCGTGGCGATGCCGTCGGCAAAGAGATCTTGCGGGCGCTGGCTATTTCTGGCTTTGCAGCAATGAATATCATGCTGCTATCCATCTCAATCTGGTCTGGTAACGCATCGGATATCGATCCAGAGACCCGGTCGTTCTTCCACTGGATTTCTGCACTCATTGCATTGCCGACCGTCGTTTACTCTGGCCGCATTTTCTTCCGCAGTGCCTATATGGCAGTGAAAACAGGTCGTTTGAACATGGACGTGCCGATCACGATCGGTGTGTTGCTCGCAACTGGTCTGTCCATGTGGCAAACTGTTCAGGAAGCCGAACACGCTTATTTTGATAGCGCGGTGATGCTGCTGTTCTTCCTGCTTGTCGGGCGTTATTGCGATCATCTCATGCGCAGAAAAACGCGTTCTTTTGCTGAAAACCTCGCGACTTTGAAAGCTGAGAGCGCTGCAAAGATACAAGAGGACGGCAGTGCACTCGATGTACCTCTGTCAAAGTTATCCGTCGGTGATCGCGTTTTGGTCAGAGCCGGTGAACGCATTTCCGTTGATGGCAAAATCTCGACGGGCATATCAGAAGTCGATCAGAGTTTGGTGACAGGTGAAACCCTCTTGCAGCCCGTTGGGGAAGGGGACCTTGTCTACGCAGGTACGATGAACACCTACGGCGTGTTGGAGATTGAGGTAACAGCTGCAGCCAAAGGCACATTGCTTGATGAAGTGAACCGACTTCTGGAAACGGCCATGGAAGGTCGTTCCAAGTACGTTCATATCGCAGATCGCGCCTCACAGCTTTACGCGCCCGTCGTGCACGCCGCTGCGCTTCTGACGCTCGTGGGCTGGATCATGCTTGGTATGGCATGGCAACCAGCTTTGGTCATCGCGATCTCTGTACTCATCATCACATGTCCTTGTGCTCTGGGACTGGCGATACCCGCAGTTCAAGTTGTTGCAAGTGGTTTGTTCTTTAACGAGAGAGTTCTGCTGAATGCTGGTGATGCGATTGAGCGTCTGGCGACAGTTGATACCATCGTGTTTGACAAAACTGGCACACTGACACTTCCAGAAACCTCACTCTCAGAAAAACATGACCTTTCAGCAGACCAACTGGAGCTGGCTGGTCGTCTTGCTCTGTCCTCGTCACATCCGCTGTCGCAGGCCATAGCAAGAGCAACCGGTGCACAACAAGCGTTGCCGGATGCAAAGGAGAGTGCGGGTAAAGGGGTTGAAGCTATCATAGATGGCGTGCCTGCTAAGCTAGGTTCTCCGGCGTTTTGCGGTGTTTCTGACGAGCAGCTTGATCAGGCGAAAGTACTGCAACCCGATGCTTCCTTTGTGGCCTTCCAATTGGGAGATAAAGCAGCACAGTTGCTGTCTGTTGGCCAATTTATGAGGGAAGGGGCAACTGACACGATCCAGAAGCTCAAAACCGCGGGCTTCACAATTGAAATCCTCAGTGGTGACCATAAAGGCGCCGTAGAACATGCAGCAAGGGTACTTGGCGTTGAAACCTGGCAAGCTGCTATGAAGCCTCAAGACAAGATCGACCATATCGAAGAACTGAAAGCACAAGGCAAGAAGGTTCTGATGGTTGGTGATGGTCTCAATGATGCGCCTTCGCTCGCCGCAGCAAACGTATCCATCTCACCTGTCTCTGCTGTTCACGTCAGTCAGGCAGCAGCAGATGCCGTTTTCCTTGGAGATAGCCTTGCACCCGTCATGAGTGCGTTGACAATCTCGAAGAAAGCGCGCTGGGTGATGAACCAAAATCTCGCCATTTCTGTTGTCTACAATATGATCGCAGTGCCGTTTGCAGTGCTAGGTTTTGTCACACCTCTTGTTGCAGCCTTGGCTATGTCGGGTTCTTCTATTATTGTGACGCTCAATGCTGTACGCCTGAGAATGCTCGCAGGCTCATCTACTCAGCCCAATTCGGAGGCCTGAACAGAACTATGGAAGTCTTAATCTACCTCATTCCGATTGCGTTGTTTCTTGGTGGCGCAGGTTTGGTAGCGTTCTTGTGGTCCTTGCGCTCTGGCCAGTATGATGACATGGAAGGGCCTAAATGGCGCATCCTGGATGATGGTGACTTGCAGGAAAATAGTGCACCTGTAGAAGCTGCGAAACGCAAGGTTTCCTGAGTAGGTATCTGGTCGTTACTAGTTGTATTTAGCGAAAAGCATCACGAAATGAGAGGCTTGTAAGCGATCCGCTTCAAGCCTTTTTCTATGTGCCAATGTAGCTAACAAAAAAGGCCGGCAAATATGCCGGCCTTTTTGCGATGAATTGAAGTGGTTTTTAGCCGCCTGCAAACTGATAAACAGCCTGACCTTGCGCAGCATCCAGATCTTCTTCAGCTGGAGCATCGGTGAATGGCAACTCAAGTGTCTGCCATACATCCACCAGAGCATCGCGCAGATGATCAATCAGAGCATCGTTGTGAACTGGACCCGGAGTGATGCGCAAACGTTCTGTGCCGCGTGGAACTGTTGGATAGTTGATTGGCTGAATGTAAATGCCATGCTTATCCAGCAAAAGGTCGGTTGCCTGCTTACACAGATCAGGATCAGCAACAAGCACTGGAATGATGTGTGTGTCAGAAGGCATCACAGGAAGACCTGCGGCTTTCAGCACGTCCTTGGTACGCTGTGCCTGACGCTGCTGGCCTTCACGCTCTACGCCGGATTCTTTCAGGTGCTTGATGGAAGCTGTTGCAGCTGCCGCAAGTCCTGGAGGAATAGCAGTTGTGAAGATAAAACCGGGAGCATAAGAGCGAACCGCATCGATGATTGTCTGAGAGGCAGTGATGTAACCGCCCATCACACCAAATGCTTTCGCTAGAGTACCTTCAATGATGTCGATGCGATCCATGACATTATCGCGCTCAGCAATACCTGCGCCGCGTGGACCGTACATGCCAACAGCATGCACTTCATCGATGTAGGTCATTGCATTGTACTTGTCGGCAAGGTCACAAATGCGCTCGATCGGTGCGATATCGCCATCCATGGAGTACACGGATTCAAACACGATCAGTTTTGCGCGGTCGTTTCCAGCAGACTTAAGCAGGTCTTCAAGGTGCTCAAGATCATTATGTCGCCATACTTTCTTAGAAGTTCCTGCGCCGCGAACACCCGCAATCATGGAAGCGTGGTTCAGCTGGTCAGACAGGATCAGGCAATCAGGAAGCAATTTTGCAATTGTTGAAATGGACGCTTCGTTGGAAACAAAACCGCTGGAAAAGACGAGGGCACCTTCTTTGCCATGCAAATCAGCAAGTTCTTCTTCAAGCTGTACCAGAGGGTAGTTCGTGCCTGAGATGTTACGCGTGCCGCCTGCGCCTGCTCCCATACGCTGAACGGTTTCCGTCATGGCATCAATAACTTTAGGGTGTTGGCCCATCCCCAGGTAGTCGTTTGAACACCAAATGACGATTTCACGGAGGTTTTGATTTTCTTTACGCCACAGTGCATGTGGGTGACGCCCTGCAATGCGTTCGAGATTAGCAAATACGCGGTACCGTTTTTCATCCTTCAAAGAAGCAATCGCCTCATTGAAGATATTTTGGTAGTCCATTTTTTGCCCCTTATATTGCGGCGGTATTATTCGGCGATACTTTAGAGTTAGCCTAAACTTAGCGATAATCCTTATCCCTGTCGAAGGACACATTGACGCGGTCCATGGAATTGCGGATTTATCAAAGGATTTTTTCACCTAACGCATATCAGCCTATATATATATCGCAGACATAGTCTTTGACATAGAACTATAATTGGGCAGTCTTGCAATTTGTTATGTTCTCTGCCACATCTTGTAACTAATAACTGAATTTCTGTTCTAATTTAATTGGGTTACATCAAGTGACCGGGGCATGACTGCGTGAGTATAGACCTCTCATCCTTATCGTTTCTGGTGGTTGAAGACAGCGCTTATATGCGCACAATCCTGCGTACAATGCTTCAAGGTTTTGGAGCCCGGAAAATCGTCGAAGCGGAAGACGGAGCATCTGGCTTGGAGGCGATGGATCGCGCTAATCCGGATATCCTGATTCTCGACTGGGTTATGCCAATTCTCGATGGAGCAGATATGGTGCGCATGATACGTACCCAGAATAATCCGTACGCTTATATCCCGATTATTATGGTCACGGCCCATACCGAACGCAGCCGCATTATCGAAGCCAGAAAACTGGGCATCCACGAATTGCTGTGTAAGCCGATTTCTGCCAAAGCGCTCTATCAGCGCATTGCATCGATTATTCTTCAGCCAAGAGACTTTGTAAAAACAACAGGTTACTTCGGCCCAGCACCGCGTGAAATCCGCGGACACAAAAAGAACTGGGACGGAAACAGTATCATTGGTGAGGCAAACTCAGCCACGATGGTCTGAGCTTTCTTTTTCGCAATAAGGCAAGCAATACCTCCTCGGAGGCGTCGCGTTGCCCCCAAGGTGGATCACCTGTGACGCCTACAGAGCGGAGAGGGCCTTGATTGCTTGATCCCATTTCTCTGGTGGAAGACTGGATACCAATCGAATGAGTTTAGCGAACTCTGCTTCCTCAAGTTGGTAGCGAAGCATCTGTAACTCTGCTTCGGAAAACTTTCCGTGTGCTGCTGTTGGGACATCTGCGTCGATGACTGCCTGATCCATTTTTACCTCCTGAAACTCCAACAAAATGAATATCAGCGGACACTTGCGCGAGAGCTCATGCAAGTGCGCTTGGGAGGCATACCCTCTTCCCCGATCCGCAAAACGGTTGGTTGGAAAACTACCCCAATACGCCCCCAAGACCACAGAAACGTCGCAGGACTCCCATCACATGTAAACCAACTCCAAGATGAAATTTGGTCGAATTGTGGCACGTTACATCTCAGGCACAGTGCCGCTAAGGCAGGTAGACCTCAGCCCAAGAACGTGGAATTTTATTTCATTGAACTGATATTTACGTGTTCGGGTGAGTTTGTTTGTTTCGCGACCGCTTTGGATTATCGATGGATTACCGTTGATAAGTGCGATTGCTTGCCCTCAGAAAAGTCTGAGCGTTAGAGAGGGCTCACGGCAGAGTTGTAAATTGTTCTAAAATTCAGTGATTTTTTAAAATCAGATTTCACAGAATGCGCAACAATAAGACAGTGCGCATGGCGCAAATCAGTGAAACGATCGATCATAGAGGAAAATGGTGCTGCCGGAGAGATTTGAACTCTCGACCTCTCCCTTACCAAGGGAGTGCTCTACCCCTGAGCTACGGCAGCGTGCCGAAATTTGTGCAGTGCTGTTAGAAGAATGGTGCTGCCGGAGAGATTTGAACTCTCGACCTCTCCCTTACCAAGGGAGTGCTCTACCCCTGAGCTACGGCAGCATCGCATAAATATGAAGCACTTAAGTGCTTCTCGTATCTTCCAAACCAGCGTATTTTGCAACGAGGTAAGTGCTCCGCAGGCAGCGCCCTCGGAACGAGGAGGCTTATGTCATAACCCTTTTAAACCTGCAAGGGGTTTTATTGGCAGTTCTGTGGAAACTGAATAACACAGTGAAATGAGAGCATTGCCATGCACTTGTCGTATATTAGGGCACTTGGCTTCAATCCCGTCCTCGTGTACCTGTTGAGCATGACAGATTCAAAGAAAACCGAAACGACGGGTAGCCAGTCAAAGTCCGTAGCAAAGCCAAAAAACGACCCAAAAGCCGATCGTTTGGCCGAAGCCTTACGCGCCAACCTGCGTCGCAGAAAACAGGCTGCTAAGAAGAACACTGACGATGACTAGAGATTGCTGCATGCGCTTTGCTCAATCGCGAGGGCGTTAAGTAAAAATCTAGCATTTATCGCTAAATTAGAAATATATGGAAATCTCGCCGAAAACTGCAGGTTTTGGGCGGGGTAGGATGTTGCGGTCCTTGTAAGTCCTGTTAATGCGAAATATCAGCAGGATCTATTGGGGAAAACCGTTGGGGAAGAAACTAGGCGGGAGCGCTGCCTTGCTAATGCCACAGCCCTGATGTTAGTGGACACGATCAATTCTTCTTCAAATTTGTGTTTCCCGCCGCGGGCTTTATTGGGGTTATAGAAGTATGGACAAAATTCGTATTGTTGGTGGCAATCAGCTTAATGGTGTTATTCCGATCTCAGGCGCGAAGAATGCTGCACTGCCTTTGATGATCGCGTCACTGCTCTGCGAAGATACGTTGACCCTTGAGAATGTGCCCCGCTTGCGTGATGTCGCACTTCTCACTCAGATTCTTTCCAATCACGGTGTCGATTATTCGGTCGACGGCAAACGGGCAGGTCAGGATACAATGACCGGCCAGACCATTCACCTGAATGCCAGCAACATTGTCGACACAACAGCTCCATATGAGCTGGTGTCCAAAATGCGTGCAAGCTTCTGGGTGATCGGTCCATTGCTCGCACGTATGCATACAGCCCGTGTGTCTCTGCCAGGCGGCTGTGCAATCGGGACGCGTCCGGTTGACTTCTTCATCGACGGTCTGAAAGCACTTGGCGCTGATATCGAGATGGATCGCGGCTATGTTCAGGCAGATGCCAAGGGCGGCCTGAGGGGTGGCCGGGTTGTCTTCCCGAAAATCTCCGTAGGTGCAACACACACAGTCATGATGGCTGCGACACTGGCCAAGGGCGAGAGCGTGATCGAAAACGCCGCTCAGGAACCAGAAGTCACCGATCTCGCAAACTGCCTGATTGGCATGGGTGCAAAGATTGAAGGCGCAGGCACCGACACAATCCATATTCAGGGTGTAGATAGCCTGGGCGCACATCGCCATCCGGTTATTCCTGACCGTATCGAAACCGGGACCTATGCCATGGCAGTGGCAATGACGGGTGGTGAAGTCACTCTGGAAGGCGCACGCGGCGATCTTCTCGAAGGTGCACTGGATGTCCTTCGTCAGACCGGAACAGAAATCACTGAAACCAATATGGGTCTCAAAATTAAGCGCAACGGTGCTGGCATCAGCCCGGTAGACGTTTCCACTGAGCCGTTCCCGGGTTTCCCAACAGATCTGCAGGCGCAGTTCATGGCGCTCATGACCCGCTCCAAAGGTGTGAGCAAGATCACTGAGAACATCTTCGAAAACCGTTTCATGCACGTTCAGGAACTGGCTCGCCTTGGCGCCAAGATCACACTGGACGGGCAGGTGGCTTCTGTTGAGGGCGTTGAAACCCTGCGCGGTGCTCAGGTTATGGCAACAGACCTTCGCGCATCTGTTTCTCTCGTCATCGCTGGTTTGGCGGCGGAAGGTGAAACGACGGTCAGCCGTGTCTATCACCTTGATCGCGGCTTTGAGCGGCTGGAAGAGAAGCTGTCTCGCTGCGGTGCGGTGATCGAGCGTATCTCGGCCTAACGAAACCGAAGCAAATGATTTGAACCCGGTCTGTTTTTCAGTCCGGGTTTTTTCATGGAGATATTCTCAAAGAAACTGGATCAAAGCTTCATGCTTGAAATCTGCTGCGTTCATTCATAGATGTTTTTCTGTAAATTGTTGTAATAGTAAGGATGTCTCGCGCTATATACGGTGCGTGAGGCTAGGGAAATCTGCAAGGGATTAATATGGAACAGGTAAAACCAATGAAGCTGATGGCGCTGGATCAGGAAGATTTGCAGATCATCTCTTCCATGGTGCAGGACAGTGTTCTGAAACTCGCAGATATCAAGTACTTACCTGCTGAGCGCCGCCTGGTGCTGACAATGAATCGATACCTTTGGGAAACAGACGAAAACAACCAGAAACGAAGAATGCGGGCACGGTCCGTTCTTTCTGTGTCGCGGGTGGATGCGGTCAAAGCTCAGAAAATCAACCAGACAAACAAAGACATGGTCCTGTCTTTGCTCTGTGTGCTGTTTGAAGAGACAAATGCACCGGCTGGTCAGTTGAAGCTTGAGTTTTCCGGTGGGGCTGCTATTGCAGCAAATATCGAGTGCATCGAAGCGCAACTGGCAGATCTGGGCTCCGTTTGGGAAACTGAAAGCAGACCTGAACATGATCTAGAAGGCTAGTTGGAAAGCGCGGGATAGTTTCGTAAAATCCCGACACAACCTGAAGGCTTGGACTGCATCTCTAAGAATCTGACATCATCTCGGGAAGAACAGTCCCGGAAATTATAGTAAATTGGGAACGATAACGTGGCGATTAAGCTCTCCTCAAAGTCTGAAGGTTTCGAAGAAGAAATTCGTGCCCTGCTTGGAAGCAAGCGGGAAACTTCAGAGGATGTGGATCATATCGTGCGCGACATTCTGCGGGATGTCGAAATGCGCGGTGATGCAGCTGTGCTCGAATACACCAACAAATTTGACCGTATGTCGGCCAAATCTATGGACGAGCTGAAAGTAACTGAAGCGGAGATAGAGGCAGCTGTTGCTCAAATCCCTGCTGAAACACTGGAAGCCTTGCAGCTTGCCCATGATCGTATTCGTTCCCACCATCAAAAGCAGCTGCCCGAAAGCTACACTTACAAAGATGCCATCGGCGTAGAGCTGGGCGCTATCTGGACTGCAGTGGAAGCTGTTGGTGTGTATGTACCTGGCGGTCTTGCCAGCTATCCGTCCTCTGTGCTCATGAATGTCGTGCCTGCAAAGGTTGCTGGCGTTGAGCGCATCGTGATGGTGGTTCCAAGCCCTGATGACGTACTCAACCCACTCGTGTTGGCAGCAGCTAAGATGTCTGGTGTTTCAGAGATCTACCGCGTAGGCGGGGCTCAGGCTGTTGGGGCGCTGGCATATGGCACAGAAACAATTGCGCCGGTCTCCAAGATTGTTGGTCCGGGCAATGCGTACGTTTCAGCAGCAAAGCGCCGTGTGTTCGGAACTGTCGGCATCGATATGATCGCTGGCCCATCCGAAATCCTCGTCGTGGCTGACAAAGATAACAACCCGGACTGGGTTGCCGTCGATCTGCTCTCTCAGGCAGAGCATGATCCGGTTGCGCAGTCCATTCTCATCACGGACAGCGAAGAACTGGCAGCGGCTGTAGAAGAGGCCGTGGAGCGTCAGCTCACCACGCTGCCACGTGCAGATGTTGCGCGTCAGAGCTGGAATGACTTCGGAGCGATCATCACCGTCGACAATTTGGATGACGCTATGGTGCTCTCCAATCGTTTTGCACCAGAACATCTTGAGCTGTGTGTTGAGGACCCTGATGCACTGCTGCCAAAAATGAGAAATGCTGGCGCAGTTTTTGTTGGACGTTACACACCAGAAGCGATCGGCGATTATGTCGGCGGTTCAAACCATGTGCTGCCGACGGCTCGCTCGGCGCGCTTCTCCTCTGGTCTGTCTACGCTGGAGTTCGTAAAGAGAACTTCGCTTCTGCGCTGTAACCCGGAAAACCTCGCACAGATCGGCCCTGCGGCCGTCACACTGGCAGAAGTGGAAGGTCTGCAGGCGCATGGACGTTCAGTCTCTATTCGCTTAAACCACTAGTTAATTGATCCAGGACGGAAAAGATCGCTTGATGAATAAGGAAGTCCCTGTAAACGAAGAACAGAGACAACAAGGAATAGAACGCCTTTTTGAGGTGGTCCTTGATCCGGATTCTATTGTGCGCGCCGACAAAGACGTCGAGCGGGAGCGAAAAATTGCGATCTTTGATCTGGTAGAGGAAAACATGTTTTCTCCGGTCGGGCCCGATCAGGGCCCGTACCGGTTGGACCTGGCTATGATCAAGCGTAAGCTTGTGCTGGGAGTTCGGGATGAAATGGGCAGCGAAATAGCAACCCACATCCTCTCGCTCACCCCTTTCAGGAAGATCATTAAAGACTACTTCATGATCTGTGAGAGCTACTACGATGCAATTCGAAGTGCCTCACCAAAACAGATTGAAGCAATCGATATGGGGCGTCGTGGACTACACGACGACGGCGCCTGCATATTGGAAGAGCGCCTGAAAGGGAAAATCACCATCGACCATCAAACCGCCCGACGACTGTTTACGCTCATTTGCGCCTTGCAGCACCGGGGGTAAGTATGGCCGAGTTTATGTCACGGCCAAGTTCCATCCTGTTTATCTGCAGAATGAACGCCGTACGCTCTCCGATGGCAGAGGGCTTGACCCAACTGCTCTACCCCAAACAGGTCTATACGCGCTCCTGTGGCGTCTTTGCAGGCGAACGTGATCCGTTTGTCGACTCTGTTATGGATGAGCTTGGGATGGACCTGAGCAATCACCATCCAAAAACATTTGAGGATCTGGCCGAAGACGGGTTCGACCTCATTGTTACGCTTGCTCCGGAGGCCCACCACATGGCATTGGAGCTGACACGCGCACAGCACGTCGATGTTGAGTACTGGCCGACGATTGACCCGACAGTGGCAACAGGAAGCCGTTCACAGATCATGGATGCGTACAGAGCGGTGCGTGATACGCTTAAGAGAAAAATAGAACAACGTATGCAATAAGCTGCTGAAAATACTCTACGCGTGGCCTTTGCATGTGTTTTCCACCCCAAAACAAGGAATAAGCGGTAAAACTCGTCAAACTGCCCTCCAAGAAATGGAGGTAGCCTGTTCACTTTTGGCGAGTTATCCGGTAGGTTCCGCGAAAATTCCATTTAACTAATCAGGAATCCTAATGGCTAAAGAAGAAATGCTGGAGTTTCCAGGCGTCGTCGTCGAACTCCTTCCTAATGCGACTTTTCGTGTGAAACTTGAAAACGATCACGAAATTATCGCTCACACTGCTGGTCGTATGCGTAAAAACCGTATTCGCGTTCTGGCTGGCGATAAAGTGCTCGTGGAAATGACACCATATGACCTGACAAAGGGTCGTATCACCTATCGCTACAAATAAGCGATCCACTGAGCGCGGGTTCTTGATGAGCCTGCCTTAGTTGAGCTCTGGTCTGTAATTCATCGGGGAACTGGCATATGACCAAAGAACTGCCGTTAGTATTGGCCTCCGGGTCACCACGTCGTCTGGCGTTGCTTCAGCAGATTGGTATAGAACCGGAATTCCTCCTGCCTGCAGACATTGATGAGACGCCTGTGCGTGGGGAAAGCCCGCGCGCGCTGGCTCAAAGACTTGCACGCGGCAAAGCAGCCGCTGCACGTGTTCTGATCGACCGGGATGACGAAAAAGCGCATTCCATCATCCTGGGGTCTGACACAGTTGTTGCAGTAGGACGCCGCATCCTGCCAAAGGCCGAGAGTAAGGAGCAGGCCAGCGTCTGCCTTCAACTGCTTTCCGGTCGCATGCACAAGGTTTACACCGGCGTTTGCGTGAATATGCCCGATGGCGTGGTTCGCACAAAACTGGTTGAAACCCGCGTACGTTTCCGTCGTCTGTCTTCTCATGACACAGGAAAGTACCTCGCCTCAGGGGAGTGGCGTGGTAAAGCAGGCGGCTACGCTATTCAGGGCCTTGCTGGCGCGTTTATTGCGCGTGTGATTGGATCTTACCCAAGCGTTGTCGGTTTGCCTCTGCTGGAGACCGCAAGCCTCTTACAGTCAGCTGGCTATCCAACTCAAAAAACATGGGACGAAGACGCTGTACCTGCTGCATAGGCAGGAGAAGGCTAACGCGCAAACCCACCCACAGTTTGTACATATCGTGGTGACAAGCTCGCAAGAGCATTGCGCAGCTCCTGAGTTGGTTTGCCATAAACTGTCATGCCTGTTGGGTGCAATGTGTCCATAAACTGCTTGGAATAGGTGTTGGAGAACCACGTCAGGTGCAACATTGCTGAGTTGCTGTCCTTGAAGCTCGTAAAAATCTCGCAGGATTGCCCGTCTTCGCTCAGGTACCAGACATAAGCTGTGGTATCACCCTGCATTTGCTGGACTGCTTTCACCATCTCCACCATCAGTCCTTCAAAGACTTTCGGTTCTGCGGTGGCCAGGTGCGTTGTCAGAATCCAAGAAACTTCATTGTTCATTATACGCTTCCCCGGTGTTCGCGAGATACTTTCAAATCCATACAGAACTCAGAGTGTATCCCTGAAACGTGGTTCTGGTGTTCGGATAAGGATACGAGCATGTTCAAAAGTGCCTGCCTATGGCTAATCTTAGTCTGAACTCTAATTGCTGCAAAGTTGTTTGCAGCTAAACTGTTTAACGCCTTAAATTTAGGAGATAATTTGCAGTTGTGAAGGGGTGGCTGACGCTCCGTTACTCCAAATTCAACAAAACCATCAAAATGATCTGATTTTATCTCTTGATGTCCTGTAGATTTCTGGCTAGAGGCACTAGCAGATGCTCTGCTGAGCCGGATAGGTGAACAGCCATATCTGCGAAGATCAAAGCTAGCAGTTGAGAGAGATGATGAAGAAGCCATCAGTAAAATGCCCGATCTGCGAGAAACCAGCGCAAGAGGCAACAAAGCCGTTTTGCTCAGACAGGTGTAAACAGGTGGATCTCAACAAGTGGTTGAGTGGTCATTATTCCGTACCCGCGGTTGAGGAAGAGTTCTCTGAATCTGATATCACTGACCTAGAAAATTCACGTATTCTGCACTGAGCATTTGGGGATAAATATTTCGAGAATCTAAGGGTTTTTTCGATAAATTTTACCAAATTCGGGTGTTTTCTACCTCTGATTTATTGAGCCAACAAGTTGATATATTATAAGGATTCTCAACAATCCTACCCCTTGTAATAGGTACTAATAAGGCTCGCGATTAAAAAGTCAGGCTCTGAATTTTTTTTCAGTTAGATGGCGAAATATATCTCCTTTAGTCTTGTGCCTGTCACAGTTATGGGCAATTGTACCGAGCGTGTTCTTGGGAGGTTTGCGCGGATATAGAGATTCTCGCGTAGCCGTCTCGTTAAATTGCTTGGGGCAATTGAATAAAGGCAAGACCTATGAAAAAGCATCTCTTGGGCGCAACTGCGCTTTTGTTGTCTTTTGGCGTTTCCGCGCCGGCTATGGCAGAATTTGATCTGACCATTTTGCATACGAATGATTTCCATTCCCGCATTGAGCCAATCAACAAGTACGACTCGAATTGTTCCGCAAAGGATGATGCAAAAGGCAAGTGTTTGGGTGGCACTGCCCGTTTGGAAACAGCAATCAAAGAGCGCCGTGCGGCTGCTAAAAACTCTATCCTCGTGGATGGTGGTGACCAGTTCCAGGGTTCTCTGTTCTACACTTACTACAAAGGTAAGGCTGCTGCTGAGTTCATGAACACTCTTGGTTACGACGCAATGACCGTCGGCAACCACGAGTTTGATGATGGTCCAGAAGTTCTGCGTGGCTTCATGGATATCGTGAACTTCCCGGTTCTTCTTGCAAACGCTGACGTCTCCAAAGAAGGCAAGCTGATCGGCGTTCTGAAGCCTACCTCTATCGTTGAGCGTGACGGCGAAAAAATCGGTTTCATCGGCCTGACGCCAGATGACACGCATGAGCTGTCCAGCCCTGGCGATCATGTTACATTCTACGACCCAATCGAAGCTGCTACCAAACACGTTGCTGAGCTTCAGGCGCAGGGTGTGAACAAGATCATCGTTCTGTCTCACTCCGGTTACGACGTTGATAAGAAAATCGCTGCTGCTGTAGACGGTATCGATGTGATTGTAGGCGGCCATACCAACACTTATCTGTCCAACACTTCTGACCGTGCTGAAGGCCCATACCCAACTTGGGTTGAAGCTCCAAACGGAAAGAAAGCTGCGATCGTATCTGCATACGCTTACGGCAAATTCCTTGGCGAGTTGAACGTGAAGTTTGACGACAACGGCGACGTGATCGAAGCTGTTGGCGAGCCAATCATCATGGACGCGAAGGTTGCTGAAAACGAAGTAACCAAAGCACGTATCGCAGAACTTGCTGGTCCGCTTGACGAAATTCGCACCGAAGTTATCGGCGCAACTGCAGCACCAGTAGATGGTGACCGCAAGTCTTGCCGCGCACGTGAGTGTGAAATGGGTGTTCTCGTAGCTGACGCTATGCTTGCTGCAACGAAAGACAAAGGCGTTGAAATCGCAATCACCAACGGTGGTGGTCTGCGTGCTTCTATCGACGCTGGCGAAGTAACCATGGGCGAAGCTCTGGCAGTTCTTCCTTTCCAGAACACTCTGGCGACCTTCGAACTTCAGGGTAAGTTCATCAAAACCGCTCTCGAAAACGGTCTGTCCAAGATCGAAGAAGGCGGCGGACGCTTCCCACAGATTGCTGGTCTGAAGTTCACCTTTGATGCGTCCAAGCCTGCTGGTGAGCGTGTTGTTGAAGTAACCTTGGAAGACGGTTCTGCAATTGATGCAGACAAGCTTTACAAGCTTGCAACCAACAACTACGTTCGTAACGGTGGTGACGGCTACAAGATCTTCGCAACAGAAGGTAAAAACGCATACGACTACGGTCCAGGCCTTGAGTTCGTACTTGCTGACTTCCTGAAAGCGCAGGGCGGTGCATACGAGCCTAAATTGGCTGGTCGCATCACTGACGCAACTGCAAAATAAGCTGATCTTGTTGAGCAGATAAATTTAAGCCGGAGGCACACGCCTCCGGCTTTTTCTTTGCCTTGCTCATTATTGCTCTTTTTAAACAGAGGCTTGCACAAAAGCGCATTGACCGCTTACAAATATGCAGCTTCTGAACCTCAAAAGGCGTGTGAACGTGAGCATTCTCGAAACGGAACAACAAAGGCTCATTGATCGTTTTCACGCCCAAAAGCCAATCCGCTCATGGTCCATGATCATCTCGATCTTTGGAGACTGCGTTGCGCCGCGTGGTGGTGAGCTCTGGATGGGAAACATCACCGAGATCATGCAGATGGTTGGGATCAACTCCGGAGTGGTCCGCACCGCCATGTCTCGTCTGGCCACTGATGGCTGGTTGGAGCGCACACGCATCGGTCGCAACTCGTTCTATCGCCTTACCAAAATGGGCCGCGAGACTTTTGATCAGGCAACGCCGCGCATTTATGCCCGTGGTCCGGCAAACGGGAATGGCAACTGGATCACGGCAATTCTGAGTGAAGGGGAGGGGCGGGCTGAACGCCGGGAACACCTGACAGATCAGGGCTTTGGCGTGATCGCGCCGAACGTGTTGATTAAACCGGACATCGGCCAGCAATTGCCCAAATCCTCAGAGAAGGTCGTGTTTATGCAATCCAAGGCACCTTCTGACAAAGCCGTGCAGCTTGCCCGGCAAGCCTGGAACCTGGAGAGCTTGCAGCAGGGATACCGCGAGTTCATTGAAAATTACGGCGGCTTGCAAGCACTTCTTGAGTGTGGAAGCCGTGCTCCTATTGCACCAGAAACAGCTCTGATCATCCGCATCATTCTGATCCATGACCTCCGGCGACTGGTTCTCAGAGATCCTGAGCTGCCTTTACAAGCCCTGCCAGATAAGTGGGAGGGAAGCGTCGCACGAGAACTTGCAGCGGGCATCTACAACACCCTGAGAGATCACGGTGAGGTCTGGCTTGATTCTAACGCCAAGAATGCAGAGGGCGCTTTGCCATCTCCTGAACCTGCTTTTTTTGAACGGTTCCAACCTTTGTAATCATTAGCGAATTTAGAATTGTCCTAAAATGCACCCTTAAATGTTACAAAAAATACTTGTGAGAATGGTATTCTGTGACATATTGAAGCGGAAACGAACATTGGTGTGCTCTTGGGAGGGACCTTACCTATGTACACGCAAGCATTGAACAACCCGGCAGTTGAGGCTGGTGTTGAGGACGAAGAGAAGCTTGCAGCTTTTCAAGCTCGCATTGATCGTGAAGAGAAGATTGAGCCCAACGACTGGATGCCAGCGGCCTATCGCAAGACGCTGGTCCGGCAGATCTCTCAGCATGCGCACTCAGAAGTGGTCGGCATGTTGCCAGAAGGAAACTGGGTGACGCGGGCTCCATCTTTGAAGCGCAAAGCCATCTTGCTTGCCAAAATTCAGGACGAAGGTGGTCACGGCCTCTACCTCTATTCCGCCGCAGAAACCCTGGGTGTTTCCCGCGAGGAACTGGTGGATCAATTGCTGACCGGCAAAGCCAAATACTCTTCCATCTTCAACTACCCAACGCTCAACTGGGCGGATGTTGGTGCCGTTGGCTGGTTGGTTGATGGTGCCGCAATTATGAACCAGATCCCGCTATGTCGCTGTTCTTTCGGGCCATATTCCCGTGCAATGATCCGCATCTGTAAGGAAGAGAGCTTCCATCAGCGTCAGGGCTACGATCTTCTCGTTGCCATGATGAAAGGCACTGCAGAGCAGCAGGAGATGGTTCAGGACGCCGTTAATCGCCTCTGGTGGCCTGCATTGATGATGTTTGGTCCCTCTGACAAGGACAGCAAGCACTCAGCCGCTAGCATGAAGTGGAAGATCAAGCGTTTTACCAACGATGAGCTTCGTCAAAAGTTCGTCGATGCCACTGTGCCTCAGGCAAAGGTTCTCGGCATTTCTCTGCCGGATATTGACCTCAAACTTAACGAGGAAACGGGGCACTGGGAGCATGGTGAACCGGACTGGGACGAGTTTTACAACACCATTCAAGGCAATGGCATCTGCAACAAGCAGCGGATGAAAGACCGCATCAAGGCACATGAGGACGGTGCTTGGGTGCGCGAGGCTGCGCAGGCGTACGCTGCAAAGCAAGCCGCAAAGAAATCAGCTGCTTAAGGGAGGGATCAGATGAGCGAACAAGCAACACCACTTTGGGAAGTATTCATCAGAGCACGCAATGGCATGTCTCATAGACATGCAGGTTCTGTCCATGCAGCTGACGCGGAGATGGCTCTGCAGGCAGCGCGAGACGTTTACACACGCCGCGGAGAAGGGCTGTCTATCTGGGTTGTCCCATCAGCAGCAATCATCGCGAACGATCCGGACGAGAAGGGCGAGATGTTTGAGCCAACAGCTTCAAAGATTTATCGCCACCCAACGTTCTATGAGTTGCCTGACGAAGTCGCGAATATGTAAGGAGGCCATGATGACAGATACGGCACTATTTACATATTGCATGCGGTTAGCTGACGACTCCGCAATTCTGAGCCAGCGACTAGGCGAATGGTGTGGTCACGCTTCTCACCTGGAAGAAGACATCGCACTCACCAATATCGCGCTTGATCTCATCGGTCATGCCCGTGAGCTCTACACCTATGCAGGGCAAATCGAAGGTAAGGGTCGCGACGAAGATGCCCTGTGTTTTCATAGGGTTGAGCGTGAATTCAACAATCTTCTGCTGGTCGAACAGCCCAATGATGATTTCGCGTATGCCATCATGCGCCAGTTCCTCTTCTCCGCGTTCATGCACCCGTTCTGGGAAGCGATGATGAACTCAAAAGACGAGCAACTGGCAGGTCTGGCAGCGAAAGCAGAGAAAGAAGCAGCTTACCATCTGCGCCATTCTGCTGAGTGGGTGATCCGTCTGGGAGACGGCACCGAGGAAAGCCACAATCGCATAAGTGATGCGTTGGAGTTCCTCTGGATGTACACCGGCGAGATGTTTGAATGTGACGAGGTTGTATCATCATTAGTTGCCAAAGAAGTTGCTGTAGATCCTATGTCTATCAAGCACTTATGGGATGAGACGGTGAACACGGTTCTGGCACGCGCCAATCTAGAACGTCCAACTGAAAGCTGGATGCAGACAGGTGGCCGTAAGGGCGAGCACAGCGAGCATCTGGGACATATTCTGTCGCCAATGCAGTATCTGCAGCGCTCGTTCCCACAAGCCCAGTGGTGATCGGGAGCTAACCCATGGCAGTTGCAGCGAAAATTCTGAGATCTGAGTTGGATCAAAAGGCCTGGAATGCGGTGTGCGATGTACCCGATCCTGAGGTGCCGGTGCTTACCATTGAGGACCTTGGTGTCTTGCGCGATGTGCACGTGCAGGCAGATGGTTCTGTAGAGGTGACCATCACACCAACCTACACTGGTTGCCCGGCCATGAGCATGTTCGCTTTCGATATTGAAGCGGCTCTGCTCACCGCTGGTTTTGAGAGGGTGGACGTCAAAACCGTTCTCACGCCAGCCTGGACCACCGATTGGCTTTCAGAAAAAGCGCGTGAAAAGCTAAGGGTTTACGGCATTGCGCCTCCAAACGGCAAGGCCTCGCGCCGGGCCTTGTTTGGTGAGGAGCAAGTCCGTTGCCCCAAGTGCAACTCTGCCAACACCAGCCGCATTTCCGAGTTTGGCTCTACTGCTTGCAAAGCGCTGTACCGCTGCAATGATTGCTCTGAGCCGTTTGATTATTTCAAGTGCATTTGATCCGCTCGCCTGAAAAACGCCGACAGATGTAAGGGAGGAAACCATGTCACCACGGTTTCATAGATTGAAGATCAAGTCAGTCCATCAGGAAACAGAGGAAGCTGTCTCTATCGCCTTTGAAATTCCTGCGGACCTGAAGTCAGATTATTCTTTTATTCCAGGGCAGTATCTCACCCTGCGCGAGTTCATCAACGGCGAAGACACCCGCCGATCCTACTCCATTTGCTCGTCTCCAAAGGATGATGACATCCGCGTTGCGATCAAGAAAGTGGAGGGTGGTCGCTTCTCAAGCTTCGCTCTGGATCATGTCTCTGTTGGCAACGAGATTGACGTGATGACCCCGATGGGCCGCTTCAATCTGCCAAGAGGAACCACTGAAGAAGCAAGGGTTTACGCCGCTTTTGCAGCAGGATCCGGCATCACGCCGATCATGTCCATGGTGCAGGCTGTACTGGAAGATGAGCCGAACAGCCACTTCTTCCTGTTCTACGGCAACAAGAATTCCCAGAGCGTGATTTTTAAGGATCAGCTGGATGACCTGAAGGATCGCTTCCTCGATCGCTTGAGTGTCTACCATGTTCTGTCTCGTGAAGAGCAGGAACTGAGCCTCTTCAATGGTCGCTTAACATCTGAAAAGATTGAGGAATTCATCACCAAAACCGTTGGTGAGAACAGCATCGACCACGTCTTCCTTTGTGGTCCGGGTGATATGATTGAGGCAGCCAAACAAGCCTGTCAAAGCCATGGCATTCCGCTGGAACACATCCATAACGAGCTCTTTGTGCCTGCTGATGGCGGTGACCCGCACGCAGCCCATAAAGCCAAGGATTCCAGCGCTGTAGACCATAAGGCCAAGGTCTCCATGATCGTTGATGGTGCACGCCACGACGTTACTCTGGAACCGGGTGAAACCATCATTGATGGTGCCCTGCGTTTGGGCATAGAAGCACCGTTCTCCTGTAAGGGTGGAATGTGCTGCACCTGCCGCGCCAAGGTGGTCTCTGGTCAAGTCGACATGGCCGTCAATTATTCGCTGGAACCATGGGAGATTGAGGCTGGCTACGTGCTCACTTGCCAGTCCAGGCCGAAAACAGATGATGTAACAGTCGATTACGACGACATCTGATCTATCAAAACGACGGTTTGCGTTGGTTTGAAAGGAAAAACCGGAATTTGCGTTATTCCGGCTTTTCTTGCGTTCTTATGTCAGTACCACACGTTCAAACGGCTTTTGCAACCGGAACGGGGAACACCAGATCGTAAACCCAGTTGTAGACAAAGGCGTAAACCAGAAAGAACACCGCAAAGCCGATATCAAGCAGCAATGCCTGAGCAAAATTCATCTGCAGAAGCCACATGATTGCGACAATGCCAAATCCAAGCAGCCCGCCTTCAAACAACAGGGCGTGCACAATACGCAAGGCAACGGTCCTTGGCTTGGCACCACGGTTGGCCACATACCATTTGTCGAAGAGCCAGTTGTAAAGAAAGTTCCAGCCCATGGCGATCAGGGACATGACCAGTCCAAGAACACCAATCTCTGAAATGGAATGGCCAGTAATCCAGCTTCCAAACACCGCGACGATGGAAAGGGCGATCCCTTCAAACAGCACGGAGTGTCGAACTCTGTCCCAGAAACTTCTCATGTCACACCTATCTATCTAAGTAGCTTTCTGGATAGGTATATTCAAACTATCTTTCTGGCAAGGTTTGATTTAGAAATCCGATAAACTGTGATGAGGATCTCATGTCGAAAGCCTACCCAATGGGCAAAGCCCTGGAACAGATGCGCCAGAACTGGCCAGAAGCTGTCTCTTTAGAAACCGAGCTGTTTCTGAGTATGAACAGGTTCAGCGAAATCCTCGATCAAAACTGCAACAAAGAGTTGGAAACCTACGGCCTGACAAACGGCGCCTTTGAGGTGCTGGTCGCGCTGCGAGGGCTACCTGAGCCGAGGGAAATGTCCCCCAGTGATTTGTACCGTGCTCTGCTGATGACTTCAGGCGGTATGACCAAAATTCTCAAGCAGCTGGAATCCGACGGCCTCGTCACGCGCATCGATCACGATACCGACAAACGCAGCAAGATCGTCGGCCTAACCAACAAAGGCAAAATCACCGTCGAAAAAGCCATGGAAAGCGTCATGACCGGCGATCGCCGCGTCATCTACCAGAACCTCACCAAAGAAGAAGTCCAATCCCTCCGTGATACGCTCCTCAACGTGGTCGTAAAGCTGGGGGTATAGGGGAAACTGTACATCATCAGATCACAGCAACCGCACCACGATCCTCCTTAATCAACCGCCTGGGCCTCCCTTCGCATGATTGATCAACGTGAGCGCCTGTTCTGCGGAAAGGCGGGTTGTTGGGTTCAGTTTGAGCAGACCGATGATGGCTTCCTTCATGTTTTGCGGAACACCAGCTAAGTGCCGCTCCAGCAACACGCGCAACTGGTTGGAGTCCTTGTTTTCACCATTACGGAATTCTACTAAATCCGTCTTCAAAAGCTCTGCAGTCGCACTTCCGGCAACGGCCGTCACCAGCAAGAGGCCAGCAGACCAGACATCAATCTTCTCGCTCAAATTTTCCTTGTTCGGGCCAGGATTCTTGGCTTCAGGCGGCATGATGTCTGGGGTGCCGCTTAAATCAAACCCATCGGGCTCACCTTCACCAGTTCCCGTCGCTACACCTTCATGCGCCGTGGCAAGGTCGTAGTCGATGATCACCGGCACCTCATCGCCTTCCTCGCGGAACATGATGTTGTTGGGTTTCAGGTCCTGATGGACGATGTTGCGCTTGTGCAGGAAGTCAAGTCCATTCAGCAGGCCGTTGGCAAATGCCTCTGCCTGTTCTTGGGGCATGCCCTTGTCTTCTGGGATGCGTTCAGCCAGATTGCCGCCCTTGAGCTTTTCCATCACCATGTAAGGCTCTTCCTGTTCGGTGATGCCGGTGCCTTTGATCTGAGGGATGTTCTCGTAGCCCTTTGCCTCGTCAAATTCAGCCAGCGCCGTCAGGATCTTCGCTTCATGCAGAAGCTGCGGAATGCCGATGTAGGTCAAAGGTTCTCCCGCCTCCACCTGCACCGCATTGGGGCGCTTCAAAACCGCGTTTTCCATCTCTGTGAAGTCCTGGAGCACGCCAGTTGCACCGTGGGCAAGAACGCCCGGCTGATCGTGTTCCCCGTCGACGATTGGTGGCGGAACATGCTGGTTCATGCGCAGGCTATGCTGTGTCGCGCGATAGCGATTGCCAAATTGGCGAGCGTCTCGCCCGCGCTGAGGCACCATCTCGATGCCTGTTGGCACACTGTCCGGCTCAATCACCATGGTGCCATTTCGCTTTCTCTGTACACGGATTGGGCTGCCTTCCTTAGGACCCTCGTTATAGACCCGTCCCGGCTCTTGAGGCTCTGGTTCAGGTGCCTGCGGCTGTGGTTGTTCTTCAGGCACATACTCCGGATTGTTCTGGTGCATCAGCTCAAGGGCTTGCTCAGCGGTCAGGCGTTCAGCTACATCAGCCCGCATCATGCCTTTGATGGCCACTTTGATGTGTTCAGGAGCCATTCCAAGGCGAGCATCAAGGGCTGCGTCAATCGCCACCTGATCCTCTCCGGCCAATCTGGCCTCCTGAATCAACTGTTGCTGGTTTTGCTTGCCGATGACAGCTGCGGCCAGACAAAGGCCACCAGTCCAGGAATCTGCTTTGGGGGTGATCTTCGCCAGATTGATCTCGTTGCCTTGTTTCTCTGGCGGCTGCATGTTCGGCTCACCATCCCGCTCATAGCGGAATTCTTCGTAGTCATCTGTGGTGGCAGCAATACCTTCTGTGGCGGAGGCGGCATTAAAGTCGATGATCACCGGTTCCACACTGTCCTGATCGCGGAACATGATATTGTCGATCTTCAGGTCCTGGTGGATCACATTGCGGTTCTGCAGGAAGGAAATTCCAGAGAGCAAGCCTTCAGCGAACTGGTCCAGTTGCGCTGGAGGAAGACCTTCATTCGCAATGCGGTTATCCAGCGTGCCGCCTTTGAGGTTCTCCATGATCACGAAAGGCTCACCATCGCCAGTCACGCCAGAACCCTTCACCTTGATGATATTTTCAACGCCCTTTGCACCTTCAAACTCGCCAAGAGCAGAAAGAATGGTGGTTTCATGAATGATGGACTCCATCCCAAGGAACTGGCGGTCTTCGCCCTCACCAAAGCTGTAAGGGCGTTTGATGACGGCATCCTCCATCTCCGGATAGGTTTGCAGGTACCCTGTCCCGCCGCGTCCAAGGGCATGTTCGTTCAGGTCAGCACCTTGTAGAGGTGGGGTGATTTTGCCTTCTACATCTGTAGACAATCGGGTTGGCGCATAAACCGCGTGGCGTACACCGTCCAAACCAGCCCCATGACCAGTCGCAATTGTGCGGGGGACGGAGTAAGGATCAATGACCATCGTGCCATTGTCCTTGTACTCCACCTGCATCCGGCTGCCTTCCTTCGGCTTTTCGTTGGGGCGGTCTTGCATGGGAACTGCAAGTGGCGGCATATTCGGCATGCCCTGCGCAGGTGGAACTTGTGGCGCATCTGGCGGCTGAACCTCAGCATCATCGACCCGAACCTCTGGCGGCACCTGGTTCTCAGGCCCACCAGCAGGGACCCGCTCACCTTCACCACCAGGTTCAAACCGCAAATTGAGCTGTTGCCCCATCGCCTGAATCCAGTTTTCGTGATCTGGAGCAGGGTTCTCGTTGGGTTGTTGTTCCCTATTGTTGCCAGGAGCCATTAGTTCGCCCTTCTTGCCGACAATCTTAATCAACTGGCCAATTATGACTCGGCAACGTCACTGCAGAAATAACAAAACCAAAGAAGGCTAAGTATTATTAGCACGCTAATAAAGGTGGGCGAGATACTCTATTTAATATTGCCTTTGATCTGAGAGAAATTGAGCTGAAGAAAACAGCGCAACGCATAAAGGAAGGTGAGGGGATCAGTGTAATGAGAAAACCACTTGTAACGCGCCGTTGCTCACTCTCCCAGCCAGCGCATTCAGATAAACCCGCACTCCGACAACTGTTCGCCAATGAGCAAACAAGAATGTTTCTGGGCGGAAAGCAAAGCCCTGCAGCTATCGAAACTCGATGTGCAAGGGTGACTACTGAAACAGGGGTGTATCATGCTGTAGTGCGCTCCAGCAGAACCAACGAGTTCCTCGGCCTGCTCAGTTTAGCTCCTTGTCATCAAGGAGAAGACATGGAAGTCTCCTACGAGTTCCTGCCGGAATATTGGGGGCAGGGATATGCAGAGGAAGCCCTCAATGCCTTCCTGCCATTCGCTATGCAGGAGCTGAACCTGACATCCCTTCTTGCTGAAACCCAACTCCAAAACATCCGCTCCATCCGCCTGCTACAAAAGCTGGGCATGCAACAAACCCGGCAACTTGAACGGTTTGGCGAGCAGCAGGTTGTGTATCGGCTTGATCTTTGAGCAACCGGCAGAGGCTGGGTCTTTTCAGCAGCATGTTGAAAAGCACAACTGGCTCTTGATTGCGGTAAGCCAGATTTCTATCCTTGCAGCAAGGCTACGTCCAAGCCTCCGCCCTCCAATCCGGAAAGCATTGCACATGTAGGACGTCAGGATCAGAACCATACTGTTCGAGCAAGCGCATAAGGAGGGACTGCAATGTATGCTCTGAAGAGAGGGTTCTTCAATGAAACTGTCCAGTCCTGTTCACCATCTGAAAAGACAAGCGAAGTTAACCGCACGCGAAAGTGGCATGCCGTTACATGCGGCGCTGGATCAGCTTGCGCAAAAAGAAGGCTATAGCAGCTGGAGCCACCTGTCGGTTTCTGGCTCACGGTCTGGCCGCGCTCAAAAATGCCTTCGTCAGTTAGACTGCGGAGACCTTGTTTTAATTGCTGCACGTCCGGGTCAGAGCAAAACTCTGTTTGGATTGGAACTGGCCATTCAAGCCAGTAGAGCAGGGGGCGAGAGTTACTTTTTTACCCTCGAGTATACGCCTGCAGATGTTTTGAAGCGTGTGTCCCAGCTCGGCTACAATCCTGCTCAGATGAGGGAGGCTTTCCATCTGGATTGCTCTGATGAGATTTGTGCCCGCTACATCATCAATGAACTTCGGCATGCGCCCTCAAAGACGCTAGTTGTTATTGATTACCTGCAGCTGCTTGATCAGAAACGCCAAAACCCCGAACTCTCCTTGCAGCTGAATGAGCTCAAAGAGTTTGCAAGGAAAACAGGGATTATCATCACCTTGATATCGCAGGTTCAAAGGGACTTTGATCTGGCAATGAAACCCTTGCCGGACCTGTCTGATATTCGTCTTCCCAATCCGGTTGATCTGGCGGTTTTTACCAAATGTTGTTTTCTCCATAACGGAGAAATTGCATTTGAGGTGGTCAACTAAAACGCCTAATTGGTATTGAGCCAATGCAAAGCAGCTGCCCCGGATGTAAAGCGGCAGCTGCCCTGTTTGGGTCAGGAGCTTAACCCAGCATCCCCGCAGCTTTCACCGCTTTCACGCAATCCCGCTCTTCCATCAGCTTCTGGAAGGCGTGGAGCTTTGGAAACGGTGTGATGTCCACTCCATCGCCTTTAAGCCAGGTGCTGACCACGTAAAGGTAGGCATCAGCAATGCTGAAGGTGTCGCCTAGCACGTAAGGGCCGGTGATGATGTTCTCTTCCACATAGGCGCAGCAGGCTGTCATGGTCTCTGGCACCTTGGCGCGCATGTCCTCCCAACTCGCTTCCTTGTCCGCCCAACGGGCACCACGAAGCTTATGGGCGTGGTTCACATGCATGGTGGAGGCCAGATAGTACATGGCCTCGCGCATCTTGGCGGCCTTAAAGGGATCAGAAGGCTTCAGGCTGTCATCTGGAGCAAGATCAGCGACATAGTCGAGCAGAGCACCGGCCTCTGTCAAAATACCATGGTCTGTCAACAGAACAGGGATACGGCCCTTTGGGTTCACCTCTAACAGCTGCGGACGGCTGACGTCAGGGTTCCTAAAGTCAATTTTGTGTGTGGTGTAGGGTACACCGGATTCTTCAAGAGCAATGGCAACGGCAATCGAGATCGTGCCGGGGGCATAAAACAGTTTCATAGGTCACTTATGTTTGCTGGAATGATCAGATGCCCACAGCCTATATGCAGCTTTACCAACCTGCAATTGAGCTTATTGTGACCAGCACTTAAGCCTGCCCCATCATCCGTGCCGGGTTACCCACAACAGTGGCTCCGGTAGGTACATCTTTGGTCACCACGCTGCCTGCACCAACAATGGCCTCATCGCCAATGGTCACGCCCGGCATGATGATCGCAGCCCCGCCAATCCATGCTCGTTTGCCAATGGTCACGGGCTTGGCAAACTCTAGCCCTGCGCAGCGTTTCTCAGCGTCTTTATGGTGCTGGGCGCAGTAGATCTGCACATTGGGGCCAAGCATGGTCTGGTCACCAATTCGCACAGGCGCGGTATCCAAAATCGTGCAGCCCGCATTGAGGAAAACCCGTTCTCCCAAATGAATGTTGATGCCATAAGCGCAGTGAAATGGCGCCTCGATGATTGTGCTGTCGGTAGAACTGCCAAGCAGCGTACGCAGGGCAGGGCTTATCCATCCACGCTTGCTCGGGTGCAGCGTACGATGCTCATGTACAGCGTGGTAGGCCGCTTGCCGCAGCGTTTCCAG
This sequence comes from Pseudovibrio sp. Ad37, assembly GCF_001623075.1. Classification (GTDB taxonomy): domain Bacteria; phylum Pseudomonadota; class Alphaproteobacteria; order Rhizobiales; family Stappiaceae; genus Pseudovibrio. Next base: position 90,167 of record NZ_LMCF01000026.1, read on the forward strand.
CTCGTCATCGATGCAGGTGTACCATTCACCCGCTTCCATCTTTTCGCGTTCTGTTTTCATGATGGGTCTGTTCCTTGAGTCTTCCCGTAACTCTCGGAAAAATAGAAGAGTCTTGCAAGCTGCATTTTTACTGCAATGGGGCATTTGGGAAAAGGCAGGCAGCGCGAACTGCAAAGCATGCCTGTCATTTAACAAAACCCACAGTCTCAATTGGAGATCCCCACAGCGCGGTGAAGGTACTGCGCCTCGGAGAGCTGGCGACTGAGAAATCCAGCGTTATCGGGAGCAGGCGAGGCTTAGCTCGCCAGTTTCCCCTGTATGGACTGCGAGCCGTTCAGCAACAACTGCACCACCAGATCCGCGTAACCTTCGCGGGTCAGGTCGCCGCCCGGTTTAAACCATAGATAAGACCAGTTGAGCATGCCAAACAGGCTCATGGTAACGGGCTTGATCAGCGCACTGCCATCGCCAAACTGCGGGTTTGTGGCCGCAACTGCTTTGGCGAAGATGGCAACCAGTTTGCGCTCCAGCTCAATGATGTCCTGCTTTTTCTCTGTTGGAAGAAAGGACAGCTCGTTGATCTGCAGCTTATGCTCAGAATCTGCGTCTTCATAAGCCAGCAGTAAAGCACGGCACAGGCCGCGCAGACGCTCCAATGGATCTTGCTCGGCCTGAGCAACACTTTCCACCGCATCAACCAGCTCTTCAAGGTGAGCGCTGATGATGTCGATCAGCAGCGTCTCCTTGTTCTCGTAGTAATGATAGAGCAAAGCCTTGGAGAACCCACAGATCTTGGCGAGCTGCGCCATCGAGGTTTTGTCATAGCCTTGCTGCGCAAAGGCGCGCGCCGATAACTTTAAGATGGATTTGCGTTTGTCGTCATAATCCGCTGCTCTGGTGCGCGCCATGCTTTTTAATTCCGTTAATCTTCTTTAGGCCGCAGGTCGATAACCCGTGTGGCCTTGCCTTGGCTTCGTTCTATGGAATTTGGCAGGCCCACGTCTACCCCAACCGAAATTCCAATGTTGTTTTTCACATGAACCGCCAGTTCCTTGGCGCTTGCCAGGCGATCAGCGTCAGATGTTGCATGTGCAGCGGCTTCCACGTTGACGGTCAGCTGATCCATGCGTCCCTTACGGGCAATCTGGATTTGGTAGTGAGGGGAGAGCCCGTCACAGCGCAGCATCTGCTCCTCAATCTGGGTCGGGAACACATTCACACCGCGTACGATCATCATGTCGTCAGACCGACCGGTGATCTTCTCCATGCGCCGCATCTTGCGGGCTGTGCCCGGCATCAGGCGGGTCAGGTCGCGGGTGCGATAGCGGATGATCGGCAGGCCTTCCTTGGTCAGCGTGGTAAACACCAGCTCACCTTCAGATCCATCCGGCAGAACCTCACCCGTTACCGGATCAATGATCTCCGGATAGAAGTGATCCTCCCAGATGTGCAGGCCGTCTTTGGTCTCCACACACTCCTGCGCCACACCTGGACCCATCACCTCTGAAAGGCCATAAATATCAACCGCATGCATGTCGAAGGCTTGTTCAATCTCCTCGCGCATGGAGTTGGTCCATGGCTCAGCTCCAAAGATGCCGATCTTGATGGAACTCTTGCGCGGGTCCAGCCCTTCTTTGCGGTACTCATCCAAAATGGAGAGCATGTAAGACGGGGTGACCATGATGATCTCTGGCTTGAAATCCTCAATCAGCCGCACCTGCCGCTCTGTCATGCCGCCAGACATTGGAATAACGGTAGAGCCAAGCGCTTCCGCCCCGTAGTGGGCACCCAGACCGCCCGTAAACAGCCCGTAACCATAAGCGATGTGCACTTTGTCACCCGGCTTACCACCTGCTGCACGAATGGAACGCGCAACCACACCGGCCCAGGTTTCAATATCCTTCTTGGTGTAGCCAACAACGGTTGGTTTGCCTGTGGTGCCAGAGGATGCATGAATGCGGCAGATATCCTCTTCCGGAACAGCAAACATCCCGAACGGATAATTGTCGCGCAAGTCCTGCTTGGTGGTGAATGGAAACTTCGCCAGATCAGCAAGGCTTTGCAGATCATCAGGATGCACGCCAGCTGCATCAAAGCTGTCTTTGTAGAACTTTACGTTCTCATAAGCGTGCCGCACTGACCAGCGCATGCGCTCCAATTGCAGCGCTGCCAGGTCTTCCCGTCCTGCCGTTTCAATAGGCTCCAGATCGGGCCTGCGTTCTTCAACCTCCAACATTTTCTCCTCCTCAAATGCTGGTCATCCATAAATATTAGGTGCTTAACTCGATATGCGTCCCTTTGATGGTCCTCGAGTTTCCGCGAAATTCTGCAATATGCGCGCCGTCCTGATTGCGCACATGAATGTCGTAAATGCCGGATCGGCCTTGCACGGTAAGTTCGTCGGCAGTTGCCGTTAAAACATCATCTTCAAAGGCCGGGGCGAGATACGTGATGGAACACTGGAAGGCGACAACACGTTGGTTATGGCTGTTGCAGGCAAACGCAAAGGCGCTGTCCGCAAGGGTAAAAATGTACCCGCCATGACAGGTCTTATGCCCGTTGGTCATGCGCTCCATCACCTTCATGGAAATCACAGCCCGTCCGGGTGCAATCTCGTCCAGCGTCATCCCAAGCGCTTGTGTCGCCTCGTCTTCGTCCCACATGGAGGCCGCAACGGCCTCCGCTAATTCCTGCTTGTTCATCAGCGCTTGCCTGAATACTTTGGAGCCCGCTTATCCATGAAGGCCGTCACGCCCTCCAGATAATCCGGTGTCCGTCCGGCTTCGCCCTGGTAATCCCGCTCCAGATCAAGCTGCTCATCCAGCGTGTTGCCTTCAGAGGCATTGAGCGCCTGCTTGATCAGGCCAAGGCCAATGGTTGGCCCCACAGAAAGCTCTTGCACCATGGCAGTGGCTTCCTCCAGAAAGGTCTCGGCAGAAGAGCACTTCCAGATCATGCCCCATTCTTCGGCCTGCTTCGCTGTGATCGGCGTGCCCAGCATGGCAAGGCCACGCGCACGGGCCGAACCCACAAGGCGTGGCAGGAAGTAGGTGCCGCCAGAATCCGGCACCAGCCCGATCTTGGCAAACGCCTGAATAAATTTGGCTTTCTCAGAGGCAATCACGATGTCACAGGCCATGGCAATGTTGGCGCCTGCGCCAGCTGCCACGCCATTGACCGCACACACGATCGGTATGTTGATCGACTTCAGCTTGCGGATGAGAGGATTATAAAAATCACCGATGGTCTGGGTCAGGTCCGGTGGAGGGGAGTCTGGTGTCGGCTTCACGCGGTCACCAAGATCCTGACCAGCGCAGAAGCCTTTGCCTGCAGCCGTCAGCAAAATGGCGCGGCAGTTGTCATCTGCGTCCGCAGCTTCCAGCGCCGCATAGAGTGCGCGATGCATCTCGTCGTTGAACGAGTTCAGCTTGTCAGGGCGGTTCAGCGTAATCACGTGGTAGGTGTCATTCACATCCACCAAAATGCTCTGCTCGGAAATGACTGTGGGCTCGCTCATGGTCTCTCCCTCCAAATAGATCAATCATCACTCACCAGTGAACCACCAATTTGCTCCCAATGAACTTCCAAATTCATGAGGAGAGCCCTCTGGAAAACCTAATCATTTCGTAGACTGGTCGATGGTTCTGGCACTTTTTGCTTGAAATGACTGACCGGTCGGTAAATTATTGTCTGGAAGTGAAACCGCTGTCAATTGGAATTCAGAGCGTATTCGCCAAAAGTGGAATCCGGTTTTGGGAAGAGAATACGCAGGAAACAAGAGACCTTTAAAGTGTTCGCGCGATCTGGAGTAATTGCGGAGCGCTTTAAGGTCACACATTGGTCGAAGAAGCACTGCGGTAGGCGCAGGTTTTTCGAGGAGGAACAATGAGTAACTTTTTTGAAACGCATAAAGACACGCTCTTTCAAGCAGTAAAGACAAGTAAATCAAGAGATTACTGGTCTGCTTATCCTGAGATCGCATCCGGTAAGATCTATGGCGAAACAGCAAAAGACGATCAGCTTGCAGAATTTGAGGAGATTCTCAGTAAGCCATTCGCACTGGGCCAGCCAACCAATGGCAACTGGACAGGCGCAGAATCGTCTCCCTACGGCAAAGAGCTGGGCGTCACCTATGAAGATGCCGACCCTGCAGAGCTGGTCAAAGCAGCCTCAGAAGCTGGCAAAAGCTGGGCGAAAGCCAGTGTTGAAGAGCGCGTTGGCGTTGCGCTGGAAATGCTGGCTCGCATCAACAAAAAGTCTTTCCTTATCGCCAACGCGGTGATGCACACCTCTGGTCAGGCGTTCATGATGGCGTTTCAGGCAGGTGGCCCACACGCGCAGGACAGAGGACTGGAAGCCGTCGCTTATGCCTATGACGCGATGACCCAGACACCAACCGAGGTGACCTGGACCAAGCCGCAGGGCAAGCACGATCCGATTGTGCTCGACAAGAAATTCCGCGTTGTGCCGCGCGGTGTTGCGCTGGTCATCGGCTGCGCGACCTTCCCAACCTGGAACACCTATCCGGGTATGTTCGCAAGCTTCGTCACTGGCAACCCGGTCATCATCAAACCGCACCCAATGGCGATCCTGCCAATGGCCATCTCCATTCAGATTGGCCGTGAGGTGCTCAAAGAAGCTGGCTTCGATCCAAACGCACTGATGCTGGCTGCGGATACCGCAGAGGCGCCAAAAACCAAGGAACTGGTGACCAATGATGCCGTGAAGATCATCGACTTCACCGGCTCCAATGCCTTTGGTGCATGGGTCCGTGAAAACGCAGGCGATGCATTGGTCTACACCGAGGAAGCAGGCGTCAACGCGATCACCATTGAATCGACCGACAACCTGCGCGGCATGGCCAGCAACATCGCGTTTTCCTTGTCGCTTTATTCCGGTCAAATGTGCACCACTCCGCAGAACATCTTCGTTCCCCGTGACGGCATTGAAACCAACGACGGCAAGAAGAGCTTTGAGGAAGTGGCGCAAGCCATCAAGATCTCATTGGACAAGCTCCTTGGCGATCCGGCTCGTGCCGCTGCCATCCTCGGCGCCGTGCAGAACCCATCCACATTGGAACGTATTTTTGCAGCAGGAAAACTGGGCAAAGTGATCCGCTCATCTGAGCCCGTGGAAGGCATGAACGGCGCACGTTCTGCAACGCCAACCGTTGTGGCAGTCGATTCCAAAGAAGAAGAAGCTTACATGCAGGAGCGCTTCGGCCCGATCTCCTTCATCATTGCCTGTGATGACATTGACGATGCCATCGCCCGCGCAGCAGGCTCAGCCAAGAGCCACGGTGCCATCACCGCAGCGCTGTATTCAACAAAGGAAGGGGTGATTGATCAGGCCACTGATGCCTACGCGTGGGCAGGCGCACCGCTTTCTGTGAACCTCACTGGCAACATCTATGTGAATCAGTCAGCAGCTTACTCTGACTTCCACGTCACCGGTGCCAACCCGGCAGGCAACGCCAGCCTCACAGACGGCGCCTACGTCGCCAACCGCTTCCGCATCGCCACCGTCCGCCGTCAGGCAGCCATGGCGTAAAGCGAAGGCTTTAGACCAATAAAAAAGGGCCGTTGCAATGCATCGGCCCTTTTCATATTCAGTTTTTAAAGCAGCTTAAGCGTTTGCCAGATCGCGTGCTTTGGCAACTTCTTCAGTTGCAGCTTCAGCAAGTTCGAGAGCCTTCAGGCCATCAAAGCCGTTTGGAGAGATCTCGGTACCACTGGTCAAAGCGTCAACGAAGGCTGCCAGCTCAATGCGGTAAGCTGCTTCATAGCGCTCCATGAAGAAGTCCATGAGTGGCTCAGCAGTGTAGCCGTCACCATTTGCAACAGTCACAGTGGTGGTGCGCATGTTTTCTGCAGACACCATACCCTTGGAACAGTGCACTTCCACGCGCTGATCGTAGCCGTATGTTGCGCGACGGGAGTTGGTGATGGTGCAGATCTTGCCGCTCGCAGTTTTCAAAGTTGCAGTTGCCGTGTCCACATCACCAGCAGCACCGATCTCCTCAGATACGATTGCGCTGCCCATGGCGTTCACTTCAACAACTTCTTCGCCAAGCAGGAAGCGAGCCATGTCAAAGTCATGGATCATCATGTCTTTGAACAGACCGCCAGAGCGCTTCACGTAGTCGACTGGTGGCGGGGAAGGGTCACGAGAGGTGATCTGAACCATCTCAACATCACCAATGACACCAGCTTCGATCTGGCGTTTCACTTCAGCGAAGTTCGGATCAAAACGACGGTTGAAGCCAACCATCAGCTTTGCGCCGGTCTCTTCAACAACCTTGAGGCATTCGCGCACACGGTCGCCGTCCAGATGGATTGGTTTTTCGCAGAAGATTGCCTTACCAGCACGCGCAGCCTGCTCAATCTGCTCAGCGTGCAGATCAGTTGGGGTCGCGATGATCACAGCATCAATAGCCGGATCATTCATGATGGCATCAAGGCCGTCAACGCGTGCACCTGTTTGAGCTGCAATCTCTTTTGCAGCATCTTCAAACGGGTCGAACACAGCAGCCAGCTTGGCATTTTCAAGCTGGCTCACAGCTTTTGCGTGGGTCTTGCCAATACGGCCAGCTCCCAACAGGCCAATTGAAACAGTCATAGCTTATCTTTCACAACAGCGTTTATATCGCGCATCTCCAACGAATGCCTGGTGGTTTCCGCAGAACCTACGCGCTTATTAAACGCGTGCTCCCAAGGACATATCAGTGGGAACACGCGGATATCAGGTGCCTTAGGCGTCCGCAGGTTTTGCGTCGCGCTGTGCAATCCAGTCGTGGTCAGGGTGGTTCTGGAAGCGCCATTTGCGCATCGGGCCAGCCATCACATTCAGGTAGTACATCTCGTAGCCATACGGAGAGCCGCAAGGGTGGTGCCCTTTTGGAACAAGCACAACATCGCCGCTGGACATGGCAATCGCCTCATCCAGCTCACCATCTTCAGTGAACACACGCTGGAAGCCGAAACCCTGATCCGGGTTGAGACGGTGGTAGTACGTCTCTTCCAGATAGGTCATTTCCGGGAAGTTATCTTCATCATGACGATGCGGAGGATAAGACGACCAGTTGCCCTGAGGGGTGTAAACCTCAGTCACCAGCAGGCTCTCTGCAAAGTCCTGGTCTTCCATGGCAATCGGGTGAATGTAGCGGGTGTTGGCACCAACGCCGCGCTCAACGCTTGGAATGTCATCCGGGCCAATCACGCGGGCAGGGTAGCTGCCGTCTTTTGCAGGAGCAGTACACACAGCCAGTGTCAGCTTGGTAACAGCAGTTGCGCTCCACTCAGCTCCGGCAGGAACGTACACACACCATGGCTTGATGCGTTCAAACACGTTCTTGCGCTCACCAAGCACACCAAAGTCCTGACCATCAGAAGTGATTGAGGCTTTGCCTTCCACGATAACCAGAATGGCCTCGCGGCCCTTCATCAGCTCCTTGGCGTTTGCGCCCGGTTCCAGATGATAAAGGCCAAAACCAACGTAGCCCCAACCGGCTGATTCAGGCGTGATGTCATGCACCTTGCCCTCTGTACCATTGGGTTTTACGAGAAGCTTGCTCATGCGACTACCTTCTTATCAAGACCAGCGCTGATAGCCATCTCACGCAGTGCTTTCAGGCCCATGCTCTGGTATGTGAACGGATTGCGCTGATCAGGGTCCTGCTCTGCTTCAATCACCAGCCAGCCTTCATAGCCATGCTCGGCTGCAACCTTCAGCACAGGTTCAAAATCAACGCCGCCTTCTTTATCGCCAGGAACGGTGAACACACCGCGGCGGACGCCTTCCAGGAAGCTCAGGCGCTCGCCTTCAACCTGTGCGCGGACAGTCGGGCGAACGTTCTTCGCATGCAAATGGCGTACACGCGCCATATGTTTCTTGGCAACTTCCACCGGATCTGCTCCACCAAACCATGCATGGCCAGTGTCCAGCAGCAGGTAGGTGTTCGGTCCGGTCACGTCCATAAAGCGATCAATCTCTTCACCGCTCTGTACCACAGTACCCATGTGGTGATGGTAAACGAGCGAGATACCCTGTTCAGCACAATAGGCAGCAACTGCTTCAACGTCAGCGCCAAACTTCGCCCACTGGTCATCAGCCAGCACAGGCTTGTCTGCCAGCGGGGTATCATCAGCACCGTGGATCGCGTTGGAGGTTTCACAAGTGATGCAAACCTTGCAACCCATGGCTTTGAGCAGATCGAGGTGCGGCTGGATCGCCTTCTTTTCCTCTTCAACGCTGTGAGCCAACAGGTTCAGGGAATGCCAGCCAGAAACAAAGGCAAGACCATGCGGGTCGAGCGCAGCTTTCAAAGCAGCTGGCTCGGTTGGCATCTTGTGGCCCTTTTCAATGCCGTCAAAGCCGATTTCGCCAGCCTCGCTCAGGCACTGTTCCAGAGAGATGTGCGCACCAAGAGTACGGTCGTCGTCATTGCTCCACGCAATTGGGTTGGTTCCGTAACGGATCATTGGCCTTAGTCCCCCAAACGCTGATTGGTCAGCGCGTGCTCATAGCCCTTGCGAGCTTCATTAACTTCTTTTCTTTTTGATACTTCTGGCACGGCAACATCCCACCAGTGGCCACCTTCCGGCATGGTTGGCAGCGGATCAGTGTCGATCACAATGCAGTAGGACTTGGTGCTGGCTTTTGCGCGCTCCAGAGCTTCACTCAGCTCTTCGATGCTTTTCACGTGCTCAGAGGTTGCCCCCATTGCACCCGCATGTGCAGCAAAATCAATGTTGGATGGCTCAACGTGATAGGCGTCATCCAGCAGGTTGTTGAAGTTGTCACCACCGGTTGCCATCTGCAAACGGTTGATGCAGCCGTAACCGCGGTTGTCCAGCAGAACCAGAATGATCTTGTGACCCAGCATGACGGAGGTCGCCAGCTCAGAGTTCATCATCATGTAGCTGCCATCGCCAACCATGACGACCACTTCGTTCTCTGGCTTGGCCATCTTCACGCCAAGACCACCGGCAATCTCGTAGCCCATGCAGGAGAAGCCGTATTCCAGATGGTAACCACCCGGCTTGTCGGTCTTCCAAAGCTTGTGCAGCTCGCCAGGCAGACCACCAGCAGCACACACAACAGTGGTGTCTGCATTGGAGGCACGCTGAACAGCGCCAATCACCTGCGCATCAGTTGGCAACTCATTGCCACCCTCAGGGGCTGCCGTTGCATTCTCAACAGCTGAGAGCCAGGTCGCAAGGTGAGACGTAGTCTCGGTCACAGCCTTCCAGTTGCCCAAATCTTGGCTGAGAGCCTGCAGACCAACACGCGCATCACACACCAATGGAAGCGCATTGTGCTTTCCGGTGTCATAAGAGGCGGCGTTCAGCTGCAAAATACGGCGATCGGGGTTCTTAAACAGTGCCCAGGAGCCTGTCGTGAAGTCCTGCAGGCGTGTGCCGACTGCGATGATCAGATCAGCATCTTCGGCAACAGCATTTGCGGCAGAAGAGCCAGTCACACCAACACTGCCCAGATTCAGCTCATGATCCCATCGCAGAGCGGACTTGCCAGCCTGCGTTTCAGCAACGGGTACGTTGTGTGTCTCAGCAAAGCTCTTCAGGTCATCCGTTGCCAGAGAGTAGTGCACACCACCACCAGCAATGATCATCGGCTTTTTCGCAGCGCGGATTGCAGCAACCGCAGTTTCCAGCTCAGCTGCATCAGGTGCAGGGCGGCGGAAGTGCAAGGTGCGCTCTTCAAAGAAGCTCACAGGCCAGTCATAAGCTTCAGCCTGCACGTCCTGACACATGGCCAGTGTAACAGGACCACACTCGACCGGATCAGTCATAACCGCCATGGCGCGTGGCAGAGCTGTCAAAAGCTGCTCAGGGCGCTGGATACGGTCATAGTAACGGCTTACAGGGCGGAAACAGTCATTCGCACTGACAGTGCCATCCTGAAAGTCTTCAATCTGCTGAAGCACTGGATCCGGTGCACGGTTTGCAAACACATCACCTGGCAGCAGCAGAACCGGCAGGCGGTTCACGTGAGCCAGCGCAGCAGCAGTCACCATGTTGGTTGCACCGGGACCAATGGAGGTGGTCACAGCCATCGCGCGGCGACGGTTGGATGCTTTGGCATAGGAGATCGCCGCGTGGGCCATACCTTGCTCGTTGTGACCGCGATAGGTCGGCAGCGTGTCCTGCGTGTGATAAAGCGCTTCACCAAGACCCGCCACGTTGCCGTGACCGAAAATAGCCCAGACCCCAGCAATAAAGCTGTCTCCCTCAGGCGTTTTCTGGGCTGCTAGATAGCGAACCAGAGCCTGCGCGGCTGTTAATCTGATCGTGCTCATGCAACTTCTTTCTTATCCATTCGGGCCTGCTCCCAGACAGATCCGAGGCCTTCAAATTTTGCAGCCATGTTAGCGATGGCTTCTTCGTCAGAAATGTTTCCGCCAAGCCACTTCTCAGCAGCCTCAGCAAAAATAGTGCGGCCCACAGCAAAACCTTTCACAAGGTCATACTTGCCTGCAACCTCAAAGCTCGCAGTGAGCTCCTCAGCTGGTGCATCAAGGCCAAGAACAACAATACCGCGGCACCAAGGATCATTTGACTTGATCGCGTCACAAGCTTTCTGCCAGCCTGCGTCAGTCTTCAATGGCTCCAGCTTCCACCAGTCAGGGTAGACACCCAAATCATAGAAGCGCTGAATGATAGTCGCGGTGGTATCATCATCAACCGGTCCAACCTTGGACGGGATGACTTCCAGCAAAAATTCCAGATTATTTTCACGGCATGCATGCGCAAGGCGAAGAATGGTCTCTTCCTGGCGGGCCTTCATCTCAGCGCTGTCATCCGGATGGTAGAAGCACAGCACCTTGACCACATGCTCAACCGGCCATTCCGCCAGCTGCGAACCAAGGTCTGGGCCGATCTCCAGCTCCAGTGGGCGAGAGCCTGGCAGTTCAACCGGACGGCCAATCCAAAGACCGGAACCCGTTGCTTTGAACAGAGCTTCGTCACCAAGACGGCCATCGCATAAAATGCCGTAGTCGTCACCACCAGCACGAACCTGCTGAGCAGCTTTGAGGCAAAGCTCTTTAAACTCAGGGATCTTGTCTTCGGATGCGCCAACTTTGGCGGCCATGTCTTCCAGCTGAGAGCGATGGTCGAAGGCAAACACCTTCATGTTGGACCACTCGCCCTTGCGGTTGGTAGACCAGTGGATCTGCTCCAGCTTCTTGTCTTTGCGCAGAGCATGTTCGGAGGAACCGTTATCAAGGAACCACTGCAGCTCTTCCCAGCTTGGGTAAGCAGGCGCACAGCCATGGCGAGAGACGGCAAACGCACCACATGCATTTGCATAGGTGAGGGTGGTTTCCCAGTTTTCATCCTTCAGCCAGCCGCGCAGCAGGCCAGACATAAAGCCATCGCCCGCACCAAGCACGTTGAACACTTCAATCGGGAAGCCCGGACCGGACTTGCCATCATCAAGGCTCGCGCCAATCTCGTCTTCAAACACCACAGCGCCCATCGGGCCACGCTTGCAAACAAGAGCAGCCTTACTGACCTTGCGCACGGCATTCAGAGCTTCAAGCGTGTTGGTGGAACCGCCTGCGATATGGAACTCTTCTTCCGTACCCACGATCAGGTCAAACAGGTGCAGGTGCTTTTGCAGCTCAGCGGTCACTTTCTCAGAAGCGATGAAACGTTCTTCACCATCACCATGACCAGCAAGACCCCAAAGGTTGGGGCGGTAGTCAATGTCCAGAGCCGTACGGGAGCCGTTCTCTCTCGCAAGACGCAGCGCTTTTAAAACAGCAGCTTCTGTGCGTGGGTGCGAAAGGTGTGTGCCTGTTACAGTCACACAGCCGGATTGAGCAATAAACTCAGGATCAATATCATCTTCGCACAGCGCCATGTCAGCACAGTTTTCGCGATAGAAAATCAGCGGAAACTGCTCTTTGTCGCGAATGCCAAGAATAACAAGGGCGGTCAGGCGGTCCTTGTCAGTAACAAGACCATCAACGCAAACGCCTTCTTTAACCAGCTGCTCGCGGATGAAACGGCCCATGTGCTCATCCCCTACGCGGGAGATAAGGGCAGATTTCAGCCCAAGACGGGCTGTTCCGACTGACATATTGGTTGGTGAGCCGCCGACATACTTATTAAATGAAGACATGTCTTCCAGTCGGCTGCCAACCTGCGTTCCATACAGGTCGACCGATGACCGGCCGATTGTGATGACATCAAGTGATTTCAACGGATTCTCCCAATCAGGTACTAGCATTTTCTGAAAGATTACATATTCCAAAAATAATCACAAGTGGAATATCTGTTCAAAATAGAATGGGCTTTGTTCCAAAATTTTAAACAGGCTCCTTTCCAATTTCAGTCCTTTGCCGGCTTCCCATTGATTCCTTAGAGGTACTCTAGGAGAGGGACGTCCACTTTCGCGCATCGCCAACGGCAACAGCGATAGAAGTCGCAAGACACATGGTTGTAGAGAGTGATCTGAACGCGCCGTGCTCAGCCTCATTAACCTCCAGAACGGTTGAAGAAACGCGGGCAATTGGAGACAGAACGCTGTCGGTCAGGGATATAACAGAGACGCCTCGACCAAAGGCCTTGCTTGCAAACTCAACCACCTCAGGAGAGTAGGGGCTGAAGGTCGCCACAAACAAAGCATCGTTCTCATTGATGAACTGAACACGCTCCTCCAGAATGCCACCTGTGTATTCCAGAAGGTTCGTTCTCACGCCCATCTTGCCCAATGTATAGTGTAGGTAGCTGACGACCGGATATGCACGCCGCAGGCCTAATAAGTGTATGTTTTCTGCAGCTGACAGCGCTTCAATGGAGCGCTCAAGAGCGACTGTGTCGACCTGGCGCAGAAGATCATCAAGCGACTGTTTGGAGCGTTCTACAAAGTTGCCAAGAATGCCGCCAGGAGTGTTTGTTCCACTCTCGCGGATCTTCGTCAGGCGCTCCGTATATTCAGAGTTGCGGCCAACCAGCTGCCCCTGAAAAATCTGCTGCATCTGCGAGAAACCGTCAAATCCCAACGTTTGGGCAAAGCGAACAAGAGTAGAAGGCTGCACGCCTGCAGCGCTGGCAATCTCAGCTGTGGTGCCAAGAGCGATTCTGTCCGGATTCGCCAAAGCATATCTTGCGCACTGCAAAAGGCGCTTGGGCATGCTGTCTGAAAGAGTACTTATTCGAGCTTTCAGGCTCTCGTAATCCGAGGGAATGTCTGGGCTAATTGCGTCTAAATTCTGTGTCATGAAAAAAATCTATTCCAAAACTTGAAAAACCGCAATGTACGTTCTATAAATTTGGAATGAATTTTCCGAATTGCTCAAATTTGGATGAATTCTACGATTGTAGGGCCGGTAACACGTGCTCTGTTCATCACCCTTTTAAAGTGCTGTTTCAGCACGGATTTGCCGCAATCAGGCTTGCTTTGATATAATTGGGGTGATGGGTGCTTTTGCCCGTGGGACGGCTGAGCACTACAATTCGTGCGGAAACGCATTCGAACTCCAGTGTTTGTGGACGAGATAAACACCGGACTTCTAGGGGAAACCCTGACTTAAAATTGGCATCCGCCAATCTTGGGAGGTTTATATGAAAAAGATTTTACGCGCGTTCGTAGCTGCTGCTGCGATCATGACTGCACCTGCTGTAATGGCTGCTGACATCATTGTTGTGAGCCATGGCCAGGCAAACGACCCATTCTGGTCTGTTGTTAAGAATGGTGTAGACAAAGCAGCGAAAGACAGCGGCGCTAACGTTTCCTACCGTGCTCCAGAAACTTTTGACATGGTGGCCATGAGCCAGCTGATTGATGCAGCAATCGTTCAGGAGCCGGACGGAATTGTTGTGTCCATTCCAGATGGTGACGCGCTCGGCCCATCCATTACCAAAGCAGTGGAAGCTGGCATCCCTGTCATCTCCATGAACTCCGGTAGTGATGTGTCCGCAAGCTTTGGTGCTTTGTTGCACGTAGGCCAGGACGAGTATGACGCCGGTAAAGCAGCAGGCAAAAAGCTTGCTGACATGGGCGGCAAAGTCGGCATCTGCGTCAACCAGGAAGTGGGCAACGTGTCCCTCGACCTGCGCTGTGACGGTTTTGCAGCTGGCTTTGGCGGCAACGTAACTGTTGTTCCAACAAATAACGATCCAGCTGAAGTTGAAGCGAAGATCAAGGCAACTCTGCAATCCAACGAAGACATCGACACCATCATGGGTCTTGGTGCGTCTCTCGTAGGTGAGCCTGCAGTGGCAGCTGTTGAAGCAGTTGGACGCACTGGTGAAGTAAATGTTGCAACCTTCGACATGTCCGCAGGCTTCCTGCAGTCAGTCGCTGATGGTAAAGCAGCATTTGCAATCGACCAGCAGCAGTTCCTTCAAGGCTACCTGCCTGTTATCTTCCTCGCTCTCAATGCAGAGTACGGACTTATCCCTGGTGGCAACGTTCCATCCGGTCCAAATCTGATCACCGCTGATAAAGCCGGCCAGGTTGTAGAGCTGTCCGCTCAAGGCATCCGTTAAGGAGCTTTGCTGTGGGAGGGGTGCACGCATCCCTCTCATTTCATGCAAAACTGAGGGAAATAAAATGTCCGATCTTGCTGTTGAGAGCGCGGACGAAAGAGTAAAAAACGTCTCGCTCATATCCCGGCTCATGAAGCGTCCTGAACTCGGCGCCATTGCTGGCCTTGCTCTCGTAACAATCTTTTTTCTTTTTACTGCTGACCCTAAGATGTTCACCCTCGCAGGGATCCTGAACTTCATGACGCCTGCTGCCCAACTTGGCATTCTGGCAATTGGGGCGGCACTTCTGATGATCGGCGGTGAGTTTGATCTCTCCGTTGGCTCTATGGTTGCGTTCACAGGCCTGATTTTCGGCGCGGCAATGGTCACCTTCGACCTGCCACTTTATGCAGCGATCATCGTCACCTTCATGGCGGCGGCTGCGATGGGGGCCATAAACGGACAGATCGTCATCCGTACGGGCTTACCGTCTTTCATTGTGACGCTTGCGTTCCTGTTTATCCTGCGCGGCCTGTCTCTGGTTGGCCTCAAAGCGGCAACCGGCGGCTCCACTCAGCTGCGCGGCATCCGTGCAGAGTTTGAAGGCAGCTGGCTTGCTGATTTCTTTAGCGGAGAAGCGTTCACACCGTTCTTCTACTGGCTGGCTGAAGCAGGTTGGGTCGACACCTTCAAATCCGGAAAGCCAAAGGTAGACGGCATTCCGGTCGATATTCTTTGGTTTGGCCTGCTGGCTCTTCTGGCGACCTGGGTTCTGCTTCGCTCCCCATTTGGCAGCTGGATCTTTGCAGCAGGTGGCGACAGCAACGCGGCAAGCAACTCCGGTGTGCCGGTGCGCAAGGTCAAAATGTACCTGTTCATGTTCACCGCATGCTGTGCAGCTCTCGTTGCAATCCTGACAGTTATGGATGCTGGCTCAACGGACGCCCGCCGTGGCTTCCAAAAGGAGTTTGAGGCAATCATTGCAGCGGTGATCGGTGGCTGTTTGCTGACAGGCGGTTATGGCTCTGCAATCGGTGCCTTCTTCGGCTCCATCATCTTCGGAATGGTGCTGATCGGCCTCAGCTACACCAATATCGATCAGGACTGGTATCTGGTCTTCCTCGGTTCCATGCTGCTGATCGCGGTGTTGTTTAACAACATGATCCGCAAGCGTGTCACAGGGGAGCGCTGATCATGACGACACCTATTGTTGAGATGAAGAACATCGAGAAGCACTTTGGCTCCGTCATTGCTTTGGCTGGTGTTTCCTTCTCCGTCATGCCCGGCGAAGTGCATTGTCTGCTTGGTGACAATGGTGCAGGTAAATCCACCTTCATCAAAACCATGTCCGGCGTGCACAAGCCAAGCAAAGGCGAGATCGTCGTTGATGGTCAAAAGCAGGTCTTTGAAAGCCCGCGTGATGCCATGAATGCAGGTATTGCAACGGTGCACCAAGACCTTGCGATGATCCCGCTCATGTCCATCACCCGCAACTTCTGGCTTGGCCGTGAACCAGTCAAGAAGTTCGGCCCGATCTCCTATTTCGACCATAAGTACGCAAACGAAGTCACTATGGAAGAAATGTCCAAGATGGGCATCAATCTGCGCGAACCGGATCAGGCTGTGGGCACACTGTCTGGCGGCGAACGTCAGACAGTCGCAATCTCGCGCGCCGTGTATTTCGGCGCGAAGGTCCTCATCCTCGACGAGCCGACCTCTGCTCTGGGTGTACGCCAGACGTCAAACGTGCTCTCGACCATGGATAAGGTCCGCAAAAAAGGTGTTGGCGTCGTGTTCATTTCGCACAACGTACGCCACGCCATGGCAGTGGGAGACCGCTTCACAGTGCTGAACAGAGGGCAAACCCTTGGTACTGCGAAGAAAGGCGAAATCACCGCTGAAGAACTTCAAGATCTCATGGCTGGCGGGCAAGAGCTTGCCAGTCTGGAGGCATCATTGGGCGGCACTGTGTGATGTGTATTCCCGAAAACCCTCTGTTGGTTTTCGGGTCAGGCATACGCAACTTACAGGATGTTCAGTGAGACACTGAGGAGCGGCATTACCCGATCGTGCCGCTCCTTCATTTTATCAATGCCCCGTTCATAACGCGTTCTATTCCAATGAACTCTATTCTAGGGGCACTTCCAGGATTACTGAGATGGAAAAAATCGGCGTAGGTCTGATTGGAACCGGATACATGGGCAAATGTCATGCTCTGGCATGGAATGCTGTATCCGGTGTGTTTGGTGGTGAGCTGAAGCCAGAGTTGGTGACGCTTGCTGAGGTGAATGAAGAACTGGCAGCAGCACGCGCAAAAGACTTTGGCTTTGCCAAGTCTACGGGCAACTGGCGCGATATGCTCGCCGATCCGGATATTCACATTATCTCGATTACCACGCCGAATGAGTTCCACCCGGAAATGGCAATCGCAGCTCTGGAAGCGGGCAAGCACGTCTACTGCGAAAAGCCAATGGCTCCGTCCTATGCGGATGCGCAGAAAATGCTGGAAGCCTCCCGCAAATCCGGCAAGAAGACCTTCCTTGGTTATAACTACATCCAGAACCCCATGATGCGCCGCATCCGCGACCTGCTGAACTCAGGCGAAATCGGTGATGTACTTCAGATCCGTCTTGAGATGGACGAAGACTTCATGGCCAACCCGGATGATGAATGGGGCATCAAAAGCGGCGCAGCTTCCGGCTTTGGCGCACTGGATGACTTTGGCGTGCACACCATGTCTCTCCTCATGGCTCTGGACCTGCGCATCTCAAAAGTCATGTGCCACATGACCAAGCCATATGCGACCCGTAAGGACGCAGCAGGCAACGACAAAGCTGTTGAGACCTATGATGCAGCCACCGTGCTGTTTGAACTGGAAAACGGCGGCAACGGCACCCTCCAGCTCAACCGCTCTGCATGGGGCCGTAAAGGCCGTGTTGCAGCGCAGATCTTCGGCTCAAAAGGGTCTATCGTTTATGATCAGGAACGCATGAACGAAATGCACGTCTACAAAGCTGAAGGCGACGTGGCAGGGCAGGGCTATACCACGGTTCTGGCAGGGCCGGCCCATGCGCCGTATGACCGCTTCATCCCAGCCCCGGGCCACGGTCTCGGCTTTAACGATCTGAAGATTATCGAAGTAAACGAGATTCTGAAAAGCCTTCAGGGCGAATACAGTCACCTGATCGACTTCGAACGCGGTATCTTCATCGAAGGCCTCGTCCAGACCATGGCCAAATCTCACGAACAGGCCAGTTGGGTCACTGTCTAAGGTTTTTGAGAGTGAGAGAGAATTAAGGGCGCTTGAACAGCGCCCTTTTTTATGGCCTGACTTCTTTCGTGCAATACACTCTGCGAAAAAAAAGATTTAACCCCCTAAAAGCCTTTGGGAAAACTCATTGGGGTGCTGGACAGAAGAAATCTGGCACCCTATAAGACCCTCACCTCAGCGGGGCACACTGCCCAACGCGAAATGCCCGGATAGCTCAGTTGGTAGAGCAGCGGATTGAAAATCCGCGTGTCGGTGGTTCGAATCCGCCTCCGGGCACCACTTATCTCCTTGAAATTATTAGATAATAAAACGAGCATTTTCTCTGCTTTCCAAAGGTTTGTCACTTTTTCTCCAACTGCTTGCTGAACACTGCTCCTAGTTTATATTGCGTGACGCGAATTTTACATAAGTGGATGAATTTAAGTGCGAAGTACTTTTTATTTCTTCTCTATATAATTCGCGTAGTGGGGGGATGTGCTCGCCTAACGCTTAGGATAGCGATCGTGAAGGTGATCTTTCAGGGCTATGTTGTCTGCGCCCGAGGTTTCGACGAGCTCTAAGTCTTTAACTCTTAACACTCTCCGCCAAATCAAAGAGGGATTGCCTCCAATAGGAGTGTTTCGATGTCTCAGCGATTGTCCATGAGATAGATGTTGACATTGAGGATTTTCTGAAAAATAGTTGTTACAGGCATCAAAATCCGAATAACATTAGGTCTGGACAAGCAGGTTTTGTCCCTAACACTTAATGCGCAGCTTTCACCAGAACGCTCGCTGGCCTTCATCTCAAACTGGTGTCACCACTGGTGTTTGAGACACCGGATCAGCGTAAACGCTAGTGTCAATTTCGTAGACCGAACTTACCAAAGATGGGCTGACCACCTCGTGTGGGGTGCCCTCGGCAAAGATAGCGCCATCACGCATGACGACGAGGTGATCTGCATAGCGGGAGGCCTGGGCTATGTCGTGGAGGACGACCACCACCGTGCGGCCCTGACTGTTGAGCTGTTGGAGGAGATCCAGTGTCTCGTACTGATAGCGGATATCCAGATAGCTGGTTGGTTCGTCCAACATGATGTAGGGCGTATCCTGAGCCAGACACATGGCGATGAAGGCCCGCTGGCGCTGGCCGCCGGAAAGGTCTTTTAGTGCCCGGTCTTTGAACGTGTAAAGGCCCGAGGTGTGCAAGGCCTCCTCAACAATCTCAACATCCCGTCTGCTACGAATGCCAAGGAGAGATTGATGCGGCGCACGTCCATAGCCAACAAGTTGCTCAACGCTGATGCCAGTCGGAACCACCGGACTTTGCGGCAAAAACGCAATCTGCCTTGCAACGGTTTTGGCAGGCAAACGGTGGATCTCTTGACCATCAACGGTGATGCTGCCGCTTTTTAATTTCGTGATCTGACCAATGGTTTTCAGCAGTGTGGATTTTCCGCAGCCGTTCGGGCCGATCAAAGCGGCATAACTGCCTTTTTGAATGGTGAGATTGATGCCCTTGAGCATGAACTCTTCGTAACCGGAAATGACGTTTGAAAGAACGATGCTCATGTGCTTTGTCCTTTTTGTGAGCGGCTCATGATCCAGATGAAGTAGGGAGCGCCCAGCATTGCACTCAAAATGCCTGCGGAGACTTCAAGCGGCGGCGCAACAGCCCGTCCAACCGCATCAGCCAGAACAACCAGAAGTGCGCCCACTAGAGCAGCTGTTGGCAGCAGGAGACGATGTCGTCCTCCAACAAGAGAGCGGCTGATATGCGGTGACATCAAGCCGATAAAGCCAATCACGCCGACAACCCCAACAGAGATGCTGGCAAGCAGGGTTGCAACGCCCAACAACAAAAGACGCATCTTATTTGTGCTTTGGCCAAGCCCGCGCGCGGTCTGGTCTCCCAGTTGCTGCAGGTCCAGCTGATAGGAAAGCACCATAGTCAGACCTAAAAGGCCCATCAGTGGCAACCAGATCGACTGCACATGCACCCACGTGCGAGCCCATAGCGAGCCGGTGAGCCAGACAAGCGGGTTGGAGATTTCCAGCGTTGCGGCTGTCACCAGCAGATAATCAACACCTGCATCACATACCATGCCAACGGCAATGCCAACCAGAGCCAGACGGGCTGGGGAGACTTGGCGCAGATGAGTTGCAAACAACACAACCACCGCAGCAACAATGCCGCCAAGGGCCGCTGCGATAGGAAGATAAGTAACGGGCACATTGGGCAGGAACATAACTGTGCCCAAAGCAGCCAGTGCAGCGCCTGAGTTGATGCCCATGATCTTGGGGCTTGCCAGCGGATTGCGAATGATAGCCTGAACAATAACACCGGAAACAGCAAGGCTTGCCCCGGCCAGCAAGGCAATCAACACACGGGGAAGCCGTGACTTCCAGATAATATAGGTCTGCTTTTGGCCATCCAGATCAAACAGGCTGTTCAAAATCACATCCAGCGGGATGTTAACCGCGCCCACACCCAGACTGAGCATGCTGACAAAGACGCAGGCAAACAACAGTAGCATTTGGACGCGAAAGGCTTTGGTGTTCCGGTGGCTTTTAAAATCTGTACGCCACTGTGCGCCGGAGGCCTCAGAGAGCACGCTCATCAGTCAATCTCCTTGGCCGTGATGGTCAGGTACAAAAAGTAGGGCGCGCCAATCAGGGCTGAAACCACACCCACCGCAGTTTCCTCCGGGAAGTTGATCAGCTTGGAAGCGCCATCAGCAACAAGCATCAAGGTGGCACCACACAGCATAACCGCAGGCACCAACACACGATGGTCTGTGCCAAAGGCAGCGCGGCACACATGCGGAATGATGAGGCCAACAAACATCACAGGTCCGGCGACAGAAACGGAAACGCCGGTCAGGATTGCCGCGAGCAAAATACCAAAAAGCAACGTAAACCGCGGATCAGACCCAAGACCCTTTGAGGCTGCTTCTCCAAGCGCCATCAAATTGAGCTTATGCGACATGACGAACGTCAGGAGGCCACCTGCCAGACACCAGATAAGCAGCGGTGTTGCCTGCTTCCAGCGTACATCCGCAATGTCGCCTGTGGTCCATTGGATCACGGAGAGGGCCAGCTCGTCATCCAGCGTAAAAGTGAACCGCACCAATGCAAACGCAAAAGCGCTGACTGCCACACCAGAAAGGATCAACCGAAGTGCGCTCAATGTGCCTTTCAGGCCACCTGCAAGCGTCAGAGTTAGTCCACCGGCAAAGGCAGCACCCAGCACCGCCATGGTGTCGATGTTGAAGAGAACGAGTGATGGGAACACCAGCCCGATGGCTATGCCCAGAGCGGCCCCTTGATTGATGCCAAGGATAGACGGAGAGGAAAGTGGATTGCGCGTTGTGGCTTGCAGCAAAAGCCCGGCAAGGCCTAGGTTTGCGCCAATCAATGCGGCAATGAGAGTGCGCGGAGCACGGATATCGCGCACAATGGAAAGGCTCTGCTCATCAAGTTGAGCAAAGACCGAATTCAGGATTTGGAGAAACCCGATATCTTGCCGGCCACCTGTGGCAAGGGACAGCGCCGCTCCACCGAGCAGCGCCATCCCCATAAGGCTCCAGTACATGGCAGTGAGTGGCATGTGCGCGGCTTAGTTCTGAACTTGCTTCATAATGTTTTGCAGGTCATTGGCGGTCATCTCTGCTGCCACCATGCCGCGCAGACGAGACCACACATGCGCTTCCATGTAAAACACGCGGTCGTTTTTCACAGCGCTGATGTTCTCGTAAAGCGCTTCACCCTTCCAGCCATCCGCAAAGGCTGGGTTTGCGTAGCGGCCCAGAATGAGAATGTCCGGGTTCACAGCAGAAAGCTGCTCCAGAGAGGTCTTCACGTAGTTGGATTCATAAACCGCACCCTTGGTTGGCTTCATGCCGCTGGCAAAGCCAAAGCCTTTCAATAAAGAGCCATTGTAGGAAACTGGGGAATGCAGCCAAAGCCCCTTTGCGTTGGTCACACCAAACTGGATCTTGTAGTCGCCAGCCTTTTCAAACTGCGCACCAATCTCAGCCATTTTGGCTTTATGCGCTTCAACACGGGCTTTCATCTCATCTGCCTTGCCAACGGCAGCGCCAATTGCTTCCAGCTGCGCAATTGCAGAAGGGTAGTCACCACCCAGACTGTCAAAGACAACCGTCGGTGCAATTTCAGAAAGCGTGTCATAAGCGGCTGTATGCCGGGTCTTGTCGGCAATGATCAGGTCTGGACCTAAGGATGCAATCACTTCAAGACTTGGTGTCTTACGGGTGCCAACAGAAACCCAGTCCTGCCCAATCTTATCCGTATAGGCGCTGATGATGCGCTCACGTTTCTTATCATCCGCCACACCCACAGGAGCAACGCCAACGGCAGCCAGCGCATCAACAAAGCTATATTCCAGCACAACAATACGCTGAGGTTGATCAGGAACAGTGGTGGTTCCCAGCTCGTGTTTTACATCACGCGCGGACGCTCCAAAGGCAACAAGAGTTGAAAGGGCACCAGCGAAGGCGGCTGCGAAAAGATTGGTTTTCATCGGCTTGACTTCTCATAAGGACGGGCAATAGCAAAGGTTGTAGAGTGAGCTATTGTATACCTGATAATTATAGTCAAGTTTAAATGGGAGTTTTTACCTCATATTTATTCGATAACGCAGACATCCTGCAAATGCCTGCGCATAACCACTTAAGACGAAGGTTGTTCTGACAGCTCGTCCACTTCCATCTCCTTGGCAACTTCTTCATCAGCAAGAATAATCGTTTGCGGTGTGGCCGTGCGCGTTGGCGCAGAAGGCACAAACACACTCTTCTCGCTCTCTGCAACAGCAGAACGCTGTGTGAGGCGCCATAAGGTAAAGGCAAGAATAAGCGCATGGGCTGCAAACGTGGACATGAACAGGCCGATGGACCCGAAAACGCTCATCAACACGCCGCCCAGAAATGGTCCGATCATGGACCCCACGCCAAGCATCAGCAACAAACCACCGCTGGTCTGCATCGCATCCCCCGCATCCGCATGGTCATTCGCGTGGGCAACCAGCACCGGGTAGAACGTGTAAATCGCAGCGCCAAAAATTACCGCTGAGGCAATGGCAATGTTGGCGCTGCTGGTGTCTGCAAACAGGAACATGGAGTCCGCCGCCAAAGCAACCACCGCAATCGCAATCACGACGTAGCGGCGGTCCGTGCGGTCTGAGATCATGCCGATTGGCACCTGTGCAAAGGCGCCAGCCAAAATGGATGAACTCACAAACAACGTGATGCTGGCAATCGGCAGGCCAACTTTCCCGCCATATACCGCCGCCAACGTTCCAAAGCTGCCGTTGGAAACGCCAGTCAGAACAACAGCAACCACGGCAACAGGAGAGTTACGCCACAGCCGTCTTATATCCAGTTTGACCTGTGCAAGGGGAGCCGGAGCAGGGGTGCGCGTGACAGCTGTCGGGATAAGTGCCACCACATAAAACATGGAGGCAATCACAAAGAACTCGAAACCATCAATCGGACCCATGGAAAGAACCACCTGCCCACCCGTGGTCGCAGCAAGGTTCACCATGGTGTAGGTGCCAAAAACAACCCCGCGGTTGCTTGGGTCCGAGCGTTCCGTCAACCAGCTTTCCACGATCATGGCCGCCCCGGCAAAGGCAAACCCTGCCACGGAGCGAAAGGCAATCCATGCAATGGGATCAACCAACAGGGAAGAGGCCAGAACTGACAAGCACGCCAAAGATGCCATCACACCAAAGGCCCGAATATGCCCCGCCCGCTGCACGATCTTCGGCACGCTCAGGCAGCCAGTTACATACCCAATCGCCCAGCCCGTCCCCAACAGACCGAGAGAAAGAGAGGAGAAACCCTCAAACGTACCTCTAAGCGGCAAATGCATACCGGTAACACCACCGGCAAAAAACAGGAAGGCAGAGCCCAAAAGCAAAGAGGCGATAGGAAGCAGAAACTGACGCATGGCAACGACCCGGAAGCTGGGCAAGCATCCCCGAAAATACTTACCCCGAAAAACACCAGAAAGGATAAGAGCACAACTCCCCCAAAAACGCGACAGCTTTATACCTACCCCCCTGCTTGAGAACACCTTTTCACGAAACAGCGAGAACAATCACGGAAACTAGTAATGGAAAGCGGGAAGCGTGTTGTCCCAATGAGAGCTCGTCCGGAACGTGAAAGGTTTTGAGGTTTGCATTCTCGCAGGATGTTGGGCCGCTTGTTAGAAAATGAAGAAGCCCAACGTTAGAAAAGATCTCTAAATGTATGCTGTAATTGTTATAAGTTTCAAGGTGTTAGGTGTTAGGTGTTAATCGCCTGGTCATTTGAAGAAATGTAATTTGATTGTCAAAAGCGATACAACAACACGAGGCTCGATTTGTTGCCTAATTATCCTCCAGTTTATGTAAAAAGAAATTGGAATTTTTGAAATTCCTCTGTTAGTTGTGTCCAATAAATTTTCTAGTTTGCAGGGAGAAAGCGTTAATTCGCTGCAAAGTTTATACAGATTTGATTGGTAGTCATGGACGCTCATTACCCGAAACAAGAACATGCTTATAGCAAGGGCATACTCTCAAAAATTGACATTAGCTCCATGTGGTTTGTATGGGTGATCCTCCTATTCCATGCTGCGATCTATACTGCTGCTTCGACATTGGTAGCATCCAATTTGCCTTTAGATGCAGTTGAATCGCTGTATTGGGGTAAAGAGTGGCAACTAGGCTATTTTAAACATCCGCCTATGTCTGCATGGATGATTGATGCAGTAGTTCAACTATTTGGCCGTGCAGATTGGGTAATATTTGCAGCCGCTGAAGCTTGCACAATCCTAGCAGTTCTTCCCGTAGTCCTAATTGTGCGGGAGCGTTTCAGTGCCAAGGCAGGCGGTTATACTGTACTTGCAGCATTTCTATCTCATTTTACGACATTGTCTGCTGTCGAATACAATGTGAATATGGGTTTTTTACCATTTTGGGGATGGATGGTTTATGCCTTCTTGAAGGCAGAAGAGAAAGACAAACTAGTTTGGTGGGTAGTCTTTGGTCTGGTCAGTGCCGGAGGAATGCTGGGAAAGTATACCGCTGCCATATTTCTTATGAGTGCAGTCCTTTGGGTCCTTGCTCGTCGACGGGACTTATTAGTTCGGCCTGGGCCATACCTTGCTGCTCTGGTGTTTCTTGCCGCGATTGGGCCGCATCTCATATGGTTAGTGCAGGCTGATTTTATTCTCATTGACTATGCTCTGGGGCGTACAGGGAGTAGCAATGCTGCATGGTATCGTCACATAACCATGCCCCTCAAGTACTTAGCAGAATTTGCTTACTCCGTTGGGCCAATGCTGTTGGTGCTCGGAATTGCTGCTGGATGGAAAAAAGTAAAGTCGATTTGTTTTTCTGATTTGATTGGCGGTGTGAGTCGTGTTTGGGCAGACAGCTTTTTATTTGCAGCAATAGGACCGATACTGATTATAACGCTTCTTTCATTGGTGTTGGGGGCAAAAATCAAAACGGTTTGGTCTATGCCACTTGGTGTAGTTTTTGCCGGATTGATTGGTGTTGCTGCTGCATCGTTAGAGGTTGAACCTTTTAAAAGGCGCTTCTTAATCTCGTGGGGCACTCTTTACGCTCTTCTGCTTATAGTTTTTGTTGCAATCATGGTGATCGCACCGTTCGTCAAAAAATATCCAAAACGTATGCTTCACGACGGTCCAGCATTGACGCGTCTTGTTGAAGAGCATTGGGTAACTCACGAAACAAAACCCTTTGAGTATCTCGTTGGTGATCATTGGCCTGGTGGATCTGTAGCTTGGTATGCTGCGGTAAGACCAACATTTTTTGAACGTGCAAACCTGACTTTCTCTCCTTGGGTTGATGAAAGAGATCTTCAATCCAAAGGCGCGGTCTACGTCGACTATAAAGAACCCAAGGCCAAGGTTGCTGGCATGTGTGTGATCGCTCCTCAAAAAGTACGTTGGCCTGCTCCTGGCGGTAGAGTTTACAAAAAACACCCTGAAGTTTGGATCGCTGTTTTGAAACCTGCATTAGGTCCAAATGCTGTGACATGTGAGGGCGAGTGACCATGAGTGAAAACACCCTTACACTTGCAGTGCCAGTATTCAACGAATCTGAGTCTTTGGAGGTCTTTCACCAGCGTCTTGGAAAAGTTGCTGAGCAGCTCGTTGATCAGTTCGCGTTAAATATCGAAATTCTTTACGTAGACGATGGTAGCTCTGACGGCAGTCCCACGATTATGAACCAGCTTTCGAGTGGCCGGTTCAGTGTGAAAACCGTTTGCTTTAGCCGCAACTTCGGCAAGGAAGCTGCGCTGGTGGCGGCAATAGAACGTTGTCAAAAAGGTGCAATTGTTTTTCTCGATGGTGATGGTCAACATCCACCTGAAATGTTGCCTGAGTTTGTTCGCCGCTGGAAAGATGAAGGCAATGATGTTGTCTATGCGGTTCATAATAAACGGCAAGATCATCCGATCAAACAGAAGCTGGTTGGGATCTTTTATCGCTTGATAAATGCAGGGAGCAGGTTCGAGATTCCTGCAAACGCTGCTGACTACAAGCTACTATCTCCTCGTGCTTTGGAAGCGTTGAAAGCTTGTCAGGAACGCATTCGTTTCTTTAAAGGCCTTTCTACTTGGATTGGCTTCAAGCAGAGCGCGATTGAGTATGAACCAGAAGAGCGTATCTCAGGCACCACCAAGTGGAACTTTTTGAAACTGCTTAGTTTGTCGTCCGAAGGTGTCATCTCGTTCTCAACGGTCCCTTTGCGGGCAACGATGTTTCTGGGGGTGGCTATCGCTATTCCATCGTCGATATACGGTTTTTGGATAGTGTTGTCGTCACTGTTGCTTGGCAATAATGTACCAGGATACTCATCCTTGTTCACCGCAACAGTCTTTCTAGGCGGACTTCAGCTGATTTTGCTAGGAGTCGTTGGAGAATATGTCGGGCATATGCTGCGTGAAATTAAGCAGCGTCCGATTTACATCGTCGCAGAAGAACATAGCCAAAGCGCTCAAACAACCGAGGTTGCAAATGCGCTTGGTGGCTGATGATTACGCCTACACTTCGGAAATCAGCAAAAGCATTCTGTGGTTGTTGGAGAACGGTAAGATTCAAGGCACCTCGTGCATGGTGGTCACAGATGCATGGCCAAAGGATGTGACAGCATTAAAGGCGCTGAGTGAGCAGAGGCCCGATATCCAGATCGGGCTTCATATCACGTTGACAGGGGATTGGCTTAAGCCGTCATCCTCAGCTTTAGAATGGGCTGCGTTCCCAACAATGCCGCAGCTTTTGCTCAAATCGCACTTACGCAAGTTGAATACCTGTCAAATCGAGAAAGAGATTGCATCGCAGATTGAGAATTTTCAACGCGATTTCGGCCGTCTTCCCGATTTTGTAGATGGTCATGAGCATGTACATCTGTTCCCCCAAATCCGAAATGCATGCGTCAAGGCACTGCATGCTGCTGGGTTTAAAGGTTGGGTGCGGCAGTGCGGGGGGCCGTTAAAGGGTGTTCTGAAGCGGCCTCATCGTTTTAAGTCATTGTTCCTGAACTACCTAAGCTGGTTGTTTAAGAAACAAGCTGATCGTTATGACATTCGCTATAACAGGGATTTTGCAGGCATCTACGATTTTTCGATGAAAAGTGATTTTAGCGGCTTGCTGGAAACATGGCAGCAGACTGCGTCTCAGGATAGTGTTTGCATGTGCCACCCAGGGGTCGCGCATTCTAACTCACACACTCCAGATCCAATTGCTCAATCGCGCGAACGCGAGATGCGTATCCTGTCGGAAGCAACGCGATAACAATTGCTACGAAGAGGCTGGATACAGCTTGCGACCCAACTCCTCACACCAACGCATTGAGCATTAGCCCCTGTTCAGGGTATTCAGGTGGTGTTGGCGTCACTTCGGGTGATTCAGTGTGGTGAGAGGGTTAGGTGTGGTTTTATTTCGTCGGGCTTCAGAATTTGCGATAAGTCAGCTGCATCAGGTTATGGTTTTGGCGTTCTCCGATTATGTCATCCAGATGGATATGCCACTCGGTGACTTTGAGCGGATGATTATGGCTCGAGGCTTTGACGCGGAATTGTCCTGGGTGGCCACCGACAATGAGCAGCTGGTTGGCTTCTGGTTCATCGGCAAGCAAGGCGCTTTTCCTGGCACCCTCTACGCAGTCTCCACCGGTACAGTGCCGGATGCGCGAGGCAAGGGCATTGCGAGCAAGCTCTTTGCCAAAGTGGAAGAACACGCAGCTCAGCAAGGCTATCATCACGTCCAGCTGGAGGTGATCACCAGCAACACGGCAGCCGTAAAGGCCTACGAAAAGCTCGGCTTCCAAACGCAGCGCAACTTTCAGTGCTTCAGCTTGCACAAAGCAGCATTTGCTGAACGGGGCTTTGAGCATACACCAGCACTCACTGACTGGGCTGAGATTGAAACGAAAACCTCTGAACTGTGGGAGTGTGCACCAAGCTGGCAAAACACTGCCTTTGCAATCCGCGCACTTGCAGAGGGCGTCGCAACCTACAAGATTGAGCAGGATGGGCAGCTGGTGGCCTATATCGCGTTTACCCGCAAAACCGGCGCAATCATGCAAATCGCTGTGGCTTCGGAATATCGCCGTCAGGGCCATGCCTCTGCGTTGCTCAAAGCTGCGTTTGACAGTGTGAACAAAGATGCGCTCACGTTCATTAATGTGGATGAAGGGGATGAGACCATCATGCTGGCCCTGTCAAAACTGGGGGCAACAAAAACACTGCAGCAATATGAGATGCATAGAGCATTGCAAACAAACACAGCTCATGGTCAAGAGAGCATGCTGACCACCCCCTAACTGGCAATTCTCATGACACAACTGCGCCGCTCTCTCTGGTTCTATCTCAGCTCGTTCATCGTGATCTATACGATGGTGCAGGTGGCTGTAACTGTGCTGGTCTATCACTATGGCATCAAAGAAGCGGGCAATCTGTTCATTGAGCTCGGTTTGCCTGTGGTTTTGGTCAGCCTGATCTTTGTGCGCCGCGAACATAAAGCACCAACCGGCTCTGTGTACTGGGGCCTGTTTGTCGGCTCTCTCTCCGTCAGCATACCCATTTCCATGATGGTGCGCAGCTATCTGCTGTCCGGCAGCGATTATGCTGGTGCGCTCAGCCCGGTCCCGTCCTTTGCGGGAGATGAGATGGGGCTCTTCTTCATCATTGACCTGGTGGTCCGCGCACTTGCGTTTGGCATCGGTTACGGGTTTTTCGCCCGTCTGCTGTGTGATGCGCAAAATCGCTCGAAAGAGCCGAAGTAACTCTCCTGAACCACACAAATCCTGATAATCAGTGGCTGGCGGAACCATCCTTCGGCCTGCTTTGCTGTCTGCATCCACTGCGTGTTCCCGAAAAAGAACCCGCGGTCGTTGGAGGCAGAACAGGTCTAGGAAAAGCCTGAAGCTGCCTGGTGATCCTGACGTTAAGAGACGCTGCACTATGAGAATTTTTGCATAAATACCATTTGCTTTGCACTTGCTAACACGAGTTAGCAGGTGTAGTTAGCAGGAGAGAAGAACAATCGCGAGTCGAAAGGGGAGGCCGCGTATGAAACAGACATGTTACGCTGGCATTGATGTCGGTTCTGCAAGTGCACGTGTAGGACTGTTCAATGAAAATGGAGAGCGACTGGCCTTCGCAGTCCGGCCCATCAAGCAGTTCCATGGACGTACAAACTTCGTAGAACAGTCCTCCACAGACATCTGGCAGCAGATTTGCGCGGCTATGAAAGAGGCGATGGCCAAGGCAAACGTGTCCGCAGACGAGATCCGCTCGTTGGGCGTGGACGCCACCTGTTCGCTTGTGGCCGTAGCGCAGGGGGGCAAACCTGTCTCCGTCGCTGAAAATGGTGATACTGATCAGGACATCATCATGTGGATGGATCATCGGGCTGCCGAGGAAACGGCGCTGATCAACGCCACGGGCGATGAGGCACTCAAGTATGTGGGCGGTGAAGTCTCCATTGAGATGGAACTGCCGAAAATCCTTTGGCTCAAGACCCATTATCCAGATCGTTACACCAACACAGTCCGCTTCTTTGATCTGGCTGACTATCTGGTCTGGAGAGCAACGGGGGCGGATGCCGCTAGCACCTGTACGTTGACCTGCAAGTGGAACTATCTGGCACATGAAGGCCGCTTTGCGGAGGATATGCTGCAAGCCGTTGGCCTGCATGATTTGCCGGAAAAAGTACCGGAGAAAGTACTGGATCTGGGGCAAGCCGCAGGCGGTCTGTCAGAGCAAGCTGCAAAGGATCTCGGCCTCAATGCAGGAACACCGGTTGCTGCTGGCATCATTGATGCGCACGCAGGCGGTCTGGCGCTTATTGGGGCTGAACCGGACGGCGGTCTTGCCATCATCAGCGGCACTTCAAACTGCCACATGATCGTCAACGAGAAACCAGTCATGGTGCCGGGCGTCTGGGGGCCGTACTGGGGTGCCATGCTGCCGGGGTATTGGTTGGGCGAGGGCGGGCAGAGCGCAGCTGGCTCTTTGGTGGAATGGACCATCCGGCAATCTGACGCCTATGACGAGCTCAAAGCCGAAGCTGCCAAACAAGGCATGCACGAGATCGCACTCCTCAACAACTGGGTGCTGGATCTGGAGGCGCGGGAAGCGAACCCGACCCGCGGCCTTCATGTCCTTTCTGACCATCACGGCAACCGCTCGCCGCGTGCCAATCCGCATGCAAAGGGCGTTGTCTCCGGCCTGACGCTGGAAACGGGCCGGGATGCACTGGCCCGCCTTTATCTGGCAACACTGCAATCCATCGCTTATGGCACGCGGCATATCATCGAGGAAATGACGAAGGCCGGACACAGCATCACCAAGCTGTTCATGTGCGGCGGAGCCACCAAAAATCCGCTCTGGCTCAGAGAATATGCCGACATCACGGGCCGTGAAATTCAGCTGGCGGAAGAAGAAGATGCCGTCACGCTGGGCGCTGCCATTCTGGGTGCGGTGGCCTGCGGAGACTTCAAAGACATTCCATCAGCCAGCGCAAAGCTGGTGCGTGTTGGTGGTCTCATCAAGCCGGTGCGCAGCACCGCGGAGTTCCACACTGCCAAATATCAGGTCTACCTCAATCTTTACGACAACCATCAGCACCACAAGGCGCTCATGGAAAAAGCCATTTAAATATCAAAACAAGTTCAGGAGGACACCACGTGCTCAACCTGCCACAGGCCCCAGCGCCTATCTGTGTAGCGGACAAGGAAATCCTTGTTGTCACCAATGCCGACCTTCGTGAAAGCGCCAACGTCGCTTGTTGGCCAACCTTTGAGGATTACGCGCAGCGGTTGGAAACTGCGCTGACCGCACAAGGCTTCAAGATGAAGCGTGCCCATGAGTCTGATGCAGCGCGCGGTCACGGCTTTATTTCTTCGCAAAAAGAAGGCTCGGAGCTGTTTGCGCGGATTGATCCGGAAGCCCCGCTCATCGTGTTGCTCACTGCATGGCAGTACTCACACCACATCGCGCCATCGCTTGCAAAGCACAAAGGACCAATTCTGCTGCTTGCCAACTTTGATGGCACATGGCCCGGTCTCGTCGGCATGCTCTGTATGGCAGGGTCTTTGACAAGCCTTGGCGTAGACTACTCCCGTTTGTGGTCCCAGTCGTTTGAGGACGAGTTCTTCAACTCAAGCCTCGCTTCATGGCTGAAGGACGGCAAACTCAGCCATGGCACCTCCTATCTGCAAGATGTCTCCGTAAACCATGCGGTTTTGCAAACCCCAGCTGGTCAGGCGGGGCAACAGGTAGGCGAGTACATCCTCAAGAACAAAGCCATCCTTGGTCTGTTCGATACCTTCTGCATGGGCATGATGAACGGCTACTTCCCGGTCAAAGCTCTCACAGATATCGGCATGCCGCTGGAAAGCCTCTCTCAATCTGCGCTTCTGGTAGAAATGGAGAAAGTGCCTAAGTCACTGCGTGAGGAATGTCTGAAGTTCTACGAGGACCGGGGCATGACCTTCCAGTTCGGCAGCGATGATGCAACTGAGCTGACCCGCGAGCAGGTGCTGGAACAATGCGCCATGATGATCGCCATGGCCCGCTTCACCACACGCTTTGGCCTCTCTGCCGTTGGTGTGCAGTATCAGCAAGGCCTGAAAGACAGCTGCGCAGCCTCAGACTTCGCCGAGGGGGCAATCGGCTCGACAGTGCGCTTCCCGATTCCGGACGAAGACGGGTCCATCATCTGGGAAGGCAAACCAATCCCATGCATCAACGAGGTGGACATGGGCACTGCCATTCCGCAAACCATGATGTGGCGCCTGCTGGATGCCATGGGCCTGCCAGCAGAAACCACGCTACATGATGTGCGCTGGGGCAGTGAGTATGAAGGCACCTTCTATTGGGACTTCGAAATCTCCGGCTCCGTTCCCTTTGAGCACCTCAAAGGTGGCGTTGCAGGCGCGACAGGTTATCGCCAGCCAGCCATGTACTTCCCGAAAGGCGGTTCCAGCATTGCAGGCCAGTGTAAGGCAGGAGCATTCTTCTGGGCGCGGGCGCATTATGAGGGCACACAGGTCATCATGCACATCGGCACAGGCCATGCGGTTGAATTGCCGGAAGACGAGTTCGAGCGTCGCCGCAAAGCCACCACCTATGAGTGGCCATTGATGAACTGCACGCTCGATGGTGTTGGCCGTGACGACCTGATGGCAGGGCACCAGTCCAACCACATCACGGTGGCCTATGTGCCGGAAGACAAGCTGCGCGATGTGCTGCAGGCATTCGTGGCACAGGCACTTACACAGGGCATAAATGTCAAAATCGCAGGCTCTGCGAAGGACATGCTTTGAGGCTTTGAAAATGAGTTTGAGCATCGCGTGGTGCTCAAACTCACGCAAATGCCGCGGGATATCCACGGACACCAGCCCGCACCTGCCATATTCTACTTGGCAATTTGAGGAAGGCTGACTACCACTCGACATTCAAGCGTATTTGTGAGGCATGCTGAATGCACTTCGCAAAAGGATATACGCCGGAGCAATGGGTTAGAGCGTACTCTGCGACCGCAAGCAAGCGAGGAGGGGCTCTGAAGAAATCAGGGCGAGAAACGACGCAATGGCCAAAAAGCCGGATGAAATTGCAAAGGCGCTCGGCGTCTCCATCACCACAGTGCGACTGGTGCTGGGCGGCAAGGCAGAAAAGTACCGCATCAGCAAAGCCACCCAGGCCCGCATTCGTGAATATGTGGAAGAGCATGGCGTTAAGTTCGACCTGACCGCCCGCAGCCTCAAGCTCAAACGCACCAACACCTTTGGCCTGATCATCCCGCGCCTTGCCAATCCATTCTTCGCCAAACTCTCTGAAGAGCTGGAACATCGGTGCCGTGAAACCGGCTATCAGCTCATCATCAGTTGCTCCAACTCAGATGAGGAGACGGAGAAGGAGCTGGCAAACGGTCTTGTTCAGCGCAATGTGGATGGCCTGTTTGTGGTCTCATCCACCTCTGGCAGCCAGCAACATCTGGGCAACACCATCACCAAGCCAATGGTGTTTCTGGATCGCGACTACGGCAACACCGACGCCCCCGTCATCACCTCAAGCAACTTCGAGGGTGCAAAAGATCTGACTGCAGCCATTGCAAAGGCCGCGGGGAATGAACCGGTCTACTTCCTGATCGGCGGCAGCAATCAACCCACAATCATCGAGCGTGCACGCGGATATCTGGATGTTATGCCAGAAAAGGCAGGCGATGACTGGACACTCCAGTCGGCGCGCAACCGCACACAAGATGGCGAGCAGATGATGCAGACCCTTTGGGACAAGCTCGGCACTGCCCCACAAAACCTGATGGCCTCCTCTTTGCCTGTTTTGGAGGGAGCTTTAGCAGTCTTGCGCGAGAGGCTCGGGCATATCCCGACTCAGCTACGCCTTGCCACCTTTGATGATGACAAGATGCTGTCCTTCCTGCCTAATGAGATCTGGTCAATCAAGCAGCAGGAGCCTGAATGGGCAGAAGCTGCGCTGCAGGCCATGACCCAGACCATGAGCAGTGAGCAGCCACACAGCAAAACCATTGCGACCCGCCTGATCCACCGGCCCAAAGATCAGTAATCCGTCACTATTTGTGGCGGAAATACGGCGGAGAATTATACCTCTGAAAACCATAGGATCGGAAGAAGGTGCTCATTCCGCTGCGTAACCGTTATATTCCTTAGGTATGTAGAGCAGGCAAATGCGTTAGTCTGCCTGCGGCTATGGTACTCTTTGGAGACGAACTCGGGCTTATCCCTGAAATGCACACCGGATTTCGACAGATGGATATGCGCGAAAACAAATAGTTAGAGCATTGCCGGATGCCCTGACCAGCTGGGAGCATGTAGATGGATACTATTGGGCCAATCCAAAATCGCATAAGTCGTTTCTTTATTGATGTCGATGACCGAAATTGGGCGTCTGTCGAAGCTGCGATGACCGGCCTTGTTCATCTGGATTATTCCTCCTTCGGGGCAGGGGAACCCGTTGATCTGACACCGGAAGCGATCACGACCGCATGGAAAGAGCTGCTGCCCGGTTTTGATCAGACCCATCATCAGATCGGTAACGCACTTGTTGAATCCAAAGAGCAAAAAGCCACTGTCAAAGTCCATGCCACCGCCACCCACTTTATTGATGGAGCAGAAGGCGGCGATATATGGGTGGTCTATGGCACCTACAACATCGCGCTGGTGCATGAAGGTGGGGAATGGAAAATCAGCAGCATCCAGTTCAACTTCAAGTTCCAGGATGGCAACATGGATCTGCCAGTGATCGCGCAGGCCCGCGCGGATGAAAAAGCCGAGTAACCAGCAATAGCATTTTTAGTCTGGGCGATTGCCCGCAGGCCGCATATAACAGCAGGTGTGATACTGCCGTAACTGGCGTGATAGGACCTGCTTATGCTGCTGAACTTGCTTTCCAAATGCACCTTAGGGGCGGCTCTCCTCATCGCGCTGGGCGCAGCCGCAACAAATGCACAGGATAAGCCCGGCAAATCCGAAAAATTCTTTCCCGGTATCATTGGAGAGGACAATCGCGAAATCATCGACAGCTGGGATAAACCGTGGAACGCCATTGGCCGGGTGAATGTTGCCGGGTTCCGTTCCCGTTCAATGTGCTCCGGTACGCTGATCTCGGATCGAATGGTCATCACCGCAGCTCATTGCCTGTACAACGCCCGTACCGGCAAAGCGCACGTTCCCTCCAAAATCAACTTCGTGGCCGGGGTGCGTCGGGATAAGTTTATCGCCCACACCACAGCCGCCTGCACCTACTTGCTGGATGGCTACACCTTCACCTCCCGCCCGACTTTGAAGCATGCCGCAACCGATGTAGGCGTAATCATACTCTCAAAACCGCTGGACGTGCCGCCGATGTCGGTGATCAGCAATTCGCCGGAAGTCACCCAAAACCTCGACCTCACCAGCGCCGGATATGCTCGGGATCGTCCGTTCCTGCTGGCCGCCGATAAAAACTGCAAGCTGCTGAAAGACCGTGGCAACCTCTGGCTCACCAGTTGCGACACCAACTACGGCGGCTCCGGCGGTCCGGTGATGGTGGACGAAGGCGGAGAACTCAAACTCACCGCCATCATGGTCGCCTCCGCCCAAAACAAATTCTCCATCGCAGTGCCAAAGAATACCTGGGCGCACCTTCTCGAGAAAACCACCTGCGAAGGTAAATAAGCTTAAGCCTGCCTTTACCTTAAGCCCAACACAGCCTCACACACACCGATCCAGCCCGTCCTGTCTCTTGTTGCCAACGAAAACAACAAGGGACAAACCCATGAGATTTCTGAGTATCCTTGCAGCAATTGCTGCTTTCCTATCGATTTCGGTTGAGGCAAATGCTGCCCTTCAACAATGCCGAACCATTGACAGCGTTATTGCTTCATCTGAGCTGGACACAAATCGAGACCAAGGCGGACATATCGCAAAGCATGTGATCAACGAAGGCATTTTCAGCAGTGATGCAGATGCACAAGCAAAGCAAACAGACACATTTTTCCTGGATGAAGATCAGTATGAAAGCGTAGAAGCTATTTTCCTCGCAGGGGGTGTAGGTAATTGTGAAACCACAGGCTCTGCTGCCAACGTAGTGATTGACCTGGTACAGGCAGATTTTGCAGCTAAACCGGCTGCATTTATTGGATACAATTGTAAAGCTGGCTCAATCCTCACTGATAATAATCCATTTGCTGCTGGTCCACGGGTGTATTGTGGCCAGGAAGGGACATCTTTCACACCATCACAAATCCGGTTTGTTATGAAATGGACGGGTGAAAAATGGGTAATTCGAACGGCATTTCCGATGCCTTAAAATGAGTTGGGCGCAGCACCACGCTGCGCCTTCCACTATGGCGACGTCTTAAGCCGCAACACGCTTTGCCAAATACCGCTCCCGCACATCAATGATACAGCGCTGTCTCGACGACTGACTTACCTCGTGTGGAGCGAACTCGGATTCCACACCATCCAGAAAATCCACTGTTTGCCTCAGCAGCCCGAGCTGGTCATCTGGGAACCAGTGAGGCTCGGTCTCTGTCATCTTCTCAACGTACCGCACACCAACCTGCTTCTGGAAGATCGTGTCCGGCTGGCCGTCACGGGTGCAGATGCCATAGGTGCCGTTGAGAAAGTGACCCCATGTGCGCTCCTCCAGATCCCCGTCAAACGCGCTCAGCACCTCAGGGTAGGACACATGCAAGCGAGATCCCAGCTCTCCGGAAAGAAATGCCTCTTTGGCATTGCGGAAACGGGAGAGGAAAAACGCCTTGGTAGCCTGTTCCTGTGTCAGGCCAAAGCACTGTAAATCCTCAAACCAGCGCCGGTGGCTCTTCAGGTGGAAGCGATAAAGCTCCCGCTCCTGATGCTGACCGAGGAACGAGACACACAGTGAGCTGTTGGTAAACAGATAGGAGGCCGCAGGCATCACCCGCCGCTCCAGCAGGCTCTGCCAGTCCGCGGAGGAAAGGCCAAGCAGACCCAGAAACACCTGTTCCTCATAAAACTCCGAATAAAGATAGTTGAGCAGCATAATCATACCTCGCAGCAATAAAAACCGAACTGTGACGATGAATAACCTGAAATATTGGAAGGATGCTTCCATGCCGATCGAACTAAGTTGTGCTGTCAGGACTGTCATGCCCTGCGGAAAAAGTTCAGCGAAGGGCTGGCATTGCTTCATTACATTCTGTAAGACCCAATCCGACAAAAGTTTCAGCAGATTTTGCGCGTGTCAGGTGTTCCTTGCTGCGGACGGCCATAAGCCGGAAAGAACACCTTAGAACTTTGCGCCAGATGGATACCCTCAAATCTGCACTATTTGAATACGCAGGAGTTTGCCTGCAAAAGGAGGCTCTATGAGCACAGCAGGCACGGAAGCCTATAAGGCACGCCGCACATTCGCGATCATCTCTCACCCGGATGCCGGTAAAACCACACTCACCGAGAAGCTGCTTCTGGGTGGTGGTGCGATCCGTGCTGCGGGGCAGGTGCGTGCGCGTGGTGAGCGCCGCCGCGCCCGCTCTGACTGGATGAAGATTGAACAGGAACGCGGTATCTCCGTATCATCCTCCGTGATGACGTTTGAGCGCGATGGCATTCTCTTCAACCTGCTTGATACGCCGGGCCACGAAGACTTTTCTGAAGACACCTACCGTACGCTGACCGCTGTTGACGCAGCGATCATGGTGATTGACGCTGCAAAGGGTATTGAAACCCAGACCCGCAAGCTGTTTGAAGTTTGCCGGCTGCGCGATATTCCAATCATCACCTTCGTCAACAAGATCGACCGTGAAGGTCGCCACCCAATGGAAGTCATTGACGAGATTCAAGAGGCACTGGCCCTTGATGTGACGCCAATGAGCTGGCCTGTTGGTATGGGTTCCGACTTCTTTGGTGTTTACGACCATATCGGCAACCGCTTCTTCACCTCTACTGAGGGCCGCGGTGGTGCTCTGGATACCATCAAAGATGTTAAAGGTCTGGAAGACCCTGAGTTGGTTGGTGAACTGTTCGACAACATCCGCGAAGAACTGGAAGAAAACGTGGAACTGGGCGGCGCAGGTTACCCTGAGTTCGATCACGAAAGCTTCCTGGAAGGGCATCTGACCCCAGTCTTCTTCGGTTCTGCTCTGCGCGATTACGGTATCGACCAGATCCTCGATTTCATCGCCGCATATGCACCACCTCCACATTCTCAGCCAGCAACGGGTGGCCGCACCATCAAGCCGGAAGAGAAAAAGGTAACCGGCTTCGTGTTTAAGGTTCAGGCCAATATGGACCCCAAACACCGTGACCGCATCGCGTTCGTACGCCTGTGCTCCGGTACATTCAAACGCGGCATGAAGCTCAAGCATGTGCGTGCTGGCAAGCCAATCACCGTGTCCGCCCCAATCTTCTTCTTTGCAGAAGAACGAGAGATTGCGGAAAAGGCCTATCCGGGCGATGTGATCGGCGTGCCAAACCATGGCCAGCTGCGTGTGGGCGATACCCTGTCAGAAGGCGAAGAAATCCACGTCACTGGCCTGCCAGCATTCGCACCTGAAATTCTGCGCCGCGTACGCCTGACAGACACCATGCGCGTCAAGCAGATGCGCCGTGGCTTGGAAGATCTGGCAGAAGAAGGTCTGGTGCAGATCTTCAAACCAGCCATTGGCACCAACTGGATTGTCGGTGTTGTGGGTGTGCTTCAGCTGGACGTTGTGGTGGATCGCCTGAAAGCGGAATACCAGACAGAAATCGGCTTTGAGACCGCCATGTACAACACAGCGCGCTGGATCGAGTGTGAAGACAAGCTCAAGCTTGATAAGTTCCTTGAGACCAACCGCGCCCATGTGGCACTGGACCGGGACGACAAGCCTGTTTACCTCTTCAAAAACGCTTGGGAAGTAAGCTACATCGGTGAAAAGAACCCTGATATCGGCTTCCGCGAAACTCGCGAAATCGTGCATACGTCTTAAGCTTATCTCCGAAAAGCGGTTTGGACTAGAATACGCCTAGAAACAAAGCCTTGGGCTCGGCGCGTGAACCTTGTGAACGCGACAGGCTCCAAGGCAGCAAGGATAAGAATAAGATGAAAGATCCAGCTCTCGATACATTGCTGCTGCCATTTGAAGATGGCCTGCTCAACTTTTTTGAGGAAGGTGCCGCTGATCAAAAAGCGCTCTTCCTGCGTGCACGCATGGGCTTTGCCATGAATGGCATCGCCAAAGATCGCCTGATCTGCCAGCAGACCTTCGCTCCAGACAGAGACAATCTGGAACGCGCAGGCTTCACAGTTGCACCGGAAGTTGACGGCCAGTACCCGCTCGTCATGCTGCTGCCACCGCGCCAGCGTGATGAAGCCCGCGCCCTCATGGCAAAGGCTGTAAAGTCCGCAGTAGAGGGCGGCCTTGTTGTCGTCAGCGCCTCCAATACAGAAGGTGCCAAGACAGCAGAAAGTGATCTCACCAAACTGGCAGGCAACACCGGCAAAGTCTCCAAAAACAAATGC
Organism: Pseudovibrio sp. Ad37; assembly: GCF_001623075.1. Taxonomy (GTDB): domain Bacteria; phylum Pseudomonadota; class Alphaproteobacteria; order Rhizobiales; family Stappiaceae; genus Pseudovibrio. Next base: position 129,462 of record NZ_LMCF01000026.1, read on the forward strand.
CGTGTGTTCTGGGCTGAAATTACACCAGAAAATGTCAACCACGAGCTGGTGGAAGAATGGTCCAAACTGGATGCGCCGCGCGAAATCATGGAGGGCGAGTTCGTCAGCCGTCCGGGCGTATTTGCATGGGACCATCTAGACAAAGCCTCTCAGCTTCTTGTCGCAACACTGCCAGAGAAACTGGCGGGCCGCGGCGCTGATCTGGGCTGTGGTTTTGGCTACCTGACCCGTGAAGTTGCCAAACGCGAAAAGGTCAAGGCTATTGATCTTTATGAGGCTGAAAAGCGCGCGCTGGACTTGGCTGAGCAGAACCTGAAGGGTAAGATCGGAGAGGTCGCGCTGGACTTCATCTGGCAGGATGCCACCAAAAAGCTGGCACGCACCTACGACTTCATCTTCACCAACCCGCCATTCCATGCAGGTGGCAAGCAGGACAGAGCGGATATCGGGCAGGAGTTCATCAAGTCCGCCGCCCGCGGCTTGCGTCCATCCGGTCATCTCTGGCTGGTCGCCAACCGACACCTGCCATATGAAGCAACGCTGGATAAGGTGTTCGCCTCCTACGAGATCATGGCAGACCAGAACGGCTACAAAGTCATTCGTGCCATCAAGGCGAATAAGTAAACTTGCGGCTTTGAGTTAGGAACCAAGTATGAGACTTGTAAAGCTATTGGCAAATCTGGGATACGGTAGCCGCAAAGAAATGCAGGCCGCCATCCGCAATGGTTGGGTCACCGACAAAGACGGCAACCCAATCAAAGCCGATAGCAAGCTGCCTCATGAAGATATCCTGTTTGATGACGAGCCGCTGGACCCGCCAGAGGGCTCCGTCATCTTGCTCAACAAACCGCTTGGCTACACCTGTTCCATGAAGGATCGCGGACGACTGGTGTTTGATCTGCTGCCAGACCGCTACCGCGTCCGCAAACCAGCTCTGTCCTTTGTGGGCAGACTGGACAAGGACACCACAGGCCTGTTGCTGTTCACTGATGACGGCAAACTCTTGCACCAGATCATCTCACCCAAGGCAGATGCAGCAAAGATCTATGAGGTTGAGCTCGACCGCCCGATGACAGGCGGGGAAGCGGATCAGTTTGCATCCGGTGAAATGATGCTGGAGAACGAGACCAAGCCGCTCAAACCAGCAGAACTGGAAGTCCTGAGCGAAACAACAGCCCGCCTCACACTCCACGAAGGCCGCTACCACCAGGTCCGCCGCATGTTCGCCGCCACCGGCAACCACGTCACCAAACTCCACCGCGCCCAGCTCGGCAATCTGACCCTTGACGGCGTGGAAGAGGGGAGCTGGAAACTGCTCTCACAAGACGACATCGACAAGATCTTTGGTTAAACGCAGATCTGTGTAAGTATCAAATTACATTAGTTACTCATGGTTCTGTTGAAAGCTAAAAAGACTAAAAACAGCCAATGAAATGCTCCCTCCAGTAACTGCGTGAACCACGTAAATAACTATATAATTAAATATGGTGGGATCATCTAATATATGTTTATTGAGTGGGTAGTAACCGCCATAATAAAATGGAAATAGAAATCCAATAATAGAAGCAATAGCGGCTGTTATTATTGATTTATTGTTAAAGTCATAAATTTTGCGAAAGTTACACTTTGCGGAAACTATTGGAATAGCTACGGTCATAAAGAAAAACCACAAGGCAAAAAATATAAAAGCATATTGTTCAATAAACGGCATTGGATCAGGTGAGATGACTAAAAGGTATTGGGCAACCACGTAGGCGCAAGGTGGTATGAAAATGATACCTATGATACTCGCATATTGTAACCTTGTTTCCCACTTATTCATTTCTTGCTTTGCTTCCATGTACCAATATCAAAGCTGATCATTGCAGCCCACTAACACTGCCCTTCAGCATCCTTTTGTATCTGTGACGGGTGTCAATCCAACTGCCCCCAAAGGGTGCATTTACGCATAATGATCATCAGCAGCAGCACCAATAAACAATCTTGAGTTGTGCCGAAATCCTCGACTAAAGCGAGGTCGTTTCACCGCCCAGCCTTCTCCCGCACCATGTCCAGATGCGCCTGGATCTTTTCCTCATACGCCCATGTGGAGAGCAGGTTGCCGAGCAGTTTTTGGTTGGGTGCGCGCAGGCAGACCATGTAAAGCTGGGTGTCCAGCGCCGCCATCCACACCAGCGGAACCCACAGCGACCAGCAGGCGACCTCAGCCAGCACATATCCGCCGGATTGCACAATGACCCAGTTTGTTACCCAGTAAATCCCGATGGCATAGATGATCGTCAACACGGTCATCAAAACACCCGCAAGCGGCCCCCAATAAAGCCCCTTGCGTGCCCACAGCAGCAAAGACAGGTAGAGCCCCCACATCCTGAACAGGGTCAGGAGGTGATAGAAGAACAGGCGCCTGAATATCCAGCCGAAAACCATGAACCGCTCGCGAACCAGCCAACACCACCAAACCCTAAGGCGGCGCTCCTTAACCCCGCGATAAACCGCAGGCGCAACTTGCGCGCACCCCGCTTACCAATCACGGAGGCTTAAGAAAGAGGCCGCACCGGAATGCAGATCACCGCAGGTTGTGGCCCCGCCTCGCCGGTCATGGAAGGATACAGCTGGAAGCAGGGGATGTTCTCCGGCTCGTACCCGCTCAAGGGCAACCACGTGCCATACATATATTCCCATGCGGCCTGTGATTGATCATGGGTGATCACAAAGTGCCCGCAGGCATAGCGCCCGCCGCCAACCACCATCTTGCCCACTTCGCCCTCAACATCCGCTGGCCCGCGCAGCGTCAGGCAGGAGCTGAAACGCATCTGCTCCACATCGGTCACCTGCGGATCATCGTGGAACAGGCACATCATCTCCGCCCCATGCATCAGCCCGCGCGGTCCGGCCCATGCCATCAGTGCGCCAAATGCCTCGCCAAAAATCTCGGGCCGTTCCTGAAAGTTGCCCGTCCGGCGCACGTAAGCCACCGTGCGCGGCTCCAGTTTGCACACCTCCACCTTGTCCGCCACCAGCCCGCTTGCAGGCCGTTCCAGCACCATGGTCTCACCAGCAAACGCCTCAACGGACGCAGTCGCATCCCGCCGCCACTGGCTGGCGGACATGCCAAACCGCGCCTGAAACGAACGCGCAAAGGAGGAGGGGGAGGCAAAGCCCATATCCAGCGCCGCATTGGTAATGGAGATGCTGGCGTTCTGCTTCAGCCGCCGCGCAGCCTTTTCAACCCGCAACCGACTGGTGAACTGGTTGACCGTCTCTCCGGTCATGGCCTTGAAGATACGGTGAAAGTGATAGGGTGAAAAACACGCCGCATCAGCAATCTGGGCAAGGGAGAGATCCGCGCAGATGTTCTGCTCAATATAATCCATCGCCCGGTTAATCCGCTGCGTATAGATGTTCTTCTGCAAAGCTTCATGCCGCATGGTCAGCCTCCCATACTCGGTAGAAGCCTACAGTATCCCGTGCAAAAAGGGAGCCTGAATTTGGGGAGGGGAAGAGGTGAAACATCAAGGGCATAGCTCTGTCATAACCAAACATGGCCAAGCTTAAGCTGTCACCGCGCACCATTCTTTGCAATTCTTGCTATGTTTGCATCCCAAACGCCATGCCTTGAAAAAGCGCTGGCCTGCGAAGGGATGACAGCTCCGCAGACCAGCAAGGCACCCTTGGCGGCAATGCGGGGTGTATGCGCGTTCCGCCTCCGGCACCACAGCGGCTGGCACGCACGGCGCCAAACGCTCAAGCACAGTCGGTCTGCACAGGCTCATCGCGGCAAAACACCCGCCACGACACCCATGCGGCCATCAAAAAAGCCGATTGCCTGAGATGATCAGGAACCGGCTTTGTCTGGAAACACTACTGTTTTGGTTATGGGCTGCGGCTGGTCGACCTGCTCCCGACCGTATTCCCGAAACCTGCTTTTGGGCATGGGAGAGGAATACGCGTCAATAATCTGTCCGCAGCTTTTTTGAAGAGCTTCCAAGCGGTCGCGGAAGGCATAATGCAAAGTGAACAAAGCATCCCGTTCACTGCTGTCCTGCATCCTCTCGCTCAGCAACAGCTGCTGCATATAAGCAAGGTTCTGCAAATCAGATGCAGCGACGAGCACTTCGTCTATTTCATTTTGGAAAGTATTTGTGGCGCTACATGCGCAGAGGGAACTGGTCATTTCAATGCCCCTTGTATACGGCAGTTGAAGGACCGCACGTCAAAAGGGCTTTCGACGACCCACTGGCGAGCGGGAGGTTCGAAACCTGATACAAGGCAGGCAGGTTTATTCCTTCCCGAAGGAAGTGTTGTATTCACCGTCCTCCCGCTCATAGCAAAGGGTTTGCGCCCTTCAGAAAAAAGGCACAAAAAATCCGCCATGTACGGGAGCGGTAACCGCTTGTATCGAGGTTTCGACGCCTCACACATGAATGTGAAATGAAACACTGCCCATGTCAAATCGGTAATTTAGGCAAGGGGTGTGGATTGGTGGAAAGAAAATCGTGAGTGGGATTTTGAGCACATTTGGCAAGAAGCCAGCTAACCAAAGCTAGCAGTAAAGTGGAGCCACGTAACTATTTGTTTTATTTAATCTAACATTGAAGTCATGGTCTACTTAAGATATAAACTTATACGAGAATTTTCCTAAAATATGCAGCTAAAAGTTTGGGGTCTAGGGCGTAGATGAGCGTTATTCATGTAAATCAAATTGCATCAAAGATTGAAGGAATGTTTAGGCAGTATCTCGACCTTTCAGATCTGAATGAATCTGATGCTGAGTATGACACTAAGGTAAGATCTCGTTGCTTGGCCGCGTACGCTGTTTATTTAATTGGTGATGCAGATGAAAAGGCAGCAGCGGAAGCGGTAGTTGATGGAGGAGATGACAATGGTATTGATGCTGTGTACTACTCTTCGAACGCTAAAAAAATGACCTTAGTTCAATCTAAGTGGTCAAAAAATGGAACTGGTGAACCTGCAAGCAGTGACATCAGGAAGTTCAAAGATGGCGTTGTTGATCTCTTCAACATGGAGTTTGATCGTTTCAATGAGAAGTTGAGGGCAAAGCAAGTCTCAGTGAACGAAGCTTTGACTGCTTTCGATACGACTTTTGATGTGGTTTTGATACATACAGGCAATCAGCAATTAGGCGAGCATAGTATGCGCGTAATTGAGGATCTACTTAAAGAAATGAATGAGACAGGCGACGAAAATAAAGAAGATATCTTGTCTTTTCAGTAATTAAATCAAGCTGTTATTCATTCTAGCCTTGCTAGTGGTATTGATGGCGAACCTATTGACTTGGAGATCGGTCTAGCACAATGGGGGAAAATAGATACACCTCATACGGCTTACTATGGCATGGTTGCCGGTGAAGAAGTCTCGAACTGGTGGACAACAACCGGTAAGAGGTTGTTTGCGCAAAATATAAGGCAAATGCTTGGATCAACTGAAGTAAATGAAGAAATTCGTAACACGTTAGAGACGAGCCCTGATAAGTTTTGGTACTTTAACAATGGAATAACTATTGTTGCTGACACAATCAGGAAATCTGCTGTTGGCGGAAACTCTCGAGAGCTTGGGTCATTCAAAGCTGCAAATATCAGTATAGTAAACGGCGCGCAAACAGTCAGTACAATTGGCCGATTTGCCGCCAATGAATTTAACAACCTTGAAGATATAAAGGTTCCTGTTCGCCTTATTTCGCTTGAGGGAGCTGAAGATGGGTTTGGCGGGAACGTAACTAAAACAAATAACCGACAAAACAGAATTGAAAATAGAGATTTTGTTTCCCAAGACCCGGAGCAAATACGGATCAGGAAAGAGCTTCTCATAGAAGATATCGATTATAACATTATAACATTATGAGATCAGATGCATTTAAGCCGACAGAAAAATCGTTTGATCTTTCTGAAGCAACGATTGCATTGGCTTGTGTCAGCGGGGATGTTTCCCTCGCTGTTCAAGCTAAGAGGGAGATTGGTAAGTTTTATGAGAGTTTGTCCAAAGCACCATATCGAACAATTTTCAATCCAAAGGTGTCTGGCGTATTTGTATGGAACTCAGTCAGGGCCTTGCGCTTCATCGAAGCTATTATTTCAGGCGAAATTTCTAAGTTAGAAAAGAAGAGCGGAAAAGAATACGGACTCCTGGTACATGGAAATCGTATTATCGCATTGATGGCGATGAAAGATTCTGGAGTTCAACAACTTGCCCGGGATTATGCTTATTGCGTGGATGAACAGCGTCTTTCAGGGTCTGTAATGTTATCTATTCAAAAGATTAATAGCTTCATTCACGAAAAATACCCTGAAAAAGTGCTAGGAACACTCTTTAAGAATGTGTCCATCTGTAAGGAACTTTATCAGCATTGCATGGAACATTGAGCGCGCTCAGATTCTTGAGTGCATCGACAGCGCTATCACACGGTCGGGTATGAGGTGCGACCACAAAGCTTCATTTTGCTGCTGCATTTTGGTTGAGATATGAGCACGGCGTTCCCTCATATCCAACCTCCCAAATTTCACGGGCTAACCCACCCTTCAGATTTCCCATTCCTTAGCCTTCATTTGCGAAAATTGCCGCAAAAGTCAGGAAGGTAGACGTGCAATCGAAGTCTATAAAGAATCTGTTTGAGTATCGGGTTGAGGTGTTTCTTTTCAGCCAGTTGCTGCTCATGTTCGGTGCTTTGATCTTACCGGGTCAGACGCTGGAAGCGCCGGTTTTTAACGTGTTTTACAGCTTCAATATAGCCACCGGCATGCTCATTACGTTGAAGAGGAGGCAGTTTTTCAGGCTAGTCGCTGTTTTGCTCGGGTGTTCGCTGGTCCTGTCTTTTCTTGATACGCCGATCTTTCCAACAATCGACCCTTTGGTCCCGCAGATTGTGATCTTCTTTGCCTTTCATGCTGTGGTGGCCATCGTACTGATTGATGAGATGCTCAGGACATTTGAAGAAAACTACCGTGTCGTGCTGGGTGTTCTCAGCGGCTACATCTCCATCGGCATGGTCGCGTTCTTTCTCTTTATACTTATAGAGCATATGCAGCCGGGCTCTTTCAAAGGCCTGCCCATTGACAATGCTGAGACCCACTCGCAGGAGGAAGCACTCATGTACGCCGCGTTCATCACACTGATGACCATCGGCTACGGCGACATCGTACCGCTCACACCCATCGCCCGAAAGGCTGCGATCATTGTGGGTCTGGCAGGCCAGTTTTACATGGTCGTTCTCACCGCCATCATTGTCGGCAAGTTTTTAAAATACAGACAGCCGAAAAAGAAGGGCTGAACCTGTACAGGCCTACTGCAAAACGACGCCTGCAGCTCTTTACCAAAATGGCGCCCGCAGCCCCTTTAAAAAAATAAAGAATGAAAGCGACCCGTCTGATCCTGATTAAAGCTGAACGGGTTTCATTGGTGGTTATTAAGCGCAGCCTGTTTTAATTGCCCGGAAAAACCTGAGCCAACCGGAAGGTCGCCCATGCCAATGTTTTCCATGGACAATATGCGCAAGCTGAAGAAGTTCAGTTCTTTGGCAACCGGTAAAACCTGGAAGATGTTCATCGCCTTCAATGCAGAGGCCATGTCCGACGGGGTGATCTCCAAAAAAAACAAGCAGCTCATTTCACTGGCCGCTGCACTCACCACCCAATGCCCTTACTGTATCGAGATCCACCGTGAGAACGCCAAGGTCTGCGGCGCCACAGATGAAGAACTCGCCGAAGTCGTCTTCATCACCGCCGCCATCCGAGCCAGCAGTGCCATCACCCACGGCACCCATATGATTGATCATGACGAATAGCAAAAGGGCAGGGGGATAAGTCAGGGGCTGAGCGTCAGCGGTACCACGCGATCAATTTCATAAAAAACGCAAGTCTCTCGTAAATAACGCAAACCAACGCACAGAGTAACGCAAACCAAAAAAGGCTCCGGAACGCTCCGAAGCCTTTCTTAAAATCATAAGTATATGAGGAGCTTAGCCCTCATCGGCAAGCATCTCCAGCTCCAGCCACTCTTCTTCAAGCGCAGCAAGGTCCTCATGCAGTTTCCCAACAGCGGTCATCACTTTGTGAAAACGATCCGGATTGGAGCTGAACAGGTTCGGGTCCTCTAACTCCTTCTGGCCCTTAGTGATTTTCGCTTCCAGCTTTTCAATTTTACCCGGAATGTCCTTTAGGCGATGCTGCTGCGTAAAATTGAGGCCGGACTTCTTAGGCTCTTGTCTTTTGGCAGCAGCAGGAGACTTATCCTCCTTCGCAGCACCGGAAGCCTTGTCGGCCTTGGCAACTTTACGCGCCTGCACACCTTCACCGCGCTGGCGCACCATGTCGGTGTAGCCACCCGCATATTCACCCCAATTGCCGCTCTCATCTTCCATCGTAATGATGCTGGTGCAGATGCGGTCAAGGAAGTCACGATCGTGGCTCACAAGCAGGACGGTGCCGGGATAATCAGAAATCAGCTCTTGCAACAGATCCAGTGTTTCAAGGTCCAGGTCGTTGGTCGGCTCATCAAGCACCATCAGGTTGGAAGGAGCAGCCAGCGCGCGCGCCAGCAGCAAGCGTCCCCGTTCCCCACCAGAAAGCACACGCACAGGGGTGCGCGCTTGTTCCGGCTTAAACAGGAAGTCCTTGAGATAACTCATGACATGCTTGGAGGTGTCGCCAAGAATAACCATGTCCCCGCTGCCACCCGTCATGGCATTGACGAGTGTGTCATTGGGGTCAAGCTTCTCGCGCTTCTGGTCCAGCGTGATCATCTGCAGGTTGGCGCCAAGGCGGATAGTGCCCGCATCCGGTGCAAGCTCGCCGGTCAGCATCTTCAGCAAGGTGGTCTTGCCAGCCCCGTTTGGCCCCACAAAGCCAATCCGGTCACCGCGCAAAATGCGGGTGGAGAAATCCTTGACGATCGGGCGCTCTTCGTAGGTCTTGCCAATGTGCTTGGCCTCAGAAACAAGCTTGCCGGAGATATCCCCCTCAGTGGCAGCCATCTTCACACTGCCCTGCGGTCCTTTATGCTCCTTGCGCTGCTGACGCAAATCAGCCAGCTCCCGCACCCGCCGCATATTCCGCTTACGACGCGCAGTCACGCCATAAACCATCCAATGCTCTTCCTGCCGGATCTTCTCATTCAGCCGCGCTTGCTCTTTTTCTTCCTCTTCAAAAACCTTGTCCCGCCACTCTTCAAACTTGGCAAACCCCTGGTCCATACGGCGGGAGATACCCCTGTCGATCCAGTAGGTTACGCGGGACAGGTTCTCCAAAAAACGACGGTCGTGCGAGATCAGAACAATGGCAGACTTCATCTGCTTAAGCTCAGATTCAAGCCATTCAATCACCGGAAGGTCCAGATGGTTGGTCGGTTCGTCCAGCAGCAAAATATCAGGCTCCGGCGCCAAAGCCCGCGCAATCGCCGCCCGCTTGGCTTCTCCGCCCGAAAGCGTATCCGGATCTTCCTCACCCGTTAAGCCTAAGATTTCTAATAGGTATTTGGCCCGATATTGATCATCACCAGGAGCCAGCCCACCTTCAGCATAGGCAAGAACTGTCGCATACCCCGAAAGATCCGGCTCCTGAGGCAAGTACCGGATCGTCCGCCCTGGCTGCAAAAAATACTCGCCCTTATCCGGCTCTGTTAATCCCGCAGCGATTTTCAGCAGTGTCGACTTGCCAGACCCGTTTCGACCAACTAAGCAGATCCGCTCGCCTTCCCCGACTTGTAGCTCTGTACCAGTCAGAAGAGGGGTCGTTCCAAAGTTAAGGTGTATGTCTCGCACATGAAGAAGCGGTGGCGCCATTAAGCTTGTCTTTCCAGATTCCCAAAACAGCGTATTTCAACGCTAGGGGTAGATTTACTGGTAGTGCTCTACCACAAAAGAGCGAAGGTTAAAGTTTTTTGCCGCACCTGTGAAAAAAACGGGAGCTATAAATACCGGGCGTCATAGTGACGCGATTGCAAAAGATTCAGCAACGTAAGTTGAAAGATTATTTCTAATTTTAGTCTCAATTGGAAACAATGCTCCCATAATCGTTTATAATCTAAATAAGAGATTAAAATAATCTCCGATTACGAGGAAATTTTGATCCCTCGACACTTGCTATAATAACGCAACAGTGAAATGTTGCGGGCAACTGCCAGTCTCCAAATCTGGCGGAATGTAACTTGAGGAGAGGGGAGATCTGCATGATCAAGTCCATTCGTATGTCAGCGCTAGCTGCAGCCCTTATTGCTGCTACTTCGCTATCTGCCGCGGCTGAAACCGTATACAACCGTGGTAATTCCGCTGACCCAGAAACACTTGACCAGCATAAGACATCTACAACTTATGAAGCTCACATCCTGCGTGATCTTTATGAGGGTCTTGTTGCTTACAACGCGAAGGGTGAAATCATCCCCGGCGCGGCCGCAAGCTGGACTGTTTCTGACGATGGTCTGACATACACATTCAAGATGCGCGACGACGCAAAGTGGTCAAACGGCGATCCGGTTCTGGCTGGTGACTTCGTTTATTCCCTGCGCCGCATCATGAACCCAATGACCGGTGCGAAATACGCAAACGTTCTCTACCCTATCCTGAATTCTGAAGCCGTTAACAAAGGCGACATGGAAGGTGAGAAGCTCGGCGTTAAAGCAATTGATGACAAGACCCTTGAAATCAAGCTGCACGCTCCAACTCCTTACTTCATCCAGCTTCTGGCGCACCAGTCCGGTCTTCCGGTACACCCTGCATCCGTTGAAAAGTTCGGTACTGACTTTGTAAAGCCAGACAACATCGTTACCAACGGCGCATTCGTACTGTCCAGCTTCGTACCAAACGATGCAGTGACCGCAACGAAGAACCCATACTTCCATGATGCAGCAAACGTTGCTCTGGATGCAGTTAAGTACTATCCGACTGAAGACCGTGGTGCAGCTCTCCGCCGTTTCCAGGCTGGCGAACTGGACACCAACAACGATGCTCCACTGGAGCAGATTGACTTTATTCGTGGCACTTTGGGTAATCAGTTTAAAGTCGCACCATATCTCGGCAACTACTACTATGCGCTGAACCATGAATCCGAAGCTATGAAAGACCCTGATATACGTCAGGCTCTGTCCATGGCGATCGACCGTGAATTCCTTGCAGAAGACATCTGGGGTGGCACCATGGTTGCTGCTTACTCCCTCGTGCCTCCGGGAATCGACAACTACGGCGAACCAGCTTACGCTCCTTGGGCAGACACTGATCTGCTCGACCGTGAGGAAGAAGCTAAGAAGATTCTTGAATCCAAAGGTTACAACCAGAGCAACCCTCTGAAGGTTGAGATCCGTTACAACACCTCTGAGAATCACAAGAACACTGCTGTTGCAATTGCAGACATGTGGAAGCCTCTTGGCGTTGAAGTGTCCATGTTGAACACTGACACCAAGACCCACTACGCACACCTGCGTGATCGTGGTGACTTCGATGTTGCTCGCGCTGGTTGGGTTGGCGATTACTCAGACCCTCAGAACTTCCTGTTCCTGACTGAAAGCGACAACACAGGCTTCAACTACGCTCGCTACGACAACCCTGAGTACGATGGACTTATGGACGAAGCAGCGATAACTGTTGACCTTGAAAAGCGTGCAGCAATCCTGAAGAAAGCAGAAACGATCTTTATGCGTGATCTGCCATTCCTGCCTTTGATGTACTACGGCTCCAAGAACCTTGTTTCTGATAAGGTTTCCGGTTTCGAAACCAACCTGTTGGACGTGCATCCAAGCCGCTTCGTCAAGATTAACAAGTAATCTTTAACGCGACAGAAAATGCCAGTCATGCAGGATAGCTCATGGCTGGCATTTTTGTGAACTATCGGTAAATAAAAACGATAAACAACTGGAGAAGCAAGGCCCATGTTACGCTATGTCCTGAGCAGATTGCTCAGCGCGATACCGACCTTGTTCTTGATCATTACGATTTCCTTCTTCCTTATGCGCGTAGCGCCAGGTGGTCCGTTCGATCTGGAACGTCCATTGGAAGCAAAGGTTATGGAGAATCTGAACAAGATCTACAATTTGGACAAATCTCTTTGGGAGCAGTACCTCATTTATCTCAAGAGCGTATTGTCCGGTGATTTCGGTCCAAGTTTCTTCTTCCGAGATTTCTCGATCAATGAACTTTTCGCCCAAAGTCTTCCAATCTCCATGCAGCTCGGTCTTTCTGCACTGGCTCTTGCCCTGGCTGTTGGTGGGTTTTTGGGGGTTATCGCAGCGCTGCGCCAGAATAAAGGCGTCGATTACTCTGTGATGGCCGTTGCGACACTCGGGGTGACCATCCCGAACTTTGTTGTGGCACCAATTCTGACACTCATACTGGGTGTGCATTTTGGCTGGCTTCCTGTCGGGGGCTGGGGCGGTGGCGCCTTCGCCAACATGGTTCTGCCTGTCGTAACGCTGGCTCTTCCGCAGATTGCAGTTGTTGCCCGTTTGACCCGTGGTTCAATGATTGAAGCACTGCGTTCCAACCATGTCCGCACAGCACGCGCTTATGGCCTGTCCGGATACACCGTCGTTGTCATTCACGCTCTGCGTGGTGCCATCCTGCCGGTTGTGTCCTACCTCGGCCCTGCAGCGGCTGCATTGCTGACCGGTTCCGTCGTTATCGAAACCATCTTCGGTATCCCGGGTATTGGCCGCTACTTCGTACAAGGCGCTCTGAACCGTGACTACACACTCGTAATGGGTACTGTCGTAGTCGTCGCTTGTTTCGTCATTATCTTCAACCTCATCGTGGATCTGCTCTATGCAATGCTTGATCCTCGTGTGCGTTTTGACTGAGGACTCGAATTTATGAGTGTTACCTCCGACCAGCTGAAAGAAGCCCCGAAAATGGGCCGCTCGCTGTGGGATGACGCCCGTGATCGTCTTCTCGCAAACAAAGCAGCAGTGACCTCTCTGATCGTGCTGGCAGTGATCACACTGCTGTCCGTCGTCGGGCCAATGCTGACGCCGCACCCATACGATCAGGTTTATCGCGATTACGTGAAGCAGCCTGCGAGCCTGGAAGCTTATCCGAAGCAGGATGAGATCCAGCCAGCCTTTGCAAAAATTGCAAAGCGTGCTCGTATGACCGTCGACAGCTATGAGCTGAACGATGGCAAGGTGACTGCAACAGTAACATCCCGTCGTAAACTGGATGAGCGTTATGCACGTTACTTCGATCGTTCTGATCTGTTTGAGAGTGCTGCAATCAGCAACATCTCTTCAGATAAAAAGAGCGCGACTGTAACTGCTGACATTCAGTACATGCACTTCTACTTCGGTACGGATGCAAACGGCCGTGACATGCTCACCCGTACACTGATTGCAGGTCGTGTTTCCTTGACCATCGGTCTGCTGGCAACCTTCGTTGCAATCAGCATCGGTGTGTTCTGGGGGGCTGCCTCCGGTTACTTCGGTGGCAGGGTCGATCTGGTGATGATGCGTGTTGTAGATATCCTCTACTCACTGCCATTCATCTTCTTCGTGATCATGCTTGTTGTGTTCTTTGGCCGTAACTTCGTCCTGATGTTTATTGCCGTGGGCGCTGTTGAGTGGCTGGATATGGCGCGTATTGTGCGCGGTCAGACCCTGTCCATCAAACGCCAGGAATACGTACAGGCTGCGGAAGCTATGGGTGTTGAAGGTGGCGGAATTCTGAAGCGCCACATCATTCCAAACACCCTTGGTCCGGTTGTGATCTACATGACCCTGCTGGTACCAAAAGTGATCCTGCTGGAAAGCTTCCTGTCCTTCCTGGGCCTTGGTGTTCAGGAGCCAATGACCTCTTGGGGTGTGTTGATCTCCGAAGGTGCGCGTAACCTGCAAGGTGCTGCTTGGATGCTGGTGTTCCCGGCAATCTTCCTCACCTCCACATTGTTCGCGCTGAACTTCATCGGCGACGGTCTGCGCGATGCGCTGGACCCTAAGGATCGATAAGAGGACAGAATGAGCAAGATTAACGAAAACACTGTTCTTGAGATCGACACTCTTAAAGTTGATTTCGAAACCAACACCGGCATGGTTCACGCAGTAAAAGGCGTGAACATCCATGTGGACTCCGGCGAGACTGTTGCGATTGTGGGCGAGTCTGGCTCTGGTAAATCCCAGACCATGATGGCAGCCATGGGTCTTCTGGCAGGCAACGGCATCACCCACGGTGAAGTCCGTTACCGCGGCACGAACATCCTTGGGTCTTCCATTCGTCAGCTCAACAAGATCCGTGGTGCGAAAGTGACCATGATCTTCCAGGAGCCGATGACTTCTCTGGATCCGCTCTACTCCATTGAGCGCCAGCTCTGTGAGCCAATGGTTGAGCACGGGGAATACACCTGGGCAACAGCTAAAAAGCGCGCTGTAGAGCTTCTGGAGCTCGTGGGTATTCCTGAGCCGGCACGTAAAGTGAAGGCGTTCCCCTATGAGATGTCTGGTGGTCAGCGCCAGCGTGTCATGATCGCGATGGCGCTCGCAAACGATCCGGATATCCTGATCGCGGATGAGCCAACCACTGCGTTGGACGTGACCACTCAGGCTCAGATTCTTGAGTTGATGGCAGATCTTCAAAAACGCCTCGGCATGGCCGTTGTGTTCATCACCCACGATCTGGGTATTGTTGAGCGCATCTCCGACCGTGTGTATGTGATGAAGTCCGGTGAAGTTGTTGAAGAGGGCAACACCAAAGAAATCTTTGGTAATCCTCAGCACGACTACACCAAGATGCTGCTGGATGCAGAGCCAACCGGTTCTAAAGCCGTTGTACCTGACACCAACCCGATTGTTCTGGATGCAAAGGACGTGCGCGTTGAGTTTGAAACCGAAACTGGTTTCCTCAAGCCAAACCACGTGCTGCGCGCTGTAAACGACATTTCCATGGAAGTGCGTGAAGGCCAGACACTCGGCATCGTAGGCGAGTCCGGTTCCGGTAAATCCACTCTGGGCCGTGCTGTGCTTCAGCTTCTGCCAACAGCGGGTGGCCGTGTTGTCTACCTCGGAAACGACATCACCGGCGCAGCCAAAAAGAAGATGCAGCCGCTTCGTAAAGAAATGCAGCTCATCTTCCAGGATCCGTTCGGGTCTCTGTCTCCACGTATGACCGTGGGCCAGATCATCACCGAAGGTCTGTTGGTGCATGAGCCTCAGCTTTCAGCCAAGGAACGTGATCTGCGGGCTATCCAGGCGCTTGAAGAAGTGTCCATGGACCCGGCCATGCGCAACCGCTACCCACACGAGTTCTCTGGTGGTCAGCGTCAGCGTATCGCGATTGCACGCACCATGATCCTCAATCCAAAGCTTGTTGTGCTGGATGAGCCAACCTCCGCGTTGGACCGTACCGTGCAAAAGCAGGTGGTTGAGCTTCTGCGCAACCTGCAAAAAGAGCATGGCCTGACCTATCTCTTCATCTCACACGATCTGGCTGTGGTTCGTGCCATGTCCGATACTGTGATGGTGATGCAGAAAGGCGAAGTGGTTGAAAAGGGACTGGCAGAAGAAATCTTCTCCAACCCGAAAGAAGACTACACCAAAGAACTGCTCGAAGCTGCTGCCTTGAAGCCAGCTTGAAGCTAAGCGATCAAAGCTTTTAAAATTGAAAACCCCGGTGCACCGCGCCGGGGTTTTTTGCATGAAGTGAGAGAGGCTCACTGTCAAAGTACACCGCATCGTTTGCACTCAAACTATCTTAACAGCTTGAGCGCTCCCACAAGTGAGCGCACCAGTTTGCTTGGACCACAAATCCCTATCCCGTCTATCTTCTCTGTCTTCAGAGCCTGCGTGGGCACCAGCGCGTCATACTCAGCGAAAGAATGGATTGATCTGGCAAAGGTGGGAAAGACAACCAGAGTAATTTCGTCAAGGTGTGCGGAGGACTTCGTCAATAAGTTCTGCATTTGATCGACATTTGCCTGCAGGATAGGGACTGGACGATCCGCACTGCACTTGAAGGACACACCCTCACGGTCCGTTAAGGTTACTCCGGCCAGCCCGGTGTTTTCTGTTCCAATCCCAATTGATATGGCCCCGACCGTATTTGCGAGCAGACCCGTAGGTAAATCCGGGTCCGCCACAATCGCAAGCCGCAAATCCTGTTCACCTCGAAGTGGTTGTTTCTTGATTTGATTAGTAAGCATCCTTGTCTCCTTTATGGGGACAATATCTGGACGCAGAAGAGAAGGTCGATCTATCTTACCCAAAAATGAGCTATATATAGGTAGGTGCTACCTGAAAATCGCCAAAGTTAGGTATGCTCTACCAATGGGAGTGCAAAATGTCTCTTGAAAGTAGCGGGCAACAAAAGAAAGCTGTTCAGCTGGATGCTGCGGATAGGAAAATCCTTCAGGTTTTGCAGAAGGAGGGGCGCCTTTCAAATACTGAGCTTGCCGAAAAGGTGGGTATGTCCACCTCGCCGTGTTGGCGGCGCGTCAGACGGTTAGAGCAGGAAGGGGTGATCAGTAATTACGCCGCTCATCTGGATCGAAAAACTCTAGGCCTTGGTGTGTTCGTTGTCGTGATGATCCAGATTGACGCGCACAATGCAGAACAGGCCGTGGAGTTTGAAAAGGCTGTGCTGAAGCTTGAGCAGGTCATTGCCTGCTACTCAGTCGGAGGAGGAGTTGATTTCGTGCTGCAAGTGGTTTGCGAAGATCTTGATGCGTATGCCGAATTCTCAATGAACATCCTACGGCGCCTTCCGGGCATTAAAGCTATGGAAAGCAACTTTGTGCTCAAGGAACTAAAGCCGCTCACGGGCTGGCCTGTTTGACTGACATGCCAACCCATTTTTCACATCTTCGCGGCAAGGAAGGGGAATTAAATCCCCGCTCGCTCCAAAACGCTGATCCAGTTCTTATGCGCGATCTTGGCGATCAGGTCCTCACCGAAGTCTGCTTTGCGGAAGGCTTCGATCAGGTTTGGCAAACCAGCCACATCCTTGATGTCGTTGGCAACCAGACAGCCGTCATAGTCTGACCCAAGCGCAACCCCATCTTCACCCAGTTTGTTGATTAGATAGTCCGCATGGCGCAAGATCACGTCTAAAGGCATGTCAGAGTTCAGCTGTCCATCAGGGCGCAGGAAGAAGACCGCAAAGTTGATGCCCACCAGTCCCTTGGATTCAGCAATCGCATCAAGTTGCTTATCTGTCAGGTTCCGGCTCATCGGACAGATCTTGAACACGTTGGAATGGCTCGCCACGATCGGCTTGTCGGTGATCTTGGCCAGATCCCAAAAGCCTTTCTCATTCAAGTGAGACACGTCCAGCTGGATCTTACGGTGATTACACTGGCGCACCAGCTCTTTACCAACATCAGTAAGACCTGGGCCAATGTCTGGGCTATGCTCAAATTCCATCGGCACGCCATATCCGAAGATGGTCTCACGGCTCCAAACAGGACCGATAGAGCGCAAACCGCGATTATACAGCAGCTCTAGCGCTTCAAAGTCCTTGTCGATGCACTCGGCGCCTTCAACATGCAGCATCATCGCCAGTTGCTCAGCCGCCATTGCCTCCTTGATTGCAGCAGTTGAACGGCAGATCTTCACCTCGCCATTCCCCTTGGCTTCAAGGTCCTCTGCAATATCAAGAAGCTTCAGTGTATAATCCAGCGCCTCCTGTTGCGGCACGCCTTTGAAGTGTTCGGGACTTTTGAAGTCAACCTCTTTACCTTCTTTCGGCTTTGCTCTGACAGAAGGGGTAAACATGGCAAACAGACCACCAGCAAAACCGCCTTTGCGGGCGCGTGGCAGATCGATGTGATCGTGACCAGCCTCCTCAAAGAAACTGCGTTCCTTGGGAGTATTCGACTGACGCTCCAACGAGAGCAGCGTATCGTTATGGCCGTCAAAAACCGGAACCAGGTTGGAGGCAGTATCTGTCATGAAGAACTCCGAAAATGAAAATGCTATGAGAAAAACCAAATGTGAAAAGCAAAAGGGATCTACGCAAAGCCCAAGGCCACTGGCACAAAGCTAGGTCACATTGGCGGAATTTGAAACTACACTGTTAAATATTAAACCCTTAAAATCAATAGGATCAGCGGATATTTCTGGATGGTTTTACGAGGGAACAGCGCAATGGCGACAGTGATCAGAAGCTCTGACTTTACGGCAGACAAAGCCTGGGGTGCACAGCAGATTGCCAACATGAATGGCATTACCACACGGCTGCATTGGACGGATCAACCCTACAAGTGGCATGTGAATGAGGGGGAGGAAGTGTTTGTCGTACTGTCTGGATGCGTCGAGATGAAGTATCGCCAAAACGGCAAGGAACTCACCGCTCTATTGAACACAGGCGATATTTTCTATGCTTCAATCGGCACTGAACATTTAGCACAGCCCCGCGATGAGGCGCGTGTGCTGGTCGTTGAGACTGAGGGCAGTGTCTGATACCAGGCGATTTGGGGAAGGGGACTGCTGTCCCCGTCCTCGATCTTGAGCGAGTAGGTCAGGCCAAGCCGGGCAAGGCTACATCTACCATGATCATTGCGAAATGACAGGCCGCTGCTGACAACACAAAACCGTGCCAGATTGCGTTTTGGAATGGCAGGTTCTTCCAGATGTAAAACAGGGTGCCAACCGTATAGAGCCCACCGCCGGTCGCAAGCAGCGTGAAGCCTGCTAGGGATAGCTCATTGTAAATCGGAACAATCGCAAAGAAGCTCACCCAGCCCATCGCCAGATAAATAGGCACAGCCAGCTTATCCATGGAAGTAATGTGCAAGATCTTGATGGCCGCACCTGCCACCGCACAAATCCAGATCCCAACGAGCATGGAAATCCCAAGCCATCCGCCAAGAACCATCAGGCATAGGGGAGTGTAGGTACCAGCAATAAGGAAATAGATTGCAGAATGGTCCAGCCGGCGCAGGATGCCAATCCTATTATCTTTCTGCAAAATATTGTAGGTCGCAGAGCAGACAAGCATGGCCAACAGCGTGCCAGCATATATGTAGATGCTGATTTGCCGGGCGTAATCATCCGCCGCCCACAAGACCATAACAAAGGCTGTCGTTGCAGCAGCTCCAAACGCAATGCCCACAACGTGGATGACGCCGTCAACCACTCGTTCTGCGTAGGTTTCTTCCCTCATCCGCGGACAATCCCCCAATTAATCCAATATATACCCTCTTCCATAATGCAGGTCCAAGCTCGCAAACTCAACTGTAACTAAGTTGCAATCTGGTCATTTACTGGGCAATTCTCAATTCTGAAGGTCATGCCCTTGGAAATCGGGCATATCCAATTGCCAGTCTCGCCCAGATGTGGCATTGCCTCTCTCGGCTTCCCAAAAGAAGCTGCTCTGATTTGAAGGACCCATTGGGCTCTGTGGGAAAGAACGCGAAAGCGAAACAGCTTCTTTGCAATTTTCCTTAGAATCGGAGATTTTGCGCTGACTTCCCAAGCAGCAGTTGATGTCATTTTCGGGTTTGTAAGCGTTGGCTCTTGCCAGCGTCAAAATCTGAGAAGCGAACCGCAGCGCACTTTAAAGAACGTTTATTGCCGATACCCGGTTAATCACCTGCCTCTTGCGAGGCGCAACAAGAGATTTTGAATGACGGTCAGCATCGAAATGGGTGTCAAACCTAATGGCACCTCCTCTGTTGTCGATCTTGAAGAATTGCTTGCAACGCGATTACTCGTGCAGGGAAACTCCGGCTCGGGCAAATCGCACCTGCTACGCCGCCTGATGGAGCAAAGCGCGCCATGGGTGCAACAGGTGGTGATTGACCCGGAAGGCGACTTTGTCTCGCTGGCAGATGAGTTTGGGCATGTGGTGATTGAGGCGACCATGAATGATCGCGAACTCACCATGATCGCCGCCCGCGTGCGCCAGCACCGCATTTCCGTCATTCTCAACCTGGAACATCTGGAACCGGACAAGCAGCTCAAAGCCGCTGCCGCCTTCCTGAACGGCTTGTTCGATTCCGACCGCCAGTACTGGTATCCGGTTCTGGTTGTCGTGGATGAGGCCCAGCTGTTTGCGCCTTCCGCCTCTGGTGACTACGGCGAAGAAGCCCGACGCCTTTCCCTGATGGCCATGACCAACCTCATGTGTCGTGGTCGTAAGCGTGGTCTGGCCGGTATCATCGCAACCCAGCGTCTGGCAAAGCTTGCCAAGAACGTGGCGGCGGAAGCCTCCAACTTCCTGATGGGCCGTACCTTCCTCGATATTGATATGGCTCGCGCCTCCGACTTGCTCGGCATGGACCGGCGTCAGGCAGAACAGTTCCGTAACCTGGAACGCGGACAGTTCATCTCCCTCGGCCCTGCAATGACCCGTCGACCACAAAAGGTGGTTATTGGCGAAGTTGTCACTGGCAGCCGTGGTGGCTCGCCAAAGCTGATGCCAATGCCGAACCAGCCCGTTGAAACAGCTGCTGAATTGATCTTCACAGCAACGGATAATGATCCGGTGTTACACAACAACCGTGTGGCCGCGCCTTCTGCAAAAGACGTTATGCTGCAGCTGTCACAAACAGCCGCCAGCAATATGCAGGCGCAGCATAGGGAAGTTGTTGAAGCCGAGCCGGAGGACCTCTTCAATCTGGAAGAGAAGAACCAGCAGTATCAGGAGATCATCGCCAAGATCCTTGAAGACCCTGAAGCTGCCTTCGCACCGGTTTCACAGCTCTATCAGGATTTTCAGGTCCGCTGCCGCATTGATCGGCTGAAGTCCCAGGATCTTGCCAAGTTCCGTAAGCTTCTTTCCGTGGCCCGTGCTGGTGTTGATAAAAAAGAAGTCGAAGAAGGCGATTGGCAGCAAGCAGAAGTGATTGCCGGACAGCTGCCAGAAGAGATGCGCGGCGTCTATCTTCTGCTGGCAAAAGCGGCCTTTGCAGATGAGCCGTGCCCGGAAGATCTGGATATCGCGAAAGCGTATGGCACCCGCTCACCGGGCAGAGCGCGCTGGCTGCTCACCCATATGGAAGAGCAGGGCTTCATCATCTGCGCCAGCGATCTGCGTGGAAACCGTATCGTGACCCTGCCGGATATCGGCAAGCAAACCGCAACCAAATAAGCCTTAGTCAGCGGCCATCCGGCAAGGAGTGGCCGCCCGCAGGCCCATCCACTTCATCAAAAAAGGTTGTCTCGGTGCTCCGCGAGCAGGTCGAGCATAAATGCGGTTTGGATGGCAGCACATACTTCAGGCAACACGCCTTACGCCGTGGGGCATACTCTGTCAGCCCCTCTTGCTGACGTTGCCGCCAGACAATCCCGCCATTGATCTTTTTCCCAAGGCTCGCAAGATAGGCGCGCATCAAGCTCGCCACATCTGATGGCTTTGCACCATGACGACGCAAGACAAGAAACGGCGATATGATGGAAACAGCCACGGTGGAATAAAACACTGAAGGCGCCACTTTTCGCCGCCCGAGCTCCCGGTGGAAGACCTGAATGATTTCTTCAAAGCAAATGGAAAGTGCGAACAGCTCCGCAGGGCCCTGGTCTGGATTAAGCTCGAAATCCTCTTCCGAAAGGCGTGGGTCAAAGAAAATCTCTACCCAGGGGCCTTTGCCATGCAGGACAAACCGTAGTTCATCAATACGCGGTGCGCGACCACTCAAAAGGTAGCTGACTGATATCCGGTTGAGCAGGATCTGGCAGATTGTCTTCAAGGCAAGACTTGCAGCAATCTTTGTCGTTGGGGCTCCACGATCTTCCTTGATGTAGTCAATCATACGCTTTGCAACCAGACCGAAGTTGCTGTCAAATCCGGAAAATTCCCGCAGCTCTGCAGCCACTACATGCGGTGCGGGCGCGGTGATTGCCCGTGCAGCAACCAGCTCACCACCTTCAGGCAGAGCATCTTCAATGAGGCCAGCAAAACGTGCGGGAATACCCGCCGTTTCGAAAGTGGGAATATCTGAGGGCGATAGACCGGTGGACACTGCCTGCAAAACCTCTGGATCTACGACTGCGCATATCCGGAATGTGGAATTGAATTTCCGAAATGGATACGCTGAAACTTATAGTTACGAGGCGCGCATGTTTGGCTGACAGTTGGCTGAACACGACACAACAACACTTTCGCGTTACTTAGCACAAAAACAAAGTCTACCGAAATGGTAGACTTTGAAGTCTGTGAGTAATGCACCTGTCTGTTGCAAATGGGTCAGGCTTTCGCCTTGTTGGCTCGCTTCTCCCAGGCAAATTTCTCTGCAATCCAGATCCCGCCCAGCACCAGTGCCAGAGCAGCACCATGATAAAACGCAAATAGTTCCCCAAGCAGCACAATTGCCATCACCGATGCAAACACCGGAACCAGATTGACAAAAACACCAGCCCGGTTGGGGCCAATCAGTTCCACCCCACGCATATAGAAAATCTGAGCAAGGAATGATGGGCAAAGTGAGATGTACAAAATAACGAGCCAACCTTGCACAGAAGGCCAGACCAACGTCTCCTGACTGTATTCAACCGCCAGCATCGGAAGTGACACCAGGGAAGCCACAAAGGCCATCACTGCAAAAAAGGCAAGCGCAGGGACCTTGGGGCGGTTTCTCAAAGCGAGCGTGTAGCCTGCGTAAAACACCGCCGCGACCAGCATCAGCGCATCACCCGGATTGATGTGCAAATTGAGCAGAACCTGAAGACTGCCCTGACTGGCCACAACGAAAACACCAAGCAATGTCAGCAAAATGCCGATGAATTGGATTAGCGTCACCCGAGCGCCAAACAGGAAGTAAGCCCCAATCACAACGATCATCGGAATGGAACCCTGCAAGATGCCCATGTTCACCGCTGTGGTGTTGTGAGCTGCCAGATAAAACAGGCCATTGAAGCCGGAGAACCCGAAGGCGGCCATCAAGGCGATGCTGATCAGGTGAGGGCGGATGTCCGCCCAGGACGCAACAAGATCCCGCCAGGCAATCAGGCTCATGAGCGCGGCCACAATCCCCCATCGCAAGAACACGATCACCATAGGTGAAACATGCCCCACAGCAAGCTGACTGGCCACGGCGTTGCCGCTCCACATGAGTGTGGTCAACACCAGAAGCAGCATAGGCCTGCTGTACAGCGAGGTGAAAATAGGCATGTAAAAAGTCCGTCGGTGAGCGGGCAGAAGGCACCGCTGAAAAGGAGCAGCCACCCTTCACCGTCCCCCTAACAAATGCAAGGTGAATTTCCGCAAGGGCTGTAGAGGTTTCATCAAGTATGCCGTTTTGCTTGGCATGCCGTCTTGAAATGCACGCAAATCCACCCAAAATCAAAGCATTAGACCGCGTGACCAAAGCTTGTCATTCAATCACCTGTGTTTTGAAAGAGCCGGAAACGAATTGATGCATTGAAACTTGAGATTGAATTTGCAAGGGTTTGGTTTGAAAAACTCAGCGGCAGGAAGTGACGGCATATCCTGCTAAAAAATGACAATACGAGGGGGACCCATGTCGCAAAGAGTAAGTGTTGCATCACTACAGGTTTCACCAGAGCTCCATGACTTCATCGAAAAAGAAGCGCTTCCGGGAACCGGTGTGTCATCCGATCAGTTCTGGGAAGGCTTTTCGCAGATCATCAAGGATCTGACACCGAAGAACCGCGAGTTGCTCCAGATCCGTGAAGATATCCAGACCAAGATTGACGACTGGCACAAAGCCAATCCCGGTACCATTGATCTTGAAAGCTACAAGGCATTCCTCAAAGAGCTCGGCTACCTCTTGCCAGAGGGTGACAGCTTTGAAGTTGAGACAGACAATGTAGACCCGGAAATCGCAGAGATTGCAGGCCCTCAGCTCGTTGTGCCAGTGATGAATGCGCGCTACGCCCTTAACGCAGCCAATGCACGCTGGGGCTCCCTGTATGACGCGCTCTATGGCACCGATGCCATGGGTACGACACCACAAGCAGGCGGGTATGACGAAAAGCGCGGCGCAGAAGTGATCGCTTACGCCCGCAAAAAGCTGGATGAAGCTCTGCCGTTGGATGAAGGCAGCTGGGTTGATGTCAAAGAATTCGCCATTATGGGTGGTTCTCTGGCCCTGACCCTTGAAAACGAAGACATGGCTGGCCTGCAGGATCCGCTCGGGTTTGTTGGCTATGCAGGCGACAAAGACGCGCCAACCTCTATCCTGCTGCAGAAAAACGGCCTGCACTTTGATGTTCTGTTTGACAGCTCCAGCCCGATCGGCGCTGCGGACAAAGCTGGCATCAGCGATATCATTTTAGAATCTGCCATCTCCACAATCATGGACTGCGAAGACTCTGTTGCTGCCGTCGATGGTGAAGACAAAGCACTAGCCTACCGCAATTGGCTGGGCCTGATGAGCGGCGATCTGAAGGAAGAAGTCGCAAAAGGCGGCAAAACCTTCACCCGTACGTTGAATGCTGACCGCCACTATACAGATGCGCAGGGTGATGCATTGGCTCTGAAAGGGCGCTCCCTGATGCTGGTGCGCAACGTTGGCCATCTGATGACCAATCCGGCAATCCTTGATGAGGACGGCAATGAGGTCTTCGAAGGCATCATGGACGCCATGGTGACAGCTCTTTGTGCAGTGCATGACATTGGCCTGCGCAAAGGTGCAACAGCCCGCAACATGAACTCTGTGGCTGGCTCGGTTTACATCGTGAAACCAAAGATGCATGGCCCGGAAGAAGTCACCTTCGCAAACGAGCTGTTTGGCCACGTTGAAGACGTTCTGGAACTGCCGCGCAACACCTTGAAAATGGGTATCATGGATGAGGAACGCCGCACCACGGTCAACCTCAAAGAGTGCATTCGCGCAGCCAAAGCCCGTGTCTGCTTCATCAACACCGGCTTCCTTGATCGCACTGGTGATGAAATCCACACCTCCATGGAAGCTGGCCCGATGATCCGCAAGGCGGACATGAAGCAAGCAGCATGGATCAACGCTTATGAGAACCACAACGTGGACACCGGTCTTGCCTGCGGTTTGAGAGAGCATGCACAAATAGGTAAAGGCATGTGGGCTATGCCGGACCTGATGCACGCTATGTTGGAGCAGAAGATCGGGCATCCAAAAGCCGGTGCCAACACCGCATGGGTTCCATCTCCAACCGCAGCAACCTTGCATGCCATGCATTACCATCAGGTCTGTGTGCCAGCCGTTCAGGAAGAACTGGCAAGCCGCGAGCCAGCCAAGCTGGACGACATTCTGTCTATTCCGGTTGCGACCAATCCAAACTGGACGCCGGAAGATATTCAGGCGGAAGTTGAGAACAACGCACAAGGTATCCTTGGTTATGTTGTCCGCTGGGTAGAACACGGTACTGGTTGTTCCAAGGTGCTGGACATTCACAACGTGGCCTTGATGGAAGACCGTGCCACCTGCCGCATCTCTTCCCAGCACATCGCCAACTGGCTGCATCACAATGTCTGCTCAAAAGAGCAAGTGATGGAGATAATGAAGCGCATGGCCGCTGTGGTGGATGAGCAGAACGCGGGCGATGCGGCCTATCACAATATGGC
The DNA here is from genome assembly GCF_001623075.1 of Pseudovibrio sp. Ad37. Taxonomy (GTDB): domain Bacteria; phylum Pseudomonadota; class Alphaproteobacteria; order Rhizobiales; family Stappiaceae; genus Pseudovibrio. The sequence continues at coordinate 154,882 of NZ_LMCF01000026.1, forward strand.
ACCGGACTTCGACAACTCTGTCGCCTTCCAGGCTGCTTGTGATCTGGTATTCAAAGGCCGCGTCCAGCCAAGCGGTTACACCGAACCTGTCCTGCACCAACGCCGTTTGGAAGCAAAAGCCAAGTTCGGCGTTTCAGCATAAAAGAGAAAACCCTGCGCAGTCCCAAACAACTGCGCAGGGTTCGCTTAAATGATACTCTAAGAGTCTGAACTCAGCTGTCATCCTTGGGTACAAGGTGGGTAAAGCCGCCAAAATCGCCGTTTGTCAGGTTGATTGTGTCACCATCAAACTCAGTCCCTGAAATTTTTATAGCCGGCCCTTGTAGGATGTTCCACTTTCTGGAATCGCGGAATTTCTTGTAGTCGCGAAACCCTTGTGACTGGCTTAACCATGTCAGATCCACAAGGCCGTCTTGCAAGGCATTGGCGGCAACCAATCCATTTCCATAGATGCCAATCTTGTAAGGATTTCCGGCCTTTTCAAAGACTGACTGGATTTCTTTGAAGTAGGGCGTGATGTAGTGCACGTAGTCGTAATAGGACGCGTCATAGTCAACGGCAAAGTAGATGCCAGAGCCTTTGGGCTGCCTGATTACATCCTGCGCCAGATGCAGCGCTTGTTGAGCTTGCTGTGTTCCTGCAGCACTCGTAAAGGAGGATGGCCTGTCGTTGCTATCCTCATATACAGTGATGATGGAAAGGCCCGCAGCAATCAACTGCTGGGCTTCCGTTGGCTGCAACTGCTTCCACTTGGAAAAAGAGTAGTAACGCCCAACGGCCTTGTACCCTTTCTTGGCGATCGCGCTCGCCAGCACTTCCACACCTTCAGCTGTATCAACGGCAGGTTCGGTCTTGATGCCTTTATCGTCAGTCATTGCTTCTCTGCTTCTTATTGTTATGCAGAGTGATGACGAACATGAGAGAAAGACCGTGAGAGCCTACCAGTTCCAATGGTTAGCGAAGTTATACGCTGGGTTTGGAAGGATGATCCAATGGAAGGTTTAGACCTCATTTGGAGCAGGAAGGAGTTGCAAAGCCTCCAAAGCCACCATAAGAGCCTCGGTTCAGATTGAGCGTGTCCTGATCGTATTGAGTACCAGCAATTGTCACGTAAGGACCTTGAAGAATGTTCCAGTCTCCAGATTGCTTGTATTCCTGATAGTCATAGTAACCCGTTGACTGAGAAAGCCATGTCAGGTTGGCAAGACCATCATCTTTGGCACAGGAACAGACGAGACCATTGCCATAAACGCCCACATGGTAGGGATAGCCAAAGGAAGCAAAAACATCGTTGATCGCTCTCAGGTAAGGCCTGATGTAATGGGTGTAGTCATAGCTTGATGCATCATAATCGACAGCAAAATAGATGCCGGTTTGCCTTGGCTGATGGATGACGGCATCTGCCTGATAAAGTGCTCGTAGCGCCTGTTGAATTCCAATTTCTGATGAGAAATAGGACGGAGCATCATTGCTGTCTTCATAAACCACAAAGATGTTCAGGTCGGCTGCAAAGAGCTCAGAGGCTTCTGCTCTGGTTAACTGTTTCCAGCTGTGCTGGGAGTAATAACGTCCCACGGCTTTGTAGCCATCTTGAGCAAGTGTTTCGGCGGAATTACCGGCATTTGATGCTGTATCAAGTGCTGGCAGCAAGAGTTTAGGAGAGGTTGGATCTGTCATTGTTCTCTGCTTTTTTGTTGTTATGCAGAGCAGTGACGAAGTAGAGAGATGTGACGTGAGAGAGTGCCTTCTGCTAGGGTAACAGAAGCCTTAATCTCTCTCACTCAAGGTGGGTGTTAAAGCGGCAGTCTCACAATCGCGACAAGGCCTTTTTCTTTGCCATTTTCAAGACGAATAGTACCGCCTTGCGCATGAATGATGCTGCGTGTGATTGCAAGGCCCAGACCAATGCCGCCGGTCTGTTCATTCCTGGATTCCTCCAGACGAACAAACGGCTCAAAAACGTCTTCAAGGCGGTTCTGCGGGATGCCCGGACCTTTGTCTGCGATGCGAACCTCAGCATGAGCCTCATCAATCAGGAAGGAGACATCAGCCTCCTCACCATAACGGATCGCATTGCCAATCAGGTTTTGGAAGGCGCGTTTAAGTGACATTGGACGACACTTCAGCACAACCCGGTTTTGCGCCTCAACGCTCACATGGTTGCCCATGTCCTCCTGATCATTGGCGATGCTCTCCAGCAAACCACCAAGGTCTACAGAACGCAGTTCTTCCTGCTTGGAATCCTCACGGGTAAAGGCAAGCGTTTCCTCCACCATAGCCTGCATTTCATCCAGCGTGGCGATCATGCGTTCCCGGTCTTCGTCATCATCAATAAACTCGGCCCGAATGCGTAGTGAAGTGATCGGAGTACGCAAATCATGGCTGATTGCTGCCAGCATGCGAGTACGGTCAGAAATAAACCGTGTCAAACGCTCCTGCATCTGGTTGAACGAACGCGTCACAGCTCGTACCTCAGCTGGTCCCGCTTCTTTCAGCGGCTTTACATCAGCACCGCGGCCAAGATCATTGGCAGCAGCTTCCAGCGTTCGAAGCGGTTTCGTAAGGCGGTACACTGAGACCCAGATGATCAGGATGGTCAGCAAAGCCATAATGACGATCGGCAGCAATATCGGCACAAATGAGGGTTTCGGAAGCCGGAAGTTGCTCTCGATGTTGAGCCACTGGCCATTCTTCAGCTCAATGGCAGCAAAGAGCTGAACGCCTTTTAGAGAAAACCAGCGGTATTTTTTGAAATAATCATCCCGTCGGTCATGCATCGCCTGCATGGAGTCATGCGGAGAGCGTTCACGTCCTTCTGGAGGCGGAGAAGTTCGCTCGCGCCACTTATCTTTCATGTCTCCTTGAAAACGCTCATTGTAAATGACCGCAACACGGGCCTGCCTGTCATGATCCAGCTTGCGTTTCAGATAATTGGCAAGCCGCGCTTCCATGCTTTCATCACCGCCTGTTTCATCAACAACCGGAGTGTCGCCAATCGTAAAGCGTGTGCGTGTGTTGGAAACGGTTTTTAAAACCTGCTTTTGCAGTTTGGGCGGTGTCGCTTCGAGCAGCTTCACCACATTGGCAGTGCGCCACAAAGCATTGTCGCGGGCAAGATTGGCAAGCGCCACCTGACGCTCTCGTCCCAGCAGAACAAAACTGACGACCTGCGAAAAGATAAGCGCAGCCAGCAGCAGCAAAATGAGCTGGGGTGCGAGACGGCGCGGGATCAAGTACCTGAGAAACTTCATTGAGTGACTTCTTTGACTTCACCGGTAAAGGTGTAACCGCCCCCCCAGACAGTTTTGATCAACTCCGGATTTTTGGGATCAATCTCGATCTTCCGGCGCAACCGGGAAACCTGATTGTCGATGGACCGGTCAAACACACCCAGTGACCGGCCAGAGGTCAGATCAAGCAGCTGCTCGCGTGACAACACTACGCGAGGCCGCTTCAAAAACGCCAACAGCAGCTGAAACTCACCGGAGGACAGCGGGACGCTCACATCTTCCGGATCAATCAGTTCACGCCGTGCAGTATCCAGAACCCAGCCGTTAAACGCCAGTTTTTCTGTATCGATGGGGTCACGTTCCCGCGGAACACTGGTGGCACGGCGCAGCACAGCGCGGATGCGGGCCAGCAGCTCACGCGGATTGAAAGGTTTGGTCACATAATCATCTGCACCAATCTCAAGGCCTACAACGCGGTCTGTATCTTCAGCCATCGCCGTCAGCAGGATCACAGGGGCCTGATTGGTTTCCACCAGATGCCGGCAGAGTGACAAACCGTCTTCACCTGGCATCATGATGTCCAGCACCACAAGATCAATGGAGGAGTTCCTCAGAGCTTTACGCGCAGCAGCTGCGCTTTCTGCCACGGTCGTACGCATATTATTCTTAGTCAGATACCGGGCAAGGCTTTCCCGGATATCCCGATGATCATCGACGATAAGAATATGTGCTGTACTCTGAGACATGCATCCTCGCTGTAAGTCTCGTCTCCCATTACCTGTGAAAGACCATATAGTATGCGATGCCTAACTTATGCCGTATTCCCGGGGCCTGCGAAAGGTTCTCAGTACCCAAAAATGTATCAAACTGTCCCAACCCGATATTCTGGCAAATACTGTGACAAAACAGCGTGTTTTCTGGTGTAGTTTTGCGACACTTCGCTCCTACCTTCTGTTTATCGAAGCACACTCACACAAACCTTCCCCTCGTTTTAGGCTTTGATTTTTAGGAGAACACGACATGATGAATTTAAAAACTATTATGGCTGGCTCTGTAGCTGCATTGATTGCTGGTACCGCTCTGTCTCCTGCCATGGCTGCTCCGGGTTTTGGCGGAAGCTTTGGCAAGAAGATGTCTTCCCAGTTCTTTACAAATTTTGACGCAAACAAAGACGGCTCAGTCACCACAGCTGAAATTGAAACAAAACGCAAAGCAGACTTTGCAAAAGCAGACACAGCTGGCGAAGGCGCAGTCACTCTGGAAGAATGGAAAGTCTTTGCCGCAGATCGTGCATCCGAGCGCAGTAAAGACCGTTCAGTCCGCATCTTCCAGCGCTTTGACAGCAACGGTGATGGTCAGGTGACCCGCGAAGAGTTCCTTGATAAGGCAGAACGCATGACAGCGCGCATGGACAAGATGAAAAAGCGCATGGGCGACCGCATGGCCAAGATGCAGGATGGCAAGGGCGGCAAAGGCAGCTGGGGCGATGGCAAACAAGGTAAGGATGGCAAGGACGGCTGGCAGAAAGGCTCTCGCGGCGGTAAGCAAGCCGACGGCAAGCAAGGCAAAGGTGGCTGGGGTGATGGCCCACGCGATCAGGGCATGATGAGCTTTGGCAAGCACGGAGGCAAAGGTATGCGCGGTGAAATGATGGGCGCAATGTTCGCCAAGGTTGATCTGGACAAGAACGGCAAGATCTCCAAGGACGAGTTGAACAAACTCGCTGACCAGCTCTTCGCAAATAGCCCTGTTGACCTGGCTGGTTTCAGAACCATCGCAGCTGAGTTCAAAGAACCAATGTACGTGCGTTCCTTCCAGCGTCTGGATGCTGACGGCGACCTGAAAGTGACACAGGAAGAGTTCTTTGCACCAACTGCTCAGATGATGAAACGCATGGACCGTAACAACGACGGCGTCATCACCTCCGCAGACTTCAAGAAGATGAAGAAAGACTGGCGCAAAGGCCAGAAGGACCGCAAAGGTGGCCACGGTCATGGTCACGGCAAGGCGCAAGGCCAGCGCGGATAAGCCAAACGGCTTGAGCGAATAAAAAAGGCGGAGCCATCGTGCTCCGCCTTTTCTGTATCAGCTTAGGAAACCTGCATCAGCTCGTAGCTGGTTTGGTCTCTTGCATCTCTGCATCATAATCAACCGCGATACCGTAATGCGGATCTTCCAGAACGGCGACCTCAACCATGCTGCCAGCTTTGTGCAGCAGGTCTTTACAATCCGGAGACAGATGACGCAGATGCAAGGTCTTGCCAACCTGCTCATAGCGCGTTGCCAGTGCATCAATTGCCTGCAAACCGGAATGGTCCACCACGCGGGAATTGATGAAGTCAACAATCACATCATCCGGGTCAGACTGAGGATCAAAGATCTCTTGGAAACCAGCAGCAGAACCGAAGAACAGCGGACCTTCCAGTTTGTAGATCTTCTGGCCTTCAGAGTTAGTTGTTGTGTGAGCATCAATACGTTTGGATGCGTTCCATGCATAAGCAAGCGCAGAAACAATCACGCCAACCACAACAGCAACAGCAAGGTCAGAATACACAGTCACACCAGTCACCAGTGCAATAACAATCGCATCAGTCCGTGGGATCTTGTGCAGGATCTTGAAGGTGTTCCACGCAAAGGTGCCAATCACCACCATGAACATCACGCCAACCAGAGCTGCCAGCGGGATCCGCTCAATTAAAGAAGAGGCAAACAGAATGAAGCTGAGCAAAAACAGCGCTGCAGCAATACCTGCAAGGCGTGTCCGGCCACCGGATTTCACGTTGATCATGGACTGACCAATCATCGCACAACCGCCCATGCCGCCAAAGAAGCCAGTCACAACGTTTGCAGCACCCTGAGCAAGACACTCTTTGGAAGCGCCACCGCGTGTATCTGTCATTTCAGAAACAAGGTTCAGCGTCAAAAGGCTTTCAATCAGGCCGATCGCAGCAAGAATGATGGAGTATGGCAGGATGATCTGCAGGGTCTCAAGGTTCAGTGGAACCATAGGGATGTGGAATTCAGGCAGGCCACCAGAAATCGGAGCCAGATCGCCAACGGTCTGAACGTTAAGCTCAAGGCCAATCACGATCACAGAAACAACAACAATAGCTGCCAGTGGGGCAGGAATAGCATTGGTCAGCTTTGGCAGATACCAGATCACAGCCATGGTCAACGCAACAAGACCAAGCATCAACGTCAGGTCCATGCCTGCAAGCCAGCTTGTTGTGCCAGTCACTTCATCAACGGTCTGGAACTGGCCCATTTGCGCAAGAAAGATCACGATCGCAAGACCGTTCACAAACCCAAGCATAACCGGGTGCGGCACCATGCGGATAAACTTACCCCAGCGCATAACGCCGAAGATCAGCTGAAGGATGCCCATCAGCACAACGGTCGCAAACAGGTATTCCACGCCGTAGGTCACCACGAGTGAGACCATAACAACGGCAAGTGCGCCGGTTGCACCAGAGATCATGCCCGGACGACCACCGAAAACAGCAGTAATAATGCCGACGATGAAGGCCGCGTACAGACCGACAAGCGGTTCAACCTGAGCAACAAATGCGAATGCAACAGCTTCTGGAACCAGAGCAAGAGCAACGGTTAGCCCGGAGAGGAGCTCAACCTTAATAGTATTGGCTGTAAAGCCAGTCTTTTCGGGCGCGTGCGCCTTCGAGGACGAATGCAAGTAGCACCTCCAATGGGATTCTTGGTACTGTTTTAAAGTAATGGGCAAATCCTAGGCACGCACTGTGAAGTCCGTGTGAAACCAAGAGGTTTACTGCTCAAGGACAAGAGCTATTCAGCCAGGAGACCGCTAAAATTTGAGCGGTTTTTGTCTCCCTTTTGACGCGCTTATACGGGAATATCATCAAAAACACCAGTCCCCCAACACATAATAGCTATGCACGGGGTGCGGATTTGGTTAATCCAATAACTGGGCATTGGAGCTATTAGCGTATCCGTAAAAGATGGAGGCATGTTTAGATGAAGGACCGTTCACTATCTGATGAGGCTCTATCTAGTATTAGTCATCGAACAGTGATGGTTGATCACGAGGGGTATTTGAGTATGAGTAGTCACCCAGTATTGCCTTAATTGCATCTGATGTTAGAGGCTCTGCTAGCTTATTCCCATTGAGCTCTAATACTCTTAGAACGCGCCGGTTCTTAGACTTGCCATTGATAAACTGACGAGCCCATTGCACTTTGAGATTATTCAACACTTCAACGTGCACGTTTTTCTTTTTGACTAGTTGCCAGAACTCCGCATCTTCAATCACAAAATAGCAATTGCGGCGAACCTGATCTTTTCCTTTCCATTGTCGTGTTTTCTGGTCTTCCTTGTCCCAGTTGGGGGAAGTGACATAGATGTTTTCGATTGAGATCAACCATTCAGGCTGCTCTTCCTCTTCATCGTTCCGTGTGGGTTTCTGGGCCCGCTCAGGAAAAGAGTTGCGGTGGATGGGGAAATCATTGTTGGGTGTGAAGCCGATACGTTTGATGACATTATTATTGATACAAGCTGCATAAAAATCAGCGCGTGCATCCAAGGCATCAGGCAAGCTTCCACTTTCCATACCTAGTTTGCTTAGTTCATCAGTGTTTTTTTCAAGCAAGCTGCGTGTCATCGAAATGACCACCCGTGCGGTAGCCTGACAGGATGATGCATCAGCTATGGTTGCAAGGTTCCTGTCGGTTTTTAGTTCAGCCGCGTTCGCTTCATCGGTGGTCAGTTGCTCTGAAATCCATTTTGCTTCTTCTAGAACCTTATACCCTGCTTGCTCAAACCAATAAGACGGGGTTTCTCCTGTAAGGCCTTTTGTAAAGGCAGCACCGGGTTCGGTGCATATAAAAGCGTACACAGCGCTAAGAGAGGAGAGCACACAGAAGCCCAGTTTCGATAGAAAGCTACCATCTTCAGGGGGGAAGACGATCAGCTCATACTGTAAAGAACCTTGGAAGAATGTTTCGTCTAGCGCATCAATGATGTTTCGAACGCTGTCCGCTGTTTGAATAAAGGTGTCGAGCTTAAGAGAGTGGTCATTAACATCAAAATGGATAAACAGACGCTCTGAGCGATCGTCAAATCCTGAAAGTGAAGTTTCTGTCATTAGAATACGCTCCCACAACTAATGCGAGTAGACTCTAAACTGACCATCCAATGTTGAGCAAGGAAATCTTTTGAAAGTCAAAAGGTTGAGCTGCTGGCTCGCTTCACTAGATCCCGCATCAAGTGCGGGAAGACGGCTGAGGGGGAGCTGTCAGGTTCGCTTGGACCACCGCCGTCATGCCGGACGGAACGGAGTGGAGATCCGGTACCCAGAGCCAAAGGCACCACCTTCTCGATTTTGGAAGAAAAAGCCGAGCAGATGCCACCAACTCAATCAAAAAAACTTATCCCCCCGGCCTCAAACCGTGTCCATACTAAGCGCATGCCTACGTAACGGGCTGCTGGCGGAGCGACCGTCAGTTTGTCGTAGGTTGGGCGGGGCTATTGGAAGACGTAACGCACCTTTCAGTGGTCCGGTGAACCGAACTTCAAACGTGACCGCATGGTTTGAGGGGAAGGGCCCAGGACTATAGGGTATCACGCGGCGACGGATGCAGATGTACCGGTTGGAGAAATCCACTTTTGCAGATGTGTTTGTCAAAGACGGAGGAACTGTTCGGGCAGGGAAACCTGACTGGATAAGCCACTGTATTTCCGGAAAACCGGCTATCGTGCCTTATAGGCAAAAGAGGCGACGTAGTTCATTATAAGAAAGCCCGGGCAAGGCGTGTAGCTGATGCCGAAGACTCATTACTAACAAATAGCGCAGGCATTGCCTGCCGCCTTGCTCATCCCGACTATCGGGAACTCTAGCTTCACCACTGCATGGGATGCCATGTGGTGCTACTAGTGCTTCTGCATTTCCAAAGCGTATCGCTGAAACCTGAGAAACGGTTTGAGCACAAAAATCCGCAATAGATGAAACCGCTTTATGTGGAAATACGCAGGAAATGCATCTAATGCAGACTTTGCAGGATGCCGCCTAATCGTTAGCTTGTCGTCCTGCGAAGAAGCGTGTCAGGCAAGGAGCACCCTGGATGAAACCGACAAACTCAGTATTTACCGGAATAGAAACAACGGTATTTGAGCGCATGTCGCGTCTGGCAATGGAACATCAGGCCATCAATCTGGGGCAGGGCTTTCCGGATGTAGACGGCCCGCAGGATGTGAGACAGGTTGCGGCTGACACCTTGATGGAAGGGCCAAACCAGTACCCGCCCATGTTGGGCGTCCCGGCGTTGCGACAAGCCGTTGCTGAGAACAACAAGCGCTTCTATGATCTGGATGTAGATTGGCAGAGCGAAGTACTCGTCACCTCAGGTGCCACTGAAGCGCTGGCAGACAGCATCTGTGCGCTGGTTGAGCCGGGTGATGAAGTCATCCTCATCGAGCCGCTTTACGACTGCTATCTCTCGCTGGTCAAGGGGGCAGGCGCCACTCCGGTCTTCGTGCAGGTAACACCGCCAAACTGGGAGCTGCGTGAAGAGACATTGCGCCAGGCGTTCTCCAGCAAGACAAAAGCTATCCTGCTCAACAACCCAATGAACCCAAGTGCGAAGGTCTTCTCTACGGAGGAACTACAACTCATCGCAGACCTGTGCCTGGAGTTTGATTGCTATGCGATCTGCGATGAAGTCTACGAGCACATCGTCTTTTCCGACGACAAGCACAAACCACTCATGACCCTTCCGGGGATGCGTGATCGCTGCATCCGCATCGGCTCTGCGGGCAAGACGTTTTCACTGACAGGCTGGAAAGTCGGCTACATCACAGCCGCTCCAAACCTGTTAGAACCAATTGCCAAAGCGCACCAGTTCATCACCTTCACCACACCGCCAAACCTGCAAAAAGCAGTCGCCTACGGTCTGAGCAAAGGAGATGACTACTACACCTCGCTGGAAGACGACCTGAGAGCAAAGCGTGACCTGATCTCCAAACCACTGGAAGACATGGGCTTTAAGGTGCTGCCGTGCGAAGGCACCTACTTTGTCACCTGCGACTTCTCCCCACTTGGCTTCAAAGGCAATGACGTGGAGTTCTGCCAGAAAATGGTGGAACAGGCAGGCGTTGCCGCCGTTCCGATCTCAGCATTTTACGGCACCAAAGGCCCGCAGACCTTCGTCCGGTTCTGTTTCTGCAAAAAGGATGAAGTCCTGCAAGAAGCTCTGGGTCGATTGCGCGTCTGGATGGGAGAACTGGCGGTTTCATAAGGGCTCGCACCAAACTGAAGACGCTGCTTCTCTGATAATCAGTTCTGGCTTTCGGGAATACGCGTAAAAATAAAGACAAATTCGCAAAAGTAGCTCTGCGCTCAAAAATAGAGTATGCAGACGACAACAAACCGGAGCTGCTTGGTCAAGCAAGGACGACTGACAGCCTTCCGCAAATAATCAATTAGCCTGTAATCCAACCCTTGGAAGTTTGAGTGAATGGATAATCCCGTACTCGTTGAAGTGACACGTGGCACCACTGTCGAGAGCCGTCACCGTGGTTCAATCGCTATTGTTGATGCCGATGGTAAGCTGGCATTCAGCGCAGGTGACGTGGAGCAGGGCATCTTTGCGCGCTCCGCAATCAAAGCTCTTCAGGCAATTCCAATGGTGGAATCCGGCGCGGCTGAAGCCCTCGATTTTGACGATGCAGAACTGGCTCTGGCCTGCGCCTCCCATAACGGCGAAGAGACCCATGCCAACTCCGCACGCATCATGCTCTTCAAAGCGGGCCTGACAGAAGAAGACCTGCTGTGTGGCCCGCAATGGCCAAAGCACATGGATGATTGCGTCGGCCTTGTGAAGACCGATGACAGCCCATGTCAGCTGCACAACAACTGCTCTGGCAAGCATGCCGGTTTCCTGGCCATGGCCAAGACTCTGGGTATTCCAACCGAAAACTACATCGATTTTGATCACCCTGTTCAGATGGAGATCCGCAACGTTCTGGAACAGATGAGCGGTGGTATCCTGGCACGTGATGTATGTGGCACAGATGGGTGTTCCATCCCGACCTACGCCATGGACCAGCAGAAAACAGCGCTGGCCTTTGCCCGCTTCGCAACAGGTGTTGGTCTTGACCCAGTCCGCGCCAGTGCAGCAGAAACACTCTATGAAGCGTGCGTCAACGAACCTTATATGGTCGCAGGTAAAAACCGCTTCTGCACCGAGATCATGGATATCTTCAAAGGTCGTGTCTTCGTGAAAGTTGGTGCAGAAGGCGTCTTCTGTGCAGCCCTGCCAGAACTAGGCTTCGGTGTAACGTTGAAATGTGAAGACGGTTCCGTACGCGGTGCAGAAGTGATGATGGCATCCACCATCAGATCGCTTCTGGATATTTCCGATGATGAGGAAAAAGGCCTGAACGCCTGGGAACACCAGCAACTGAAGAACCGTCGCGATGTTCTCGTCGGCGAAGTGCGCCCCGTTGCAGACTTCAAGCGTCTGTTGAACGCCATGTGATGATGGAGGGCAGGAAGTCCACTTCCTGCTGTCTCACCTAAGCTGCACTGACAAGATTGTCTGTCACGCGTATGGAGTGTGGCAGATCCTCCGTTGAAATCGCCAGATCCCCGCTCACCTGCTCATCCCACTTGAAGCCAGCGATATTCACGGGGCAGCCCGCAATGATATTCTGGGAAATGAGCGCACTTTGTCCTTCAGCTGCAAAGCTGACGGCAATGCCAACCGGGGCAGAGCGCACAGTGTTTTGAGCTGCAATCAAATTACGCATATACGGGCCCCAACCCAGATTAATGCCAATAACCCGCGCATCCTCGACAACATTGCCAGTCACACTGGTATCCGCCTCAACCGCAATACCAACCCCAAAACTCGGATTGTCCTTCGCATAAGGCCCAGCGCCAGTAATATCGCGCAATACATTGTTGGAGCACACGGCCAGACGACCACCCTCACGGAAGTTGGTGATGGAAATCCCGTTGGCGGCTGTCTCAATCAGGTTATTGCTGACAATAGCGCCCTGAAAACCAAACTCGACAAACAAAGCCACCTCGCCGGAACGATGGCAAGTATTACCAAGCACCTCAACATTTGACGCAGCATTGGCGCGGATTGCGGAAAACGTGCAGTCGCTCACCTTGTTGTTGGAGATGGTAACATTGTCCGCCCGAAACACATTGATGCCATTGCCATTTTGACCGGTTCCACCACTTTGCGCTTGAATGTTGGAGACTTGATTGCTGGAAATGATCGAACCATCATGCCCTTCAGACCACCGATGCACCAGAATACCGCCGTTTCCGCAGTCAGAAACGATATTCCGCTCAATCTGAAGCGCTCTAGCATTGTAGCTGAGAAGAGCAACATCTCCGATTGCGTGGATCTGGTTACCAATAACAGACCCTGAACATTGCTCCAGCACCAAACCAGCCTTGCTGCTCTTGGTTATCTCACAGGAACTGAGATCAAGCCGCTCACATTGAGAAAACCACAGCAGCGCCGAGACGTCGTCGGATAGTGACAGGCCGTTGCCATCAAAAACAAGTTCGCTCAGGCAAATACGATCACCCTGAATACCCTGCAGAAGAGGGCCACTTCCATTAAGCACCAGACGTGTATGTCCGGGCACGCCGCGTAAGCTCAGCCCACTGGGCAGAGAGAGGTTTGAACAGAAGAAATTGCCCGCACCAAGCTGAAGGATCTGCCCTTGCGCTGCGGTCTCATTCATTGCGGCTTGCAGCGCATCAGAGACATCTTGCTGCAAAGGAGGTGCAGGAAACTCCGCGATCACCGGTCTCAAAGGCGTTGCTGCCTGCGCGTCCTGAGCAGCCACAAGCGTTCCAGCTCCGGCAATGACACCAGCACCAAGCAGGGCACGTCGTGAAAGTCTCTCTTGATCCTCAGTCATCTTGTCCCCCAACGCTGGTTTAAATGCCGAACAAGCTCGCCAGCTTACTCGCTGCAGCCGTTGCAGGCAGATTGCCGGATTTCACCGCGCTTTCAACATCAGGCAGCGCCGCTTGAATATCCGGGTTTGCCTTCAATGCGGCCTGAAGCTTCTCGTTCAGCAAGCCCCACATCCATGCAAGCTGCTGTTCAGCACGTTTACTGTCCCAGTCACCGCTCGCCTGCATCCGTTCTTTGAAGATGCCGAGCTGCCCCCACACCTCATCAAGGCCCTCATTGGCAAGGCCGGAAACCGTCAGAACAGGGGGAGACCAGTGCTTGGAACGTGGCGCAAGAATATTGAGAGCTGCACGATACTCAGAGGCCGCAGACCGCGCCCGCAGCAGCCCGTCACCTTCTGCCTTGTTCACGGCAATAAGGTCGGCAATCTCAAGCACGCCCTTCTTGATCCCTTGCAGCTCATCACCAGCACCCGGCAACATCAGTACGAGGAAGAAATCAACCATCTGCGCAACTGTTGTCTCGGATTGCCCAATGCCAACCGTCTCCACCAGGATGACATCAAAACCAGCCGCCTCACAAAGCAACATGCTTTCGCGGGTCTTAGCCGCCACACCGCCAAGCGTGCCTGCAGAAGGGGAAGGGCGAATGAAGGCATTACGATCTATAGCCAACTGGGCCATACGAGTCTTATCACCCAAAATGGAACCGCCAGTCCGCGTAGAAGACGGATCAACAGCCAGCACGGCCACTTTGTGCCCGGCTGCTGTGAGATTGGAGCCAAAGGTGTCAATGGTGGTGGACTTGCCAACGCCCGGAACGCCCGTCACACCAATGCGGAATGCATTCCCGGTAGAGCCCATCACCTTGGTCAGCAGCGCTTCGGCCTGCTCCCGGTGTGCTGGCTTCTTGGATTCAACAAGCGTTATGCCGCGCGCAAGTGCTGCACGCTGCCCATTCAGCAACCGCTCGGCAAGATCATCAATGTTATCTCTGGAAGAAGCGAAGCGTGCATTCATTCAAATAAGTCCGGTCAGAAGAATCTCTTCTGCCAACCTTGAACAGATGACGCCCCTTTGCAAGTCAGCGACTTGGAGAAGTTGTGGGGCAGGGCAGAACCCTGCACCAGTTCTTCAGGAAGGATACGCGAAGAATAATGCGTTAGCGATAAGTGACAGCAGTACCAGTTGCAGTCACCATCAACATGGAACCGTTGCTGCCAACTGTTTCATAATCAATGTCGATGCCGATCACAGCATTTGCACCATAGCGCGATGCTTCCTCAGTCATCTCATGCAGCGCAATCTGACGGGCTTTCTTCAGTTCACCCTCGTAGGCGCCGGAACGACCACCGACAATATCGCGAATACCAGCGAACAGATCCTTAAAGACGTTCGCACCCAGAATTGCTTCACCGTGAACAATTCCTTTGTACTCGGAAATCTCTTTGCCATCGAGAGAGTTAGTGGTCGTAGTAAGCATATGTCATCCTCAAATCCGTGCTATGGCCCTCAGCCAGACACACATCAATCCGTTCAATCAAAACCAACAAGCCAAGATCGAAGTGCCCGAGCCCATAAATCAAATGAGCGCTTACCTCATGTAGGAAAGGATCTGGAAAATGCCAGAGGCAACTAACTTAGTCAGATGCGTGAATTTTCTTTTTGCCTGCTTAACTCACGTCTCATCTCGGCCAATTCAACGTGAAGCGCGTCAAGCTTAGCTGATCAGCCCCACTTGAGTGGTCCGGTTTGAAAGTTAGTGCATGACTGGCCTTTGGTCTACTGGAATGATTACTTCAGGAGCCGGTGGGCGGAAGTTCAGCGCACTATGGGGGCGTTTGGTATTGTAGTGTATCCTCCACCTTTCGATGATTATTTGGGCTTCACGCAACGAGTAA